>JBNRMN010000001.1:0-65000 GCA_050309605.1 Anaerohalosphaeraceae bacterium
AGGCACGACGGACGGCGGCGACTGGCATGCCGGCGGGTGGTCGGTCGGACGCGGGCTGTACGCCGGCAGCCACACCGACCGGGCTTATGGGTTCATCGATGAGGTGCGCATCAGCGATACCGCGCTGAGTCAGGAAGAGCTGCTGATAGCCGACTCAGGCTCGCAGCCGGCGCGAATTCAAATGGAACCTGTTCCCGTGATCGTGGACGAAGAAGGGCCGACATCCGCTGATGTCTTCATCGGCCTGCTTGATCAGCCGCAGGCGGACGTCCGGATTGAATTCGATGAGCCGGCCCATGTCAAACAGGTCGTGCTGGATCGTAGCGAGCTGATCTTTACCCCCGCCGACTGGGATGTGCCGCAGGCGATTCGCATCACGGCCATCGACGACGATCTTCTCGAAAACGCCGAACATCGCACCTGGTTGACGATCAATGTATCCAGTGCGGACGCCGCTTATGAGGGACTGGCGGCAGGCCCCATTGAGGTCGTCATTGTGGACAATGAATGCGGCGCGTGGGGATACGCCTCGGCGGATTTGAATCAGGATTGCCGTGTCGATCTGGCCGACGTGGCGCTGCTGGCCCAATGGTGGCTGGCCTGTACGGTCCCGGAAGATCCGTCCTGCGACCGTTTTGATCCTGAATCGATGCAACCGTTCTAAACGTCCAATGGAAGGCCCAAGAATGACAGTCAGCAACATACAGTATTTGGTCTTGATGTGCCTGGGGATGATCGGTCTGGTCGATCTCGGTCAGGCCGCCTGGTCGATGAAAGATGGTCGGATGATGACGCCCTGGGCCGCGCAGGTGGACCCAGCCGCTCCGCTGCCGGAGTACCCTCGCCCGCAGATGGTGCGTCAGCAGTGGCTTAATCTCAACGGCATCTGGCAGTTTCAGCCCGGTCTGGCAGGCGATGAAGTTCCCTTCAATCAGACGTTGGCCGATGAAATCCTGGTGCCTTTTCCCGTTGAATCGGCCCTCTCCGGCGTGATGGAGCACCATGACCGTTTGTGGTATCGGCGGTTGTTCGACGTGCCGACTGACTGGAACGGACAGCGCGTCCTGCTGCATTTCGGCGCGGTGGACTGGGAGGCCGAGGTGTACGTCAACGGGACAAGTCTCGGCCTTCATCGCGGCGGCTACGATGCGTTTTCCTATGATATTACCGATTATCTGCTGTCCGGCGGTCCGCAGGAACTAATCGTGCGTGTCTTTGACCCCACCAATACGCAGGCCATCGCCTGCGGCAAGCAGGATCTGAATCCCCACGGCATCTGGTACACCCCGGTCACCGGCATCTGGCAGACCGTCTGGCTGGAACCGGTGCCCGAGGACGCTATCGAATCTGTTACACTGACGCCCGATATGGATAACAACCGTCTGATCGTTGACGTCGATGTGTCCGATTCCGCCCATACCCTGCTGGTTCGGGCTATCGCCTATGACAACGGCCAGCCGGTCGGACAGGTCAGCGGCCCGGCGGGTCAGCCGATGCATCTGATGCTGCGCAATGCCCGCCTCTGGTCGCCGGACGATCCGTTTCTGTACGATCTGAAGGTCGCAGTGCTGCGCGATGGCGCAGTCGTCGATCAGGTGGACAGCTATTTCGGTATGCGCAAAATTGAGGTCAAGCCCATCAACGGGGTCAATCGAATCTGCCTGAACGATGAGTTTATCTTTCAGATCGGCCCGCTGGATCAAGGCTACTGGCCCGACGGCATCTACACCGCGCCGACCGATGACGCCCTCAGGTGGGATCTGGAGATGACCAAGGCTTTCGGCTTTAATATGACGCGAAAGCACGTCAAAATCGAACCGGCGCGATGGTATTACTGGGCCGACAAACTGGGCCTGCTGGTCTGGCAGGATATGCCGAGTATGCGCAACTCCGGTACGTGGCAGGATCGTATGCAGTTTGAGCACGAACTGCACCAAATGATCAAACAGCACCGCAATCATCCGTCAATCGTTCTCTGGGTGGTATTCAATGAAGGGTGGGGGCAGTACGATACCGTGCGTCTGACCGAGTCGGTTATGGCGCTGGATCCGTCGCGGCTGGTGACTTGTGCCAGCGGCTGGCATGACGCCGATGTCGGGCACATCCTTGACCACCACAGCTACCCGCACCCGGCCGCACCGGCCCCCACGCCGACCCGCGCGGCGGTCTGCGGCGAGTACGGCGGTATCGGAATGCGCGTCGAGGGCCATATGTGGGATCCGGATTCGTGGGGCTATACAATGGTTGATAACGGCGATGCGCTGGCGTCTTTGTATGACGCTTATATCCAGCAGGTGCTGTCGTATCAAGACAGTCCCGGCCTCAGCGCCGCGGTCTATACCCAGATTACGGATGTGGAAGTCGAGATCAACGGTCTGATCACGTACGACCGTCACGTCATCAAGCCGGACGTTGATCGAATAGCTCGATCCAGCCGGATGCACCCGCGCACGTGGCAGACCGTCCTTGCCACGTCCGAACAAACGCCGCAAACCTGGCGCTATACGACCGAGCAGCCGACCGCAGGCTGGCAGGAGCCGGACTTTGACGACAGCGGCTGGCCGGCCGGCCCCGGCGGTTTCGGCACGCACGGCACACCCGGCGCCGTCGTCACTACCGTCTGGGACACCGCGGACATCTGGCTTCGCCAAACGTTCAACCCCGGCCCCATCGCCCCCGAAGATCTCGACAAGCTGGTGTTTCGGCTTCACCACGACGAGGACGCCGAGATTTATATCAATGGCGTGTTGGCCGCGTCGGTGTCGGGCTATACCACTGCGTATGTGCATCTGCCCGTCAGCCCGGCAGGTCAGGCCGCACTGATGCCCAACCAAACGAATCTGATCGCCGTCCATTGCCGCCAGACAATCGGCGGCCAATACATCGACGTCGGTTTGAAACTGGAATTTATCGAAGGCGACGACGACTCGTGCGGCCCGTGGGGCTTTGCCCCCGCTGACCTCAACCGCGACTGTCGGGTGGATATGCTCGATCTGGCCGAGATGATGCAGCAATGGCTGGACTGTTCGATGCCGCTTCCGGAATGCACCCGCTACAACGCCCCCTTGGATTATGAGATTGTGCTGCGGTGGGATGATGACAGTGAACGTGAGGTGTTTCGTCCGTCCGACGGCGGAGTGTGGTATCCAAGGTTGTTGATTCTTGATGACGGCTCGTGGCTGTGCGCGTATGACACAAATGATGATTCGCCAACCACCTATATTCGTGTTTCGACAAGCAGCGATGCGGGAAATTCATGGTCGTATTTGTCCCGTGCTTCCTTTGGAACGGGCAACGCGGCGAATGCTGAACTGATTCAACTGGCCAACGGGGATGTGTTATGTGCCTATCGGCTCGTCAGCGGCACAACCAAGACGCTGAAGGTCTCTCGCAGCGGCAATCGAGGGGCCACGTGGGAACATTGGTCCGATATTGTCAGCAACACCGAAGGGGTGTGGGAGCCGCAGATGATCCAAAAAGACAACGGCCAATTGCTGGTGTTTTATGCACAGGAAGCCGGCGCTGCGGGAACCGATCAGGTCATTGAGATGCAGCGCTCGGATGATCATGGCCGTTCGTGGCATTCACCGCAGGTCATTTCCCGCACACCCGGTTCGCGCGATGGAATGCCGGTGGCGACGATTCTGGCCAATGGCGACATGCTGCTCGTACTGGAAGGCCACGATATCCATCGGAACGGCCAGTTCGTGACCTGGTCGATTCGCAGTCAGGACGGCGGGGCGACGTGGGGGCCGCGCCAGTTGGTCTATGCGCCGCTCAATGTCTCTCGTCGCGCCGTGGCTCCCTATATCACGGCCGTACCGAACGGCCCGGTTTTTGTGTCGTTTCAGACCGATGAAGGTCCGGACGGGATGATGAAACTCGGCGTGGTCAGCAGTGCCGACGGCGGATTGACCTGGGCTGTTCAACCCAAGCCGTTTGCCCGAAATCTCAGCGAATCGTACCGGTGGAATTCACTGATGGCCGAGTCGCCGAATGTCCTGGTCGCCGCGGCCAGCACATCGGGCGCAGGCCGACCCGCGATTAAGATCATCAAAGGCACAATCCGAACGGTACCGCAATAAGAGACGTTTTCGGGCTGATGATCTTTGCACGTTTGAGCACCACCATTCATCACCATTCATCACCGTTCGTCACTATTAACTCATCCATTGACCAGGACGGCGCCTTCAAGCCCAGCGTGCAGATGCGCAGAGTCGATTGATTATTGACGGTTGGCTATTGATTATTGGGCGGCGGATGGTAGGATAAAGCGGTAATTGATTCTTGTTTTTGAGTTTTATGGAGATTTTATGGAAGGATTTGTACACCTTCATTTGCATACGCAATATTCCCTGTTGGACGGCGCGATTCCGGCCGAGCGCCTCTTTAACCGCTGCAAGGAGCTGGGGATGGACTCGGCGGCGATCACGGATCACGGCAATCTGTTCGGTGCGGTCGATTTTTACATCAAGGCCAAGGCCGCCGGCATCAAGCCCATTTTGGGGATGGAGGCCTACATCGCCCCGGAGAGCCGCTTTGAACGGCAAAAAGGCGGCGGCGTCAAAGAAAACGCCTATCATCTGCTGCTGTTGGCCGAAAATCTGACCGGCTATCGCAACTTAATGAAGCTCAGCAGCTTAGGTTACATCGAGGGCTTCTATTATCGCCCGCGCATCGACAAGGAGCTGCTGGCCGAGCTGAACGAAGGGCTGATCTGCTCGACCGCCTGCATCGCCGGTGAAGTGCCGGCCGCACTCAAGCGGCATGATGTGGCCGCGGCTGAAAAAGCGGTTGATGAATATCTCAAAATTTTCGGCCCCGACCGCTTTTTTCTCGAAATTCAGCAGCACGACGGCGACGACAGTCCTCACGTTCGTCCGATGATGATTGATCTGGCCCGACGCAAAGGCGTCGGTCTGGTGGCCACCAATGATGTGCATTTCCTCAATGCCGAGGACTTCGAGGCCCACGGCGCTTTGTGCTGCATCAGCACCGGCAAAAAAATCACCGATCCGGACCGAATGGTCTATCCGCCCAGCGTCTATCTGAAAAGTCCCGACGAAATGCGCTCGATGTTTACCGATGTGCCCGAAGCGTGCGACAACACCCTGCGGATTGCCGAGCGCTGCAACGTCGAATTGGATTTGACCAGTCGCCATGCGCCGGTCTTTACACCCGACAACGGCCAAACCGCCGAGGATTATCTGCGCGATTTGGTCTATCAGGGCGCCAACAAACTGTACGGTAAAATCACCGATCCCATCCGCGAACGCATCGAGCGCGAACTGGAGGTCATTATCGGCAAGGGCTTTGCCAGTTATTTTTTAATTGTCTGGGATGTGTGCAACTATGCCCGCGGCAACCACATCCCCGTCGGTGCCAGAGGCAGCGCCGTCGGCACGGTCGTGGGCTATTGCCTGGGCATCTGCGATGTCGATCCGATTCATTACGATTTGCTGTTTGAACGGTTTATGGACCCGGAACGAAACGAAATGCCCGATATCGACATTGACATCTGTCAGGACAGCCGCCCGCGGACGCTCGAATATGTTCGCAAAAAATACGGCCAGATCGCCCAGATCATCACCTTCGGCACGATGAAGGCCAAGGCCGTCATCCGCGACGTCTGTCGCGTGCTGGATGTGCCGCTGGCCGAGGCCGACCGCCTGGCCAAGCTGGTGCCCAATGAACTGAAAATGACTCTCGACAAGGCGCTTCAGGTCGAGCCGGACTTGAAAAGGGCCTACGACGAAAACGAACAGACCCGCCGCGTCATTGACATCGGTCGCCGTCTCGAAGGGCTGGCCCGTCATGCCTCGGTACACGCCTGCGGCGTTGTCATTGCCGATGAACCGCTGACCCACTTCCTGCCGCTGTACAAGCAGGCCAACTCCGACGACATCATCACCCAGTTCGAAGGCCCGACGGTCGAAAAGGTCGGTTTGCTGAAGATGGATTTTCTGGGACTTAAGACGCTCAGCATCATCCAGCGGGCGCTGGATTTAATCAAAGACGTCCACGGCAAGACCATCGACATCGAAAAAATCGACATCACCGATCAGACCGTATTTCGCGATATCTTCGGCGCCGGCCGCACCAAGGGGGTTTTCCAGTTTGAATCCGGCGGGATGCAGGATTTGCTGATGAAACTTCGCCCCGACCGGCTGGAAGATCTCATCGCCGCCAACGCCCTCTATCGCCCCGGCCCGATGGCACTGATCCCCGACTACATCGACCGCAAGCACGGCGCCAAATGGGACGTGCCGCACCCGATTATGCGCGAGGTGCTTGAAGAGACCTTCGGCATTATGGTCTATCAGGAGCAGGTGATGCGGATCTGCAATCGGCTGGGCGACATCCCGCTGCGTCAGGCCTATGCCCTGATTAAAGCCATCGGCAAAAAGAAGCTGGATGTGATTGCCGCCGAGAAGAAACGGTTTGTTGAAGGCTGTATTAAAAAAGGCCTCAAGAAACAACAGGCCGAAGAAATCTTCGACCTGATCGAAAAATTCGCCGGCTACGGTTTTAACAAAAGCCATGCCACCCGCTACTCATTTGTCGCCTACCAGACCGCCTGGCTGAAGGCCTATTATCCGGTCGAATACATGGCCGCCTTGCTGACCTATGAAATGGGAAACACCGACAAGGTCGTCGAATACATCGGCGAATGCCGCGAGATGGGCATAGACGTGCTGCCGCCGGACATCAACGACAGTTTTGTCGATTTTACCGTCATCTATGATCGTGAGCACGGCCGACAGGACAAAAAAGGTGTTATCCGTTTCGGACTGGCCGCGGTCAAAGGCGTCGGTGAAAAGGCCGTCGAACAGATCATCGCCGCGCGGGAAAAAATCGGACGATTCAAAAATCTGTTTCATTTCTGCGAGAACGTCGATCTGCGTGCGGTCAACAAACAGGTGCTCGAAGCGCTCATCAAGGCCGGTGCGTTTGATAATCTCGGCGGAAGCCGCGCCCAGATGACGGCTGGACTGGAATCGGCGATGCAGGTCGGCGCATCAATGCAGGCCGACGCCCAGAGCGGCCAGATGAATTTCTTTGCCGCCGGTTTGGGTCAGGACGATGACAGCGCCGCGCCCGCGCTGCCCGATGTGCCCGCCTGGCCGGAAACACAGATGCTGACCTATGAAAAAGAGGTGCTCGGCTTTTATGTCACCAGCAATCCGCTCAGCAAGCATGCCGATCTGATTGACGCTTATTCGACGCTGCACACCAGTCAGCTCAGCGCCAAACACGAAGGCCGTGAAATCGTCATCGGCGGGATGATCACAAAAATCCGCAACATCGTCACCAAAAACGGACGCAACGCCGGCGCCAAAATGGCGGTCCTTGAACTGGAAGATTTGCAGGGCAAATGCGAGGTGGTCCTGTTTCCCAAGACGCTCGAAAAATTCGGGCATTTAATGGAAGTGGACAAAATCGTCTTCGTCCGCGGCAAGGTCGATTGCAAACGCGAAACGCCCAATCTGCTTTGTGAAGAGCTGTACGCCCTGGAAGAGGTGACCGACAAACTGGCCGCGCGGGTCTGGATTCGCCTGCTGTCGCTGAACATCACCGAGGAAAAGATCGGCCAGATCGCCTCGCTGTGCCGAAGCCATCGCGGCAAAAGCCCCGTTCAAATCAGCCTCCAGACCGCCGGCGGATGGCGAATCATCGCCGTGGCCGACAAAAGCCTCAGCGTGCGGGCCGATGTGGATTTCTGCAGAAAAATCGGCGCCGTCGTCGGCCGTGAAAACGTCGAACTGATGCGCAACTGAAAACCCATGACGGTGTAAGTCGCAGCCTATTCCCATTATGAGTACGACAGCGAAGGTTTATAATGAATTAACATAAAACCTTTTTTAGTAATGAGTTATATTAAATATCAAAAAGCAAAATCAAAACGAATCGTTGCCAGAAAGCGTGCCCGTTCAGGCGACCTTGCCGATTTACGGCACCGATGTGGATAATCCGCCGGCACTTTGCTTTTTTTGAATTTTGATGTGTGATTTTGTATTTTGATTTTTAATCTTTGATTTCGCGACATTAACGCGGATTCTCAGCATACATTGCGCTGGAGCGGTGAGCGTTTGATTTTTATCTAACTTTCTGGTATAATACCCGCCGGTTCGGGGGCGAACCGATGTGTTTGTCCTTGAAAAAGGTGTAAAAGGAGCAGTATTGCCGGCATCTTGCCGGTCAATCAACCCACACAGAAAGGAGCAGCCCGATGTCAACACAAGCCGTACCCCTTGTCGATCCTACCGTTTCTGCCGCTTCGGAGGTCTGGAAGCGATTGCGTCAGCACCGGCCAACCACACGTCGGCAACTATGGCACTATATGCGAGTCTTTTTCAAGCTGTCCGTGCCGAATAGCCGCATCTGTCCGGGCCACAGCAGCCCGATGGATTATCTCTGGCACACCTACAACGCCGATTTTGCCGCCTTGCCTCCGGCCAACGGGGATTGTCTGGTCTGGGCCAATCGCGGCGGCGGCAAGACACAGCTGGCCGCTGTCGCCACCGTGCTGGAAGGCTTGTTTAAGCCCGCCTGCCAAACCCGGATGCTGGCCGGTTCGCTTGATCAGGCCCATCGTATGTATGATTACTTCGTTGCGTTTGTGCAATCCGGCTTTGAAGATTGTCTTGACGGCAGACTGTTGGCGCAATCCTGCCGATTCCAAAACGGCGCGACTGTCGAAGTCTTGCCGCAGTCGGCTGCGGCCATTCGCGGACGGCACATCCACAAACTCCGCTGCGACGAAATGGAACTGCTTGATGATGAGCTGCTGGCGGCGGCTCAATTTGTCACCCGCAGCGACCGCGGGCTGCACGGGGCGATGGAGATGTTCAGCACGATGCATCGTCCCTACGGCCTGATGCAGCGCCTCGTGGAACAAGCCGAGCGCATCGGTATGCCGATGTTTCGCTGGTGCGTCTGGGAAGTTATCGAACACTGTCCGCCGGAGCGAAGCTGCAGCCGCTGCCCGCTGTCTGAAGACTGTCGCGGCGTTGCCCGTCGGGCCGACGGTTATCTGGCCATTGACGACTGCATCAGTCAAATGCGCCGTTCCAGCCGGGCGGGGTTTGAGGCCGAGATGCTTTGCCTGCGGCCCAGCCTTGAAAACGCCGTCTTTGCCGAATTTGATCCAAATGTACACGTGGCACGAGTGGACTACCAATCGACACGACCGCTGTATCGCGCGATTGATTTCGGGTTTGTCAATCCATTTGTGTGCCTTTGGATTCAGACCGATGAAGATGGCCGTGTGTTTGTGATCGATGAATATGTCCGCCGCCGCAAAACCATCGCCGAGCACGCCGCTTATATCAAGACGCACACACCCTGCGCCGAAGTGCAGGTCGCCGGCACGTTTTGCGATCCGGCAGGGGCCGGACGCAGCGACATCACCGGCACCGCCGCCGTTCACGAATTGGCCGCTGCCGGCATCCGTGCGACCTGGCGCAAAAGCCGCATCCTGGAAGGCATTGAAAAGATCCGCGTGGCGCTGCGCAGCGGAGACGGAACCCGCCGCCTGATCATCGCGCCGCGCTGTGCGCGCCTGATCGAGGCGCTGCGGTGCTACCATTATCCGGCGGTCCATACCGGCCTAACGGAACTGCCCGAAAAAGACGGTCTGTATGATCATCCCATCGACGCGCTGCGCTATTTCTTCGTCAATATCGCCCGTGCCGCGCCGCCTCACAGGAGCCGCTACTAAGAACAAGCCAACCGGCCTGTTCGGTGTGTTAACAGGGCAAGTCCCGTTGTTTACATCATAAACGGATCGTAAAAGAACGGATCCAGCGGCAGGGATTCAATCTCATCCAATGCCTCCGGATAGCTGAACTTCAAGACCGTCGGCTTGGCCAGACGTTTGTAGTCGGCCATGGCCATCCGAATGGCTCGGTCGTGGCTGCCGGCGCAAAAGACAATCTCCTTGTCTTTGGCAAGGCTTTTGTCCATCAGCGTCGGCAGATTGTACAGCTCGCCGAACGGCGGCTCGGCCCCAACTTCGGCATCGGCAAACAGCGACTCCATCTCGCTTTCGGTGGCCAGACGCACGTGCCGCACCTCAAGATGCTGCTGAAGCGCATACAGACTGACCTTGCGGTCGGCCGGCAGGACACACAGATAAAAGCGGTCGTTGTCAGCTCGCACAACCACCGTCTTGGCGACCTGCTGCGGCGGGACGTGCTCGACGGTCGCCAACTGTCCGGCGGTATAAACCGGTTCATGCTCGCTGACCTGAAACGCACATCCTCGGCCGCTGAGATACTCCTGAACGTTCATAGACAAATCTCCCGTCAGTTAAGTATTTTATAGCCATTTGACCTCCTGCCGCTCAACGCTGCACGCTGTGCTTACAGCATATAAGGATACAGCGGGTAACCGTAGGGCGGCGGGGTCATTCCATTATCCGGTTTTACCAGAAAACTGAGAATCAGCATCAGCGCGACCAATGCCGTGATCACCAGCGCAGCCCAAAACCGTGGATCGTGGACCAGCCGGCGAAGGTGCAGGCTCAAGGTGTGCCGGTCGGGCCAGTGCCAATGCCGTAAATGAATTCCATGCATCGTCATCATCCGACCTTTCAACTGAACTGCTTTTCGTAACTCGTATTTTATACTACGTCTGAGAAAAAGGCAAGTTGGTGTTTTCTCCGGGAAAAACAGACATTGCCTGGCAGGACGTTCAATGGTATAATCCGGTCTTTTACTAATGTATATAGTTTTGGATGGACAATTATGACTTTGGAAATTGCCGAACAAGTCAAACTGCTCAAACGCGGCACGGTGGAGGTGTATCGCGAAGATGAACTGGCCCAGCGACTGACTGAGGCCGCCCAGGCGGGCCGGCCGCTGCGGGCCAAACTCGGAATGGATCCGACCGCGCCGGACATTCACCTCGGTCATACCGTCGTTCTTCGCAAGCTGCGTCAGTTTCAGGATTTAGGACACAAGGCCGTGCTGATTATCGGCGACTATACCGCCCGCATCGGCGATCCGACCGGACAGAACACCACCCGTCCTATGCTTACATCCGAGCAAATCAAGGCTAATGCCCAGACCTATTTCGAGCAGGCCGGTAAGGTGCTGGATATGTCCCCGGACAAGGTCGAGGTGCGGTACAACAGCGAATGGCTGGCGGACTTACGGCTGGCCGATGTGATTAAGCTGACCGCCTCAATGACGGTGGCCCGAATGCTCGAGCGCGACACGTTTGATCTGCGATACAAAAAGGGCGACCCGATTGGAATTCACGAGTTTTTGTATCCGTTAATGCAGGGTCAGGATTCGGTCGCAATTCAAAGCGATGTGGAGCTGGGCGGTACGGACCAGACCTTTAATAATCTGGTAGGGCGGGACTTGCAGCGTTTGGCTGGTCAGCCGCCGCAGATTGTCATTACGATGCCGATTCTCGTCGGGCTGGACGGCGTACAGAAGATGAGCAAATCCAAGGGCAATTACATCGGCGTCACCGATTCGCCCTCGCAGATGTTCGGCAAGACCATGAGCATCCCCGATGGGCTGATGGAAAACTACTTTACCTTGCTGACCGATGTGCCGGTTGAGCAGATTAAGACCTGGGTGGACCCGGCTCAAACCCACCCCAGGCAGGCCAAAGTCATTCTGGGCAAGTTGATTGTCGAGCAGTTTTACGACAAAGAAGCTGCCGAAGCCGCCGCGGCGGAATTTGATAAGGTCTTTGCCCAAAACCAGTTGCCTGACCAGATGCCCGAAGTGGCCGTTTCGTCCGCCCCGATTCCCGCGGCCAAGCTGCTGCTGCATTGCGGATTGGTCCAAACCGGCGGCGAGGCCAAACGCATTATCAAGCAGGGCGGCGTGCGGATCGATAATGTGAAAATCGATGATCCGAGTCGTGAAGTGAACCCTCAGGACGGGATGGTCGTACAGGTAGGCAAGCGCAAGTTTGCGAAATTAAAGTTGACAGTGTAACAACAGAATCAGAAGATCTGGTTTTTGCTTTAACCTGGGAAACTCGCGGTTCAATAAAATGGAGAAATTATGATATTTCCGGACATCAAGGAGCCGGATCGCTATGTGGGGTTATATGCGGTGGATTTCGGCGACCACAGCCAAGCGGGATTGACCGCTGAGCAGGTGGCCGAGTTGCTCGATAGCGATGCCTCAGCCGATCTTCGCATTTACAAGATTTACAAGGCGTATCCGGATGGTCGGCTGGAACTGACGGGCGTGCGTCGCGAGGTCTTCCAGATGGAAGCCGGGATGTTTTTTTACGCGCGGCAGGAACAAGCCGCCCGCGAGGATTTTGACCGCTTGTGTCGGATGGCCGAGGCGTCTTTGCCGCCGGGACGGGCCAAAGTTCACCTGGCGTCCGATAACAACGGCGGTTTCGTTACGGCATTGATTTATCCGGCCGAATATGATGATCAGTTCAGCCGCTGGCTTCTGGACGTCGGCTATCGCACTCACGGTGTAGTCGAGGCGGGTGTCGATGCCGTGAACCGATATTACGACCAGGCGTGGCACATCGTCCAGAGAAAGCAGCTTTGGGCATCCGACGCTGTGAGATTGTTAAACAGTTCAGCGACAGAAAAGGCCGTCCGAAAGGTAGGAAGGTGACAAAAAGCAATCTCAAAAAACGGCGTCATTTGGGCTTTCTGGCGGGCGCAATTTTGATGATACCATTAAAAAAAGCCCCCGAAAATCCACTTCAAGAGCCAGATTTTCGAATTAGTGCAAAAAAAATCGGGATACGATTTGGTGAGAATGTACGGCGTTTTTGGCGTAAAAATTGGGTTTTTTTGAGGCGTTAACAAAACAGATAAGGTTTTTCCTGAGTGCAGTAGGTAAAAATACGGATAATTTTCTTATCTTGCCTATTTTTTACTTGCATTCAAATAGGGAGTGGAATATACTAATCTTTAGTAGGTCGCTGTGATAACTTGAGTAACGAGAATTTACAGCAGATCCGGAAAAATAGAGAAGCAGAACTTTTTGTGATTTTTTTCGTAGTAACTATTGACAGATAATTAAAATTTTATTAAAGAGTTAATGGCGTTAACGCCGAACTATATAACGCAAGAGTTTTCTCCCCTCCGGAAAACATCACGGAACGCACGTTTCGTGATGTTTTCTTTTTTGTCTCCTCCCGGTTTAGGTATAATACCCTCCACGCGTATGCCTTGAGTTTTTTGGACAATCAGGAGTTTTTTATGGCCTTATATGTCAACGGAGAAGCAGTTGACCCAAATCGCATAGAGCAGGAAAAAGAGCGGATGCGTCCGAGTTATGAGCAGGCGTTTGCCGACGAACCTGTCCAACAGCGGCAGCAGCGTCTTGAAGAGTGGGCGCGTGAAAATGTGATCGAACAGGTCTTGTTTCGTCAGGCAGCCCGTCGGGAATGTCCTGAGATTGCCCGGTCCGATATTGAAGATTTTCTGAATCGTCTTTTGGAGCAGGAAAACGAAGACGGCCCGCTGCACCAGCGATGTGCCGGCGGCGATGCGGAGCGGCAAAAGGTCCGCCGGGAAGCGGCCGAGCAGATTCGTTCTGAAACATTGCTCAAGCGGATATGCAAAGAGGTCGGCGAGCCGAAAGAGAAAGACATTCGCCGCTATTATCAGCGGAATATCGAACGGTTCAGCGTGCCGGAAATGGTCCGGGCCGCCCACATCGTCAAGCATCCCGACCCGCAGGTTCCGAGCGAACAGCAAAAGCAGCGGATGGACGAGTTGCTGGGGCGTATCGAGAACGGAGAGGATTTCGCCGTGCTGGCCGATGAACACTCAGCCTGTCCGGGCAACGGCGGCGATCTGGGGTATTTTTCACGCGGCCAGATGGTGCCTTCTTTTGAGCAGGTGGTTTTCGATTTACAGCCCGGTCAGACCAGCGGGGTCTTTTCCACCGAATTCGGCTGGCATATCGCCAAGGTACTCGACCGCAAACCGGCGATGCCCTGCCCGCTTGAGCAGGTGCGGCAGGTCATAGTCAACGAGCTGACCCAGCAGGCCCGCGACAAGGCCTTGGAGCGGTTTTTAGACGCAGAACGCCAAAAGGCCGTCGTCGAAGAACGATAATCTGTTGACCCTGTACAGACGTTTTGATATAAAACAGGGTGTGCGGTGCGGTGGAATGACCCGCCGTGATGTGAAATGGAAACCATGGTGTTTTTGAAAACGGTCAGGAGTCGATCAATGTATTTAATTCGGATGTTTCTTCTTGCGGCCTTTTGCGCAGTGCTTTTGGGGGGTCCCGTTTTTGCAGAGGACAACGAGCCGGAACCTTCAGTCTATGTGTTCAGCTATTTTCGCGGCAACGGCGAAACCGGTCTTCATCTGGCCTATAGTTATGACGGCCTGAAATGGACCGCGCTGAAAAACGATCAGTCTTTTCTCACGCCCGAAATCGGCAGCAAGCTGATGCGCGACCCAAGCATTGTACAAGGCCCCGACGGAACATTTCATATGGTCTGGACGACCGGCTGGTGGGACAACGGTATCGGTATCGCCCATTCCAAAGACCTGATCAACTGGTCCGAACAGACGTTTCTTGCGGTGATGGAACACGAACCGACGGCCAAGAACTGCTGGGCGCCGGAGATTTATTATGACGCCAAAACCAAAACGTATCTGATTTGCTGGGCGACGACGATTCCGGGGCGTTTTCCGCAAACCGAACACCCCAGCGACGACAACAACCACCGGATGTACTACGTTGCCACCAAAGATTTTAAGACCTATACCGATACGGCCCTGTTCTACGAACCCGGTTTTAACGTCATCGACACCTTCATCATCCGCGACGATAAAAACGATCGGTACGCGATGTTCCTGAAGAACGAAACCAAGTATCCCCAGGCCGAGAAAAACATTCGAGTGGCGTTTGCCGAGAAGGCCGCCGGCCCTTACGGCCCGGCCTCTGAACCGATCACCGGCGACTATTGGGCCGAAGGCCCGGCTGCGCTGAAGGTCGGCGACCGCTGGATCGTCTATTTCGATAAATACACCCAGGGGCGATATGGCGCCGTCGCCTCGACCGATCTGGAAAAGTGGGAAGATATTTCCGACAAGGTCGAGTTTCCTCGCGGCACGCGGCACGGGACCGCCTTTGCCGTTGCCCCGTCGGTTCTGGAAAAACTCAAACTCGTCCGACCTGATTAACACATGCTGTCCTCGATGATGGATTAAAATGAAATGGCGCATTTGGCTTGGCTATGGCGTTGTGTCTATGTGGCGGCGATGGCCGGCGGCTTTGTCATGGCAGCGGCCACCGGGCAAGAGGACTTTGAATCGCGGCGGAGTGATTACTTTCGTATTCAGGTTGTGGACGAGCAAACCGGCCGCGGCGTCCCGCTGGTGACCCTCACAACAACCGGCCATCTACGTTATGTGACCGACAGCAACGGGATTGTCGCATTCTATGAACCGGGACTAATGGACACAACCGTCTATTTTCATCTCAGCAGTCCCGGCTATGAGTACCCTGCGGACGGCTTTGGCTACCGCGGCAAGGCGATTCGCATTGAGCCGGGCGGACGGGAGACGTTGCGGCTCAAGCGCCTGAACATCGCCGAACGGCTGTATCGTGTAACAGGGCAGGGCATCTATCGCGATAGTCTATTGACCAGCTACCCCGCTCCTTTGAAAAATCCCGTTCTGAACGCTCAGGTAGTCGGCCAGGATACGGTGTTTACCACTCTCTATCGCGACCGACTGTATTGGTTCTGGGGCGATACGGCCCGCCCGGCGTATCCCCTGGGTCATTTTGCCACGGCCGGGGCGACCTCGCTTTTGCCCGGACAAGGCGGGCTGGACCCCGACCGTGGAGTCGATCTGACTTATTTTACCGATGCGTCGGGATTCAGCCGACCGATGGCGCCGCTCTCGGAGCCGGGAATGGTGTGGATTCAGGGTGTGCTGACCGCTGAGGATCCGACGGGCAAGACGCGGATGCTGTGTCAATACACCCGGCTGGCGAGTCTGACCGAGCCGACAGAACGCGGTTTGATGGTCTTTAATGATCAAACCGAACAGTTCGAACCGATCCGCCGCAGCGACCCGGATTTTCTGCTGTTTGACGATGTGGGGCATCCGTTGACCGTTGACCGGGCCGGTCAAGCGTATGTCTATTTTGCCACGCCTTTTCCGCTGGGGGTCCGGCTGCGCGTCAAGCAGGACTGGGCCTTTCTGGCCGATCCGAATCGTTATGAAGTCTATACCGCGCTGCATTCGTCGGATGCGCAATTTCGGTGGATTGACTGTGAGCGTTTATTGGCTCTGGCCGGCGGCGAAAAAAGGGATTTGATCGAAAAACTCAAACAGGAAAAAAACGCCACATGCAGACTGTGGGATATCAATACCGCCGAGCCGGTTAGTCCGCACAACGGCACGGTGTATTGGAACGAGTATAGTCAACAATGGATCATGATTGCGGTTCAGCAGGGCGGATCGACGTCGTATCTGGGCGAAGTGTGGTACGCCAGGGCTGACACACCCGTCGGGCCGTGGCAGTATGCACGCAAGATTGTTACGCACAATGCCTATTCATTTTACAATCCCAAGCACCACCCCTTGTTTGATCAGGACGACGGTCGATTGATTTATTTTGAAGGCACGTACAGCCATACCTTTTCCGGTCAAGCCGAGCAGGCCACGCCGCGCTATGATTACAATCAGATGATGTATCGGCTGGATCTGTCCGATCCGCGGCTGGCGCTGCCGTCGGCGATTTATTGCATTCGGACGGGGCAGGATCGCGTCTGCTATCGTCCTTGGCAGCGGGTCGATGGCAAAACAGCGGATGAGGCGATTGAAGCGGCGGCGTTTTATGCCCTAACCGATTCAAATGCGGCAACAGACGGTATTGCTGTTTATGAGCACGTCAGCCAAGATGAACAATGCGTCTTGACCCTGAGTCGTCCTTCGCCCTCGGCCGAACCTGTGTTTTACGGGCTGAGCGGTGAGCCCAAAGACGGGACAGGGCAGACCGTCATGCTGCGGGAGTATCGCCATCGCACAACCGGCGCTGTTCGTTACGCCGCCGAGCCGAAGGATGCGACGGACTGGATTGAGACCGAAAAGTCGCTCTGCCGTGTCTGGCCGAATCGTTCGAAGGCGTTGACCATCGACCGCTCAGCACGCCCGAATCGCATTCAGGACACAACGATACCCTGATCGTGAACTGAAGGTCGGATCAACCGGAAAGCGATCGCCCTGCAAGAGCGATGCGGATGAGAGGAGTCGAACCTCCACGGGCTAATGCCCACAGGCACCTGAAGCCTGCGCGTCTGCCAATTCCGCCACATCCGCGAAAACACACATCATAAGTTCGTTTCGCGAGTCGTCAAGCATTTTTTATCGAATTTTTGGACGAGTGGCGGTAGCGGGAACGGAAATTTCTATGTCAATACAGGTTATTTTGTATCTGTTTTTATCTTGGTGCGCATGCACATTTGCACCATTTCGTCAATCTGAGCCTGGATCTTATCGATGTCGCGCTGGCGTATGGATTCTTCGAGACGGGCGGCCTTTTCGGTATAAACGGCAAATCCGGCAAATCCGCCCAACCCCTTCAAGGCGTGTATTTTTTCGGCCAATTCATCGAAGTCGTTCTTATCCAGGGCGTCGCGCATCTGTTCAATGCGGCCGGGCAGATTGCTCACAAAGGTCTCGATGGTTTTATGATAATCCGGATCGCCGTCGAGAAACGAGGTGATCTCCAGTCCCTTCTCGGCATCCTGAATCTGTTGTTTTTTGGCCACACAGCGCCGCACCTTTTGCTCCAGCAGACGGCGATTGATCGGCTTGTTCAGCCGGTCGTCGCAGCCGGCCTCAAGTGCGGCCAGTTCATCGTCTTGTTGATCGGAGGCGGTCATCGCGATGATCGTCGTGCCGGTATTGAGGCTGTCGGCGCGAATGTGCCGGGTTGCGTCCAGGCCGTTCATGCCGGGCATCTGAATATCCATCAAAATCAGATCAAATACGTTCTGCCGGCACAACGAGACCGCTTCACGACCGTCGGCGCAGAGCACCGGCGTATAACCCAGACGGGAAAGAATGATTTCAAGCAGGGCCAGATTTTCCGGAACATCATCCACGATGAGGATGCGGGCAGATACATCCTCCCGTTCGGAATCGACGATTCGATCATTTTCCTGCATAGTCGTATTCTCCTGGTTATCAATGGACTGCGGGGAATGTGCGGGTGCATCCGGCGATGCGTCGGTGTCGCACAAGACAGGCTCGACCGGCAGATCAAAACGATAGCAAGTCCGTGCTGAATGCTGCTCGACCTGAAGCGTTGAGCCGATCTGTCTGAGCAGTCGTGCGGCAATTCGCAAGCCGAGCACCTGATCGCGCGAGGGACAATTCTCGTACCATTTGGGAAGGGGACAATCCGGATCGAAGGGGCCAACAGTCGTGACCCCCGGCGGCAAAAGGCCGGCGTGTTGTAGGGTGAATTGAATATTATTTTTACAAGTATCGGTTGGCGCATATTCAATCTGCATTGAAACGGTTTGATCAGTGGCGGACCGTACGGCCAGATCAAGAAGGACGGTCAGAATCTCGGTCAGTCGTTGACGCGGCCCTTCAAACCGGTCCGGACAGAGTTTGCCGATGGTAATGTTCATTTGTTCGTCCGCCGTTTCATCACGTCGAACGATTTGCCGCCGCAGCGTTTCGACCAGCTCAGCCGTATCGATCGGTTCGGGCGGCTGGTGTGATACGTCAGTCGGTTCTTCCGGCACGGAATCGAAACAGGCAAATTTTTCACGCCACGCATCAATTTTGAATTTCAATGCTTTGATTTGCGCGGTGTTTTCGGGCGTTGCGTTTTGTGCTGTTTGCGTCAGCTCGTCCAACTGGCGCCGCAGGTCGCCGAGGAGGCGACGATGGCGATAGAGGAGGTGTTCGAGATATTCTTCGGATTGTTTCACGCGACTGACATCGGTCAGCAGGGCCAACATCCCGCTGAGTTTGCCGTTTTCATAAATCGGCTGGGCGGTCGTCCAAAAGCAATCGCCGCCCCGTCGAAGATAGAATCCCTGCGCGTGGTCGCCGGTCGTCTCGGCAAAGCGCTGCATCGTTTGTTCAAACATGTCAGGCGGCTTCAGGTCAAGCAGATCGGCGACTTTTCGCACGTCCGGCGGCGGCTCCATTCCAAACTGGTTCCAGAAGGCGGTATTGGCATGGAGCATATACCCCTGACGATTGATCAGCATTGCCGATGTCGGCAGGGACTCGGTAACACAGCGGCTCCGCAGCGACGTGCAGAAGCTGCGTTGCTTCGCGGTTTTCAGCAGGTCTTCATTCAGCAGGCTGCCCAGCAATCCAAAGACCTGGCCCGACTTGTCTTTAACGGGGATTTTGGAGACCAGATAATTTCTGTAATAATTGCTTTTGCCGTAGGTTTGCGGCAGAAACAGCAGCTCAATATCTTTGTTCATTACCTCCATATCCAGAGGCAGTCCCTCCTGCTGCTGTTCGAACATCTCCGTGCGGATCGGAACCGCGCCGTTGTTCATCGGTTTGCATCCGGCGATATGTGCATATTCGGAGTTGTAGCCGATCAGACGGCCTTCGCTGTCCTTCCAGTACAGCCCCATCGGCACGGCATTGAGGATTGCTCGGTAAAGGGTGATCTGCCGTTCAAGCTGCTGTTGATTCTGTCGGCTCTGTTCGGACACGTGGTGCAGCTCCTGGGTCGCTTGTCCGAGCGCGGTTTGCTGCTCGAGCACAATCCGTCTGCGTGCGCTGCGGTAATACAGCAGCCAAATCAGAAACACCGCCAAAAACAGACACACCATACCCAATTGAATTCCCCGAGCATGTTCGGCAACGGCTTTTTTGATGGTGCGGTCGGACTGAATGACCGCGATGGACCACGGGGCATCGAATCCTTCCAGCGGCCACTGCCCGACCAGATAATGAGCGTTTGCTGCTGCATTCCCGCTGTCGCTACGGAGTATCCCGACGCCGCCGCATCGCTGACGAATGTCGGCAAACAGAAACGGTCCCTGCATGTGCGGCGGCAGAGTCTGTGCGGGCTGCGCCTCATTCCGGTCGTACCGGGCGGTCAGAACGTCCCCCCGGCCGCTGACCAGACAGGTTTGCATATCCTGAGCCGCTGCGGTCGTATTCAGCCGCGAGAGCAGGTCGTCAGCCGAGAGCCGAAGGGCCAGCGCCCCCGTCAATGTGGTTCCTTCGGAAAGAGGATAGAACAGGATCAGGCACGGCGGCTCGGAGCGGGTGTCCATCTCCAGATAGACCGAATCCAGCGCCGCACCATCCTGACCATAGATGGCCGTCGGCGGCTGATACAATGGGAGGTCAGCGGACGGGCGGCCGAAATGGGCTGTCACGTTGCCTTGCGGATCGAGGCGATCAAAAGACAGCACCGCCGAATCCAGCAGTGAGGACGCCAAATGCGACTTGGTCGGTATGGAACTGAACTCGTCACCGGAGCGATGAACCGCCTCGGCCGTGCTGCGCAGGTAGTCTGAAAACAGCCCGATCAGATCCTCGTAATGCCGCTGCCCGCCCCGGGCCAGTTGGAGCAGACTGTCCTGCGAACGCTGGGTCAGTTTGGCTTCGAACTGTCGGATGTTGATTTGTCCGAGCAGCAGCAAATAGCCAAGCACACCAAGGCACACTAACCCAACCCAAATTGTTCTGCCGGGGCGAAGTCTCATCGTTCCTTTACGATTCGATAGATTGTTGACGCAACCAGCCGCGTCCGGACTCATTTCGACTGTTCAGACCGGCGGCTTAACAAGTGAATCAGGAGGACATCAATAAATAATTCGCCTTCAGCTAAAATAAAGATGTTTATTGGTTACAAAGGCAGGAATCTTTTTTCGAATCTCAAACAAACTCGCCCCGTTCAAAATGCCGATAAGCAAACATAAGGATTGGACAAATGTCTGTTGACCGGTAAAATAGATCAATCTGACAGCGAATTTTTATAGTAGAGTCGTATTATATGTTGCGGAAAGGAACTTTATGATCTTATTATACTTTATCCGGTTTCTGTTTTTTGTTACGGCCACCGCGTTTCTTTTTGTCGGCCTGCATGAAACCGCCCGCACCCAGCAGGATATTTATGTCTTCGTGATGGGATTATCGCTGACGGTACTGGCGATCGTTGTGGAGTGGCTGACGCCCAAAAAATCGCTGTCGGCGCTGACGGGCGTTTTTTTCGGACTGCTGATCGGAATGTTCGTCAGTTGGGGGTTGAGCAAGATCATCCAGATGGTCAATGTGATTTATTTTGAGCTGGATGAGAAGACTCTGAATATGGCGATATGGTTTGTCGGAACATGTGTCTGTTACCTGTGTATCAGTATTGTCCTGCGAACCAAGGACGATTTTCGCACGATTATCCCCTACATCGAGTTTTCGCGGCAAACCAAAGGGCTTCGTCCGCTGGTGCTGGATACGTCCGTGATTATTGACGGGCGGATTGCCGATATTGCCCAAACCCGATTGTTTGACGCCCCGCTGATCGTGCCGCGTTTTGTACTGAACGAATTGCAGCTTGTGGCCGATTCGAGCGACAAAATCAAACGCAATCGCGGACGCCGCGGCTTGGACATCCTCAATAAACTCCAGAGCAGCTCAACCGTGGAAGTCAAGATCGACGATACGCCGCCGCCCGGCGTCGAAGCGAATACCGAGGTGGATCAGAAACTGATCGCCTTTGCCAAAAACTGCGACGGACGACTGGTTACCAATGATTTTAATCTCAACAAGGTCGCTTCGCTCCGCGGCGTGGACGTGATCAACATCAATGAACTGGCCAACGCCCTCAAGACCGTAACGCTGCCCGGTGAGACGATGCAGGTCAAGATACTGCGCCCCGGTGAGGAACCGACCCAGGGCGTCGGCTACCTTGAGGACGGGACGATGGTCGTCGTCGAGAACGCCAGCGACCGCATCGGCCAGAACGTGACCTTTGTCGTTACCAGTGCCCTGCAAACCTCGGCCGGACGCATGATTTTCGGCAAATGCGAAAACGGCGCCGAGTCGAGCCTTCAGACCGCCGGTTCCGGACAGCGCAACAACTCACGACGACAACCCATGCGGTAATATCGACAGCGGATGTCATGGACAAGTGCAGGACGAAAACAGCATGGTTTGATACGTGTCCGGTTCGCACGGATACCGACAGCTTGAAGTGGTCGCGCTATCGCGGTCGGGATGTGCTGCCGATGTGGGTGGCGGATATGGATTTCCGCTGTGCCGAGCCGATCCTTGAGGCGATTCGTCAGCGCGTGGAACACGCGGTGTTCGGCTATGCCATGGCTCGTCCGGATGACTATGAAGCGGTCATCGAGTGGGTGGGCAGTCAGCATGAGTGGGCGATTCGCCGCGAATGGATCGTCTGGCTTCCCGGTCTGGTGCCGGCGCTGAATGTGGCCTGTCGGGCGTTTGCCGAGCCGGGCGAAGGGGTGTTGACGTTTACGCCGGTCTATCCGCCGTTCCTGAGCGCTCCGTTTTTTTCCGGTCGTGAACGTGTTAAATGCCCGCTGCAACAGGAGCGGGGGCGGTGGGAATTTGATTTAGACGCCCTGGCCGAGGCGGTTACGCCCCAGACGCGGCTTTTGCTGTTGTGCTCGCCGCACAATCCCGTCGGACGGGTCTGGACGCGACAGGAATTGCTGCACGTGGCGCAATTTTGTCTGGAGCGCGACATTGTCATATGTTCGGACGAGATCCATTGTGATCTGGTGTTGGATGAGCCATGCCGACACCACCCAACCGCCGCATTGTCGGATGAGATTGCCGAGCGGACGATTACGCTGATGTCGCCGGCCAAGACGTTTAATCTGCCGGGACTGAACTGCGGATTTGCGATTATCCCGAACGCCGCACTGCGACGGCGTTTTACGCACACCATGCGTGGAATTCTGCCGCACGTCAATGTTCTGGGGTATGCGGCCTGCCGAGCGGCTTTTTCACAGGGTCGCCCCTGGCATCGGGAACTGATCGATTATCTGCGCGGCAACCGCGATTATGTGTACCAAGCCGTCAACGCTGTGCCCGGTCTGTCGATGGGGCCGGTTGAAGGGACCTATTTGGCCTGGATTGACGCAGCGGGGCTGCACACCGACGACCCGGCCAAATGGTTCGAGCAGGCCGGGGTCGGCGTTTCGGACGGCAGAGATTTTGACGGCGACGGCTTTGTGCGGTTGAACTTCGGCTGTCCCCGACCCCTGCTTGAACAGGCCGTTGAACGCATCCAAACCGCTTTAACATCGCACTAAGTTTATGGAATCGCACAAACAACAACGTTACGAACGGATTATCGCCCAGCTTGAACAGGTCTTTACGGTTACGCCCGATCCGATTGCGCGGATGGCCACCGCCGCGGCGCTGCTGTCGGGCAAGATGCCGCAGTTCTTCTGGATCGGCTTTTATCGTTTGATTAACGGACAGCTTCTGGTCGGTCCGTATCAGGGGGCGCTGGCCTGTCAAAATCTGCCGCCGGGCAAAGGCGTCTGCCGGGCGTGCATTGAGCAGGGCAAATCCATTGTAGTACCGGATGTCAATCAGTTTCCCGGCCATATCGCCTGCGACGCCCGCAGCCGATCCGAGGTGGTGGTGCCGTGTCGCGACAGCCAGGGCCGCATTCGAGCCGTGCTCGATGCCGACAGCGACAAACTGAACACCTTCGACGCCGCCGATGCCGCGTGTCTGGAGCGAATCGCCGCGATGATCTATCGCGATGCACCATGACCGGCCGCCGCTTTTTGGAGCCGATCGTTGATGGCTTTGCCCAGCCCCTCATCCGGGGCCGGCTGCGCCACAATGCGGCTTAATCCCAACCCGTCAAGCCGACGCATCGCGTAGTAGAGATTAACCGCCGCCTGCCGCAGGTCGCCATCGGACGTCAGCACTTCGAAAGGCCCCTGAACCGTATCATCAAGCGGTTCAAACAGCAATTTGCCGATGTCTGTGCGGCCGACAAACGGTTGGATATCATCGGTGATTGTCAGCGGTGTTCGGGGGGCGTAATGACTGGTGAGCATCCCCGGACTGCTGGCCGTGCCGCCGACATAGGCGGCTGTGTCCACTGCCGAGCCGATAAGCGATTCAATCTGTTCTTTCGTTACTCCGCCGTGCCGCAGGATCGTCGGCACATCGCCCGCCAGGGACAGTACCGTCGATTCGATGCCGATGCGGCAGCTTCCCCCGTCAATCAGTGCATCGAAACCGCCGCCCAGTTGCTCGCGCACGTGTTCGGCGGTGGTGGGGCTGGTGCGACCAAACAGATTGGCACTGGGAGCCGCTACCGGCGTTTCTGCCAGGCGAATCATCGCTTCGGCCAGCGGATGCGAGGGCATTCGCACCGCCAACGTCGGATTGCCGGCGGTGACAATATCCGGCACACTGTCGGCTTTGGGCAGTACCAGCGTCAGCGGTCCCGGCCAGCAGCGTTCCATCAGCAGCCGTGCCGCAGGGGGGATGGAACGCGCCAGGCGTTCGATCTGTTCGACGGAACTGATATGGACAATGAACGGATCGTGCAGCGGACGCTGTTTGACCTCAAAGATCCGCGCCGCCGCCCGGGCATTAAACACGTCGGCGCCGAGGCCATATACCGTCTCTGTGGGGAACACCGCCAGCTTGCCGTCCCGCAGGGCCTGGGCGGCCTGCTCAACCGACTGCCGGATATCAGCCGCTGGGTCCGGATGGGCCAGTATCCATTGTCCGGCCTGGGCAAGGGTGTGGAACACCAGCCGCTCGGCAGGCAACTGATCCAGATGACGCAGGCCGTGACCGGTCAGCACATACAATCCAAACGCGCCGACCGAATCGCCGGTGGCCGGGTCGTGCGGATGGTCGCCGATGACAAATGACCGGCTCAAATTGATGTCATACTGATCGGCGGCCTGAAGCAGAAAGGTGGGGTTGGGTTTGATGCATTGACACTCATCGCGCCGGTCATGAGGACAGACATACCAGTCTTGAATGGTTACACCACCGCGGCTAAGCAGGTCATCCAGGGCCGCATTCACCCTGTCCACCTGGGCGCGACTGACCTGGCCTTTGGCGATGCCGTTCTGATTGGTTACGACAAACAGCAGGTAGCGTTGTCCCAGAAGACGCAGCGTCGGCAGGGTATCGGCAAACAGACGAATCTGTGACGGGTCGCTCAGCACGCCGACATCCTCTATCAGCGTACCGTCGCGGTCCAGAAAAATGGCGGGTTGCGACATCTCGTGGTCCTGTCAAAGGAAAATGAACACGACTTATCTTCTCTTAAGCATATGTTCCGCCGACAGGACGGTGTTGTACAGCAGCATCGTAATCGTCATCGGGCCGACGCCGCCGGGCACGGGCGTGATCAGGCTCGCTTTTTGGCTGACGGCCTCAAAGTCCACGTCGCCGACCAGTCGATAGCCTTTCTTTTTGGTTGCGTCCTCAACCCGATTGACGCCGACGTCAATGATCACCGCACCGTCTTTGACCATCTCGGCGGTAATCGTGTTCGGACGGCCTGCGGCGGCGATGACGATATCCGCCCGGCGGGTGTGTTCGGCGATGTGTTTCGTGCGGGTATGGCAAACGGTGACCGTGGCATTGCCGGTGGTGCTTTTCTGGATGAGCATATTGGCCAGCGGTTTGCCGACGATGTTGCTGCGTCCGACAATGACAACCTCAGCGCCGGACAGCTCCACACCGCTTCGCAGCAGCAGTTGAATCACGCCGTGCGGGGTACACGGCAAAAAGGCCTCCTGGCCGACCACCATTCGCCCGACATTGACCGGATGAAATCCATCGACGTCTTTATTCGGATCAATCGCCAGCAGCACCGCATCTTCGTCAATGTGGGCAGGCAGAGGCAATTGTACAAGAATGCCGTGAATCGCCGGGTCGTTGTTGAATTTGTCAATCAGTTCCAGCAACTCAGCCTGCGTCGTTTCGCTCGGCAGTCGGTTGTCGTCCGAGTGCATTCCGATGTCTGCGCAGGCCTTTTCTTTGGCGGTGACATACGAGCGGGAGGCCGGGTCGTCCCCGACCAGAATCACCGCCAGCCCCGGCGTGATGCCTTGGGCCTTAAGCCGTGCGACGCTGTCTTTCAGTTCCGCCCGCATTTCCGCGGCCACCTGCTTGCCGTCAATGATTTTTGCCGTCATGTCAGACCCCTGAGGTTCGTGTTTGCTGTTTGCGACAGGACGGATTATATCGCATGTGTCGAAAAATTCAACAAAAAGCCGCCGCCAGGCTTGATGTATCGTGTTGTTTTTTGATACGATCCTGCCCGGCCGCGGTCTTTGGACAAGCCTTGACGGTCCAGTCGGATTGTAACCGTTCACTGGTTTTTTCAGTTCGACCCATTCGTTTAGGAAAGTAAATGACCGTCCGCCCCTTCGGGGCGACATCAGCGCGGACACCAGCGCGCACAACAGCGCGGCGCAATAGCGCGGCTCGGCTATTGTTACGTATCGCCATCCGGCTCACTGGCGCCGCTCGGCTGTTGTACGTGTCGCCATCCGGCTCACTTGTGCGGCTCAGGTCAAAAGGCCTTTCAGGCCGAAAAAGTAAACATTTTTGGCCTGCTCCTGAACACGGTGAACGCTTACGTCGGATTGATCCGGTGGCTGGAAAAGCCCGTTCCGTCACTGCTGGGTGCGGCGTGCGTTTTGGCTTTCGCGCATCACCTTTCGCTGCCGGGTCCAATCGGCTGCGTTCAGTTGGTCGGCGGCCTGGGCATTTTCTTCGCTGTATTCTTCCAGCGGCTTACTGCCCAGGCGGGCGGCGTTGGAACGCAGAAAGGCGCTGTTTTCGATCAGCACCTGCCGTGCTTGTTCAACGTGGCCTTCATCGCGCAGGGCGGTGGCGCGCTCGTTTTGTTCAATGGCGATCTGCTCGACGACATCTGCGGCGACCCGTTTGTTGAGGTGTTTTTCGACCTCAGCCGGTGATGCGCTAAATCGGACATCCGTTCCGATGCCTTCAAGGCGGACGGTTTTTTTGCTGTTCATATCCTGATAGCGAAGCCGCACATTGGCCAATTCGCCGTGTTCGACGGCGTTTTTGACGGCGGGTTTCATTTCCACCAGCACATATTTCTCGTGTTCGCTATAGACCGATCCGACATCGATCAGGATGCTGCGGCCTTGAATCTCGCCTTCGCGGCCGAGGATGCGAACGGGACGAAAGTTTTCGCCGCAGATGATTTCGATGCGGACATCCTGAGCCACGACCGACAACGCACGATCGAACTCCCGCTCAAAGACCGAGGCCAATTCGTTCGGCGACTCGGCAAAGTAATGGCCGCCGTCGCTTTTGAAGGCCAGCAGGCTCATCAGGTCCTCGTTATAGCCCAGCCCCAGTCCGATAGTGGTGATCGACAGCCCCTTTGCCGCCAGTTGCGCTCCGAGCTGTCCCAGTGCCTTGGGCGATTGCGGACCGACGTTGGCGTGTCCATCGCTGAGCAGAACGACGCGATTGACCCGGCCGGGCGACTGAAATTTTTCGACCTCATGCGCACCGGCCAGAACGCCCGCATAAAGGGCGGTTGTGCCGCCGGCCTCGATCTGTCGAATGGCGCGGATGATCTCGTTGCGGCGGGTCATTTTTGTGGCCGGCACGAGCGTTCGCACGCTCGAATCAAAGACCACGACCGAGACGATGTCGTTTTCATTGAGCCGCCGCAGCGCCAGAATTGCCGCCTCGCGGGCGTGGTGAATCCGCTGACCCGACATTGAGCCGGATTTGTCAATCACCAGTGCCACATTGACCGGCGGCCGTTCTCTGAGTTTTTCCAGCGGACAACCGGTCAGCCCAATCCGCAGATACACCGGCTGCGACGACTCAGCCGATAGCACGGGTTTGTCCGGTTCGACGGACAGGGTAATGGTTTGCGCCTCCGCGGCGTCGCCGAAAGCGATAACCGCAAGACACATCGTCGTCAGCCACAGGGTGTGAATGTGTGTGTTCATTGTCTGTCTCCTTTCGCAAAAAAGTTATCATGTCTTCATTAAACTATACCCTAACAGGGCAGAAAGAGGGTGTAAAAGGTCTGTAAAATAGGCCCGTTCCGGTTTTACACAAAAGTTACAGTTGCCAAAGCCCTTTTGAGGGTATAATTTATAAGACAGAGACACCGTTTCGGCACAATGACGCGGCACAACAGCGCGGTACAACAGCGCGGCCGCGCAAGCGGCCCGATAGGCGATGCGGATACGCCAAACGCTTTTCGAGGCGTAGTATTATCCGGCTCACTTGCGCCGCTCGGCTGTTGTGCGACGACGCAAAGGCGCGGCGCAATAGCGCGGCCGCGCAAGCGGCCCGATAAGCGATGTGGATAGATGGGGCGTATTTCCAAGACGCCAGATGATCCGGCTCACTTGCGCGGCTCGGCTGCTGTGCGTGGATAATGGGGTATTATGAAAACAGGTCAACACATTCTGGTCGTCGAAGATGAGCCGAAGATTCGGGACGGACTGCGGGACTTTCTCGAATTTCACGGATTTCTCGTCGAATGTGTCGATGACGGTCTGGCCGCCGAGCGGCGCGTCGCCGAGCATCGCTTTGATTTGATTTTGCTGGATTTGATGCTGCCTCATATCAGCGGCGAGCAGCTTTGTCTGAAATGGCGCCAGGCGGGCTTGCGAATGCCGATTTTGATGCTGACTGCCAAGGGTCAGGAAAAGGAAAAAATTGCCGGTCTGGATCTCGGCGCCGACGATTACATCACCAAACCCTTTTCGCTGGAAGAGCTGCTGGCTCGTATTCGCGCCGTGCTGCGGCGCACCGACCCGAATCGTTCGGTCGGACAGACCTTTGCGTTCGGGCCGTTTACCGTGGATATGGAGCGGTTGACCCTCCGGCACAATGACGGCACAGCCGCTCTGACCCGCCGACAAGCCATCATACTGCAACTGTTTGCCGCCCACCCCGGGCGTATCGTGACGCGGCAGGAACTTTATGAATCCGCCTGGAACGAGTCGCTGGAAGGCATCGAGACGCGCACGATCGATATGCACATTGCTCGTCTGCGCGATCTGCTTGAACAAGCCGGCGGTGAAACGGACTTGATCCAAACCATCCGCGGGGAAGGCTATCGATATGATGTCGGTTAAATGACAGATGATCAGACGTTTTTGCACAATTTGTTTTGTCATTGGAGCGGCGCTGCTGGTGCTGAGTGTGCTGGGCATCGGGTCGCTCAAGACACACGAACGCGGCCTTCGCGCCGAGCGGCTGGGGCAGTTCGTGGCCGTCGCCGAGCAGATTCGTCTTGACGTCAAGAATCGGCTTGATGAATTCCTCCAGCTCGAGCAGCGACGGCCATATACCGATTATCAGTACGTGTATGCGCCGGAAACCGCCGGCAGCGACGATGCACTGGTACGCAGTCCGCTGGCCGATTCGATGACGCACGGGCTGGCTTACGGCCATTTCCAGATTGACGCGCAGGGCACGATTACAACGCCGCATGCGCAGCTTTCCGCAGCGCCGTCGCAGATGGAGCCGGAGTTGGCGGCCTATATGCAAACGCTGCGAACCGGTGTTCTCGAATCCCTTCGCGGGCAGCGTGCATTGCAGACGCACCGCGTGGAATTGCCGGCGGCACTGGGGGATGATGAGAACGACGAAGGCCGTTTCAGGGAGCAGGCCGATGCCGTATGGAGTCCGGACGTTCGGCGGCAGGCGGCTTTATTGCAGGAAAGCCGTGCCCTCCAGCGTGCGACCCCGCGTGTCCAGACCTATGCCATTGACAGCCTTGAGAAAGCTCAGCAAACCCAAACGATGCGGCAAACGCGCGACACCGCCGCCCGAAACGTCGCTATGACCGCGGTCCAATCAAGGGTGCAGGAATCACAGGTCGCCCCAGAGGATTTCGCCGCCCAGTCGCAAGCGGCTGGGCCGCCGCCTGAACGTGCACGAGCGGCGGCAATGGGTATGGCTCCGGACCAGAGGCGTGCGCAAGGGCCGGCTCAAGCCGAAGCCGATACCAAAGCCGAAATCCAGGCCCAAACGGCTGTCAGAGAGAATGACAAACCAATGGTTCAGATCCGAATTGAGCCGTTTGTACCGCTGATCGTGCCCGATGCCGATGATACGAATTCTCTCTTTCCGGATGCGGTTTTTCTTGTTCGGCACGTGCAGATCGAACACACCCATTTCCTGCAGGGGTTTCGTCTCAATGAAGACGAATTGGTCCGGCTGGTCCATCAGTCCGCACGTCGTTTGCTTAGAGAGGGAATGGGTGTTGATCTTGCACGGACCGAGCGGACGGATGCGGCCCATACGGCGATTCTGGATTTCGGTTTCGGTCAAGTGGCCCTGAATCTGCTGGAAATGCAGCCGGGCTGGATCGCGGCCCGTATTGCTCGATTAAATACCTGGCTGGTCGGGATATTGGCGGTGGTCTGGCTGGCGGTGCTGCTGGCGATGATTGGATTGTGGCGCAATCTCCGCGAACAGGTCAGTTTGGCGCGAAAAAAGGACGACTTCATTTCCGCCGTCTCGCATGAACTGCGCACGCCCCTGACCAGCATTCGAATGTACACCGAGATGCTCGAAAAAGACTGGGTCAAAGAGGAATCCAGAAAACGCGAATATTATGGGACGATGCGACAGGAAAGCGAGCGGCTCAGTCGGCTGATCGAGAATGTGCTGGATTTTTCGCGACTCCAGCGCGGCAAAAAACAGTTTGATTTTACCATGGGCGACGTGAACGGCTGCATTCGGGATGTCGTCGAGATGATGCGGCCGTGCGCCGAGCGAAACGGCTTTGCGATTGAGACGGAGCTGCGCGAGATGGCGCCGTTTGCGTTTGACCGCGATGCCGTGATGCAGATCGTGATCAACCTGATTGACAACGCCCTGAAATACGCGAAGGATGCCTCGGACAAGCGGATTGTCGTTCGGTCGCGTCCGGAAAAACGCAGTGTGATTATTGAGGTCGAAGACCACGGCCCGGGTATCCCGAAACCTCATCAAAAACGGATATTCGAGGCCTTTTATCGATGCGGCGATGAGGCCACCCGTCAGGCCAACGGCACCGGCCTTGGCTTGGCGCTGGTCAAGCGGTTTGCCCAGGCCCATCGCGGCCTTGTCGAAGTGCTCAACGTCAAGCCGAACGGAGTCATTTTTCGCATCCACTTGGCGCGATAACAATTAAACAGGCCATCCGCCGACAACACCTATCATCGGCGGCGCCGCCAAGCAGCAGCGTGAAGGCGGTTGTTTGCTGCGTTGGCCCCCATATTTTGGCCGCAAGACCGCAATTGACTTCCTGAGGCAAATATTTTCTAATACACCGTCCGGCCGGATAAGTCGATAGAATGACAGGTTTAACGGCAATCGTGTATGGGAACAGGCCGCACAATGTCCGAGGCGTCAGAGACTCAGTTGAATACCAAAGAACACCCCGATTTGTACCGCAAGACGGTACGCGGCGGCGCTTGGCTGATGGCCGAGCGGGCGACGTCGCAGATTTTATCCTTTGTGCGGCTGCTGGTGCTGGCCAGACTCCTGCCGCCGCGCGAGTTCGGCGTGCTTGGAATTGCGATGCTGCTGCTCCAGATTCTCGAGACGTTTACCCAAACCGGCTTTAACACGGCCCTTGTACAACGCAAAGAAGAGAATATCCATTCTTATTTGGGCACCGCTTGGACGGTGAATGTGATTCGCGGGATGGTGTTGTTTTTGATTTTTGTAACCGCGGCGCCATTGGCCATTCATTTTTTTGACGGGGACGGGACGTTTCGAGCGACGGATTTTCATAAGCCGGTCGAATTGGCCGAACATCTGCATCGTCAGGATGATCCGTTGACGCGGCAGATCATCGGGCTGTTGTCCGAGCAGGACCGTCGCCGGCTTGAGGCGATAGCGGATGGCACGATTTCGGCAGGGCAGGCCCGCCAGTCGCTGCGCGAGCTGTTCAGCCGCCTTGTTGAACAGGACACGCTCTATCAGCCCGAAGCATTTGAACAGGTGCAGTTGTCCTCCTATGCACTGGAGTCTGTCGCGACGCTGACGCCCGCAACGCAGCGGCGCACCCATCGGCTGCTGTTGGAGCAGGCCTGGCCGAATTGGATTGCTCGTTCCATACTGGATCGTCCGCAACTGACCTGGATTATTCGGGTCATCGGGATGGTGCTGCTGTGTCGGGCGCTGAGTAATACAGCGATTGTGTATTTTGTCAAGACCATGCGGTTTGATAAACATTTTATGATGCGAACCGCCGCGACGCTCGTGAATGTCACGGTGACGGTGGTTTTGGCCTTTGTGCTGAAAAATGTGTGGGCGCTGGTGTGGGGGATTGTGTTATCGGAATTGACGTCGCTGATGCTGTCGTACGTGATGCACCCCTGGCGTCCGCGGTTTGAGCTGGATCGGAGCCGTCTGGGGCAGATGTGGCGGTTCGGGCGATGGATTACGGGGCTTTCGATGATGGAGTTTTTGCTGACCACCGGCGACAGTGTGATTGTGGGGCGGCTGCTGGGGGCCTCCTCGCTGGGGCTGTATCAGATGTCCACGCGCCTGTCAGCCCTGCCGATTCGGGAGTTTACCTCGGTCATTGCACGGGTGACGTTCCCGGCCTTTTGCCGGATTCAGACCGATATTAACCGCCTGCGCGAGGCGTTTTTGAAAAGCATTGATCTGACCAGTGTCGTCGTGATGCCGGCGGTCGGCGGAATTCTGATATTCGGAGATGATATCGTCCGACTGTTTATGCAGGAAAGCTGGCAGCCGATGATCAGCACACTGCGAATCCTGGCGATTATGGGCATATTCAGATGTATTCCTGTCGGAGCATTGTTTCACGCATTGGGCAAGCCGCATTATCTGACGCTGTTTATGGGAGTACGCATTGTGATTATTGCCTTGTTTTTTTATCCGTTAATGCAAAGGTATGGAGTTAACGGAATGGCATGGGCAATTAGTATCAGTAGCATGGTCTTACTGGCACCGGGGTATTTAATCTTGGCGCGTTTGCTTCAATGCCGTGTACGGGTCATCTTTAGGCATCAGGCCGCACAACTTGGGGGCGTTCTGGCGATGATGGCGGTGGTCGGCATCGTCAAATGGTGGCTGTGGTTGCAGTCGTCTTATCTGCGGTTTTTTGTGTTGGTCTTATTGGCAACGGCCATTTATTGTGGAGTATGTCTTTTTCTGACACCGCTGTTTAAGGCGCAATGGATGGTGTTTATTCGCGAACAGTGCAAACAGTCAATAACTTATTTGTCACAGAAAACCATTTATTCAGCGAATCAATAGGTGATTATTCAAAGGTGGTGAGTATGTTTTTGCATTTAGTAGATGACGAGAAATTTACTGATGGAAGTGCCGATCTTTTTGAAGCGTGTGATCCCGGCAATCATCGATATGTGATCGTATGCAGTAACAATCCGGCTCAATTTCGATATATAAAAAAGACTAATGTGCAAATTATACGTTACGAATCCGAAGAATATAGATCATTGACACAAACACTTTCAGATTATACAGCCGTATTTGTTTATAGTTTATTCAACAAATACCATTTGGATTTGGTCAACAAAGCGCCGACAGAGGCTGTTTTGGTGTGGTTTTTCGGGGGAGGGGAACTGTTGACGACCAAAAAGTATTGGCCGACTGTGATGCTGCCGCGGACGCGACTGCTTTATTACAAGCACCGAGCGATACCGTGGCTCAAAACAAATTTCTATAAATACATAAATTTGCTTCGACAGGGGAAAGTTATTGCGCTGGCCCAGCCCCTTAGAAAGTTAATGGTCTCCGGTAGGTCCCCCGGAGATTCGGCGCTCGATACCCACCTCGAAAAGGCGATTGCCCGAATGCATTATATCGCTCCTGTGATTCCTGAAGACTATGAGCAACTCAAAAAAATGGTGCCGTGTAACGCTGAGATTGTAAACTGGAATTATTCCGCCGGGTTTTCTCTATGTAACATGGAAAGCTGGCGTGTTACCGGAAACAACTGGCTTGTAGGAAATGCCTCACGCTATGCACTGAATCATATTGAAATGTTCAGATTGCTGAATAAGATAAAGGGGCACCAGGGTGATGTGATTGTTCCATTAAGCTATGGTGATAACGAGCTGTATAAAAATGACATTTTGCGAGCGGGTAACCATTTCTTCGGCAAGCAGTTTCGTCCCCTGCTGGACTATATGCCGATTGAGGATTACTATGCTACGATCAGGACTTGTTCAGCAGCATTTTTTAATACGCCCCGTCAACATGCAATGGGCAATATAATTCGTGTATTATACATAGGCGCCAGGGTTTTTTTGCGTGAAGAAAATCCCGGATATCAATTCTTTAAACGTTATGGAGCGAAAGTATTTTCTATCCAAACTGACATCCCACGCACTGCGGAGACAATTGATGTGCCGTTGGATATGACAACGATCCAGCAAAACAGAAACGCTATAGTGCGAATTGCATCTGAGCAAGTACTCCAAGACAAAACTTTGAGAATGTTGACTATTTTGAAAGAACGATTAAATGCAAAAAAATAAAGGCCTTGAAGTCTTTCAAGGCCTTTATGATGTCTATTATCTAACGGGACAGAATGGATTAATTGATGCTCCATCTGCCATCGTTTACCAACACAGAATCGTCGATACCTCTACCATAGAAATCTTCACCCGCTGAGCCAAGTGCGCCTCTTCTCATATGCCATTCTATAGAAGGAGGTGTCTGAGCCCAAGGCGTGTAAATATTGTCATTTTTGGTCCCAACATCGGAGCGCGTTTCATACGTTGTGTGGCCATCTGCGTAGAGGACATTCTGCCCTTCGCGGTCATGCGGCTGGGCATTGCCTGCATAGATGTCCCATCTACTGATAGCGGCCCAACCATCGGCAGTGGTAATTTGCGGCAATAGAGCTCTTACATCCATATAGCTTGTTTGGGTTGGAGTTCCCGTATTAAGTCTTGTGTCAAACCAAGGGCTTTTGTCGGCCATCACAGCAAAGGATGCCGATCTTTGTCCATCTGCGGCAAACCGTGCTTTCTTAGCGGTGTTCCCTGCGGGTGTTGAGTCATTTCCCTTATAAGGCATATGGTACGAATAACTGACACAGTTTTCCGGACCAGTGGTGTTATATTCTCTATGGCCAAAGTCCCATAATTGCACAAGGTCCAAGTTGTGATCATTTCTTCCGTCGAATTCTTTCTGATTGCTGGCAGGGCACACAAACGATTTAGGGCTGACATCCGCTTCACGCACAAGTAAATACAAACTTGCTCCGACAGTAACAGAAGGTGTCATATCTGGGTCGGCCCAGCCACTACCAGGCAATGTTGCTGTTTGCCAAGCAGCGGTGGCATTGGCTAAACGGGGATTGGTTCGGCCGCCCTGCACGGTCCACTGACCGTTGTAATCGTGGGCATAGACGGTTTGGGCGGTGCCGAGGCCCTTCAGGTTGGTGCCGCAGACCACGCGTTGAGCGATCTTTTTGACCTTGCTCAACGCCGGCATCAGGATGGCCAGCAGCATGGCGATGATCGCGATCACCACCAACAGTTCAATGAGTGTGAAACCTTTCTTTCTCATACAATTCTCCTTTCCTGCATTCGCTCGGCCAAAACGGTTGTCTTCGGTCTATTTTTACCTATTATTGCGGGCGGCTCCCACGCAGAGCCTGTGTTTCAACTTGACCGAGCTTGTGCACGAACCATTCTCGGCCGAAGACATTTCCTGCTGCGATTGGTGCTGCACCTTTAATTGCGCAACACTGTATTTGGAAAGGAGGAAGGAAAAGGAGACGGGTTCACGAAATTACAACCTAAAACGTATTATAATGGCTTTATTGAATATTAACTTTTTTGTGAAACCGACCTCAAGCCGATCCTTGCCTATTTCCATTGTTCAAAATAGCATAGTCCGATATTGAAGTCAAGAAAAAAAATGATTTTCATAAAAAAATGTTAGCGGGGTTATTAAGATTGACTTAACTGTCGATTTATTCTATGCTTATCCGGTAAACAAGTGATTGAAACGGGATCCGAATTTAATGGACGATCTTTTGACGAATGGGCGTTATCAGGAATTGATCCGGCGTTTTCGGCTCGACGAGCCGATTTATGTGACCCGGCCGAGGATGCCTTCGCTGGATGCATACGAAAATTGCCTAAAGCATATCTGGAACACGAAGTGGTTGACCAATAACGGCCTTTATCATCGAGAATTTGAGAAAAAACTTGCCGAGTATTTAGGCGTAGAACATCTTAATTTGTTTGTCAATGGGACCATTGCACTATTGGTCGCCCTTCAGGCGCTTCGCATCAACAGCGGTGAGGTGATTACGACACCCTTTACCTTCCCGGCCAGTACCCATGTCTTGCATTGGAATCGCGTCCGACCCGTTTTTTGTGACATTGACCCTAAAACATACAATATTGATCCAAATAGGATCGAAAAACTTATCACTCCCGATACCAAAGCAATACTTGGGGTGCATGTGTATGGGACCCCATGCGACGTAGAGGCCATCCAAACCCTTGCCAACCGGCACGGCCTGCATGTCATCTATGATGCGGCCCACGCATTTGGGGTCAAGGTAGGCGGCCGTTCTATACTGGAATACGGGGATTTGTCGGCAATGAGTTTCCATGCGACGAAACTCTTTACTTCGATTGAGGGCGGCGCATTGGTCTCCCGGACGAAGGTGCAGGCTGAACGCATTTACTATTTAAAGAACTTCGGAATTGCCGGCGAAGAAACTGTCATTGGTCCGGGCATTAACGGCAAAATGAACGAATTTCAAGCCGCCTTTGGACTGCTTGAACTGGATCTTGTAGGTCAGGAAATACAGGCGCGTCGAGAACGGACGCTTCTGTACCGCGAGCGTCTGGTCGATGTGCCGGGAATAACGGTTATGCAGGATATGCCGAATGTGACGCATAATTACGGGTACTTTCCGATTCTTGTTGATCCCGCCCAATACGGTTGCAGCCGCGATGAACTGCACGACATATTTCGAGCCTGCAACATCATTACCCGCAAATATTTTTATCCTTTGTGCAGTCACTATTCCTGTTACGCTTCTTTACCGTCTTCGCGGGCAGAGGGTTTGCCTATTGCAGAACGTGTATCTTTACAAGTCCTTTGTTTGCCATTATACGGCGAACTTGAGGATACGATGATTGAATGTGTATGCAGTATTATTTATGCAGTACACCAGAAAACAAATATTTAGACTGGAGGTGCATTATATGCAGAAGAGAATTTTTCTGAGGCATTTGGAAATCTCCGATTGTCAGCGTGTTTATCAGTGGCATAATGACCCGGAGTTGTATTCAACATTGATTAATCCTTTTCATCCTGTCAGCTTGCAAACGGTGGAAGACTGGATAAAAAGGAAATCACAATATTCCGATAAAGAAATTAATTTTGCGATTTGTTTAGCAGATACATCCGAGCACATCGGAAATCTGTATATGCGGGACATCGACTTTGTCAACCGAAATTGTTCTGTTGGTGCTTTTATAGCCAGTCCCAAAAACCGAGGCAAGGGATATGTCCAGGAGGCACTCGATCAACTGGTTGAATATGCCTATGAAACTTTGGGGCTTAAGCGTGTGTATATGCATACATTTGCAGACAATGAACGTGCGGTGAAGCTCCTTCGAAAATGTGGATTTACTATTGAAGGTAAAATGCGTCAGCATGTTTTTAAGAACGGACGGTTTAAGGATGTGTTGATTCTGGGGATGTGCGAGTCGGATTACGTTGAATACAAGAAAAAAAAGAAATGTGAAATCAAATCCTGATAGTCGGCATTATTCTGTTCATTGTGATGATTCAAATTTCCCGATCAACGGGGTATTCAACTTAGGAGGCGTGATTTGATGAATATTCTCCTGACATCCGCGGGGAGAAGAGGGTATGTGGTTGATTATTTCAAAGAAGCCCTGCAGGGTAAGGGGTTTGTTCACGCGGCGAATTCCACGATGTCAACAGCATTGATTCGGGCGGATCAATTTACGATTACTCCATTGATTTATGACTCTCAATATATAGATTATCTGCTCGACTATTCAGTTCGTAATAAAATCAAGGCGATCATTCCTTTGTTTGATATTGATCTACCTATACTTGCGAAGTCAAAACAAAAGATGAAAGAATATGGAATCGAGGTGGTCGTTTCTGATTATGAGATTACACAAATATGCAACGATAAATGGAGTACCTATCGTTTTCTGATCCAAAACGGCATACTAACTCCTCAAACTTTTTTTTCTTTGGGCGATGCAAAAAACGCAATTCATAGAGAGGTTCTTCGATTTCCGTTAGTTGTTAAGCCTCGTTGGGGTATGGGGTCTATCGGCATCTTTATTGCAGAGTCCATGTCTGAATTGGAATGCTTGTATTCCAAAGTCAAGAGTACGGTTCAAAATACTTATTTGAAATATGAATCCCAAAGAGCGATTCATCGTTCTGTTATTATTCAGGAAAAGTTTGATGGTATTGAGTATGGCCTGGATATTATCAATGACTTATCTTCTCGGTATGTGACGACTTTGGTGAAGCGGAAAATTGCAATGCGTTTTGGTGAAACAGATATAGCTGTAACGGAAAACAACGAAATGTTATGCAAATTGGGAAAAAAAGTTTCTGTGTTACTCAAACATATTGCCAATCTGGATGTTGACTGCTTCTTGGCAAATGATAAGCTGTATGTACTGGAAATGAATTGCAGATTTGGGGGAGGGTATCCTTTTTCACATTTGGCAGGGGCGAATTTGCCTCTGGCGATTATTCAATGGTTAAATGGTCAGACGCCGAGCAAAGATTTATTTGAGATTGAATATGGTGTTGAGGGTGCCAAAGATATTCTTCCGGTCATCCTTAAAAAGAATGGGTCATGAATATCAATTTTAATTATGAGCGGCAATGAAAATGTATAACGAGATTAAATCAAGACTTGAGAAAATCAATCAAACCCACCTGCTGTCGTTTTGGAATGAGCTGAATAAATCGCAGCGAGAGCGGCTGCTGGAGCAGGTTGAGGGGTTGGATTTTTCGCATCTTCCGGTGTGGGTGGATCGTTATGTGAGAAATGAGTCGCCCGTGGCGGTGCCGACGGCGTTTGAGCCTGCGCCGTCGTACCCGGCTGTGCCGCGTGACGCCGGGCAGCGGCAGCAATACGACCAGGCAGTTCGGCTGGGCCAGTCGCTGATCCGCGAGGGCAAGGTCGCGGCGTTTGTCGTGGCCGGCGGGCAGGGCACACGGCTGGGATTTGACGGGCCGAAGGGCAGTTTTCCGATCAGCCCGATCAAGAAAAAGACGTTGTTTCAGCTTTTTGCCGAGTCGCTGCTGGCGGCGTCGAAACAATACAACACGACGATTCCCTGGTACATTATGACCAGTCCGCTGAATCATCAGGCGACGGTGGAGATATTTGAGTCGGCGGGGTATTTTGGACTGGACAAAAAGGATGTGTTTTTGTTTCAACAGGGCACGATGCCCAATTTTGATTTTGACGGAAAAATTCTGCTGGCCGACAAGGATACCCTCGCTTCCAGTCCCGACGGCCACGGCGGCAGCCTGAAAGCTCTGTATAAGAGCGGAGCGATTGCGGATATGCGGCGGCGCAGCGTGGAGTATATCAGTTATTGGCAGGTCGATAATCCGCTGGTTCGTACAATAGACCCGCTTTTTATCGGACTGCATGTTCAGGATCGCTCTGAGATGAGTTCCAAGGCGCTGCTGAAGGCCGAGCCGCTGGAAAAAGTGGGCAACTTTTGTCTGGTTGACGGCAGGGTCACCGTGATTGAATACAGCGACCTGCCGGACGAGCAGGCGCTTCGCCGCAATCCCGACGGGTCGCTGGTCTTTGAGCTGGGGTCGATCGGGATCCATCTGATTGATGTTGCGTTTGTGGAACAACTGAATCGTGGGGATGATTTTGCCTTGCCGTTTCATCGGGCCGTCAAAAAGATCCCGCATATCGACGCGGCGGGCCACCCCGTTGAGCCGACAGAACCCAACGGGATAAAACTGGAGACGTTTGTGTTTGACGCGCTGCCGATGGCCGCGCATTCGATGATTCTGGAAACGATTCGGGCCGAGGAGTTTGCTCCGGTCAAGAATGCTTCCGGCGCTGATAGTCCGGAGGTGACACATCGGATGATGGTCGAACGGGCGGCCCAGTGGCTTGAGCAGGCCGGGGTCAAAGTACCGCGCAAGCCCGACGGTTCGCCGGATTGTGTGTTGGAAATTGCGCCGAGATTTGCACTGTGCGCCGAGGATGTCAGGGACAATGTCGAGCGTATTCCGGAAATTCGGTCGGGCCAGACGCTTTATCTTGAATAAAATCAGGCTTTGGACGGCCGGGTTGTCGGAATTTATCCGGCTCACTTGCGCCGCTCGGCTATTGTACGATGACGCAACGCACCAGCGCGCGCAATAGCGCGGCACAACAGCGCGGCCGCGCAAGCGGCCCGATAAGCGATGCGGATGTACCGGGACGTTTTCCAAGACGCCACATGATCCGGCGGCTCGCGCCGCTCGGCTATTGTACGATGACGCAACGCACCAGCGCGCGCAATAGCGCGGCACAACAGCGCGGCCGCGCGAGCGGCCCGATAAGCGATGCGGATATACCGGGACGTTTTCCAAGACGCCCGATTATCCGGCTCACTTGCGCCGCTCGGCTATTGTACGATGACGCAACGCACCAGCGCGCGCAATAGCGCGGCACAACAGCGCGGCCGCGCAAGCGGCCCGATAAGCGATGCGGATATACCGGGGCGTTTTTCCAAGACGCCCGATGATCCGGCGGCTCGCGCCGCTCGGCTATTGTACGATGACGCAACGCACCAGCGCGCGCAACAGCGCGGCACATCAGCGCGGCCGCGCGAGCGGCCCGATATGGGATACGGATAGATGGGACGTTTTTCCAAGACGCCCGATTATCCGGCCGCTTGCGCGGCTCGGCTATTGTTACGTATCGCCATCCGGCTCACTTGCGCGGCTCGGCTGGTGTTTGGGTGGGGGCTGGTGTGGTGAACAGACAGTGTTCAGAATCCTTGCGCCGGTTGGGCATCGCACGAGGGGGGCTGTTCGGTCATTTTGTGAAGATTTCCGCATTTTTAGCCGCATAAATCAACATTTTGCCTGTTTGACTTTTTGATTTCACACGGCAATCCCGTATTGGCACAAATGTTGCTTGTCTTTGGTTGTGTAATAGTATTTTTGCCAAAGGTGTGCGTATGGTACAGGATTCGAACATATTGGGATTGCTGGAAGCAGGGCTTCGTGCCGAGGGTCTGCGTCAGCAGGCCGTCGCCAATAACATCGCCAACCTTCAGACCAACGGGTATCGCCGGGTGGATGTCAATTTTGAGGCGGTACTGAATAAAGCCCTCAAAGGACAGACGCTGCTGAAGCCGAATACGCTCGAGATTGATCTGTACCAGACCCGCAATACGCCGATCAACGTCAACGGCAGTGATGTGAGTCTGGATTCAGAGGTCGGCGAGATGATAAAAAATTCGATTCGCCATCGGACCTATGCCCTGCTGATGAAAAAACGGTATCAGCAGATGGATGCGGCGATGCGGACGTGAATTCCGAATTCCGAATTCCGAATTTAGAATTTGGAATTTAGGGTAGAGCCGTCGGGATTTTGTATTGAAGTGATTGCAGACAGAAAAGGATTTTCAGGATGCGTGTGGAATCAGGGATGTTCGGAACAATCGATATTGCGGTGTCGGGGCTTCGTGCCTCGAACAAGCAGATGGAAGTGGTCGGCTCGAATATCGCCAACATTCAGACGACCGACGCGGGCGACGGCCGGCCGTACCGCCGGCTGATTGCCGAATTCAAAACCCCTAAGGACGGCCCCGGCGGGGTTGAAGTGTCGGACATTATTCAGGATATGAGCGATTTTCAGCGGGTCCTTAATCCGGGTCATCCGGCGGCGGACGAAAACGGGTACGTGGCCATGCCGAACGTGGATTGGCCGACTGAGATGATCACGCTGAATCTGGCCAGCCGTACCTATCAGGCCAATGCGGCTATTTTGAAACGCTATCAAAAAATGGTGGAATCGAGTCTGGAACTTTTGAGATAAGGATATCGCAATGACGGTTCAGTTTAATCCTCAACTCAACAGCGTGTACGGCGCCGGACAGGCGTCGTTTACGCCTCGACCCCACGAGGGCGGCCCGTCGCAGGGCGACTTTGCCAAGGCGATCAAACAATCTCTGGACAACGTCAATCAGGATCAGCACGAGGCCAATGCGTCCATCGTGGATTTGCTCAGCGGCAAGGAGCAGGATGTCAATACGGTGGTGGCCAGTGTGGCCAAAGCGGATATGAGCTTCAAAATGCTGGTCGGTGTCCGCAACAAGCTGGTGGAAGCCTATAAAGAAACGATGCGAATGCAGATTTAGGCCGGAAAACGACAAGTCAGCGATTTGACAGGAACGGGTTGGCCTGGTTAACACATGGGATTTTTTCAGAACATTAACGCGGTCTGGCAGAAAATCGGTTTGATGCAGCGTGCGCTGCTGGCGGCGATTGTGCTGGCCTGTGTGATTACGGGCGTTCTGCTGACCCAGTGGGCGACGCGGCCGGAGATGCGCATGCTGTACGGCAATCTGGACATTGAGGAATCGTCGCGCATCGCCGAGAAGCTCAGCGAAAGCAATGTCCCTTATGAAATCCGAAACGAGGGGCGCAACCTGTTTGTACCGGCCAACCAGCTTTATACCCTTCGTGCGTCGCTGGCGCGGGACGGGCTGGTCCCGCGCAGCGGGGAGCCGGGATATGAAATCTTTGACAATGAGAAAATCGGCGTCAGCCCGTTGGTGCAGCGAATGAACTACAACCGTGCCCTGCAGGGAGAACTGGCCAAGACGATTCAGGTCTTCGACGGCGTCGAATTTGCGCGGGTGCATATCGTGCGTCCGGAACAAACGATGTTTACGACCGACGGGGAAAAAGCCAGCGCGTCGGTGATGGTGCGTCTTCGTCCGGGCTTTCAGCTCAGTGCGACGACCATCACGGCGATACAAAATCTGGTTGCCGGGGCGGTTGAGGGGCTGGGGCCGGAACAGGTGACCCTGGCCGACAGTCAGGGGCGGATGCTGAACAATCGCAACCACAGCGACCCGGTAGTCGGCGGCGCTTCGACCTACAAAGATTACAAAGCGTCGGTCGAACAGGATATGACCGACCGGCTGATGCGTTCGCTCGAGACGGTGCTGGGCGCGGGACGCGCGACGGTTATTACCAATGTGATGCTGGATATGACCCAGGAAACCATGGTCAGCACGACCTATGAAAAAGGGATTCCTCTGGAAGAGACCATCGACGAGACCTCAACGACTCAGGACGGACTGACCGATGAAGAAGGGCGCGTCACGGCGCCGGGCAGTATGGAGCGCACCGGCAGTACAGTCAGTAAGTATAAATTGCCCGAAACTCGGACCACCCGCACGACGGTGCCGGGGCGGATTACCGGATGGTCGATTTCGGTCGTGGCGGATTTAAGCCGGCCGGCGCCGAAGGCCGACAGCGAGGACGATGTGCCGAGCGGTGCGGCGGATTTGCTGATGACCGAGGACGATGTCAAACAGATTGTGCGTACCGCGATCGGGCCGGAACTGCTCAAAGAAGAACATTTGACGGTCAAGCATGTGCCGTTTGTGCGGGCTGTGCCGATGGCGCAGGAATCGGGCTTGTGGGTGGAACAGTTGGATCGCTATATGGATCTGGTGCGGCAGTCGTCGCTGGGAGTGATGGCCGTCTGCGCTCTGCTGGCGCTGAAGATTGTCACGCGTGCAGGAGCCAAGGCGGCGTCCGAAAATGCTGCGGCAAATCAACTGGCCGGCGCCGGCGCCCTGGCCCCGCTGCCGTCCGCATCGGACGAGGAGATATTAAAGACGATTCGGCAGCAAATCAATACGCAACTCCGTGAGAATCCCGAACAGGTGCGGCAGTTGTTCGCGTCATGGTTGACGGAGGATCGGTAAATGGCGTTTAAGGGAATACAAAAGGCGGCGATGCTGTTGACGATGCTGGATTCGTCCACCGCGACGGAATTGCTAAGAGATGTGCCCCAGGAAGTGATTCAAAAAATCGCCATGGAATTATCGCATCTGGATGCGCGAAAAGAAAAAGACGACGATCTGTTTATTCATGCAGCGCGTGAATTCTATAATGAACTGATGAAGAGCCAAAGCGGATCACTGCATGTCAAAAGTTTTGTCAACTCGCTGCTTCAGGGAGCGGTGGGGACGAAAGAAAAGGCCGTCGAGATGCAAAAGCGGATCAAAGAAGCAATGATCGAAAAAGATCCGTTTTTGGCGTTGTCATCGGCTTCGCCGATTCAATTGGCTGCGGCGCTGGAAGATGAGCCGCCTCAGGCGATTGCGGTGGTGCTCTCGTCGCTTCCGTCGAAGCTGACGACCGAGGTGCTGGTGCGTCTGGACGAGGACAAATGCCGACAGACGATCTGGCGGATGACACAGCCGAATGATGTGTCGTCGAAAACCATACGCCGGATCGGCGAGGTGGTCTGTAAACGGCTGATGGAGATGAACTCCGAAGAGGGGACGCCGGTCAATGAAAATATGTCAAGAGATTCACTCCGTCGGGTGGCCATTGTGTTGAGCGGACTGGAAAAAGAGAGACGCGACGCACTGCTCGGAGTCATCCAGGATCGCGACAGCGATACCGCGACGCTGGTGCGTTCGCTGATGGTCACGTGGGATGATATTATCAAGATTGAAGACCGATCATTGCAGCAGACGCTGCGCAGCGTTGAGCCGACGGTGCTGGCCAAGGCGCTGCACGGCGCCGAAACGATCATCCGGGACAAGATTATGTCCAATATTTCCGAACGAATGAAGGAAATGATCGAAGAAGAGGCTTCACTGATGGGCGAACCGCGCAAGAAAGATGTGATCGCCGCGCGGGAACAGGTGGCGCTGCCGCTTCGGGAAGCCAATGAAACGGGCGAGTTGTTGTTCATTGAGGAGGAGGAAGTTTAGACGATGCCGCGCGATACGCTGTTCACCATCCAGGCGCCTGTTCGCTCCGTTGAACTGCTGGACAGGCGGCAGATCGAAGAGGCCGCCCGCCGGAAAGCGGCGGCTGCTCGGACGGAGCAGGCCCGCCGTCAACTGGAACAGGCCTGCGGCGCGTTGAGCAAAGCGGCGATGGAACTGGACGCGTATTGTGCGTCTCTGTTTGCCTCGCAGCAAGAGCAGATTGTCCGATTCAGTCTTGAGATTGCGGCGCGGGTGCTGGCCAAGGAGACGGCCGAGAGAAACTACGCCGTCGAAAAAATCGTGACCGAGGCGCTGCAGTCGGCGCCGCCGGCCAAACAATTGACGATTCGGTTAAACCCCGATGACGTGAAGGCATTTGAACAGGCCGCCGGCGAACAGGGGTTCGGTCTTCCGCCGAATGTGGAACTGGCCGCGGATTGGTCGGTCAATCCGGCCGAGTGCCGTATTGACAGTGAACTGGGAATCGTCGAATCGATGATTGAAGATCGATTGCGGCAAATCGAGCAGGCTTTGCTCGGATCGGAGCCGTCCGAATAAGCGATGAAATCATCCGGCGTACAAATTGATTTTGAGCCGTTTTACGCGGCGCTGAAGCAGACGCCGCTGGTGCGGCACCGCGGTGTGGTCACGCATGTCAGCGGCCTGACGGTTGAAAGCAGCGGTCCGAATGTGGGACTGGGCCAGCTCTGTCAAATCACACTGCACGACGGAAGGCACGTCCAGGCCGAGGTCATTGGTTTTCGTCGGGGGGAGTTGATTTTGCTGCCGCTGGATGCGGTGGACGGGATTCGTCCGGGCGATACGGTCACGGCGCTGAATCAGCCCCGCCGGGTGGCGCTGGATGAACGCATTATCGGTCGCGTTCTGGACGGCCTGGGCAATCCGATTGACGAACGCGGGCCGCTGAAAGGTCGTGTGATGCGCCCGATAGACAACGTCAGCCCCGCCCCGCTGGGCCGTGAGATGATTCGTGAGCCGCTGCCGCTGGGGATTCGGGCGATTGACGGACTGCTGACCTGCGGCAAAGGACAGCGGATGGGGGTGTTTTCCGGCAGCGGGGTGGGCAAGAGCGTGCTGCTGGGCGAGATTGCCAACGGCAGTGATGCCGATGTGAATGTGGTGGCGCTGGTCGGCGAGCGGGGGCGCGAGGTGCGGGAGTTTCTGGAAAAAGATCTCGGCCCGGAAGGGGTCGCGCGGAGCGTCATCGTCGTGGCCACGTCGGATGCGGCGGCCATTCAGCGGGTCAAGGCGGCGTTTGTGGCGGCGACGATTGCCGAGTATTTTCGCGACCAGGGCAAGGACGTGCTGTTTATGATGGATTCGCTGACGCGACTGGCTCAGGCGCAGCGCGAGGTGGGGCTTGCGGCCGGCGAGCCGCCGGCGACCAAAGGATATTGTCCGAGCGTCTTTGCGCTGCTGCCGAGGCTGGTTGAGCGGCTCGGATGCAATGAGCGCGGCAGCATCACGGGCATTTTAACGGTGCTGGCCGAAGGGGACGACCTGAACGACCCGGTCGCCGACAGTGCCCGGTCGCTGCTGGACGGCCATATCGTGCTGTCGCGCAAGCTGGCCGACCGCGGGCATTATCCGGCGATTGACATCCTGCAAAGCGTCAGCCGGCTGATGAATACGGTCGCGACGCCGGCGCATCGCCGGGCGGCGCTGGCGCTGCGGGAGATTTATGCGATTTATGCGGATGCGGAGGATTTGATTTCAATCGGCGCGTTCGTGCCGGGCAGCAATAAGCGCATTGACGGTGCGGTGGCGCTGATTGAGCGGATTCGGCAATTTCTGATTCAGCCGATACGCCGGCGCAGCTCGTTTGATGAGACGATCAGACAGCTTGAAAGCATTGTGCAGGCATGGAATGACTTGTTGGGAATGCCGCGCTCCGGGGCGAACGACAGCGCCGGTCCGGTGCAGCAGGCATAAGGACGGGCGGCGATGCAAAAGTTCAGATGGCGACTGCAGCGGCTGCTGGATGTGCGGCAAAAACAGCAAGACGCTCTGCGAGCCGAGTTGATTGCGTTGACTGAACAGACGACGGCACTGCGGGGGCGAATCCTGATGGAAAAAGCGATGCTCCGCAGCCGATTGAGCGAATTGCGGGCACTGGAGCCGGATCGACGGCTCAGCCGACAGCAGGAATTTATGACGTATGTGTCGGCGGTGGACGGCCGGCTCGCGGCGCTGGGGCGGAAATTGAGCGAGTTGGAACAGAAACGAAAGGAAAAAGTCGAGGCCATGACGGCGGCACGAAAGAGCCGTAAGGTGCTCGAACGTCTTCGAGAGCGCGCGATGGAGGCATACGACCGCCGCGTTCACGCGGAAGAACGCACTGCCGAAGACGAGAGTACCCAGGCCGCCGTTGCCCGACGCATTTTGGGATTGAGTTAACGACAGCCGTTTTATAAACGGAGGTACCGAACGTATGAAAAAGTATCAGATTATCGTGATGGTTGCGCTGGGCGCGTTCAGTTTTGCGGCCAGTTTTGGATTGAACTGGTTCAGAAAGCAGAAAGCCGCTGATGCCGCCGTCCTGCCGCAGGACCCGCCGACCTCCGAGACGACCGCCGGTCCGAGCGCTCAGCGCGCCGCCTTGGCCCCGGAAATATCCACTCGGTACGGGCCGCAGGACATCGATGAACAGATGGGGCTGACCGAACGGCAATTGCAGCACTTGATTTATGATGTGCGCGAGAAAATGAACGAATACAATCGACGAGAAAGGGAACTGGCCGAGGAAGCGGCGCGGCTTGAGCTGGTACGGCAAAGCCTTCAGGAGGACATTGAGCAACTCAACGAACTGCGCGAAACACTGGATATGAAGCTGGCGGCGATCAACGAAAAAGAGGAGCAAATCCGCAACACCCTCATTGCCGTTGAAGAGGTTGAGCGGGTCAATCTTGAGCGCCTTGGAGCGACTTACGACAAAATGGACGCCGTCCAGGCCGGCACAATAATGGTGAATATGGCGGCCAACAATCAGCTTCAGGATGTGGTCAAGATTCTGTACTATATGAATGAACGGAATGCCGCTCGTGTGCTGGGCCAGATCGGTTCGACGCGGCCGGAAGTGGCCAGTGTGCTGAGCCTGCAGCTTAAACGGGTGCAGGAAGGAGAATAATACGATGGATATTGCAACAGTCGTCGGTCTGTTTTTGGGGTTTTTGGTCATTGTCGTAGCCATTACAATGGGCGGCGGTGCACTGATATTTGTCCATGTGCCGTCGATGTGCATTGTGGTAGGGGGGATGCTGTGTTCGGTTCTGATTCATTTTTCGCTCAAGCAGTTTTTGAGCATTTTCAATGTCGTCAAAAAGACGTTTATGACCAAAGTTCCCAGCCCGAATGAAATCATTCGCCAAATGGTCAACTATGCCGCCATCAGTCGGCGCGACGGTGCGCTGGCGCTGGAAGAGCAAATTCGCCGAGTGGACAATGCCTTTATGGTCAAGGGCCTTCAGATGCTGGTGGACGGGCAGGAGGAAGAGATGATTCGCGGATTGATGGCGCTTGAGATTGAAAACCTTCAGGATCGCCACGCCAACGGCAAGAAGATTCTGGAATTTATGGGGGCCTCGGCGCCGGCGTTCGGAATGATCGGCACGCTGATCGGTCTGGTGCAGATGCTGCAAAACCTCAGTTCCCCCGAACAGATCGGCTCCGGGATGGCGGTGGCCCTGATTACGACGTTTTACGGCGCGCTGTTGGCGAATCTGGTGTTTATCCCGCTGGCGGGCAAACTGGGCATGTATTCCCGGGCCGAGTCGCTGGCGATGGAGATGATTGTCGAAGGAATCTGCACAATCAGCCGCGGCGAAAATCCGACGGTGGTCCGTGAAAAAATGCAGGCGTTTATCTCTCCGACGCATCGAGAAGAAGTCAAGGCGACGATCTGATGGCACAGCGTTCGCGAAAAAAATCCGATGACGAGGCCGGCGGCGCACCGGACTGGATGGTGACATTTTGTGATTGTATGACGCTGCTGCTGACGTTTTTCGTGCTGCTGCTGAGTTTTGCGACCTTCCATAAGGAGACCATGCCGAAATTGGGGTTGTCGTTTGCTCAGTCGCTTCCGGCCATCGGATTATCGCAAAGCGACCAAAAGGATTCGATGTGGGAAAAAATGAGCAGCGATGAAACCGTCCGGCAGACGGAAGGCAGCGAGACGCGAACGCCCGATTCACGGCAAAGCGGCAATTTTATGCGGGAAAAGCGAGCGCTGGATTTTCGCAATCTGAAGGTGTTTTCGGTGTCTTCGGAGACCTTTTTCTGGGGGCGCGGCGCGGCGATTTCCAACCGGGGCATCGAGGTTCTCGATGCGCTGGCGGTCTTTCTTCGACATCAGCCGGCGCGGGTCGTCATCAGCGAAAACGGCCCGGACGGCAATGTGGAACTGGGGCTAAGGCGAGCCGCGGCGGTGATGGACTATCTGGTCGAGCAGCAGGGACTGGATCAGCGGTATTTCAGCCTGACGGCATCGAGCACAATGCGTGAAAAAAGCCCGCATCGTCAGCTTGAAATCACGCTGCTGGACAGGAGCCTTTACGAATGAGCCGAAGCAATCGACGGACAGAGAAAAAAACCGGCGCTCCGGGGTACATTGTCACGTTTTCCGATATGATTACCCTGCTGCTGACCTTTTTTGTGATGCTGCTGAGTATGGCCGAGACACAGGTTGAAAAACATAAATTTGAAGTCGGTATCAATTCCTTCCGTCGGGCCATTGCGGATATGGGATTGTCCGGGCTTTTGGTCAATCGCTCAATGAGTTCGACGTTTAACCACCCGAAAGTGTATTACCGTGTTGACGCCGGTCAGGATGAGCCGGAAGATCGTTCGATTGACGCCCAGACGGAGATGCTTCGCCGCGTGCTGATGGATATTGAGCAGATGATGACCATTTCGCCGTCGCAAATCACCGCGGCCCAAAAGACGACGTTTTCAACGCAGATTCGCTTTGCCCCGGGCCGGTGGGAGCTGGATTCCGACGGGCGCAATGAACTGAAAAAATGGGTGGAACAATTTAAGGTTCACTTTTCCGACCAGCGGCCGGCGCTGTATGTGCTGGCCCTGGCCCAGGACGCCCCGCCGTCGCAGCAATGGCCCGTCTCGGCCCGACGCGGACAAGCGGTTGCCGATTTTATTCGAGCACAGTTTCCCGACGACGTCAAGTGGCCGATTTACTGCTGGGGTGCCGGGCCGGGCGGCGACTGGGCCGGACACAGCGGGCCGGCCAATCCCGAAACGCAGATAATGATTACCGTCTTAATTGACAGCACGTAAGCGCAAAGGCAAACAACAGGACCCAGAGAACAGAAGGCCAAGATGAGCGGCCGGAGATTCTGGATTTTGAACAAATCCACGGCGTTGCGTTTAAGTTTTGGACGCCGCCGTGCGGGGGAGTATGCGCGATGGGGGAATTTGGGCGTCTTTTGCGTATAGGCATACCATTTGCACACCATTCAGCGAGTTGTTTTGTGAGGATAGTCTATGTTGAAACAACGTATCCTGTTGCTGGGTGGGTTGCTGGCGCTGTCCATTGTCGGGCAGGTCCTGCTGCGGCCGTGTCTGGGGACGCCTGAACGGGCGGGGGACGCCGCCGATACCTCCGCGTTCGCTTCCCGAAGCGATCCATCCGAAGCAAACGACGCACACACAACCGAAGACGACGCTGCCGGTACGCCGATGTTTTCCGATGATACGGATTTTTTGCAGGGGCAGTTGTGGCGTCAGTTCTTTTATATGATTGGCTTTGTGGCGCTGGTTGGACTGGGGGCCTGGCTGGTCTGCCGCAAATTGGGCGGTGGGTCCGTCGGCGGGGGGCGGACCATTCGCCTCGGCGAGACCGTCCGGCTCGGCCCGCGAAAGTCGCTGCATCTGATTCGCGTCGGGTCTAAAACGCTGTTGGTCGGTGCGACCGGCGACCAGTTGTCGCTGCTGGCCGATGTCAGCGATCAAATCCCCGTCGATGAGGGAAAAACAGATGCGTAAGCCGATGCTGCTGTGGGTGGTGCTGGGATTGCTGGCGGTGCTGCCGTGTGTCCCCTTGTCGGCTCAGACCAACGGCGGCCATACGCTGCCGTCGGTGCCGCAGCTGCTGGACGTGGTGGACAAGGCCACGACCGACCCGACCGACGATACGCCGAATGAATGGAGCGCCCCGGTCAAGCTGGTGGTGTTGTTTACGCTGTTGGCGGTGCTGCCGAGTGTGCTGGCGATGACCACCTCCTTTACGCGGATTGTGATCGTGCTCGGATTTGTACGGCGGGCGCTGGGAACGCAGAATATCCCGCCGAATACGGCGGTGCTGGGGCTGGCGCTGTTTTTGACGCTGTTTACCATGGCGCCGACGTTTTATCGCGTTCAGGAGGAGGCGGTGCGCCCGTATCTGGACGATGAGATTGAATTTGATCAGGCCACAACAACGGTCAGCACCATTTTGAAAGAGTTTATGATTCGTCAGACACGCAAAAGCGATATGGCGCTGTTTGTCTCGATTGCCAAGGCCCCGATGCCCGAAAAGGTCAGCGATCTGGGGCTGCATATTGTCACACCGGCGTTTATTATCAGTGAATTTCGCACCGCCTTTGAAATCGGGTGTCTGGTGTTTATTCCGTTTTTATTGCTGGATCTGGTGATTGCCAGCGTGCTGCTCAGCGCCGGTATGATGATGCTGCCGCCGGTGATGATTTCGCTGCCGTTTAAGCTGATTTTATTCATTCTGGTCGATGGCTGGGGGGTGCTGGCGCAGGGATTAAGTTTGAGTTTCAGATGAAAGTAATCAGAATTGAGAATTGAGAATTGGGGTTGCTATGGATGTGGATGTAGTCCTTTATCTGGGTCGGCATACGATGGAAACAGCGCTGCTGCTGGCGGCGCCGATTCTGCTGGTCTGTATTTTTACCGGTATTGTGGTTTCGCTGTTTCAGACGGTTACCTCGATTCGCGATATGTCGCTGACGATTGCACCGAAATTGATCGCCGTGGGGATCACATCGCTGCTGTTCGGCAACTGGATGCTGCAAATTCTGATGAAATTTACCACCGAGATCTTCAGCCGTATTCAAAGTTACGGTGTTTGAGAGGTCAGAGGTTAGAGGTCAGAGGGATTGGTCTGTGGGTATGGATTGGCGTTTTTGAGTACATAAGCGTGCTTTGATGGATATTCCGACCAATAACATCTTCGGGTTTATGCTGATTCTGACGCGGATCGGTGCGTTTTTTGCCGCGTCGCCGCTGTTTAGCTGGCAGACGATTCCGCATCGCAGCAAAATCACCATCGCGCTGATCCTGGCGAGTTTTTTTGCCGCGATCACGCCGTATCCGGCTCGCGCGGCGGCGATCAGTCCGGCTGAGGCCCTGTTGTTTTTATTGGACGAGACCGTTTACGGGCTGGCGCTGGGGCTGGTGGCCTACAGCTTGCTGGCGGTGGTCCGAGTGGGCGGGGGCATCATTGAGCAGCAAATGGGATTGACGATGGCCAATGTGATGGATCCGTTTCTGGGCGAAGAAAGCCGCCCGGTCGGGACGATTCTTGAAATCATTTTCGTGCTGATGCTGTTCGCGACCGAAGGGCACCATCTGCTGCTGCACATCCTGAGCCGAACGTTTGAGGGCTATCAGCCGGGGACGATGCCCACCATTGAAGCGCTGGCCGGCAGCGTCCTGAAAGCCGGTTCGGCGATGATGATGCTCGCATTGCAGTTGGCCGCTCCGATTCTGGCGACGTTCTTGCTGCTGATGGTCGTGCTGGCGTTTATGGCGCGGGTTGCACCGGAAGCGAATGTCCTGTTTTTAAGCCTGCCGCTGCGATGCGGCCTGGGATTATTGATGGTGGGGATTTTTATGCCGTTTCTGGCGGCGTATCTCAAACAGTTTGCGTTGTGGCTGAATCGGCTGATACCCGTTTAATCATTCAAAACAGTTCGTCGCTCGCTATTCCGCTTGACCGAAACCAATGGATAAGGAACAAAACAAAACCGAACAACCGACTCAGCATCGGCTGAGAAAAGCCCGGCAAGAAGGGCAATCGCCGCAAAGCCAGGAGATGCTCTCGGCCGCGACGCTGGCGACGCTGGTCGGGGCGACGGCGCTGCTCGGGCCGTGGTTTACCCGCTGGTGCAAGGCGCGGATTCGCGACGGCTTGGTACCGGATACCTCGGTGATGGAAAATAGCCAGGCATTTGTGGGATTTATGGGCCGGCAGATTATCGATATGATCCTGGTATCGCTGCCGTTTATCGCATTGATCTTCGCGGCGGGTGTGGGAGTGAGCTTGGCGATTTCCGGCTTGCAGTACAGTCCCAAAGCGCTCGAGTGGAAGCTGGACAAGCTCAGTCCGGCCAAGGGGCTGAAGGAATTGTTTTCGACCGAATCGCTGGTCAAGCTGGGGTTTTCCATCCTGAAGCTGCTGTTCATTGGAGTGCTTGTCTGGTTTTATCTCAAAGAGCGTCTGGATGTGCTGGTGACGTTTCAGTGGGTGCATACGGATCGCATGCTCGCCGCCATCGGAGGGTTGATTCTCGGCGCGGCGGTGCGGATTTGTGTGGGACTGGTCGTCATTGGAGTGTTTGATCTGATCTATCAAAAATGGAAATACATCGAAAACCTCAAGATGACCAAACAGGAAGTCCGCGATGAGCACCGCGACACCGAAGGGTCGCCGGAAGTCAAATCGCGAATTCGCCGAAAGCAGTACGAAGCGGCGATGCAGCGGATGCTTCAGGATGTGCCCAAGGCCGACGTGGTACTGGTCAACCCGACGCATGTGGCTGTGGCCTTGCGATATGATGCCTCGAAGATGCAGGCGCCGGTGGTGGTGGCCAAAGGCGGCGATCATATGTGCGAAAAAATCAAAGACATCGCCCGTGCGTACGGCGTGCCGATCATTCGCCGTCCGTCGCTTGCCCGCGAGCTGTTCGCGACGGTCAAACTCGGAAAACCCATCCCTGATGCGCTGTTTGTCGCGGTGGCTGAGGTGCTGGCGCTGGTCTATCGCCTGCGAAAAAGCCAATAAAGCGCGGAACAGTCAAGTCACCGCTCATTCCAGTGCCGGCTGAACCGCAGGGACCGCCGGGCCATTCGAGTTGTCCACCCCGTAAGGAGCCATAAAAAAATAATTTGACTGTTTTTTCACCACGAAGAACACGAAGATCACGCAGGAAATCCTTTTTTCTCACTGCAATCTTCGTGGTTTTTCGTGCCTTTCGTGGTTCAATGATTCGTAAATCACTCTTTTTATTTCTTTACGATATCTAAGAAGATGACGGTGCAGCGGGCCGTCTGCTGGGCGGATCCCGGCCATGGCGGTGATCAGGAGGTTTCTTTGGCGCAGGCGCGGGCGCGTTCCTGAAGGATGTCCATTTTGCTTCGAATTTCGGCGGACATCCGGCTGTTGGGAAAGTTCTGAACGATTTCTTTGCCCGTTTCCAGTGCCTTTTTCCAGTTCTTTTCGGTAACGGCAACGGAAAACTCCACGCCGAGATTGTGCAGTTTGGTGCGAAAGACGGTCACGGCCGATTCCTTCAGCGCCAGCGCCTCGGCGGGCGTCAGGTACAAGTCCAGTTCTTTGAGGATCTCAAGGCTGCGGTCGGTATCCTTGTTGCGCACGGCCAGATCCCATTCGGCCAGCAGTTCGCGTTTGTGCCGGTCCTTGTGTTCCCGCAGACGGGCGGGCATGGTTTTGGCCCTGTCGGAGTATGGAAAGGTTTTGATGAGACTTTCAATGTGTGCCGCCGCCTGCGCCCAGCGATATTGGCCGAGCAAATCATCGATATGAGCGATAATCTGATTGATGCGTCCTTCTTCGGTCGCGGTGCGATAGCGGTCTGCCATGCGTTTCAGACGGGCAGCCAATTCATGATATTTGGGTTGTTGTGCCATGGCCTCGATCATCGCCTCGGCCTGATCAAAATCATGCTGATGGAGTTTGTTCAGGGCCGCCTCGCCCAATTCCAATTGTTCGGCATCCCGAAAGACAATTTCTTTGGCGGTGTCGCTGAGCCGAACGCCCTGGGCGATCTGAACCAGCAGGGTGCTTTGTCGATTCAGCATTTCGCTGGAATTGTCCAGTTTTTCGCCGGTGTCTTTGAGGCTTCGCACCGTCTCATACGACAACAGCAAGATCACAAAGACCGCATAGGCCAGTGCCACGATAAACAGACCGCCGGCGATGACAAGCAAAGTCCCCCCGGTTTTGTCTTGGGGATTGTAGATTGACCCGCCGATGCCGGCGAAAATCAAGGCCGCTAAGACGATCAATGCAAACAGAAAATGCCACTTGAACCGCCAGATCGTGCTTTCTTTTCGACTCTTGAAAAAGTCCATTGCGCGTCTCCATACACAGCATAATCGCTCTGAAATTTATTGTATCCAAACGCGCAAGGGGTGTCAACTGATTTCAACGGCAAACGTCGAACCGGATAAAGCCTAAATGGGTTAAATAAAACCGGATTTTACGTCCTAATCAAACCGTTCCAGCCAATGTTCGCTCAGCAGCATCAAATGGTCGATCGTAATGAATCCGTCGATATGGTTGGGGTCGGTGATCAAAAGCTCACAGGGTATATTCGGGTCCGCAACGACATTGGGGTCATTGCAGTCGGCCAGCCAGGCCTGGGCCATAATATCGAAGTCATGGTAATCAATGGCGCAGTCGGTGTTGAAATCGCCAAACGTCGGGACATTCCGGCAAAGGCGAAAATGGTCCAGCGCCAAATAGCTTTTATAAATTTTGTCCAGATAATCGCGGACCTCGCACGACAGAACGTATTGGCCGCATTGCGTGCCATCGAATCGGTGATTGAAGTATTGCCAGTCATCGGTTGAACCGTAATTTCCGACATCATAAGTCGAAATTTCAGCAAGAATCACCGGACGCAGCCCATCATTGGGATCGACCGGCTCGAGTAAAATGCGTCCGGTGTCATCATAGGGCAGATAATCACAGGTCCCGAAAAAGTAATACCCGGAAATCGTATCTCCCGGGCAAATCGAAATCACCTGCTCTATTCTCGAATACAGCGTTTTTCCGGCCGAATCCATCCCCTGCGCATCGCCTGTGGACAACACCACAAAAAACTCTCCCTCGACGGGGCTTGGAATCGACCAATAAACCGGCTGTCGCTGTTCCGGTCTTGGTGAGAATTGGCGATGCAGGCCGACGTAGTTCAGATTGCCGGGGGTGTCGTCCCACTGCCAGTACATGGGCGGTGTGAACCACGTCGTGGCACGGTTTGGGTCCGGAATTTCAAAGCTGCTGTTGAGAAGTTGTCCCTCGGAAACGGCGCAGAAAGACACACCGAGCAGCGCGACAATAAGGGCGCGCAAATCCATAAGAAAAAAGTCCCGAAAAATCAAAAAAACCGCCCCATTATCGGCAAAAAGATCGATTGTTATAATAAAAATAATTGCAGTATTAAATTTGGCCCGTGAAAACCCGGATGTCCGCAACTGCCTGCTTTCGTGGGGCTATCAAAAACAGACAGCCACCCTTTTCACATGGCAAGAATATATCGATTATTCTATCACATAATAACGCCAATGGGTTGAAAATTGTTTCAAAAAAAATAAAAACAGGGAAAACTCCGGATATTTGGGTTTTCGCGGCGGTACTTGGGGCAACATTTTCGGGCGAAGCGTTGTTTTTTTGCAACACGGGTGTAAGTGATTGAACTTTCAGGCGATTAGAGAACGATGGAACGCTGCGGATGTTGTCGCAAATCAACCGGGCGGATTAGGCGCTATAAAGCGCATATCTTGTGCAGCGAATTGTAACTGTTTATTTCAGTAAAGCTTGCGGTTATCGCAAGACGGCGTCGAGGCGGTCGTTTGCCGGCGCATCGGTCAGGAATAAATTTTGCATCCCATCACGACATAAATCGATAATTTTCCGGAGGGCAGAGTGATGGAAGAGGCCCCGATTGAAAAAAAATTGGCGGACTTGATCGAGGAGTTAAGGCAATTGCCGGCCCTGTTTGATTCCGGGCAAATCCTGGGGACCCGTCGAGGCCGGGCGGCTTTGAAGAAACGGCTGAAAACAGCGGATAGTATTCAGGAAGCAATGGATTTTTTGCGCATCGGCGTGAAGTATCTGTTGTTTGATCTGGAGGCGACACGTCGTGAAAACGCCGTCTTGAAGCGCCAAATCGACGATGATTCATAACGGGTTCAGGCCGAAGCAAGTGAAAACGCTCGACCCGCCGCGGGGATAGTTCCTCGCCAAGTGCATCCACATTCATCCGGCGTTTGGGTTTTATAGGTTGCGTATCGACAGTGCTCGGTCGGGCGGGTATAATCGCGTTCTATGATTAACGAATATTCTGCGCAGACAATCCTGTTTGCTTTTGGGCTGACGCTGCTGGCGGGGCTTTCGACGGGCATCGGCAGTGCGGTGGCGTATTTTGCCAAGCGAACCAATGTTCGATTTTTGTCGGTTGCGCTGGGGTTTTCGGCCGGCGTGATGATTTACATTTCGCTTGTGGAGATATTTCACAAAGCCCTGGAAGACTTGCAGGGGGCGCTGGGAAACGGCAGCGGGTACTGGGCGGCCTCGGCGGCATTCTTTGGGGGGATGGGGGCCATTGCGCTGATTGACCGGCTTGTTCCATCGTATGAAAACCCGCACGAACCGCATACCGCCGAGCAGATGGAAGACAGGGCTGCTGCGGCCAAACAGCGAAAACTGCATCGAATGGGTGTGTTGACGGCGCTGGCGATAGCCATTCACAATTTTCCCGAAGGGCTGGCGACGTTTGTGGCGGCGCTGACCGATCCGCATCTGGGGATTGCCATTACCGTGGCGGTTGCGATTCATAATATTCCCGAAGGGATTGCCGTGTCGGTTCCGATTTTTTATGCCACCGGCAGCCGAAAAAAGGCATTTGTTTACTCTTTTTTGTCTGGTTTATCCGAGCCGGTCGGGGCGCTGGTGGGGTTCGGGTTGCTGTTTTTGTTTTTCAATGAGGTAATGCTGGGCGTGGTTTTTGCGTCGGTGGCGGGGATTATGGTCTTTATCTCGCTGGACGAGCTGCTGCCGGCGGCGCGCGAATACGGCGAGCATCACCTGTCCATCTACGGTGTGGTAGGTGGAATGGCGGTGATGGCGATCAGCCTGGCACTGTTTGAATAGCGCGGCAATCGAGGCAAAAACGTTTGAAAAAATGGTTTTTTAGGACGATTTGAGCAAAATTTTTGTTTAAACAACGCAGCGACAGGGCATTGCTGAGTGAATTTCAAGTCAGATAAGTGTTGTGATGAAACAAGAACATGACATTTCCGACACCAAATCATTTATAGGGCTGTTGGTGGCCAATCAGCGGCGAATCTGGGCGTTTATTCTCAGTTTGGTGCCGAATTTGAACGACGCTGAGGATATTTTGCAGGAAACACTCGTTGAGATGTGGACCAAGTTTGATCGTTACCAGCCGGGCACGGATTTCGCGGCCTGGGGCGTGACCATCGCCAAATACAAGGTGCTGACTTATCGCAAAAAACAGAAGCCCCAATGCGTCTTCAGTGAACAGACGCTGCAATTGCTTGAGAACGATTGCCGCCATGTTCTGGATACGATGGATACCCATCTTGATATCCTCAGTCAATGTATCCAGAAATTGTCCTCCAAAGATAAGCGGCTGCTGTCGCTGCGCTACGAAATGGACATGACGTACCAAAAAATGGCCGATTGCGTCGGGTCCACCCCTCAGGGGATTCATCGCGTTCTCAGTTACATCCATGGGCGGTTGGCACAGTGTATCCGTTTGACCCTTCGTTTGGAGGATGCGTCATGACCTGGCATTCGGGCTGCCTACAGGAACTGTCGGAGCTGACGTTTCACGCGCTGAATCAGACGATTACCGACGAGCAGTTTCAGCGGCTGGAGCAGTTGCTGGCAGCCTATCCTCTGGCTCGGGCGTATTATCTTGAAATCCTGTGGGTGTGTGTAGGATTGAACGAAAAAGAAGGGATTGCCTCCTTGCAGGCCGAAGGGCGCTCGTTAGAGGAGTTTGATATGGCGTTGTGGCAGGCGCTGGCGCGTGAGGAAAAGCAAGCGCGTCCTGCGGCATTCCATCAACCGATGTCCGAACCGCGGCCGCTGGTGACCAATGTCAAGGCGTATAAGCAGACGCTCAAAGCCCCGCGTCGTGTTTCCAAGGCGGCGCTGTGGACGGCGGTGCTGTCGCTGGCGGCGATGCTGCTGATGGCGGTGTATGTGGTGTTGGCTCCGCCGCCGTCGATGGCGGTGGCGACGATTGTGGATGCGATTGACGCCCACGGTCCCGGCGCCCCGTCGGTCAAAACCGGTCTGCGGGTCACAACGTCGCGCGAGCCGATTCAATTGACGCGGGGAGTGATCCGGCTTCAGACTGATGCGGGGGTGGATATTTGTCTTGAGGGGCCGGCGGAATTTCGATTTGTCAGCGGTACAGAACTGGTGATGACGTCCGGGCGTGTGTTTGCTCATGTCGGCCCTGAAGGCAGGGAATTTACGGTGACCACACCCAGTTCGAGGGTGATCGATCTGGGCACTCGATTCGGGGTTCAGGCCGATGCGAGCGGGCAGACCGAGCTTCATGTCTTTGAGGGCAGTGCGCTGATTTTGGCCGGCGAAGCGGACAAAAGCCGCACGCCGGATTTGGTCGAGGCCGGGCAGGCCCGTCGCGTGGATTATCAATCCCGCCGGATTGAAGCCATTCCGATTGTTCAGGAGCGTTTTGTGCGCCGTATCAATTCAGAAAAGCAGTTGGTGTGGCGCGGACAGAATTTATCGCTGGCGGATATGGTCGGGGGCGGCAACGGCTTGGGAACGGGCCGGCCGGAGACGGGCATCAGCCCGCTGACCGGACGACGGGGCGGCTATGAGTCGCGGAACAGGGAGGCGTCCAATGAGTTTGTTCAAACACCGTTGGAGCCCTACATTGACGGGGTCTTTGTACCCAACGGACGAGGCATTCAAACGATCAGTTCTCACGGGCATATTTTCGAGGTCTGTCCTGAAACGGGCGGGCTGTTTTATTCCGAAATGATTTACGGCGCCGGTCATTATCTGGACGATTTTGCCCTGGGCGCCGAGGCCGGAACGCTGGGCGGTCGCGTCTATGGTACGTCGGAAACGCCGAGTCTGTTTTTGCATGCCAATCTCGGTATTACGTTTGATCTCAAGGCGATTCGCAATGATTATCCGGATTTTGCGATTTGCCGCTTTACGGCCGAGGCGGGTCTGTCCACGGCTGCGCCGGAAACCGGTAACGCCGACATCTGGGTGCTGGTGGACGGGCAGGTGCGATTCGTTGAAAACGGCATTCGGGAAAAAGGCAAAGCGTTTTCGATAGATATCAAACTCAAACCGACGGATCGTTTTTTGACGCTGGTCAGTACCGACGGCGGCGACGACAATTCCGCTTTTCGGACGTCGATCGCTTCGGACTGGTGCGTCTTTGTCTGGCCGCAGCTTGTATCGGCAGGCAGCCGGAGCCATGAGTGAATTGATCAACGGCAGGCATCCGGCAGGAGACGCCGGATGGGAGGCGGCCAGATGGCAGGTCAGTCGCCTCACGGAGGTGTGTTGTGTGTGGACGAGGGGCGACTTTCAATAAAAGGGATCACTTTTATTTGGAAAGGGTAATGGTATGAAACACAAGATTCTTTTAGCGACGTTGCTGGTGTGTCTCTGTGCGGTCGGCTTGCAGGCCAGCCCGATTCCGGTGACCAACTTTAGCTTTGAAGAGCCGGGGGTCGGCAAGATCAAAGGCTGGGACGGCGAAGGCGTTGACGGGACGCCGGCGGTGGATATTCCCGGCTGGACGTCGGATGACACGCCGACGGATTCGGGCGTCGAAACAGGGTTCAATGCAACGGACGGCGAATACAGCGCCTTTTTGAGAAGCACGGATCCGGCGGTCTGGCAGGTTACCGAAGCAACGGTTACGCCCGGTGCAACTTATGTACTGACGGCGGATTTGTGGTCCACATGGCAGGGCGAGTTTGTCGAGATGATGCTGTTCTATCAGGACGACGGAACACGCGTTGCACTGGCTACAGCGGAAGTGTCCGTTACAGGCGATCCGGCCGCGGCGACGCTGGTCTTTTCGGCGGATGACGTCCCGGCCGAAGCGGTCGGCAAACCCATCGGAATCCTGTTCGACAACACAACAACGGCTTACGGCGACAGCAGTTGGGTAGGCATCGATGATGTGCGTCTGTCGGCACAGTATGTGACCTTGATCAATCCGGCGCCGGACGGGGTTGAGTTTGTGCCGACCGAGACGACCCTGGAGTGGTCCGTTGTCGATGGCTGGCCCGTCGATGTGTATCTCAGCGGGCCGTACACCGAGCCGAACGAGGTGCCGACCCTGAATCAGGTGATTTTCAATGAGGCGGCATCGAGTTATACCCCTGAGGAGGGATTCGAGATCGGCGGCAAGTGGTATTACTGGCGGGTGGATGCGTATGAGCCGAATGACCTTGGCGAGCAGGTGTCCGTCCTGCATGTCGGCCCGGTTTGGCATTTCCGAACCGTCGAGCGTATTCCGCGGATTACCCAGCAGCCGGTCAATGCGCTGGTCGAGGCCGGACAAACGGCGATGTTTGAGGTTCTCGCCGCCAGTTTGACCGAAGAGGCATATCAATGGTATCGTTCCGATGATGCGCTCATTGACGAGCAAGCCGATGAAGCGCTTGTCGGCGGGCAGTCGGCGGTTCTGGAAATTGCCGATACGCAGGTTGCCGATGAGGGGTATTATTATTGCCGCATTGAGAATACCGCCGGGGCGGTTTATACCCGAGTTGTTACCCTTGCCGTTCAGCGCGCGATGGCGCACTGGACGCTGGATGAGGCTGATTATGCAGACGGTCAGTACCTTGACGTCAGCGGCGAAGGCCGACACGCCGACCCGAACGGGACGCCGACGTTTGATGAGGGGGTGCTGGGTGAAAGCGCTTTAATCTACGGCGACGGCTGGGCCGATGCAGGAACGTGGAATCCCTCGCAGTACAGCGGACAGTTGACGCTTTCACTCTGGGCCAAGTGGGACGGCACTACCGGCTGGCAGGGGCTGATCGCCAAGCGCAATGCCTTTGAGGTTGAAGAGATGTTGTGGCTTCTGGAGATCGCATCGGGTTCGAATGCGGTGGAATTCAAAAGCTCTACGCAAACAATCGGCTCTCCGGCGATCCCGGCAGATCAATGGGAGCACGTGGCGGTTACCTTTGACGGCCAGACGGCGACCATTTACCGCAACGGCGTTCAGGCGGCTCAGGGAACAGTGGTTCTCGGCCAGAAAACCGACGCGAATATGGTGATTGGCGCTGCCGAGCTGAACGAGCAGACCGGTGCTGCCTGGACGTTCAACGGCGCATTGGATGATGTACGGATCTACAACTATGTCCTTGATTTTGAGGCGGTTGCGGAGTTGTACTATGCAGCGACAGGCGATTCGCCGTGTGTCTATTCGTATGCCGACCATTTGGATTTCAATGAGGATTGCGTTGTGGATTTGCTGGACTTTGCCGAAATGGCTTCTCAATGGCTTGATACCGGTCGGTATCCGCGGTGATTTTTGGGCCGACCCGGCTGCGAACACCCCGGCTTGCGGGCCGGGGTGTTTTTTGCGTGACTGCCGTCAATATTTGCGATGTATCTTCTTTTTTCAAAATGAGTTATAATTATTTTGAGAATTTTCAGGATTTTTGTAAAAAAAGGGTTGACGTTTTGTGTTAAATGGCTAAACTTACATTTCTCAGTTGAGGACAGTAATTTCGGATGTGACGTGCCGAGGTGATGGGAAAAGGAAAAACTGAGTCTTGAAAAAAAGTTTGCGAAATTTGAAGTTTTTGACTTGACGGTTCATAAGCATTAGCTTAAGATGCTATGTCTGACAGCAAATGTCGCTGAAGCTTATGACCAGCGGCATTTTTTATTGCTCTTTGGTAATAGAGACGGGAAATTGGAGTTGAGTCTTGAGAGCCGACCGGCCGGGCGGAACATCAGTCACAGTCAGGTTCGGCAGGGATCGTCGGGCTCGTAGCTCAGCTGGCTAGAGCGCACGCCTGATAAGCGTGAGGTCGGAAGTTCAAGTCTTCCCGGGCCCATTGACATTGACAATTGACGATAGACTATTTTGGGATGGGCAATTACCGGAAACGTCCGCGACTTTCAGTGATTGTGGGATTATTGGAAATAGTCAATAGTCAATTGATCGGGGACGTAGCTCAGCTGGGAGAGCGCCGGCTTTGCAAGCCGGAAGTCGTGGGTTCGAATCCCATCGTCTCCAGTTGAGCCGTGCTCGGCAGAAAAATGAATGTTAAGGCGTTTAGGCCTTTTCAGATAAATAGGTTCTTTGACAAGTTCATAGTGGATAATTGTGGGTTGTGGGCACAGAAGCGTTTTTCTGTGCAACACATACTACAACAGGTTAGTTCCGTATTTTTTACGGAACGGATCTGAAATGAGCGCTTATTAGCAAATACACCAAACCTGATATTCCGGCCGGTTTTCGGTCGGGGTATGGCGAAACGGCCTGTCAATCTGTGATTGATATGGTCAAGTTACTAAGAGTGCATGGGGGATGTCTTGGTGTCGAGAGGCGATGAAGGACGCGGCAGACTGCGAAAATTTCGGGGCAGAAGTCTAGCATTCGTTAATCCCGAAGTGTCCGAATGGGGAAACCCGTCGCCGGCGGGCAACCGACCGGCGTCATCCATGGCTGAATGCATAGGCCATGAGAAGCCAACGCAGGGAACTGAAACATCTAAGTACCTGCAGGAAAGGAAATCAACCGAGACTCCGTCAGTAGCGGCGAGCGAAAGCGGAATAGCCCAAACCCAGCACCTATTTTAACTAAGGATGAACACCATGTGTTATGTGTACGTTCTTATCGATGAACAAACCGGAAAAAACTATACTGGATACAGTTCCAATCTAAAGCGTCGTCTTGTACAGCACCAAAACGGTCACGGTGCTAAAACAACGTGTAAAGGCGACTGGAAACTGGTTTATTATGAGTCTTATCTGGATAAAGCGGATGCGATCCGACGTGAATCCCGTCTTAAACAGGACGGTCGCGCACGACGGCAATTGCTTGAACGTATCCAACAGAGTGTTCGCTTGGTTAAAATAGGTGCTGGGGGTTGCGGGCGCCAATCAGGAGTTACAAAGGCAGCACCAGATGAACGGTCTGGAAAGTCCGACCACAGAAGGTGATAGTCCTGTAGTCAAAAGTGACTGCCCTCCGTTACGATTGGCGTACCAGAGTAGCACGGAGCTCGTGGAACTCCGTGTGAAGCTGGGGGGCCCACCCTCCAAGGCTAAGTACTCCTCGACAACCGATAGTGAAAAGTAGCGCGAGCGAACGATGAAAAGAACCCTTACTAAGGGAGTTAAAAGGACCTGAAACCATGCACTTACACAGCTGTAGGAGCCCTATGTCCCGCACTTACTTTGCACCGGGTTGCGTGATGCGCATTGCCTGATGACCTTATTTGGGTCGGATCGGCGATGTGTGCGGCCGGGTTCAAAGTAAGTGCGGGAAACGGGTGACTGCGTGCCTTTTGCATAATGAGCCGGCGAGTTACCGTCTGTGGCAAGGTTAAGCATTTCCGATGCGAAGCCGTAGCGAAAGCGAGTCTGAATAGGGCGATTCAGTCGCAGGTGGTAGACGCGAAACCAAGTGATCTACCCATGGCCAGGTGGAAGGGGATGTAAAAATCCCTGGACGACCGAACCCACTAACAAGTTAGGGGATGAGCTGTGGGGAGGAGTAAAAGTCTAATCAAACTTGGAGATAGCTCGTTCTCTTCGAAATAGCTTTAGGGCTAGCCTTGAGTTACTACCTTATGGGGGTAGAGCTACTGATTGGGGATAGGGGGCCACCAGCCTACCTACTCCTACCAAACTCCGAATACCATAAGGCCTATCTCAGGAGTCAGACTGCGGGGGATAACCTCCGTGGTCAAAAGGGAAACAACCCAGATCGCCAGCTAAGGTCCCGAATTTCTGCTCAGTTAGA
>JBNRMN010000002.1:0-80437 GCA_050309605.1 Anaerohalosphaeraceae bacterium
CATAACGGCAGTCTCCTGTATAAAAGTGCTGTTTCCAACCCTTTTATCGGACAGATTGCCGTTTTTTGTTGAAATAATCACCATTTTCGTCCAAAATCCCGATCAGAAAAGTCAGTCAACTTGAGTATTTAAAATTATTGTTTCTATTCATGTGTATGTTATTCTAATGGGAAGCTCTCATCTGAAAGCTCTTTCCAGGTTTTTGTTCGCCGTTATTTTAATAAGTCTATTGGCTTATTTTGATGTTCCCAGAGTAATCGTCAGATCAGTTTTTCCTGTTGGAATTGCTTTAGGATCAAGTATGGAGCCTACGATAAATAAAGGTGATTTCTTAATTGTAAATAGGGCTGCATACCTCTTCAGTTCACCCGAAAGAGGAGATATCGTTTCTATAAAATCATCTAAAGTAAAAGCACTGAATGGAACGGGTACTATTAACTCTTCGAAAAGGGTTGTTGCGATTGGCGGTGACAACGTCACGTTCACTAAAAGCGAATTATATGTCAACGACGAAATTGTTGGCAAATCGAAATTGAATCATTCTGAAGTTCTCGATTTATCTGACATGCCGGAAGAAATCGAATGGAAAGCATCACCTTTACTTGAATCCATTATTGTTCCTCATAATTATATTTTTGTCTTGGGTGATAATTATGACAATAGCTATGATAGTCGTAAATTCGGAGTAATCTCCTTAGATATAATCGATGGTAAAATTATAAAAATATTCGGAAAAGGCGATAATTGACGATAGTGGATGTCGCACTTAAAGATATATCAGGCGGTTCAATCGCCGATTTTGCGTGATTGAATTGATCGAATGTGCTCTTTGACAAAGAAATACATTTACAGACGGGATTGGATAATCCGGTGGCGATGGTGAGTGTCAGCGGCAACAGCGCGGCAGCGCGAGCTGGCCGATCAAGATGCGGAGATGCAGGTGAGATATTTAAGTCGGGGCATTATCCGGCCGCTGGCGCGGCTCGGCTGTTGTTGATGCGTTCGGGGCGATTGTGGAAGGGTATGCGTATCTGGTGTTCGGCCAGCCGTATGTGATGACCGACGCGGGCGCCGACGGCAACTGGCTGACTGCGGACACGACGACTTACACCGCCAGCGCCATCGGCAATCCGTATATGTTTACGGGGCGTCGGTGGGACAGCGCGGCGCAGTTGTACTACTACCGTTTCCGGGATTATGCGCCGCTGATCGGCCGCTTCTGCCAGACCGACCCGCTCGGCTATATCGACGGCATGAACCTCTACGCCTACGTCAACAACAACCCGCTGAACTGGCTTGATCCGTGGGGGTTGTGTAAGGAGGATGAAGAGAATGGTGGTGGCTGGTGGCAAAATTTAAAAAATTGGTTTATAGGCCTTTGGGGAGCAAAAGATTATACTTTACCACCGGGTGTGAGTGAAGGTGTAGGGGTGGCTAAACTTGCACCCGACATCGGGAAATCCGTTCATGAGCAACATAAAAAAAATGCACGTATTAATGATGCCTTAGATTTTGCTGAAGAAATGGGCTTGGGGGGGGATGGTTCACGTTTAGGGACAGATTATGAAATCGATCCTGACACAGGGAGACCTCGACGAAAAAGTCAGTAGGGGCTATGACGTTTTGGTAGAGAGATTTATTTTGTTTTTGGTTAAAACAACAAGGAGAAGTAGAATGCGGCATACTTTAAGAAATATTTGCCTGATACTGTTGGGGGTTGTGGTCGGCGTCGTCGGAATGTTGATACTTGCGTTAGATTCTGTCAAGAGATCTGGAGGCAGAGAGTTGCTGATGCCGAAACTCTGCGGCGACTTGAGAATTTATAAAGTTCCGGCGCCCGATAAATCGCTTTCCGAAAAAAGCGGCATCCACCGGACTGTTGTAATTGAAAAAGACGGGACACACTTTCTCATGATACACCAAGATTCTTCAGATATTTCTAAGGAAATGGTTTTTTTTAATGACAAAGGAGTTGATATTTTTCGGGTTTCATTAGATGAAAGATATAGAAAGAAAATGCGAAGTGGATTGACCTTTGGGCTTCTTGATACAGAACCTGTTCCAAATTTGGAAAGATACTATGATTTTAATCTCGATGGTGTTTTCGATTTGGTTATTCGTTTTAATGAATATAGTATGATAGAAGACATTTCCGCAAAAATCGATTACAAGTGGAAATCGGTTGATGCATTTGATGCTGAAAAGCAGATTTTTGAGATAGAAGGAAAAGACTATACAATAGACTATTGGGTAGATTAGATGTTGACTCTTGTACAAAGAAGTATCTGGCAGTTTAGCCGAGACTGTAGCATAGTTACTTTACGAGGCAATGTTTGGACCATGCCCGGGAGCGGATTGCAATGTCCCAAAAGTCTGGAGTAGTTGACATGATAAAAAAAAGTTTTACGAAGGGAGTTTTGCTGGGCATTGAAATACTTTCTTTCGTGTTTTTCTTACAGGGAAATTTGACCTTGGCTGGGGCGGGTTTTATTGTCGCAGGAATTTGGGCGGCAGCGACTGGGCTTAATGGCGCTGATGTACAAATTTTGCTTGGGATTCTCGTGTTTCAAATTGCCTCTCAAAATCGTTTTCTATTTATCATAACATGCTTTCTTTTGATTTTTGTAGCAATTTATTATATGATTCAACTACACCAAATCCGTAAAATTTATGGTAAAGAAATTGACAAAGATAAGTGGTTTAAGCTTTTTTACGAAAAACAATTGGTCAACGTATTGTTGAGAAAGCTTAAAAGAATACAAAAATAAGGTGGCATATTGTTTTCGAATATGTGAATGGCTCTTTGGCAAGGAAATACATTTACAGGCGGGATTGGATAATCCGGTGGCGATGGTGAATTTCAGCGGCAACAGCGCGGCAGCGCGAGCTGGCCGATGATTACTCGCTGTGTGGGGTATTGTCCCTTGGCAGGAAAAGAGCGGCATCCGGATTTAGGCGCTGATGTCAATTTCAGAGATCAGATTTCAGATTTCAAAATATGCGGCACAGGGAGGTTTGTTTTGCAGGAGGTCTCCCTGTGCGGCGGGAGAGTGTCATCCGGCCGCTGGCGCGGCTCGGCTGTTGTTGATGCGAGCGGGGCGATTTCGGAAGCCAGAAGTCAGATGTCAGATTTCGGACTTCAGATTTCGTCTCGTCTCGGCTGTTGGGTTAGTGGGCCATGACGCTGGAGATGCGGAAGACGGGCAGCAGCAGGGCGATGGCGATTGTGCCGATGATCAGGCCCATGAGGGTAATCATCAGCGGCTCGATGAGGGCAGTGGCGGTGCGGATGGAGTTTTGGAGCTGTTTTTCGAGAAAGACCGAGATGCGGTCGCAGGCAAAACCGAGTTTTCCGCTTTTTTCACCGGCGCGAAGCATTTGGATGATGCCGGGGGCAATCAGCGAGCCGTAGGGGGCCATCAGCAGGGCATCGGAGAACTGGCAGCCGTCGCGGATTTTGGCGTCGGCGTGTTTCCAGAGGGTTTTGAAGTAGTAGTTATCGCAGGACATTCGCATCACTTCAAGGGCATCGAGCAGATTGACGCCGGTGTTGACCATGGTGGCCAGGATGCGCATACTGCGTGTCAGGACGGCGTCGATGAACATCGGGCCGAAGATGGGGGTGCGAATTTTAATCCAGTCGAGTGCCTTTTGGCCGGATTCGGTTTTTTTCCAGGAACTGACGCCCCAGAAGCCGAGTGTGCCGACGGTGACGGCAACGGCCAGAAATTCGGGATTGGCCAGCAGGTTGCTGCAATTGACCAGCAGACGGGTCAGGGTCGGCAGGGCGGCGCCGCGGGATTCGTAGATTTTGGTAAATCGCGGCAGGACGAAAAACATCAGCGATCCGGTGGCGGCCACGGCCATCAGCAGCATAATCACCGGATAGATCATTGCGCCTTTGACCTGTTTTCGGGTTTCGGCGTCGGCGTTCTGGTAGCTGCTGAGGACGTCGAGCATATGGCCCATTTTGCCGGTGGCTTCGGAGGCTTTGACCATACTGATGAACATGGCGTTGAAGACTCTGGGATAGACCGAGAGGGCGGCTGAGAAACTTTCGCCGTTTTTGATTCGCATGGCCACATCGCACAGGACATCGCGAAAGACGCCGGGGCGCATCTGTGCCGAGACGGCTTCCATCGCATCGGTCAGAACGACGCCGCTGTCAAGCATCACCGACAACTGGGTGGTGAACATGATCACTTCACTTTGACGTACACGCACGTCTGAAACGACAGGGCCGGGTGCCGCAGGACAGCGGTCGCCGGCGGGCGGGGCGCTGCGCCGAGGGGCGATGGCGGCGGTTTTTTCAAGTGTCGTGGTGCTCATACGGCCTCCTCATTGACGGCTGCAACCCGCAGGATTTCGTCGATGGTGGTGATGCCGGCGGCGACCTTTTGCAGGCCGTCCAGATGCAGCGGCACCATGCCGTTTTCGAGGGCGGCTGCACGCAGGGTCTTTAGCGGGACAGAGTGGGTGATCCTATCCAGTATTTTGTCATCCGGCACGAACAGTTCGTGGACGGCGATGCGGCCGCTGTAGCCGGTGTTGCGGCATTTTTTGCAGCCGATGCCGCGGAAGAAGGTCGGCGTTTGGCCGGTCCATTTTTCGACAAGGCGGCGTATGCTGTGGGACGGTTCGTAGGCGTCTTTGCAGTTGGGGCATATTTTGCGTACGAGCCGCTGGCTGAGGGCGGCGATCAGCGAGGCGCTGACCAGATACGGGGCCACGCCCAGATCAATCAGACGGGTTACGGCGCCGGGGGCGTCGTTGGTGTGCAGGGTCGAGAGCACCAGGTGGCCGGTCAGGGCGGCCTGGACGGCGATGTTGGCGGTTTCACGGTCTCGGATTTCGCCGACCATAATAATGTCGGGGTCCTGCCGCAGAAGACTGCGCAGGGCCGAGGCGAAGTTGAAACCGGCGCCGTCGTGGACTTCGAATTGATTGATGCCGTGGATGTTGCACTCGACGGGATCTTCAACGGTACAGATGTTGACCTGTTCGCTGTTCAGTTCGTTCAGGGCGGCATAGAGGGTGGTGTTTTTACCCGATCCGGTCGGGCCGGTAACCAGTACGATGCCATTGGGATGGCTGATGACCTTTTTGAATTGTGTCAGATGATCGTAGCTGAAGCCCAGTGCCTCGAGGTTGTTGAGCATTTTGCGAAAATCAATGACGCGGATGACGACTTTTTCGCCATATGTGCCGGGCATGACCGAGACGCGCAGGTCAATGGGGCGCGACTGGACGAGGACGTGGATGCTGCCGTCCTGCGGGAGACGGCGCTGGGCGATGTCCAGGTCGGCCATGATTTTGACGCGCGAGACAATCGCGGCGTGCATCTGCCAGGGCGGGTGCATTTTTTCGTACAGACGGCCATCGACGCGATAGCGGACGCGGAGGACTTTTTCGTCCGGTTCGATGTGGATGTCGCTGGCGTTTTCGTGGACGGCGCTGTAGATGATGTAGTTGACCAGTTTGACGACGGGGGACTGGCCGGCGACTTCTTCCAGATCGGTGATGTCTTCGGGCAGATTCTCGATCATCGAGAAGTTTTCCAGCGCCGCATCGTCAATGATTTCGTCAATGACAAAGACATTGGCCGCGGGCAGATAGGTCTGGAGCGTGGCGCGGATGTCTTTGGCGGTGGCGCAGACGATCTGGACGCGGCAGTCGGTCAGGCGTCTGATTTCGTCGATGACGAAGACGTTGGCCGGTTCGCTGAGGGCGACGGTCAGGGTGTCAAAGACCTTGAACATCGGCAAGGCAATGTGTTCTTCAAGAAAATCGCGCGGCAGCAGTTCGACGGCATCCGGATCGCACAGGCGGGGGTTCATCTGAGCATAGGGCAGGCCGTAGGCCTCGGCCAGGGCGGCGGCGATCTGGTTATCAGAACAGAACCCCAGCTCGACGAGTAATTCGCCCAGCAGGCGATTGTGGCCCTGGTCGCGCTGTTTGGCCAGGGCCTGATCGATCTGCTCCTGCGAGACCACGCCGCGGTTGAGCAGGACCTGCCCCAGCGGCAGTTTTGTATGTACGGGCGACTGTGTCATATCTTCTTTATGTGCTGCGCATTATGCAAAGCTTTTGACCGCTTCGGTCAGTTCACTGTAGGTATCGAACTGCGGCAGCAGCCGCGTGACTTCCAGAATTTTGGAACAGGTTTCGTCCAGTCCGGCCAGTTTGAGCGGCCGCAGCCGGTCGCGGCATTGTTCGTTCAGTTCGATCAGTTGTTCCAGCGCTCGGCTGTCCAGTTGGACGACTTTGCTCATATCGAGGACGATACCGGAAATGTGCGAGACAAAGGCGCCGGAGACAATGTCCTCAAACGATTTGACCGCTTCGGCGGTAAACTCGCCCTGAAGCTGGATGACCGTGATGTCGTTGTAATTTTGGGTTTCGATTCTCATCGTATCAACGCTCCCACGGCTTCGATGCCGTATTCGTCGAAATTACTGAAATCCCAGCTTTCAATGAATCCGTCCTGGATGATATGCCAGAGTTTGTCGATGTCGCTGTTGAGAAATGCACGGGCCGCGTCGCCGTCAAACTGGGTGCCGATGCCTTTTTCGATCTCGGTCAGCGCGCGTCGAATGCTCATCGCGTCGCGATAGACTCGTTTGGAGGTCATGGCGTCGAAGGCGTCGGCCAGGCTGATGATTTTGCCGATCAGCGGGATTTGATCGCCGGCCAGTCCCCGGGGATAGCCTTTGCCGTCGATGCGTTCGTGGTGGCACAAGACGCCGGGGACAATGTCGTCCATTTGGCGGATTTCAGACAGGATGGCCGCCCCGATGCGCGGATGGGCGCAGATGGCGGCGCGTTCATCGTCGCTTAATCTTCCGCGTTTGCGCAGGACGGCTTCGCTGACGCCGATTTTTCCGATATCATGCAGCAGGCCGGCCAGATATATATGATGGATGTCTTTTTCGCTGATCGGATGGGTCTGCGCCATGCGTTCGGCGATCCAGCGTGAGATGAAGGCCACACGTTCGGAATGGCCGCGGGTGTATTGGTCTTTGGCGTCGATGCTGTTGGTCAGGGCCTTGAGCGAGCCGGCGAACAGCTCTTTGAGTTCGTCAAAGAGGCGGTTGTTCTCGATGAAGACCATACATTGATTGGCCACGGAGTTGAACAGTTTGATGTCGGTGCTGTCAAAATCGAGCTTGTTTTGGACATTGGTGGCGACCAGCATGCCGAGCATGCGATCTTTATCGCCCAGTGGTACGGCGATGATGTTGCTGATTCCCTGCGGCCAGGTGTATCGGAACGGTCCGTCAACGGCGCTGTCCAGCAGGGCGTCTCTGCCGCGCGCCAGTTCGGAGATCAACTGCATTTGCAGCAGATCGGCTTTGGCCGGTTCGATCTGCATAACGCCGGCGCCGGCGGTGAGGGTTAATTGTTTGCGTCCGTCCTGTTTTTTTTCGAGGAACAGCCCGATTCCCTCGACCTGCACCAATTGGGTCAGCTCGTCGCAGGCCATCTGAAGATAGGCCGGAATCGATTGGGTGACCTTCATATGGGTGCTGAGGTTGTACAAGAGAATGATTTCTTCATACGCCTGAGACAGTTCATCGCTGATTTTTTCAATCTGTCCCATGACACGTTGAGATTTGGTAAATGCGTCGGCGAATTCTTCAAGGATCCAGGTCAGGTACATCTGTTCTCGCCGCCGTGAATCACTGTCATGGATTTGGCGTGGGGGCTGAATGATCAGGACGGCCTGCGGTCGGGCCTCGGCGGTCAGAACACATGCCAGGGCCGCCGCATCCGGCCCGCAAGGCGCCACCGGCCGGCCGCTTTCGGCGGTATATTCGAGGGCTTGCGGGACGTATAAGCCGCCTTGCCGCGCGGCGTCTTCGTCGGCGGCGTACAGGAGGGTCCCTTCGGCGCCGAAGACGCTCCATTGACAGCCCAGTTGTTCGAGCCGGTCGGCCAGATCGCTTAGACCGGGGATGTACGAAGCGGCCGCCGCCTCGGCGGGTCGCGGCTGAATTACATTGTGGGTCGCGTCATTCATAAGACAGATCATCAAGCCTGGACGGCGGGGTTGTGACTTAGGACATTCTCAACGGTTTGAAGGACTTCGCGCGGGCTGAAGGGTTTGCTCAGACAGTCGGCGATGGACAGGCGCTGCTGCTGTTCCTGGTCGATGGAGAAGTTGCGCGCCGTGAGCATCACGACCGGCGTTGAGCGGATGTCGGGATCGGCACGAAGCTGTTCAATGAGTTCAATGCCGCCCATGACGGGCATTTGGTAGTCGGTGATTACGATATCCGGTTTGTGTTCGCGGGCCATTTGCAGGGCCTGCGCACCGTTTTCAGCGGTCAGGACATCAAAGCCGTTGTTGCGCAGCTTGATGGCGACGACCTGGACGATGTGAAATTCATCGTCAACGACGAGGGCTTTGCGTTGGGTCATTGGATTCTCCTCGATTCAATCTGCATTCGATCAGTTCACCGTTTATGCCGGCAGTCCCGCCGGTTCGGCGGCCAGCGGCAGTTCGATGCCGAAGGTGCTTCCTTTGCCGACGGTACTGGTCACAAAGACCCGTCCGCCGTGTACTGTTTCGACAATTTGTTTGACCAGGTTAAGTCCCAATCCGGTGCCTTTGGCGCATTTGTTGTTGGCCTGGACCCGATAAAATTTGTCAAAGATGTGTTCCAGGTCTTCCGGCGGGATACCGACGCCCGTATCGGCGATGGTCACGGTGATGCAGTTGTCCGATTCGTTGACCTCTGAGCGGACGGTGATCGTTCCGCCGGCGGGCGTGTATTTGACGGCGTTGCTGAGCAGGTTGACGATGACCTGTGAGAGCATATCATGGTCGATATAGACCTGATCATAGAGGATGGGGGCCTGGGTGTTGAGCGTGATGTTTTTTTCATGGGCGTAGCTCTTGATCATTTCGGCCGCGTCGCGGATGATCAGAGCCATGCTGTGGTTGGCTTTTTGGATTTTGACCAGGCCGGATTCGATGCGGGAGATGTTCAGGATGTCTTCGATCAGCCGGGTCAGACGTTGGGCCTGGCTTTGAATGACGCCGCAGAAGTTCGCCAGTGTTTCGGCGTCCTGCGCCTCGCCGTCCACGAGCATTTCGGCGTAGGCGTTGATGGAGGCCAGGGGCGTTTTCAGTTCGTGTGAGACGTGGCTGACGAAATCGTTTTTCATTTGGGCGATTTCTTTTTCGCGGGTGATGTCGTGCAGCACGGCCACGACGGCGCTGTTGTGGTCGGCGTCGTCTTCGGTACAGGACAGCACGGCATCAAAGACCGCCTCTCGACCGTCCTGCGGAAGGGCGATTTCGTGGCGGACATGGGCGATGCGGCCGGTTCGGCTTTTTTGAATGAGCGCAAGCAGGGCGTCTGTACCGAGGATTTCAGCGGCTAACACGGCGGCGTCAGGGTCGAAGTGAAAGCCAAAGAGCCGTTCGGCGGCGCGATTGGCCAGAATGATCCGGTCGCGGTCGTCGGTGACGAGCACGGCGTCGCGAATGCTGTTGAGGATGGCCTCGACGCTGTTTTTTCGGCGATTGATGAGCTGGACCTTCAATTTCATATCGGCCAGTTGCCGCTGGGCATCGTTCAGTTTGTCGTCCAGGTCGGCGGTGTGGTGTTGGCGTTCGGTCAGCTGGTGCCGGCTGCTGTGTTGTTGTGCGCGAGCCAGTATTGCCAGCCCGGCCACAGCCATGGCCGTCAGCGCCGCGGCCGGCAGGGCGGCTGCGGCCGGATGCGACAGCCCCGCCGATACGGCGGCCAGTCCGGCGCCGGTCAGTCCGAGGGCGATTAGCCCGCCGTATTTGAATTGCTCGTTACGCATACGCCTGATACTTCATTTACACGCTGTATCACTTTGCTTTTGCCGTCTGATCATCCCGACGGTGTTTATGGATGAGCGGTCTGTTCGGTGTTGAGAAAATGCGACACCAGCGGGCTGACGGTGTTGCGGCTGCCGGCTTGCTGATAGGCGGCCCGGGCCTTGGCGGTCTGGTCAAGCTGCGCATAGCATCGTCCGGTCATGAACCAGCCAAAGCCGGCCAGTTCCTCATCTCCGCGAAGATAGGCAAATGACCGCAGGGCCTCATTGTAGTCGCCTTTGAGGTATTGGGCGGCGCCGAGTACGGCATACGCCTGTGTCCAGCCGGGCTTGAGCGTCAGCGCCCGACGGGCGTTGTCGGCGGTACGGTCAACCCTGTCCGCTCCCATCGCCGCCTGGGCCATACTCAGCCAGACATCCGGATCGTCGCGGCGCATCGTCGAGAGGCGGTCGTAACTTTTCAGAGCCTGGCCGTATTGCCCGGCGTTGAAGTAACAGAAGGCAAGGCCGGTTAAATAGGTCTCTTGTGCGGTTTTCGGCGGGGCGACCTGCAGCAGTGTTTCGTATGTTTCGGCCGCGTTGAGCCAGTTATTTTGCTGTCGATAACAGTCGGCCAGCGCCTCCAGGATACCGATGTCATGAGGCGTTAAGCTGATCGCTGTTTTGTACAGCTCGACGGCTTCGTCCAGCCGTCCGCATCGGGCGCAGACAGAGGCGGCCTGAGCCAATACGATACTGTCTTTGCTGCGGGACAGGGTGGTACGGATATAGCCGGTCGTCTCGCTGCAGCGATCCAGCAGGGCCAGTGTGTCAATCAGGGCGGTCGTATAACCGATATGTTCCGGATTCAGACGAACGGCCTGTTGATAATGCTCAAGGGCGTCGTTGTGATTGTCCTGACTTTGTTCCAGTGCCGCCAGGTGGAACCATGCCGCGTCGCACTCGGCGTCGAGGGCGATGGCCTGTTCAAAGGCCTGTCGCGCTTGATTGAGGTGTCCCTCGGCGCAGAGAATCCGGCCGTCCAGGACATGGACCATCGGATTGTCCGGTTCGGCTGTCATGCACTCGTTCAGTGTTTTGCGCGCCTGGGCGACCTGTCCGCGTTCGAGCAGATCGACGGCGGCCGGCAGTCTTACGGCGAGCGAATCGTCGGCGTATTTTTGCCTTAACGCCTCTTTTTTTGCCGATTCGGTTTGTGCGCATCCTCCGGCCAGGATCAGACTCGCTGCAAACGCAATAGCTAACACGCTTCGTTTCAGATCCATCTTGCATCTCCTGAAAAAGTCCGTTCTGTGTTCAAAAGGCCTCGACCGGCTGTTGACCGGTCGAGGCATGGCGCAGTGTGAATGTCTTATTTACGCATCCATTTGCCGGATTCTTCCTGCTCCAGTTTGCGGAGCATGATGCGTTCGAGTTGGTCGAACTGGTCGGGCTGCTGCTGACGCAGAATACGTTCCCGCAGCCGAATGGGATCCAGGTAATTGCGTTTGATGGCAAAGGGGCTGTTCAATTCAGCCATGGCTTCATCGTAACGGCCTTCCTGATACAGCCGCACGGCCTTGGCGTACCGCGCTTCGTCGATGCGGGCGCGGCTCATCCACATCAGATTGTGCCGTGCATTCCAGGCCAGCCGTTCCACATCTTCTTTGCGCATGACGCCATCGGCCTGTTCCGGCTCGGTGATGATATGGGGCGTCAGCAAAACGATCAGTTCAACGCGCTCGGATCGATCGTTCGTGCTGCGGAACAGATCGCCGACGCCGGGCAAATCGCCGAGAAGGGGAACCTGAGTCCGACCGAGCGTGGTTTTTTCCTTAAACAGGCCGCCCAGTACGATGGTCTTGCCGTCTCGAACCATGACGTTGGTGGTCACTTCGGTGGTTTTTTCTCTGGGCAATACAAAATTACCTTCGATGTCCACGTCCGGCTCACTTTGCTTGGGATTGATCTCCATCCGGACCAGTCCGTCGCCGCTGATGAAGGGGCGGAAGGCCAGCCGCGTGCCGCCTTCGAGAAACTCGACCTGTTGAATGGCGCCGTCGGCACTGATCTGAGACGTTGTCACGTACCCTCTGCGGTCGCCGATCATCACATGGCCGGCCTGTTTGTTCAGTGCCAGTATCTTGGTGTTGGCCAGCAGGGTGGTATCGGTGATGCTGTCCAGGGCCGTCAGCAATACGTCGAGCTTGCCGTTGACGATGCCGACTCGCAATCCGCCGGCGTCAGTGCCTTGGGCAAAACCGGTCTGAGTGACGCCGCTGTCGCCTAAATCCAGCACACCGGAGGTGGATAAATCCAGATTCAGATTTCTGAAATCGATGCCGAATTTTGTTGTTTCATCCAGACTGGCTTCCAGAATCGTGACTTCAATCAACACCTGCGGGGGCTGTTTGTCGATGGCGGCCAGGGCTTCTTTGACGGCCTGGATGTTTTCAGGATAATCGGAAATCGAGAGGATATCCCGAATCGCCAGCGAGTCGCCGCCTCTGCCGGCCTGTGTGTCGCGCACGGCGGGCGTGGTGACACCGATGCGTCCCATATCGCTGAGCAGCGGTTCGACGAGCTTTTTGGCTTCATCGGAATTGATGTAGTACAGCTCAATGATGGCGTTTTCAAGCCGTGTCTTGTCCTGCATAAACTCTTCGTTGGTATAGACCTTGATGAAGTTGCCCTTGATTTCGTACTTGTGAGTGCCGAGGATGGCCTGCAGGGCCTCTTCGAAGGTTACGTCGTACAGATGCGACACGGTGACAATGCCGTCAACTTTGGCCGAGGGGACGATGTTTTTCTGATACATCTGAGCCAGCATCCGCAGGGCGTCTCTGATGGGCATATCTTTGCGGAAACTGATGGTCTGAATCGACTGACCGGCCAGGACCGGTACCACTGTTTCGTTGTCGTGCTCGGCATTCTGCGGCGCCGGCTGCTGAACAGGCGTCGTCGTGTCCGCCTGCACAAGAAGCGGCTCGGCGGCGACCGGTTCGGCTGGCTGTACCGCCGGGTCCTGGGCCAATACCACCGCTGCGCAGACGGCCAGCACCGTCATTGCGACGACCGATCCAGCCAGCCGTTTTTTTGTGTGTGTTCGATTTGTTTTGTGTGACAACATAAGACACCATCCTTTCAAGTTAATCGACGTGTTCGGATTCCGCCATTTTCAAAACGACGCTCCATTGGTCCCAGGTCAACACAACCCGGTTCTCGCCGATTTCCGAGACCGTCAATTCATAGGTTTCATTATCTTTTTTTACGATTAGCGTTTGTCCCTGTGACAGCACATGGCCCTGAATGCAGGCGCGCGGGGCCGGATCATTGCCGGTATGCAGTATGGCGTCCAGATTGAGCGTGCGGGTCAGTTCATCGGCAAATGCTTTCTGTCGCCGCTGCTGTTCTGCGTTTTCATCCGGCGGTTCGGGCGTTTTGTCGGCAGTGCGGAAACCCGGCCAATTGGACGATGAGAACAAGTCGCTTGCCAAGACATCGTGCCTGCCTTCCATGACCGGCAGCTGAACCGGTTTGATGTGCACGGCGGTCTCGGTCGGTTTTGACGCCGCTGCGGCCAGGGCTTCTTCGGCGGCCTGAGCCGCCGACGGCCCCGTTTGTCCGCCGGTCAGAACGCGAAGCCACAACATCCCCATCAGCGCCATCAATACGATAGCCGTGATGGTCTTGGGGCTGAGCGACCGAAGCGGGTTCGCAGCCGAAGAGATGCCGCTTGTGTTGTTATATTGCGAATATGTCATCGTATTCATTCACCGCAGAGTGAGCATTGCGATTATCCCTGTTTCGGTTCGATCTGATAATACAGGACGGCTTTGGCGTTCAGTTTGACGCTGCCGTCGGATCGGCTGTCATTGACCAGTTCCACCTGTTCAAAGCGAATCAGACGCTGCCATTGTTCGATGGCTTGAAAGAAGGCGAACAGATCCTGCATCGTGCCGACTGCCGCCAGCGTCAGCGGAATGGCCCCCAGTTGATCGGCTTGCACGGCCGGTCCCGGCTGGACATGCTGTTCGCTGAGGTGGTATTGGTTCATCAGGTCGGCGATTTGCTGCCAGAGATCGCCGAACCCTCTGCCGGCAGGGATGCGGGCGTCAAACACGGCCGCCTGCGCCCGCATGTGGTCGAGCTGTTGAGCCAAATCGGGCAGCCGGGCGCCGTCGGCATGAATTTCTTCAAGGGTTTGGCGATGCTGCTGAATCGTCTCATCCAGCGTCCGGCGCTGATGCAGCAGGGGGGCGATGCGCAAGCCGCCGATTCCTGTTACACAGAGCAGGACGGTTGTTATGAGAATCCATTGTTGTTTATCAAGTTGTCTCATCGGTTATTACCTCACGATGTCATAATCGGCAACGGTGCAGACGATTTCAAATTCGGTAACGGTCTTGTCGCCGATCTTTTTCGCCCGCGAAAAAGCGGGCGAAACGGCTGTAAAATAGTCGGATATTTCAAGTCGTTCGATAAGTCCGGCCACATCGGCTCCGCCGGCGGCGATACCGGTCAGCGTGATTTGGGTTCGCTGCGGTTCGTTGGGCAGCGGGGATGGGCCGTCGGATTTTGAGCCGCCGATACGAATGATGCCGGTCTTTGAGGCGGGCTTTGCGTCTTTGATCGATTCCTGAATCAGCGATACGCGGGTGAACATGATCCGCTCAGTGACGCAATGGGACAGTTCACCCAGCACGGCACTGACGGCCGTTCGGGGGGTCAGTACTTCGAGAATTTCGGTTTCGCGGCTGAGCCGGTCGATTTGAAGCCGCAGTTCCTGCGCCGTCTGAAGCGTCTGACGGCCTTCTTCGATCACGGATTCGATTTGGCGGGTTTGAGCCTCCAATCCGACGACCGAGCGGCCGAGCATAAAGCTCCAGCCGGCCACCCCTGCGACAATCAGTCCGAACAGGACATAATGGCGGTATTGGCGCTGTTTGCGCTGTCGGTCGGCCCGGTACCAGTCTGGCAGGAAATCAAGCTCTTTCATACGTCGCTTCCCGTGAGCTGCGGCTGTTGACAGGGGTCGCCGGCCTGATCGACGCCTTTCAGCGCCAGGCCGACGGCAATCGTCCACTCGCACAACTGCGGCTTATAGCGGCGGTCAAATCCGGTGCGGCTCAGGTCAAATCCCCGCAGCGGCTCGGCAATGCGGATGGCCACGCCGAGATGACGCTTCAGGGCGTCCATCAGGGACGGCTCATACGCCTCACCGCCTGCAAAGATCGCCTCGCTGGGACGTTGTCCGCGAAACGTGACGGCGTAATATTTGAAACACAGTGAGATTTCATGGGCCAGCTCTTCAACCGAAGCGCTCATGGCATCGCGGACGGCCCGAACCGTATCGGCATCGACGCCGTCGTCTTGGTCTTCGTGCAGGCGGCTGCGCAGTCGCATCGTGTCTTCGATACTGATCCCCAGACGCCGGGCGACCTGCTCGTTGAACTGCCGTCCGGCCAGGGGGATTTGTTTGACGAAGGCGACGTTTTGGCCGCGTCCGATAATGACGGTGGTGTATTTGGCGCCCAAATCAACGAAGACACTAACGATGTCTTTGTCTTCGCGTCGGCGAAGGGTTGCCTGAAAGCTGCGAAACAGTGCGCCGGGAACGGTTTCGATGGACACCGGTTCCAGTCCCGCGCGCTCGAGCATGTCAATATGAGCGGCAAGCTGCTGACGACGGATGCCGAAAAAGATGACTTCGTTTTTGATGTCGTCGCCCTGGAAGACGCTGCCGGCGATACTGTAGCGAATCTCGTCGGTTCGGGCGTCCAGCCCCAGCCGCGGGGCGACTTCGCCGGCGATCAGGGCCTCGATCCGGATCGGATCAAGGCTGTCCAGCCGCAGGCTCTTGATCTTGAGCATATCGCCCGGCAGGCACGAAACGACTTGACGCCCGGAAAATCGGCCGTGCTGAAGCATATGGCCCAGGGCCTCGACCACGGCGCTGCGCCACGGGTCCGATCCGGCTTCAAGCTGCGGGTCGAGATGGACCTGGTCGGCGGCATCGACGCGCCAGCTCTGGTCGCGCTGACTGAGCTGGATCATCTTGATCGTCGTATGGCCGATGTCCAAGCCGATGGGACAACTGTTGCGTTTGAACAAAAACTCAAACATATGCGTATCCTGCCGTTCAGGGCGTTGGGCTTTCAATCGTGACATAACCGGTCAGCGGTTCGATTTTGACGTATAACGAAAAATGGCCCGCCGTATCCTGAAGTTCAATAGTTCCGCTTTTGAGCGGGTTGTCTGTTCCTGAGCCGCTGTAGGGTGTGCCCATATAGTCGAACGTGATGGCCTTGTCAGTACTGTCCGGATCCAGCGTTATGCCGTTGACGGGAATGCAAACCCGATTGAGGCTGCGGATAGTGGAAAATTGGACTTCAAAATCTCTGCCGCTGATTGGATTTGTAATGGGATCCTCTGTACTGTTTTTGATTTTATAGCCATTTGTGTCGGAAGAATCGTCAAATAGCACTGTAAAGGACTGCTGGTGCGTGATGGCCATATTCTTGGCGTATTCAAGGTCGGCGGCCAGGCGGTTGGCGGCGCTGCGGACCTGCATATCGGCGGCGCCGCTCATCATGGGCACGGCGATCAGCGCGACGATGGCGAGAATCGCGACGGTGACCATAATCTCGATCAAGGTGAACGCCGCCGTGCGTCTGTTCGGTTTGATTGTCCGTTTGGCCATCACAATGCCTTTCTTTACAGTTGTTCTGCCGGTACTGATGTCGTCAGACGACCGGCTCGGCTTAATCAGCCGCCGAAAATTTTGCCGGCTGAACACTAATTTTTCGTCCGGCGGCGGTGTCCGTTCGTTTGTCTGTTTGGTGCGGCTTGTTTGTGTTGCCGCGATTTTCATCTTGAAAAGGTGTTTTCAGCATTAAAAACACCTTATGCCCCCACAGAAGCCTGATGTATTATAAAACATACAAAACAATTCGGCCTGTCGGGGCGTCATAAATCAAGAGTCAGTCGATGGAGTTATCGATGTTTGCGGGACACAGGTTATAGGACGCAGCGCCGATGATGTGCGGTTTATCGGGTGGCACCCTCAAGCATCGGGTGGCGTCCTCAAGCATCGGGTGGCACCCTCAAGCGCAGCTTGCGGGTGCCGGGACAGAGTTTGGCATCATTCTTGAGGACGCCGGATGTTGGTAAACCAGGCTCTTTGTGTGTCAGGATTATACAGGATCGTTGCGCTTAGTTCGCTAAAAGGTCGAGTAGTGGCTCCGGTTTTGTCATAACGCACTTTGCATACTAGGTCGTACCGCCAGAGTAAATCATATTGTGGGTGATTAGTAATTGTTTGCGGATCGTAGGCAGGTTCCAGAATAAAAGAGAAGTTCTCGTCACCATCCAACTCGGCGGGAGCATTGTTATTTAAATATTGAGGATTAACTGGAGCATTCAGAGTCCCAGACTTGTTGTCCGCCAGAATCAATGCGCGGGCGTGTTCCAGCCCGCCCCAGGCGATGTAGTCGGCCTGGGTGCGCAGGGCGTAGTTGTGGCCGCCGGCCGCGGCCATGTCGGCGCGGTACAGGATGCCCAGCGAGATCACCACCACCGCCATAATCATAAACAGCACCACCAGCAGGGCTGCGCCGCGGCGATTCCTGGTTTTGCGTTTTGCGTTTTGCGTTTTGCGTTTGATCATTATCGCATTTCACATTTGAAATTGGATATTTGAGATTTCAGATTATCTCTCGCCGCGTGGCGTGGCGGTCAGGGTATAACGTGCATCGTTTATATCGAACGTGATGGTTACGTGGTTATTTTCATACTGGATATGTACATTTTTCTGAACAGATACGGAGTTTTGTGTTGTCGCGTCTTCAATTTTATAGTCATATTCAGATGTGTTAGGCTCGGGTTTGCTGAAATCCTTTACGTAAAGAATGTTTTGTGAGGCATCTGTATAGATTTTATATTTTCCCTCGGCGCAGACGATTTCTACGCCTTTGTTTTCGCCTTCAGGGAGTTCTTCGATACTTTCGGCGCGCATGACCAGATCGGCCAGGCGCGTGTGCAGTTGTGCCAGATAGGTGGCGGTGCGGGTCATGTTTTCGGTTTCGCGCTTGCCGCAGCTCATGGCGTCGGCCATCGTCGCCGCCGCGGCCAGCACAATCGCTGCGACCATCAGCGCCAGCAGCAGCTCGGTGAGCGTAAAGCCGCTGGATGGACGATGGACGAGGGACGAGGGACGATTGTCCTGTGGTCTATATTGTGCCGGTCTATTGTTTTTCATATCCTCTTTTTGGGATTTTTGGTTATTGCTGTGCTGCATTTACAGATGACCGTCGCCGATCAATGTTTTGAGTGTGATCATGGGTCTGTTGTTGTCGGAGACCTTGACTGTTAGAATCACCACATCAATGGTATCGGGCATTTGACCAACCGAATCATAAGTGATAAATAACTTTGCGCTCAAATTCGAATAAACAGGCTCAGGGTATTGTCCCAAGGGAATTATTGGGTCATACTGTCCGTTAACAGGATAATCGTTTTTGATAGCGTCGTATCCTTCGGCAATGAGCCTTTCAATGACGTCAGCGGCGAAGCGTGTGGCGATGACGCGGCGTTGGGCGTCTGTTTGGGCGGCGGCGGCGGCGGTGATGGGCAGCAGGATGCCCGCCGCGGCCATGGCCAGCAGCGCCGAGGCCATCAGGGCCTCGATCAGCGTCATGCCGGATTGTTGTTTGCGTCGTGCCATCGTTTCCCCTCTAAGGGAAAATTCCAAATCTTAAATTCCAAATCATAAACAAATCTGAAAATTAAAAACCGAAAACATTCAACACGTTTTGAATTTCTGATTTTTAAAATTTGACCTTGTTTAGGATTTAGTGCTTAGTGCTTGGAATTTTCTACAGGTCTTTGTGGCGGATGCCTTTGGTTGCGCCGCCGTCGTCGGCGATGAATCGGCCGGTTTGCTGGTCATACAGCCAGTCGCCGCCGGAGACGCTGTTGCCCCCGGTGAAGGGATTGGCGGGGATGCGCTCCAGATAGGGGCCGAACTTCAGAGGGCCGTCGGCGTCGTCGGTCGTGCCTTTGAGGTTGGTTTTTTGGGTCATCTGTTCGGCGAAGGCCGCCAGACGAGGCCATTGGCCGTCGTGCTGAACGTGGTACAACGACAGTTGTGAGCGGACCGTCTGGAGGTTTTCACATAACGTGTTGAGCCGCTCGTCGGTTGCGGCGCGACTGAATTTGGGCAGCGTCATCACCGAGACGACGCACAGCACCGCTGCGATGATGATGACTTCAGTCTTTTTGAATGTGTTGTTCGTCCTCATTGCTTTTCCTTGAATACGTGAATTTTAAATGAGCTTCACACGAAGCGTTTTTACTTTCGGCCTGAATGGTCAATCGTCAAAGAAAAAAGCCGACCGGCCGCGTGAGTGCGGACCGGCCGGCTTATTTTGACATTTCAGCTTTTAATTATCAATCAGTAGTACCACCAGTAGTACCAAGTGCCGCACCGTTTTCAACAAGAGTGTCCTTTGCAGTCTTATTGGTTACGTCGCTGACGGCCAGATAGATGTTGCCTGTGCCTTCTACATAGACCCAGCCGACACCAGCCCCATCTGCAGCAGCAACGGAGGAGGAGTTGTTCCAGGGATTTCTGGGAATCGACTGAACGTAAGGTCCATAAATAATGTTATTTTCAGCATCTTTTGAATCACTTGTGTTTCCAGCGGCATCTGAATATTGTTCGAGCCGATCTTTAAATGTTGCCTCGTCAAATGTTCCATGACAAGGAGGATTGTCATTGTGCTGGATTTTGTACAGCGAAATCTGCGACCGCAGCGTCTGCAAGCTGCTCATCGAGCTGTTGAGCTTGGCTTCGGTGCTGGCCTCGCTGAACTGAGGGATGACGATGGCCGCCAGGATACCCAGGATGACCACCACGATCAGAATTTCAACCAGTGTGAAACCTTTTTGTGTTCGTGTTCTCATTGTTCTGTTCCTTTCGTTTTGTGTTTCTGTTTTCGGTATCGTTTTTTGTTAGTTCGTAGATTGTCCTCTGACCTCTGCCTACTGTCCTTTGTCCTCTGACGTCTGGTTTCCAGGCCGATATTCGATTGTCAAAGATCGTTGCGGCGTTTTGATGTGTGCCGCGTTGTGTTTCTACAAAAAATGTAAGAAACAAAATGGTCGAGGGGTAATGATTCGGGTCATTTTTTTAAGATTTTTTCAAAGATAAAGTCCGCCCGATAACGACGTGGTTTGTTTGTCTTTACGGCAATGCGGACGCAGCACATGTGTAGGGTCCGGCGGAGACGGCAACAGCGCGGCAGCGCGAGCTGCCCGATAGGGGGGCGAATGTGTGAGGCGTTTTTAAGGCGTGCTGGTATCCGGGGGTTTTCGCGGTTCGGGTTGTGTTGTGGGTGATTATCCGGGGGCTTGCGCCCCTCGGCTTTTGTTGTGGGCGATTATCCGGGGGCTTGCGCCCCTCGGCTTTTGTTGTGGGGGATTATCCGGGGGCTTGCGCCCCTCGGCTTTTGTTCGATTTTGACGGGGGTTGTGTATGGTGTGCGGGGCGGCTATAATGACCCCCTATGGCGAAATTACCAGACAATTCGTTGTTTTCGCGGTCGGAACGGGCGACGCTGGCGGGTTTTGCTCCGCTGGCGGTGCGGATGCGTCCGGAACGGCTGGATGCGTTTGTCGGCCAGGCGCATTTTGTCGGGCCGGGCAAGCTGCTGCGTCGGATGCTCGAGGCCGGTCAGGTGACCAGCCTGATTTTTTACGGCCCGCCCGGCGTGGGCAAGACGACGCTGGCGCGGATTGTGGCCCATTCGATTCAGGCACAGTTTCATTATCTCAGTGCACCGGCGGCCTCGGTCAAGGATGTGCGCGAGATTGCCGCGGCGGCCAAAGACCGGCTGATTACGTCCAAACGTCGGACACTGCTTTTCATCGATGAAATCCATCGATTTAACAGGGCACAGCAGGATGTGCTGCTGGATGATGTGGAAAACGGGATATTGACGCTGATCGGGGCGACGACGGAAAATCCGTTTTTTTCGGTCAATTCGCCGCTGATCAGCCGCAGCACGGTGTTCAGTTTTGAGCCGCTTGGCCGAGAGGCGATTTTGGAATTGCTGAATCGCGCTCTGACCGACGCCGAGCGGGGGCTGGGCAAGATGCAGGTGGCTGCCGAGCCGGAGGCGCTGGATTTTTTGGCGACGATCTGCGACGGCGACGCCCGCAAGGCCCTGACGGCACTGGAAGTGGCGGTGTTGTCGCAGGCACAGGCCGAAGGGTCCGAAAAAGTACGGCTGACGCTCGATATTGCTAAAGAATCCGTTCAGAAAAAGTCGATTCAATATGACGGGACCGGCGATACGCACTACGATCTGGCCAGTGCGCTGCAAAAGTCGATGCGCGGGTCGGATCCGGACGCGACGGTGTATTGGCTGGCGCGGATGATCGTCGGGGGTGAGGATCTGCGGTTTATCGCCCGCCGGATAATGGTGTGTGCGGCCGAGGATGTGGGTAACGCCGATCCGATGGCGACGATATTGGCGGCGTCGGCGATGCAGATTGCCGAGTTTATCGGTTTTCCGGAGGCCCAGCTTCCGCTGGCGCAGGCGGCGATTTATATTGCCTGTGCGCCGAAATCCAACGCCTGTGCCAATGCGATTTGGCAGGCGTGTTCGGATGTGCAGTCGGGGCGGACGATTCCGGTGCCGCCGCACCTGCGGGATGCGCATTACGCCGGGGCCAAACAGCTCGGCCACGGCGCCGGTTATCAGTATCCGCACAAAAGCCCGGTCGGCTATGTTGAACAGGACTATCTCGGTCAGAAACTCGATAAGCCGTACTATCAGCCGAAAGCAATCGGACGTGAAAAAATCATTGCCGATTATTTACAAAAACTGAAAAATCATGTACAACAGATGGGCGAAAACCGCTCTGAACCCGTAGAAAAGAGACCTGATGACAGATAAAGCTCAAATGCGTCGAGAATTGAAGAGCCGACTGGCTCAGATTCGTCCGGAAGACCGCATCGAAAAAAGCCGCAGGATATGCGGCTATATTCTTGATTCCGAGCCGTATCGGTCCGCGTCGGTGGTGATGTTGTTTTTGTCGCTGCCGCATGAAGTGGATACGACGCCGCTGATATTGGCGGCCTGGCAGCAGGGTAAGACCGTGGCGGTGCCGAAGATGTCTTGGGAGCAGCGTCATATGATACCGGTCGAGATTACCTCGCTGGAAACGGGACTTCAGGAAGATCGGATGGGGCTTCGCAATCCGGTTTCCGGAGCGCCTGTGCCTTATGAGGATATTGATCTGGTGGTAACGCCGGGTCTGGGATTTGATCGGCATGGCAATCGGCTTGGCCGCGGCGGGGCGTACTATGACCGTTTTTTCTCGATGCACCCTGTGACAGCGGCCAAATGGGGCGTCGGTTTTTCCGAGCAGCTTTGTCCTGAGATTCCGCATGACCAGAACGATGTGCCGGTGGATGCGGTGGTTACCGAGCAGGGGGTTATTCATTGCAGCCTGTCGTGAGCCATCGGCGCGTGGAAAGATTTCATCACAATCGATGCCAAACTTTTGAAAATCTAATGGATTCAATGCCTTACGGATTTTGTATTTTGAATCGCGTGCATAAAAAACAAGATGTATTTCTATTGTAGTATGGAGGTGTCGTTTTGGCACAAGTTTTCAGACCTTATACCGCAAGCCGTCAGCGCCGCGGGCGTCATGTAAAAATGCTGATGCTGACGCTGATCGTAGTGATTGTGGGGGTGGTGATTTTGATTAAAAGTCAGACCGTCGAGGCGCCGGCGACGGGTGACTCCTCATCGCCGCCGCGGGTTGAGCTTGACGAGGTGCTGCCGCCGTCGCGCAGTGCCGGTCCATCTGCTCAAGCCCCGTCGCCGACGGCTGCACCGCCGGTCAATGAGCCGCCTGTTTCGGAGCCGGAGCCGGAGTCGGAGCCGGCGGCTGTGTCGGCATCGGAGCCGGAAGCTGCGGCTGTTGCGTCCGCACAGACCTCGGCGGAACAGACGGCTGGCCAGACCTCGCCTGAACGCCAGTCGGGGGATAAAACCAGCCTTGAGGCCCAGCGTCTGATCGAAGAGGCGCTGACGCTGCGCGACCGGGGGCGGGTCATCGCGGCACGGGATAAGCTCAATCAAGCACTGACGATGCAGTTAAGCCCTCAGATTCGTACCGGCGTCAAGGTGCAGTTGGCCAGTCTGGCGGATAAGTGGCTGTTCAGTCGTGATGTGCTCGAAGGCGACAAGCTGACGGGGTATTATCTGGTCAAGCCGGGCGAATTGCTGGCCAAGATCGGTCGTGAACACAAAGTGCCCTATGAGATTCTGATGCGCATCAACGGGATTGAGCGGCCGGAACTGCTTCAGGCCGGACGGCGGATCAAAGTCATTCATGGGCCGTTTCATGCGGTTGTTAATCGCACAACATACACCATGGACTTGTATCTTCAGGATGTGTATGTCAAGAGTTATCAAGTCGGCCTGGGCAGACCCGAGCATACGACGCCGACCGGGCGCTGGGTCGTTGCGCCGGGCGGCAAGATGATCAAGCCCACCTGGACGGATCCGGATACCGGCAAAACGTATAAAGGCAGCGATCCGGACTATCCGCTGGGATCGCGCTGGATCGCTTTGGACGGCATTGAGGGCAACGCCAGAGGACGCACGGGGTTTGCCCTGCACGGCACGCATGAGCCGGAGACCATCGGCACGCAGTCCAGCCGCGGCTGTATTCGCCTGCATAACGGCGATGTGATTGAAGTGTATGAGGTGTTGGAGCCGGGGCATTCGAATGTGCAGGTGACCGATTGAGGTCAGAAGTCAGAGGTCAGAGGTCAGAGGGATTTTTTTGGTGTTATTTGAGGATGTACGGCGGTGTCGAGAGGGCGATTTTTCACACGACGCTCGGCGTCTGATTCCGTGCGGGTCGGTGCGCTGAGCCTGTCCGTTGCGGTTCATCTGGCGGCGTTGACCGTGCTGGGATCGGTGCATTTCCGACGTGATGCCGAGATGCCGGCTGAAGCGGTTTCGGCGGATATTTCCGTTCACGTGGTTGAACGGATTCTTGAATCGCCGCCGGCGCCCAAACCCAAGCCGAGGATTGAGCCGACACCTGCCCCGACCGTGGCGCGCCCCTTGCCCAAGCCCGCTGAGCCTGCGCCGCCGTCGCCTAAGCAGGAACCGGCACAACCGGTCGTTTCGAAACCGGACAGCCGTCCGGCGGATACGGTGTTTTTTTCCGGTACGACCGTCGCGGCCAAGCGAGTGTGCTATGTGGTGGACGGTTCGGGCAGTATGTTTGGGCTGATGTATCTGGTGCGCGAGCAGTTGCGTGAGTCGATTCTGAAATTGTCGGCCGAGCAGTCGTTTAATGTGGTGTTTTTTATGGAAAACGGGCAGCTTTTGCAGGCGTTCGAGGGGACGCTTGAGAAGGCAAGCCCGTCGGCCAAGGCCGAGGCGCTGAATTTGCTCGGACGTATCCGGCCGGGAGGACAGACGATTGCCGAAGACGCGCTCGGGGCGGCTATGACGATGCGCGACAAAAGCGGACGCCGGGCGGAAGTGCTCTATTTTGTAACTGATGGGTTTGACCTGATGGACGGTGACGGTCAGGCGTTTATCCGACGGATTGACGCCCTTCGACAGTCGGTATCGCCGGGGACGGTCGTCCACACCATCGGCATCTATCCGGAAGCACGGGACAGCGGCATTCTGTCGCGATTGGCGCAGGTGTGCGGCGGGCGGTATATCGAGGTGAATTGAGTGCCCACCGGCATCGTGTTTTGCGCCAGGGGATGTGGCTGTTGTATTCATTGGCATGGGTTATCGCGATACTGGTTTGCGCGACGCCGGTTAAATGGGAGAAAAAGCAAATTTTTTAAGAAATTATGTTTTTTTCCTGTAACGGAGGTATAATAGAAACGTCCTCTTAAACAGGATGAACAGGACTTTTTACAGGACATTCTATATCCATCAATTAAGGAGACGGTTATGATATTTCCGAGAACCGGCATTATTGCATCCTTTTTTCTGATTTTTTCGATGGGTGCATTGGGGGATGTGCAATGGCTGCGTTATCGAACCAGTGAGGATGTGGGCCAGGAGGTGGGCGCCTCGGTGAACCGGTATTATCGCAGTTTTGAGTCGCAGCGTCCGGAGCACGTGCGGTGTCCGGAATTCAAATCCGACAGTCCCTTGTTTATTAAATGGAACACCCCGATGGACGGGCAGGGTTTTCGGTGGATCGCGTTGGATCGTTCGACGCCGTATGGACAATATGATCTGTTGTATATCGATTCAAACGGCGACGGGCATCTGGATGACGAGAAGCCGTATCAGGGGCGGCGAAGCGATCAGTATCGTATGGCCTTTCATCCGTTTCCTGTCTATCTGACCGGCGAGGACGGGCCGATTACCTATCATCTGGCGTGCCAATTCTACAGCTATGATGAGCGCAGTCGATATTTGATGATGTCTTCGGGCGGTTATTATGAAGGGACGGTGTTGATCGGCGGCGAACCGGTTGGGTGTGTTCTGGTGGATACCAACGGCAACGGGACGTTTGACGATACGGCTGAGGACTTTAACGCCGACCGGATTTTGCTGGGTGAAGGACAAAATCGGCGGGAGTATTTTGTGGGTCGCTATCTGGATTATGAAGGGACGTTGTATCGGCTTCAGATTGCACGCGACGGGGCGTTTGTGTCTCTTGCGGCTGCGCCCGACGTATCGTTTGGGGTCGTGCAGGTTCCCGAAGGTTTGACGAAATTCTCGGCCGGGGGTGTTAATGGAATGTATCACATGTCGCCGGAAAACGGGCACGTGCGCCTGCCGGAAGGGACGTATCGGGTGTATCAATGGGAGTTGGTTCGTCAGGACAAGGGGCAGGACTGGACCTTGCGGGGAAGCAATTTTCCGCGTCAGCAGAGTTTTACGGTCAGCGCCGATACGCCGGCGAGGGTGGCTGTCGGCGAGCCGGTATTTTCGCGGCTGTCGGTTTCCGAACGACAGGGAATCTATTCGATCAATCAGGAACTTCGGGGCAAGATGAACGAGCAGGTCAGTGTGCTGCGAAACGGTCGGCAGCCGCCGGCGCCGAAGGTGCATATTCGCAGCCAAACGGGCGCGTATGACCGGACGTTTTCGCTGGAGTATGGGTGAGGCGGTACCTGTTCGCTCTCGTGGCGAGAGCCGAGGAATATTGAGCGTCCGTATGTTATAACGCCGCTGGTCGAGGGGCCGTTTGATATACGGCAGATGCGCTATGTTTTTAAGCCGCTGCATCGTTCGGTACCGGTCGTCGGGCCGTGGATTGCCGAGGTTGCCGCCGATGAGGCGCTGCGCGTGGTGGTTGACGGTACGGGGCTGGTTGACCGTAACGGCGACCGTTTGCCGGAGCATTTGACGCAAACCGAGACGCAGTGGATTGTATCGCAAGAGGAGGTGGGAGAAGGGCTTGTCTTTGATTTCGGCCAAGCGGTCGAGTTGGAAACGCTTCAAATCTGGAATTACAATGAGCCGGGCTATACATCGCGCGGCGTCGCGCAGGCGGATGTATCGGTCTGGACGTCTGAAGGCGACTGGAAGACGGTTTTGCGCGGCGCGTCGCTGCAAGAAGCCGAAGGGACAGACCAGTATGATGAGCCGACCCTGCTGAGGCTTGTCCCGACGCGGGCCGAGAAGGTGCGGCTGAGCAATCTTAAGCCGTTTGCCGATGAGGGGTTTGTCGGTTTGTCGGCGATCCGGTTTTATGAGAAGGCCACGTTGGCGGCCTGCAATCCGCAGCCGCCGGGAGGGGCATCGCTGCCGTTCAGTTCTCAGGCGACGTTGTTCTGGACGCCGGGTAAAGAGGCGGCTGCGTATGATGTGTACGCCGGAATCGACGGTCAAGAGCCGGCGTTTTTGGGTCGCATTGCGGAATCTCAGGTCAAACTGGTCGGGCTGGTCGGCGAACGAACATATCGGTGGCGCATTGATGCGGTACAAACGAATGGTACCGTTACGCAAGGGCCGCTGTGGTCGTTTTCGGTTGAGCCGGGCCGCTGTGTGGCGCATTGGCCGTTTGATGAACACGAAGGCCAAACGGCTGCCGATTCGCTCGGTCAGGCGGCCGGTGTGTTGAGAGGTGAACCGGCGTGGCTGATTGACGGCGGACGGATTGACGGGGCCATCGAGCTGGACGGTCAGCGTGATTTTGTCGAAACGCCGGCGCTGCATTTGAACACTGATACGCTGACGATGACTGTCTGGCTGCGGGCTGATCCGCCGCCGAATCAACTGACCGGCGTGATGTTCTGCCGCACGCCTTCGACGGTGGCGGGAATTCACTTGAGCGGTACGAATCTGCGGTATCACTGGAATGATCTTCCGGAAAGTTATAATTGGGACAGCGGACTGAGTCTTCCGACGGATGGCAGGTGGGTGTTTGCCGCCCTGACGGTTACGCCGGAGTCGGCCAGGCTGTACCTGCATCATGACGGTGAGCTGAAGACAGCGGAAAATCGTCTCGTTCATTCCGTTCAGCCCTTTGACGGGCCGTTGACATTGGGATGTGACGGCGGGATCAATGACCGCAATTTCAAAGGTCGTATGGATGATGCGCGGGTGTATAATTATGCGCTGACTGCTGAACAGATTCTTGCACTGGCCGAGGGACGTGAGCCGGCGGATTACGCTTCAGATGCGGCGCCGTCGCTGGCGCTGGCCGGTGCGGAATTGATCCAGCGCGACGCGGATTTGAAGGCGATCGCCGAGGCTCGGCAGCGCGAGCGACAAGCGGCTCCGCCGGCCGAGGTGCGCCGACGCAATATCCTGCCGGTGCTGGTGATTGTGGCGTTGATTGCCGCCGCGGCGGTGGTCTTGGGCAGGAAGTCCGCATAAACCGCAGAATAAGCAGTGAAACGTCAGATTTCACAAACTAAACAGAGAACGTTCTATTATGCGGCACGATCCTTCCGGCCGTATTGAAGGGGGATCGTGCCCGTGCTGCAAGGGAGGTTTCAGGATGCGTCAAGTCATAAGCAGAAACGGGTGGACGTGGGTTATGGTTGTGTCGGCGGTACTCGGTGCGGCTGAGGCGAAAACGCTCAAAGGCACGGTCACCGGTCCTGACGGCGCACCGGTGGACGGCGCGGCGGTGAGTGTCTATGCGGCCCAGCTTAAGATTGAATCGCTTGCTTTTGAGGTTCAGCCGGTCGGTCAGACGACGACGTGTTCGTCGGGACTGTTTTCGGTGGAGACGGATGTTCAGATGCTGTCCAGCGAGGGAGGCTGGCTGTTTTTTGCGGAAAAGCCGGGCCTGTCAATCGGTTTTTCTTTGCTGCAAGACTTCTCGGAGGACAGCACGTCGCTTCAACTGACCGCGCCGCAGACATTGGCCGGACGGATTGAGGATATTCACGGTAATGCGGTTGCCGGGGCCGGGGTGCGTCTGCTGGTTTTATCGGTTCCGGGTGAGCGTGAGTGCTATACGCTGGGGCTTGAGCCGATCCCGTTTTTTGCTGCGGAAACGGATGCGCAGGGGCGATTTGAATTCGCGAATCTGCCGGAAAACTGTACGGCTGAACTCTTGGCCAAAAAGGCGGGACTGGCGACCTTTCATACGCTGACGTCCAACATCAATCCGCAAACGGGGCTGAGTTTTTCGGTCGGGCAGGAAGATATTGTCCTGACCTTATCCGAGGCGTGTCGAATCAGCGGTATAGTGACCGACCAGGACAATCAGCCGGTGGGTCATGTGCAGATTGTGGCGATTGAAGCGGACCATCCGCAGATCGGGATTTTTACCCGGAATCTAACACGCGCCGAGGCCGACGGGACATTCAGCTTCGGCGGCCTGTCGGCCGGGTCATATCGACTCAGTGTGATTGATGCGGACTGGATGTCCGAGCCGGTTACCGTGGAGGTCAAGACGGAGGTGGGTGTGCCGCTGAAGGTCGTCAAGGGCAGCCTGCTGACAGTGACGGTGGTGGACGGCGTTTCCAATCAGCCGGTTGGATCGGCTCAAGTCAATGTGAGTCCGCAGGATGAACGCAGCAGTTTCTCGTTCGGCAGGGGCACGACCGATCCGGAGGGCAAAGTGCAAAGTCGCGTTTTGCCGGGGACGTATAATGTGTACGTCAGTGCGCCCGGATATCGCAGCAGCCGCAGTGTCGCGGCGGTCGTGGAAGACGGCAAGACCAATGAGATCACGATTATGCTGGGCGCAACGGCCCGCATTGCCGGAACGGTTACCGATTCCGACGGGCGGCCCGTTGCAGGGGCACAAGTCTTTGTGCTCCCCTTTTCGGGTAATGTGCGGGACGCCATACAGACAACCGACGAAAAGGGGCACTTTACCCTTGGGTGGGATCCGGAGCAGATCAGTTGGGTACAGGGTGAATTCTATCTTGCCGCGATTGACAAAAGCAGCAACCGTGCGGTGATTGAGCCGATTGACGCGGACACCACGGACATCCAGCTTACCCTTCAGCCCGGTCTGACGATCACCGGCAAAGTGACCGGCCCGGACGGCGAATCTCTGGCCGGGGCGGGGGTGAATGTGCAGTTTCGCGGCTCAAACTGGTCTTCGACGCTTCAGGGATACACCGCCCAAACCGACCGGGACGGGATGTATCGTATTGCCGCCATACCGCCGCAGCAGCGGTATTACTTATTCATCAGTGGGCCGACCGGTTATGGCACCGGGTCGGTTAATCTGGAGTTACCGACGGACGGCGATGTGGTTACCGCATCCGATACGGTGCTGAAATTGGCCAATCTGTCGGTATCCGGCAAGGTGGTTGATGAGGACGGCAATCCGCTGGAGGGGGTGAATCTGCATTGTTACGGCTCCGGCCAGCCCAGCGCCCAGGCGCGAACCGGCACGGATGGGACATTTGTGTTTGATGCGGTCTGCCAAGGCGATCTGTCCATTCAGGCCAATTATCAAAAAGACGGCGAGTATATGTATTCCAATGTCCGAACCGAAGGCGGAGCGCAGGAGGTCACGATCGTCCTGGGCCCGCAAAGCTCCGGCGGCGGCTATGTGCCGCGACGGCCGGCCCCGCTGGTCGGCAAGCTGCTGCCGGATTTGTCGGGGTACGGCATTGAGCTTGAGAGGCAGGCCGGGCCGGTGCTGGTATGCGTCTGGGACTGGCGGCAGCGGCCGAGCCGTTATATGGTGCGGCAACTGGCCGCGCGGGCCGGTGCGCTGGCCGAGCGGTCGGTACAGGTCGTGCTGCTCAATGGCGAATCGACGGAACGTGAGCCGCTCGATGCGTGGCTGGCTGATTTTGACATTCCGTTCGTCTGCGGCGTTATCGCCATCGACCCCGATAATTCTCGATTTAATCTCGGCGTCCAGGCGATGCCGTGGCTGATTTTAACCGATGGTCAGCGCAAGGTCATTGCTGAAGGGTTTGCGCTGTCCGAATTGACTGATAAGCTGGGCGGACTGCAATAAGACGACAGCACAGCAGGGGTGTTTTATTCGGCTGTTGATGTGATTATGTTCAGGGAGTTGAGATGAGACAATGGGTTGTTTTATGGGTCGCTTTCGCGGCGGCCGGGGCGATGGCGCTGACGGTTTCGGAGCAGACGCTTGATCTGTTTGGTACGTCCGAGCCGGAGGATCCGAATGCCGTGGTTCTCGCTGATCCGCCCTACACCGTCAAGGTGTCGCGCACGGGCAAAGTGCTGAATGTGGCGATTGAGACCGCGTCGCGTGAGCAGGCGGAATTGCTGTTCGGCGCGCATTATGAACAGTCGCCGAGACTGTCGATTTATAAGGGCGATTTGCTGCTGGCATCGGGGCAGTTCGCCTTTGGGTGAGGCGGCGTCTGTGCGTACTCGTGGCGAGTACCGATGTATGCTTATGGCACATTCAGAATCGAGACGGAAGTGCCGACCGGCGAAGGCGAACCGATCCGCGTCGAGCCGACGACATATTATTTCAATCCGCTGTATCATGCGTCGGGGTTTGTCTATTTCGTTCCGGTTGCGGCGGCGTTTTTGTTCCTGAAAGAAAACCGGCGACCGAAGGCGTTTTTGATTCTGGCGCCAATGCTGCTGGTGATGGGGATGTGGAGAGGGTTTTCCGGAGTGATGCATTTTCCTGAAGAGGCGGTCAGCATGTTAAATTCAGTGGTTATGGCCTTGCTGGCGGGCCTTTCCGTTGTCTGGCTTCTGGGTGAGCGGATCGGCCATCGCCATCGGTTGGCAACGACTTTTCTGGCGGGCGGTATTATGCTGGGGTGCTGTGCCCTGATGCTGGTAGAAATCTTTTCCTCGGACTATGTGTTTCAAATCGCATTTTTCGGTGTGATCAGTGCGGCGGTTATCCTGTCGGGCTTACTTGTCGGCGGTTTCCTGAGCCGGAAGCGATTTGGCCCGGTGCGTTTTTTGCTATGGTTCGGTGTGGGCATTTTATCGGCGACTTTTGTGCTGTTTTTTGTTTATTATGCGATTTTGACATTTTCCTATTTCAGTGCAGATTTGTTCTGGATGTTGTTGGGCGTGATGCTGACTTATGCCGCAATCTATTGGGTAGGCGTCTTGCCGTTTCTGGTGCTGTTTTTCGTCAATGACTTTTGGCGGCAGCGGTTTACGGCGGTCATGGGATTGGGCACTGTAGCCGTATCCGAGACGGAAGCTCACGAGGCGTTTACGTCTGACTTCTGATCGCCCAGTTCCGTCGGTTCGTCCAGCAGGGTGGCCGGCTTCAGTGCGCCGGGGCCGCATTTTGTGCATTCCAGACAGCGGATGCAGTGGTCGGCGTTGGGGGTCTTATCGGGCTGGACGCCGTAGCGGCACAGGGTTCGACAGCGGCCGCATTGGGTGCATTGGTGTTCTTCCAGGTTCAGTGTAAACAGAGAAAACCGATTGAAAAAGCCGAAAATCGCACCCAGCGGGCACAGAATTCGACACCACGGGCGGATGGTAAAAAAGATGGCGGCGACAAAGACGACGATGATGGTGATTTTGAGGGTGTTGGGCCAGGGGATTACGTCGCCGGCGACGGCGGCGGAAACCACATCGGGCAGGGCCTTTTCCAGCCCGCCGGCCGGGCAGATACGGCAGATAAACAGCGGGTGGCCTTCGCCGAAAAAGTAGGGGACGGCCAGGACTGTCCCGATCAGTACGACATAGCGAAAATGCCCCATCCAGCGGGGGATTTTGAAACGCGGCGCGGGGACCTTGGCCGCGACATCCTGAAGCAGGCCGAACGGACACATCCAGCCGCACACCAGCGAGCCGAGCATCACGCCGAACGCGATCAGCAGTCCCACGGCAAAATACGGAAACAGGTGCAGCGCACTGAATTGGGCAATGACGCCGATGGGGCAGCCGAACAAGGCCAGCGGACAGGCATAGCAATGGAACACCGGTCCGCACACGGTGTGCATCCGCAACCCGAACGGATCGAGCCAGACCAGCAAAAAACCCGTCTGTACCCACAGCCGATGCGGCAGGAGTTTTTTGAAAAACCGCGACAGCGGCGATGACGATGAATTGACCGTGGACACCACAGCCTCCTTTAACTGCCTCAGGTCGGGCAGGCTTCGGGGGGCTTGCCCGTGTAGGTTAACTGCAATCGACCGTCGTCGGTACGCTCCAGCCCGCCGATGCTGACTTCCTTCATCAGCCGCGTTTCGGGCGTGGCCAACCCTTTGTCGTTGTGTTCCGAAAAGACCGGCTGCGTGTGAAACTTCAGCCCGAAGGCCATCAGGCCGGCGCCGATAAACAGCAGCACAAATACGATTTTGATCTTGAAGGACTCCATAATATTTACGCTATCATAGCACACCGGAATGTATTTGTAAACAGCGTTTGGCGTACAAAATGATTGGCGGCCAGTCAGGATCGGCAGCCAAATAAAAACGCCCGCGGACTTTGTCAGCGGGCGTTTGAGGCTGTATCTAAAAAGACTTATGTTGTCGGTTTGATTTCCAGCGGATGGGCGTTTTGATATTGTTCCTGCATTCGACTGGTGGTGATATGCGTATAAATCTGGGTTGTCGATAACGATTGGTGTCCCAGCAGTTCCTGAACGCTTCGCAGGTCGGCACCGTTGTTGAGCATATGGGTCGCGAAGCTGTGCCGCAGCGTGTGCGGGCTGATGTTCGGGTCCAGACCCGCCTCGATGAGGTATTTGTCCATTTTTCGGCGGACGCTGCGGGCACTCATCCGTTTGCCGTGCTTGTTGGCAAACAGCACTTTACTGTCAAAGCCCGGATCATTGGCCAGACGGCGGCTGCGAAACTCCAGATAATGTTGAATGCTCTGCAGCGCTGTCAGACCAATCGGGCAAATCCGTTCTTTTTTGCCTTTGCCGCGGACGTGAATCACTTCGCCGAGGAAATCCACATCTTCCATATTCAGGGCCACCAGTTCGCTGACCCGCATCCCCGTGCTGTAGAGTACTTCCATCATCGCTCGGTCGCGGGCACCCAGCCATGTGGTGGCCGGCGGTGTGTTCAGCAGCCGCTGAACCTGCTCGTATTCAAGAAACTTGGGCAGTTTTTTATCTTGTTTGGGTGTTTTGATATTGGTGGCCGGATTGCTGGACACATAATTGCGCTTGACGAGAAATTTGTAAAAGCTGCGCACCGTGGCCAGTTTGCGTGCGGTGGTGGATTTGGAATAGGCGTGGGAGTTCAATTCCGCCAGAAAACGGCGTATCGTATTGACGTCCGCAGCCTGCAGCAGGGTATCGATCTGGGTTTGTGCCTGGGTCTGTGTTTGTGTCGCGACCGAACCGTTCTCGGCGGCCCAGGGATTTTGTCCGTTGTCGTCGGGGCCGTGCGCGTCGGCGTGGGCGGCCAGAAAGGCGCTGTACTGCTCCAGGTCAGCCTCATAACACTTGGCGGTATGCTCGGAAAAATGTTTTTCAAATTTCAGATAATTGACAAAATCCTGGATAATCGCCGAGTTGTCCATAAGTCTGTTTCCTTGTTTTAAGTTGTTTGCATTGTGCTGTCGGCTGTGCCCTGCCCTCTCATTCGACGTCGCGCCGGCAGCTTTGCATCGGATCGGTCAAATCTTTATACAGAATTTCATCCGCCTGATGGATGAGCGATTGGGTCAGCTTAAAGCTGACCACCGCGGCGTCAAACCAGTCAAAGTCCGTACGCGCATCATTGGCCGCGGCCACCAGCGCATCCAAAAGAAGGCCTTCCTGGCCCGGCTCATAGCGAAAAATATACTTTTCTGAACCTTTATTCAAAACGAATTGCCGCTTTACGATTTCCATAAGGCATCCTGAAACAGAATCCACATCTTTTTTTATCGGGCTGAATGCGATTTTCTGAAGTCTTTTTCCCCGAAAAAAACAAATCAAAGACAGATTCAGACAAAACAGCCATTTTTATTATCGACCGATAACGAAGCTTTCTTCAGAAGAAATCGGTATGCAAATAGGCGGTTGGGGCAATTCTTTATGACGTCCTATAATAATTCTTGCCGTCCAACAGCAAAAACCTGAGGAACCGAGGGGGGGGATATATCGGGATGGGGGAAAAAATCAGGGAATCTTAAAAAATTCCGTGCCTGACCGTATATCGGACACAATTTGGCCTGTTTTCAAAAGGGCGTCCAGCAGCGGACGCACTTGATCGGGGCTGAGGGACAGCCCGATGCCGATATCCTTCAATGAACAGGGATGACGACGGAGCATGGCAAGAACCGCTTCGGTGTTGCCGGTGAGGTCTGCCGAAGCGGCAGGGCCTTGATGACGACTGAAATCAGCAATGATTTCGGCTTGCGGATGCAGTTTTGGGGCGATCTGCTCCAATTCCTGAGGCGAAACCGGCAGCGCCTCGGCGTGGGTGGTCGGACGCGCAGCGGTGTTGAGCTGGACTTTGTCGGGGCGGATTTTTGCGATGAGTCGGGCGATGTTTCGGATACGGTCCTCGTCGGTGTTGATTCCCCGACAGAAAAAAACCTCCAGCCAGATTTGGCCGGCGTATTCGTCGCGAAACCGGCATAAACCATTGATAAAAAGCTCGAAATTCAGGTCGGGATGCGGGTTGTTCAGGCGGCGAAAGGTCGCTTCATCGCCGGCATCGAGCGAGGGCAGTACGACATCCGCCTTGGCGCAGTCCCGCCGAACCTCCGGCTGATACAGCAGTGTGCCGTTGGTGATGACGGCGGCGGGTATGTCGGTCAGCTTTTTGATGCCGTCGATGATGACGCCCAGTTCACTGTGCAGGGTCGGCTCGCCGGAACCGCTGAGGGTGATGTAGTCGGCGGACAGTCCCTCGTCTAACCGTTGGCGCAATTCAGTCAGCACCGCATCGGTCGGCACATAGACTTTGCGCTCCAGCGTCAGCGGGGCGTCTTTGCCCAGTTGGCAATAGAGGCAGTTTTGGGTGCAGGTCTTCATCGGGACGATGTCCAGCCCCAGGCTTTGGCCCAGACGACGCGAACGAACAGGCCCGAACAGATAGTGATAGGTTGACTTGGCCATTATGATTTTGGATTGCGAATGAGTTGATGGATACGGCCGCACATCGAGACCAGTGATTCCACTTCGTCCAGCGGGAGCATACAGGCCGCATCGCAGAGGGCATTGGCCGGGTCGGGGTGGATTTCCATAAACAAGGCGTTGGCGCCTGCCGCCGTTGCAGCGCGGGCCAATATCGGGGCCATATCGGGCGTGCCGGCACTGGCCGTGCCCAAACCGCCCGGCCGCTGGGTGCTGTGTGTGGCGTCAAAGACGACCGGACAGCCGATTTGCTGCATCAGCGGGATGGCAGTCATATCGTTGACATTGCGGTTGTAGCCGAAAAACGTGCCCCGTTCGGTCAAGAGAATCTTGTGGTTTCCGGTGGAACGTACCTTTTGGACGCAGTTTTTCATCTCTTCGGGGCTGACGAACTGACCTTTTTTGATATTGACGGGCTTTTGTGTCCGGCCGCAGGCGACCAGCAAGTCAGTTTGACGACATAAAAACGCCGGAATCTGAAGACAATCGACCACCGAGCCGGCGGCCTCGGCCTGGGCCGGTTCGTGGACATCGGTCAGGACGGGCAGGCCCGTTTTTGAGTGCACGTCATTCAGTATGGCAAGGCCTTTTTCCAGGCCAGGCCCGCGAAAACTGTCAATACTTGAACGATTGGCCTTGTCGAAACTGGCCTTGAAGATCACGCCGACACCGGTGCGCTCCCGAATGCCGAGTAGCGTCTCGGCGATCCGCAGGCACACATCGCGGCTTTCTATCACGCACGGTCCGGCAATGATAAACAGCGGCTCATTGAGACCGACCTTGATTTGTCCAATGTGAAAGGATGAATTCATTATTCTGTCCGCATTTTGTCCGCTGGTGGGGTTTACTCCGGCCAGATGCCGGTAAAGACTTCTGCGGCCGGGCCGGTCATATAAACGCAGTTATCTTCCTGCCGCCAGTTGAGCTGAAGGTTGCCGCCTGGCAGGTGGGCGGTGACGATGCGGTCGCACTGGCCGATCAGGACGCCCGCTACAGCACACGCGCACGCGCCGGTTCCGCAGGCCAGGGTGACGCCGCTGCCGCGTTCCCAGGTCTTCATCGTCAATTCGTCCGGCCCCTCGGCCTTGACAAAATGCACATTGACGCGCTGGGGAAACAGCTCGTGCCGTTCAATAATCGGTCCCAGATGCGGCAGGTCGATGGCGTCCAGGTCTTCGCAGAAAAAGACCGCGTGCGGATTGCCCATTGACACGCAGGTCATCGACAAATCCTGCCCCTCGATGTGCAGCGGCAGATTAACCACGGTCGGTGTCTCGGCGGCCACGGGAATCTGTGTCGATTCGAGGATGGGCTGTCCCATGTTGACACAAACCCGACTGACCAGGCCGTCTTGCCCCAGATCCAGTCCGACCGTCAGGATCCCCCGTCCGGTCTCAATCCGCAGGGAGGTGGGAAATGTTGTTTGTCCCGGCAGTGAGAACTCCGTATCGGTGCGGGCCAGATTGTGATCATAGACATATTTGGCCACGCAGCGGATGCCGTTGCCGCACATCGGCGACTCGGAGCCGTCGGCGTTGAACATCCGCATCCGCGCGTCGGCGATTTCGGACGGTTCAATCAGAATCAGTCCATCCGAGCCGACGCCGAAATGCCGGTTGCTGATCCGCACCGCCAGATCGGCGGGGTTGTCAATGTGTTCGCTGAAGCAATCGACATACACATAATCATTGCCCAGTCCGTGCATTTTGGTAAATTGCATATTGAAACCTCACTCTTGGATTTAGAAAATAAGTCAAGCCATTATATGCTCAATCTTTTGAAAATCAATAGTCAACCCCTCATTCGGGGCAAGTCTGACCCGAAAACAAAGGCATTTTTATCCTTGATAATCACGGATTTTGACGGTATAGATTGCACTATGACTTACTTGACTGTACCCATAGCCGGCAGCGACGCCGAGTCATTTGCCGAGCGGTTTAAGCAGGCCAAGGCCCAGGGGGCTGAGGCGATTGAGGTGCGTTTGGACGGCCTGGCGGATTTGACGCCGGAGGCGGCCGGGCGGTTAATCACCCAGGCCCGCAAGACCAAATTGCCGGTGATTGCGACCTGTCGTGAAAAGGACGAGGGCGGGGCACGCAATTTCCCGATTGCCGAAAAGACGGCGATTCTGGCCGAATGTATCCAAGCCGGGGCCGAGTTTATAGACTGCGAGCTGAAAGTTTTTGCAAAAAAAGATGCTTTTGGGCCACTTAAAGAGGTTCTTAAGGCTCATCCCGATTGCCGATTGATTTTGTCGGCCCATCGAATGAAGGGGCGATTTGAGGATATTAATATCCTTTATGAAACAATGCTGAGTCTGTGGCCGATGGCCATCTGCAAGCTGGTCTATCCGGCTCGGCACATCAATGATTGTTTTGAGGGGCTGGATTTGCTGCATCGGGCCGGCAAGGATATGATTGTTTTTTGTATGGGCCAGGCCGGTTTGATGACCCGCGTGCTTGCCAAAAAGCTGGGGGCGTTTTTGACGTTTGCCTCGCTGGATGAGAACAGCGCGACGGCGGCAGGGCAGATTCCCGTCGAGCAGATGAAGCAGTTGTTCTGCTGGGATCGACTGGATAACGAGACCGAAGTGTTTGGCCTGATCGGCAATCCGGTGTCCCATTCGCTCAGTCCGGCGCTGTTCAATGCGGCCTTTGAGGCCGAAGCCATCAATGCGGTCTATCTGCCGTTTCGGGTTGAAGGGGACCAGGAGCAATTTTCCGCGTTTGTTGATGCGATGGTGGAACGGCCCTGGCTGAGTGTCGGTGGGTTTAGCGTGACGATTCCCCACAAAACACACGCGCTGGATTACGTCAATCGCAAAGGCGAGTTTGTTGATACGCTGGCGGCCTCTATCGGGGCGGCCAATACGCTGAAAGTGGGCTTTAACGGCATTGTGTGCGGCTACAATACCGACTATGCCGGTGCGATGGACGCGTTGACGGCGACGATTGGGATAGAACCGCATGCCCTGCATCAAATGGATGTGGCCGTTGTGGGCGCCGGCGGTGTGGCCCGTGCGGTTGTGGCGGGTCTGGTGGATGTCGGTGCGTATGTGACGGTGTATAATCGCACCGCCAAAAAGGCCGAGTCGCTGGCCGAGGAGTTTCGCTGCAAGGCAGCCGGTTTGGATGCACTGGAACGGGCCAATCCGGCGGTGATTATCAATTGCACCAGTTTGGGGATGTATCCGGATGTCGAACAGTGTGCCGTGGAAAAAGGGGTGCTGCGGCCGGATATGACGGTTTTTGATACGGTGTATAATCCGCTTCGTACGCGGCTGCTTGAGGCTGCTGAAGAAGTCGGCGCCAAGACCATCAGCGGCGCTGAGATGTTCATCCGGCAGGCGATAGCCCAGTACCGCGTCTTTATTGGGGCGGATCCGGACGAAAAGATCATCCGATCGGTCGTGATTGAAGCCTTGAAATCCAAAACGGCGTAAAAAGATGTCTTGATCTGCCTCGAATGCACTACTGTAACATCTCACCCAAAATGGTTATTGGCGGAAATTGGGGGATTCGGCGGGATATTTGGGAAAATGGCGGGATGGCGGCCTCTTAAAGGGGGATTATTAAGCTATTATTCGGGATTATTAAGGCCTTTGGGGCGGCTGAGCAAAGTGCGCAAAAACGCGAATTTCGGGCATTTTCGGGGGTGTATCGGAGTATAGGGGTCGTGAATTGAAAAATCGGGCAAAATCTTTAAAAACCGCGTTTTTGACTTCAAAACGGTAATTGTCGCGTTTAAGAAGCAGAATTTAGGGATATAAACAGGGTCTTTCGGTTGTGTCCGCGCGGACGCACTCTCGGACAACTTTTTATATCCAAAATTACCTTAATATATCAAGATAGGTGAAATAGACAGCCATTTTTTGGGGAAAATTAACAAGAAAATATTGTCGGGAATTGATTCAGGGAAATTCTCAAAATTTTTTTTGAAAAAAAATAAGATTTTTTTGTACCAGAATATTTCTTGCTATTTCTTGCTAATTTTTATTATTGCATTGTGGTTCCTGGGTAAGCCGGAGCATTTCAAGAATCGCGTTTAATCGAAATTTAATCTCTGTGAAATTGTGCAGCATCATCAACAAGTCAGAAAGTCTGTTTTTTTGGCTGTTTATTACCTGAAGCGCGGCTTGGTCTTGTTCAGACAGCTTTTCGCCCTGACTTAGCCGTGCTTCGGCGTCCAGAATAATCGTCCAGGCCTCTTGGTATTTCTCGGCTATGGGTTTTCGGATTGTTTCAATATCAGTGTTTACAAGCGTTTCTGCGGCTTTTTGAAACTGATCGTCGCCGGTGATAAGCCAATGAAGATCAATTTCTAATGCCTCTGAAATTTTCAAAAGCACATACGGGTCGGGTAGATTTTCGCCATTTTCATAGCGAGATATTTGGCTGGAGCTTGTAAAACCCGCCATTTTAGCAAGTGCCACCATACTTAACTGTTTAGCTTTTCTGGACTTATGGAGTCTTTCGCAAAACCCATTCAGAAATTTTGAGAAATCTTCTTTTTTTCGCTTGCTTTGTTGCATTTCTCTCAGTACATTAGACGATACAATGCGTAACGCTCATTGTTTTTTAAGGTTTTAGTTATGGCAAAAAACGTAAATCTTCGTGATCGGGACGTAATGGCCTTAATCAATGCCAGGGCAGAGGCCGAAGGGCGGACGGCCCAAAATGCCGCCAGTCAGACGATTCGCGAGGCGCTTATGCCGATTTACGGCCCGAAACGTCGTTCATTCAAACAGCGAATCATTGAAAAGTCAAACGGAAATGGCTCAATGGATTGACATTTCGACAGCCGCTGCGCGGCTGGGGGTTACGGAGCGGGCTGTCCGTAAGCGTTGTCTGGTCGGTGATTTGCCCGGCGCTGAGAAGCGTAATGGGATCTGGCGGATACCTGTAACCGCCGACGCGCGGCTGGCAGGGCGTCCTGCCGTCGACGTGCGGGTTGATGCTGATGACCTGGCAAGAATTCCAAAACCAAAGTTAGACGAGGCGATTCGGCGGGCAGGCGTTGTCGCGGCTTTTGAGAGGTTCTCGCGTGAACACGTCCGGGCCGGCGGGCTGCGAACTGAGGCCTTCGAAATATTCGCGTATCAAAATAATCTGGCTGTCGGCACGCTGCGGCGATGGGTTTCACGGCACAAGCAACACGGGGTTTTGGGCCTGGTGGATTGTCGCGGCGGGTCGCGAAATAGCGAGACTATCAGTCCGGAGGCCTGGGAGTTTTTCAAGAGTCTCTATCTCGATCCGCGCCAGCCGTCAATCCGGCAGTGCCTGCGGATGACCGTTCACCATAATAAGAGGGAGAAGTTGGGCTGGACAATACCATCGTACGGCGCGCTTTGCCGATACATAGACAAGTATTTGCCCTTGCCGGTTCGGGTGCTGCATCGTGAGGGGCAGGCCGCCTATGAGGCCAAGTGCGCGCCTTATATTCAAGTCGATCTTTCGGAAGTCGAGCCGGGCAGCGTCTGGGTCGGCGATCACCACCAGTTTAATGTGTTGATTCAACACATGGGCAAATGGGTGCGGCCCTGGCTGACGGCCTGGATGGATGCGCGCAGCCGCGCGCTGGTGGGCTGGCAGGTCTGTTTGCAGCCGAACCAGACGACGATCCTGACGTCGTTTCGGGATGCGGCGAAAAAATATGGCCCACCGGATGGGGTTAAGATCGATAATGGCCGCGACTACGATGCACGATTGTTTACCGGCACGACCAAAAAACGCCGGAAGGCCCTGAGTAAGGGTTATCTTGACGAAGATACGGTGTCCGGCCTCTACGGTCTTTTGGGTGTCGAAGTTTCTTTTGCCATTCCTTACCATCCTCAAAGCAAGTCCATCGAACGGTTCTTTGATACCGTCGATCAACAGTTTTGCAAGTTTGTTCCGACGTATTGCGGCAAAGACACCAAGCGGAAGCCGGAAGCGCTTAATGATTATCTCAAGTCGTCGTCGGCGGTTGAGGCGGCTTATACGCTTGAGACCTTCTCGAAGGCCTTTGCCGATTACGCGGCTGTTTATAATACCCGGCCGCACTCATCGCTGGCCGGCCAGACGCCGCTGGAAGTGCTCGAATCGCGCGAGTCGAAGCGCGTCGTTTTGGATGATGTGCTGGATCTGTTGTGCCGTGTCTGGATAGACGCAAAAGTCACCAAGAACGGTGTACGCATAAATGGACTTTATTTTGGGCAATACGACCCCCCACATCATGGCGCTGCAAGGCAAAGCTGTGCGTGTTAGCTACGATCCGAACGACGCGGGGGTCATTTTCATTTACAACGAAGATTGGAAGTTTGTTGCGCGGGCCGAGAGCAATCGGCTGGTCGCCTACGGGCAGCCCGGGGTCAGCGACGGCTCTGTCCGTGCGGCCATGCGGCAAAAGGCCCGCGCGGCAAAACAGCTTCGTCAGCAGCGGGACGCGGCGCGTACTCGCGCGATGGACGTGGCGGCCCTGGCGATCGAGGCCCAGGCCGCCGAGACCCGGCCGGCGCCGGCGGCCAAGCCGCCGAGGATTCGGGCGGTCAAAACCGTTTTGGACGGTCAGCTCGACGCGCATAAAGTGGCTGCTGGGCCGTCGCCGTCGCGAGAGTCGTTCTGTCTGGAGTGGGACATCGAACCCAAAGGGCTAAAACCGCCGCCTGTTATTGATCTGGGGCTGGACGACGATTTCTGGGAGGATGCCGATGTTGGGTGATCTCCGCGACAATCTCGAACAGGATTCACGACTGGTGCTGGTTCACGTGCCGGATGTCGGCGACGCTGCCGCGCTGGCGGCGTTCTGTGCGGAGGTCAAACGGTTTTTGGCTGAACAGGGTGTCTCGCAGACTCGGCTGGCCAAGTCTATCGAATTGTCGCAGACGGCGGTCGGTCAGTTTCTTAACGGAAAGTACGCCGGCGATAATCAGGCGCTGGCGGAGAAGATCGGCTGCTATGTCAATGCGGTTTGGCGGCGTCAGCGGCGCTCGGCAGGCGCGCCGGAGTTTGCGGAAATTGGCGTCGCGGAGCGGATTTTTGGGTTGATCCGACGGGTCGATTCGTTCAGCGATGTCGAAGGGCGGATCGGCGTGATTATCGGCGACGCCGGCAGCGGCAAGTCCGCGTGTCTGCGGGCGTATGCCCGGGCGGACGCGGCGGCGGTCTATATCAGCCATGATTCGGCCCAGAAGATTACCGGCCTGCTGGATGCGATTACCCGCGCCAGTGGTGGAGACGTGGCCGTTAACGCCTCTTTGTCGCTGGCACGGGCGCGGCTGGCCGAGGTCATGAAGCATAAACGTCGGCTTATTTTGATCGACGAGGCCAGTTCCTTACGGGCGAAAGACCTGGATAAATTGCGGTCGCTGCTTTGTGTGAAGTGCGGCTGTCCGTTGATCCTGGCCGGCAACAATGATCTTTTGCGGACGATCCAGGAGAATGCGGACAAGACCGGCTATGCCTCTTTGGATCAATTTAACAGCCGTTTGATCGGCGTTTTGAATTTGGATGAATTGGCCGCCGGCGGCGACGGCGGGCCGTTGTACAGTGCCGAGGACATTCGCCGACTCTACGAATACGGCGGCATTCGGCTGACGCCGGACGCGGTGGATGCCCTGGGGCGCATTTGCCGGACGCCGCATTCGGGCAAGCTGCGAACGTGTCGAGACATCGTTCGTGCACTGCACAGCGCAACGCAGGTCATCGAGACCGGCCAGATCAACGCGGCGCTGGTCTGGGCGGCGATTGAGCAGTTGGGCCTGTCGGCGGCGGACTGGCTGCCGACTGCGTGCGGTCAGCCGGTAGTCAAAAGGGTATCAAAAATTGGGTAATTTTAGTTTTTTTGGGAAGAATAGATATGGCCGACAAAGACATTAACATTCATATTCGCGCCAAGGGCGCTGAGGACGCCAAGCGGCAGATCAGCGGCGTGGCCCAGACAACCGGCCAGGTCGGCGACAAGGCCCAGGAGACCGGCAGCAAGAGCGAGCAGGGGTTCGGCAAGGTCAAGGGCGCCTTGACCGCGTTGATGGGGCCGCTGGGCTTTGCCGGGCTGTTTGCCTTGCTCGGTGCCGGGGCGCGGAAGGTGGCGGCGTTTTTTGACGATCTGGCGCGGCGGGCGGCGATGAAAGAGTATATGCAAAACCCTGTGATTTTGGCGTCGCATACGCATCGGCTGGCGGACGGGCGGTCGCCGGTGGTCGGCAAAGTCATTGACTATACTTTTACGGGGCGCGACCTTGTGATCACGGTCGAATTTGCTCAGACGGAGCTGGGTGAGGAGTACTGGAGACTCTACAAGGACAAATTTCAACGGGCGTTCAGTATCGGCTTTATCGGGCGGTCGGCGCCGGTCGCCGAGGTGATGGACGGGCGGCGGGTGCGTGTTTGGAAAGATATTGAATTGCTGGAGATTTCCTGTGTGGCCGTGCCGGCGAATCCGGCGGCCCTCAGCAAACAGCGGCTCTCCTGGGGCCAGCGAAAAAAAAACGAACGGGAGCAAAAGCTTTTGGAAAACCCGGTACGGCTGGAGCGATTGTTTGCTCGTTATGAAAAGCTTCGCAATGAGCAGATACGGACGGCGGGGCTGGGGTATTGCGAGGACGTCAGCGAAGAGGTGCTCAGGAAACATTTTTCAGATGCTGAAATCTCGATGATTCACGATGTTTGCCGCTATGATCCGGCGTGGGGGTTCGGCGATCCTGAAGAGCTGAGCTTTGAGGAGGATTATGCGAAGTACATTTGAGTTTTCTGTTGGTGCGGACGGCATCACGGGGCGGCGCCCCTGGGTTTGTCGCGTGGCTGCGGTGCTGCTGCGATGCCGTTTAACGCGATGCGCCTATTTTCTCCAGTCGGCGGCGGAGTGCCGGGCCGCCGCCGATTTTTGACCCGGCACGATTGCTCGGTAAAGCGTTTTTAATTTCGATTTAAGGATATATTATTATGGATTTTGAATTTGCTACGCGAGATAAGGTCGCCGATGGGTTTAAGGCCGTCGGCGAGCGGTTCGACGCGAACGAGGCGATGATCAATGAGTTCAAGACGTGCATCGAACAGATTCAGGTTAAGCTCCGCCAGCTCCTGCAAACGAGGGGCTGGGGGGATAGTTTCACGTCGAATTCATTTTGGGGCAATGAGGACTATGCCCGCGAGTTTGGTCAGATCGTACTGAGCGTCTCGCGCGGTCAGACGAAGGACTTGGGCGAGCGGACGGACGCCCTGGGCGGCGTCCTTGTGCCGGACAATCTGTCCAGACGTCTGATTGATCTGCTGGGCAGCTTCGGCAAGTTTCGAAAAAACGCCCTGGTGTTTCCGCTGGGGCCGGGGACAACGCTTGTCCCGAAACTGGAAAGCGACTTGACGGTCGTTTGTCCGGGCGAGGGCAAAGAGATCAAGGCCTCGGACATGCTGTTCTCGGCGATCAAAATGCTGCCCAAAACGTGGGGCGTGCTGGCGGCTGTGTCCAACGAATTGGATGATGATGCCCTGGTCGCGATCGGTGAAATCGCAGGAATGTCAATCGTGCGAAGTATGGCCCGCAAAGAGGACGAGGTCGGCTTTCTCGGCGACGGCACAGAGGAATACTTCGGGCACTGCGGCATCCTCGGTGAATTCAAAAGGATCAATGAGGACTATACTCAAGTTCCCGGGCTGGTTGCCAAAAACGTGGACAATTGGGGCCAGTTGACGCTGGACGATTTCAATGATGTGATTACGCTGCTGGACAGCCAGTTTGACGACGCGGCCAAGTGGTATTGCACGAAGGCCTTCTATCGGCAGGTGATGTACACGCTGGCCGCGTCTCAGGGCGATGTCGGGCTGTTTGAGCTGCTGAGCGGCAAACGCAGTCTGTCGTTCATGGGCTATCCTGTGGAGCTGGTGCATGCCATGCCCAAGGCTGTTTCCGAGAAGCAGGTGCCCTGCTTGTTGGGTGATTTGAAGAGCGGGGCCTATCTGGGCCAGCGCAAAGACCTGTCTATTGCCCAGAGCCGCGAGGTGCTGTTTACGCGGTACATGACGGCGATCCTGGGCATTGAGCGGATCGATGTTCAGATCTTTGGCTGCGGGGACAAAAACAACCCCGGCCCGATTGCCGCCGACAAGGACGGCAAGTTTTATTTCATCGGCATTGACCTGATCAAGGCGCACAAGCGGTATTATCGGATCAAACAGCCGCATGTGGGCGATGGGACAATGACGGACAGTCTGCTGACGGTTATCGCCCTGGGCGTGCCGAATCGGACGCCTTTGAACGCCGCCGACGCCGGTTGCGAGGAACGGGTGTTGGCATGAGGCAGGCGATTGAGGATTTTTGCAAGGACACAGGACGCACGCCCAACGGCAACATTGATATCCAAAAAGAGCTGGCTATTAAAGAAATCACGCTAATTTTGAGGAATTCCGACCCTTGCTTTGTTTTAGCGCTGCTCCACCGGCTTCAGCGGCGTCAAGAACTCTGGACGGGCTGAGCGGGATGTGTTTGTTTCCCGCAGCGCTCTGGCACGGTTCTTCCGCGCCCTGTTTTTGCTTAAAATATACCCAATTAAGCGTCGTTTTGTGTCCATTTAAGGGGCGTTTAATCGGGGTTTGAAGGCCGACGCCTGCTTGTCGGATGTTAAAATAGGCAATTTGGCGCCGGAGATTTTATGCGCTATCGGCGGCGCATATTGAGTGAAACAAAAACTCATTTTGCGCGCGATTCTACATACATCTACATTCAGAAAAAATGTGCTTTTCTCTGTTTTTTTGCTTGACAGATAGGAATTGATACTATTTAGTGTGGATAATTAAACAGGAAGAGGCCCATGGAAACCAATGAACACAAAACGACCTGGAATCAGAAGCTCAATGCGTTCTATGACCGCTGCCGTCAGGCGGGGCTGAAGATGACGCCGCAGCGTCTGGCCGTTTACAAGGCCTTGATCCAGACGAATTTGCATCCGACCGCCGACGATGTGTATCAAACGGTGCGTCGGGAGCTTCCCACGATCTCGCTGGATACGGTCAACCGGACGCTGCTGACACTGGCTGAAATCGGTGCGGCCTTCATCGTCGAGGGGACCGGACAGCCGCGCCGTTATGACGGCGGGATGGAAGAACACCAGCATTTTCGCTGTCTGAAATGCGGAAAAATCATTGATTTTCATTATGAGCCGTATGACCAAATTGAAACGCCGTCACACCTTGGCGATTTCAAGGTCATCCGAAAAACGGTCTATCTTGAGGGCTATTGCGCAGCGTGTGATCAGGACAACTGATCGTTCAAAGTATATAACGTTCACATTGATAAGAAAGAGAGGTTTGTATGTCAGTTAAAGGAACACAGACGGAGAAGAATTTGTTGACCGCATTTTCGGGAGAATCCCAGGCGCGCAATCGTTATACCTATTTTGCCGGCCAGGCCAAAAAGGAAGGGTATGAGCAGATTGCGGCCATTTTCTCTGAAACAGCCGACCAGGAAAAGGAGCACGCCAAACGGCTGTTCAAGTTTCTTGAAGGCGGCGAGGTTGAAATCGTCGGCAGTTTCCCGGCCGGCGTGATCGGCACCACCGAGCAGAACCTGCAGGAGGCGGCTCACGGCGAAAACTATGAAACAACCGAGATGTATCCCGGTTTTGCCAAAGTGGCCGAGGAAGAAGGTTTTACGGAAATCGCCGCGGTCTTTCGCAAGATCGCCGTGGCCGAGGCTCGCCACCGCGACCGTTATCTTGCGCTGCGCAAGAATATTCAGACCGGCCAGGTCTTTAAGCGTGAAAAACCGCAGCGCTGGATTTGCCGCAACTGCGGTTATGTGCACGAAGGAACAGAAGCGCCGAAGTCATGCCCGGCCTGTGCCCATCCTCAGGCTCATTTTGAGCTGGAAGCGGCCAATTATTGATTGGCGGCCGGCTTTTTGAGCGGCTTACACCGCGTATTGTGCCGGCGGCATGGTAAAAGGCCTTAAAGTGTAGAAAGGATGTTGCTTATTAATGTCCGGGCGCTCGGCTTCGGAGGGGAGATACGACGCCCGGACATCTTAATTTTGATGGGAATTCCTGATTTGTATGGGAAACAACAGGTATCGAAAATTAACGGAAATTGTTAAAATCACACTGGCTTTTGCGCCTTTTTTGATTATCTTTATAATCATCAGTTTAGCGATAGCCGGTTGCGAAAGGAGTCAGACTATGCAGGAACGAAAAGGTATCATTACGATGAAGGGAAATCCTCTGACCCTCACAGGTCAAGAGGTCAAAGTCGGTCAAAAGGCCCCGGACTTTACCGTGGTCGGAAATGATCTTTCACCCGTTACTCTGTCGTCTTTTTCGGGTAAGGTGATTGTGGTTTCGTCGGTGCCGTCGCTGGATACGGGGGTCTGTGATGTAATGACGCGGCGTTTTAACGACGAGGCCGGCAAGCTGGGCGACGAGGTCGTTGTGCTGACCATAAGTATGGATTTGCCGTTCGCTCAGAATCGCTGGTGCGGCGCGACGGGGGTGACCCATGTGACGACGCTGTCGGATTACCAGACGGCGGATTTTGGGCAAAAATACGGCCTGCTGATCAAAGAGCTGCGTCTGCTGGCGCGGGCGGTTTTGGTGATTGACAAAGCCGGTGTGGTGCGGTATGTTCAGGTGGTGCCGGAAATTGCGACGGAGCCGGATTATGACGCCGTGCTCAAGGCCGTCAACGACGTGTTGTAAGGCAGAAGACAGAATTCAGAATTCAGAAAACAGAGGACAGAAGGCAGTAGGCAGAAGTCGGAATCTTGCCCTCTGGGTTTCTCTGTGGTGATTTGGTTTAGAGTTACAAAGGTGCATCGATGAGAGCATTGACAGAACGCATCTGTGAAGTGGGCGTACAGGACTGGGATCGCCGGCTCTTTGATGAGCTGATTCCGCTTCCGGACGGGACCAGTTACAACGCTTACCTGATCAAAGGCAGTGAAAAGACGGCGCTGCTGGATACGGTTGATCCGTCCAAGACCGAATTGCTGGTGGACCATCTGGTGCGGGCGGGAGCGGACTCGATTGATTATATCATCAGCCATCACGCCGAGCAGGATCACTCCGGCAGTATCCCGGATATGCTGCTGATGTATCCGGATGCCAAGGTCGTGACCAATCCCAAATGCAAGGCGATGCTGATTGACCATTTGCAGCTTGAGGATGATCGGTTTATCGAGGTTCAGGATGGCCAGGAGCTGTCGCTGGGCGATAAGACACTTCAGTTTATCTATACGCCGTGGGTGCATTGGCCTGAGACCATGTGCACGTGGGTCAAAGAAGACCGCATCTTGTTCAGTTGTGATTTTTTTGGTTCGCATCAGGCGTGCAGCAATCTCTATGTTGACAATGAAGCCCTTGTGCTGGAAGCGGCCAAGCGGTATTACGGTGAGATCATGATGCCGTTTCGCACGTCGATTCGCGGCAATCTGAAAAAGCTTGACGGACTGGATATTGCAATGATCGCTCCCAGTCATGGCCCGGTGTATAATCGTCCGTCATTGATTCTGGATGCCTATCGGGACTGGATTGCCGAAGACAAGGTCAAAAACCATGTCATTGTGGCGTATGTCTCAATGCACGACAGCACACAGCGGATGGCCGAGTATTTCGTCGATGCCCTGATGGAACGCGGCGTCGGAGTCAAGCAGTATAATCTGACCGTTGCGGATATCGGCGAACTGGTCATTGATCTGGTGGATGCGGCGACGGTGGTGATTGGTTCGCCGACGGTGCTGGTCGGGGCGCATCCGTCGGCGCTGTATTGTGCGGCACTGGTCAATGTCCTGCGCCCCAAGACCAAACATCTGGGGATTATCGGGTCGTTTGGCTGGGGCAGCAAGATGGTCGATCAGATTACCGGTATGCTGACGAATGTCAAGGCCGAGATTTTTGAGCCGGTGCTTTCCAAAGGGATGGCCGGTGAACAGGCCTATTCAGAACTGGATGTGCTGGCGGATAAAATCGCACAAAAACACAACGCCCTCGGGCTGATGTGATGGGTTGAGGGATATTGAGAAAACGTTAACTTTTTTGCAAAGGAATGTAACAATGGCAGCAAAACACGAAATTTATAAATGTTTGGCGTGCGGCAATATCGTGGAAGTGGTGCATGGCGGCGACGGCGAATTGGTCTGTTGCAATCAGCCGATGAAAAAAATGACAGAGAACACCGTCGATGCGGCCAAAGAAAAGCACGTGCCGGTCATCGAAAAAATAGATGGCGGCTATAAGGTCAAAATCGGCAGTGTGCCGCATCCGATGACCGAGGAACATTATATCGAATGGATTGAACTGACGGCCGATGGCAAGTCGTATAAGCAGTATCTGTCGCCGGGACAGGAACCGGAAGCGGTCTTCTGTGTGCAGGCCGAGAAGGTCGGTGCACGCGAGTACTGCAATCTGCACGGCCTCTGGAAGGCGTAAGTCATGTCCGCACGGTGTTTAGAATAGGGAAACCACACGATGATACCTACTCGGATTGAACAGGCGTTTAATCAGCAGATCAACGCCGAGACCTATTCGGCGTATCTGTACTGGTCGATGTCCGCGGCGCTGGAGGCGATGAATCTGCCGGGGTTTGCCAACTGGATGCGAATTCAGGCTCAGGAAGAGATGACCCATGCCGAGAAGTTCTTTCGGTATCTTGTTGAGCGCGGCGGCCAAGTCAAGCTGACGGCCATTGACGGGCCGCCGACCGAATGGAAGGATCTTGACGCGATTTTCAGCAATGTCCTTGAGCATGAACAGCATGTGACCGGTTTGATTAACCAGTTGATGGACCTGGCGATGGCGGAAAAAGATCATGCCTCGGTGATGTTTTTGCAGTGGTTTGTCAGCGAACAGGTCGAAGAAGAAGCGACCGCACAAGAGATCCTCGGCAAGCTGAAGATCGCCGGCACCGCCTCGGCGGCGCTGTATATGCTTGATAAAGAAATGGCGCAGCGTGTGTTTGTGCCGCCTGCAAGTGAATAACAAGACCCCTTAGGAGACAGCGTATGACTATCACTTTCAATGCTGATGAGATTTTCGAAATTGCCGAACAGATCGAGCGCAATGCTGCGCAGTTTTATTACGAAGCGGCTGACAAGGCGCCAGATCCGGATTCCAAAAAATTGCTCAACGACCTCAGCGCGATGGAAAAAGGTCACGAACAAACCTTTGCTCAGATGCGCACGGAGCTGAGCGCGGCGGAAAAAGAGCCGACTACCTTTGATCCGGATAATGAGGTGGCGTTGTATCTTCGCACGATGGCGGATTTCCACGGCACTGAAGGCAAAATCAGTGCGACAGAAAAGCTCAGCGGCCTGGAAAGTATGGAGGATATTCTCAAAATCGCACTGCAGGCTGAGAAGAATTCCATTGCGTTTTATGTGGGCATCAAAGATGTGGTTCCGAGCAAGTCGGGCAAGGACAAAATCCATGCCATTATCATTGAAGAAATGACCCACGTCTCGACGCTGGGCGCCAAACTGCAATCGCTTAAATAATGGAGTCGGCAAAGGCAACGGCCTGATTGCAGCATTAAGGGGGGCTTTCTGCGATCCGGTCTTTAGGGCGTCTTTTTTGTATTTCGGTTCGTGATGGCACAAACGCAGTCAAAATCCAATCTGCTGCGTAAGCAGCCTGCTATGCGAAAGGTGTTGCTGGCCTTGATTCCCTGTGGGGCCGGGAGCATCTACTATTTCGGCTGGCGTTCACTGGCGATGATCGCGTTTTGCTGGGTGTGGGGTTTTTTTCTGGAGTGGCTCTTTTGCCGCAAGCGCGGCGAGCCGGTCAGCGAGGCCGTATTCGTTACCGCGACGCTTTTTGCACTGGTGATGCCGCCGGGGGTGGGCTGGCATGTGCTGGCGGTGGGAATGGGGTTTGCGATTATTTTTTCCAAAGAGGTGTTCGGCGGTTTCGGCCGCAATGTGTTTAATCCGGCTTTGGCGGGGCGGTGTTTTGTGTATATTTGCTTTCCGGTGGCTCTGACGGGGGTTTGGCAAGAACCCGCGTCAGGCCCGTCGGGGGCACTGGGTCGCTGGACGACGGCCGTGCGTCCGGACGGGACCGCGGCGGTGACGGGTGCGTCCACCATGGCCCATCTGAAGGCCGGTCATCTGGTGCGTTCGTCCGATTCTGATGCACTTGACCACATTCCCTTTGAGGTCGGCGACCAGGAACGCATCAAAATCAGCAACACGGCTCTGTTTAAGGCGCAGTTTTTCGGCCGGATGAGCGGAACGATGGGCGTGACCAGCGTGCTGCTGATTCTGATCGGCGGGGTGTATCTGTTCTGGACCAAGACGGCCAGCCGCACGACTATTTTGTCGGTGGTGATTACCTATGCGGTTTTGAATCAGGTCTTGTTCTGGCTGGGGGTCAAGCCGGTGCCGGGCGCCTGGCCGGCGGTGTTGGGCGGCGGGTTTCTGCTGGGTGCGTTTTTTATGGCGACCGATCCGGTCAGTTCTCCCAAAACCGAATGGGGCCGGATTTTCTTTGGCATGATCATCGGGACGGGAACCACCGTCATACGCAATTTTTCAATCTTCAATGGCGGGTTGATGTTCAGTATTCTGCTGGGCAATATGTTTGCGCCGATCATTGATTACGGCGTCAAGGCCTGGCAGGAACGCAAAAAAACCAAAGGGACTGTACCGGAGGCGGCATGATGAAGGACAAACCCTGGTTTCCGGTGGCGTATATGTTTGTTGTTACGGCGTGCTTCAGTACGGTGCTGATCGGGTTTTCGCGTCTGACGCGCGAGCGTGTAGAGGCCAACCAGGAGATTGCCTTTGAACGGGCGGTGCTGGAGTCTTTTCCTGAGATTGAGGTGCCGCCGACGCCGCAGATCCACGAGCGGTTTGTGCAGTTGTTTGAACAATCCGAGCAGGCCGGTGGGGCGTATGTCTATCGCAAAGACGGCCGGGTTGTCGGCTACGCCGTGCCGGTGGCCGGACAGGGATTCTGGGCGCCGATACGCGGCATTGTGGGGGTCTCGCAGGATTTGGATACGATTGTCGGCATTTCCTTTTATGAACAAACTGAAACACCCGGCCTGGGGGCGCGGATTACCGAACCGGAGTTCCGCCGGCAGTTTGAGGGCTTGCGCATCGGCGAGGCATCAGCGCCGATCGGCATTCGCCCGACGTCGGTGACGCCTGCGGATAATGAGGTGCACGCCATTACCGGCGCTACACAAACGAGTGTGCGGCTGGAGAGGCTGATCAACGAGGATCTTTCGGCGTGGCTGGAGATGATGCAGCAGCAGGAGGAGGTGCAATGAACGGCTCAACTTCGACCGCTCCGCGCGATATTATGGTGGATGCCCTATGGCGCAACAATCCCATTTTTCGCCAGATACTGGGGATTTGCAGCACGCTGGCGGTGACCAATGTGGTCTTGAATACGGTGGTTATGTGTGTGTCGCTGACGGCGGTGACGGCGCTGAGCTGTCTGACGGTATCGCTGCTGCGGCACTGGACGCCGCGGAATATCCGGATGATGGTGCAGACGCTGATCATTGCGTTTTATGTGATTATCGTCGATTTAATTCTCAAGGCGTACTGGCCGGAGATGAGTCGCAATCTCGGCCCGTTCGTCGGCCTGATTATTACCAACTGTATCATTATGGGGCGCTGTGAGGCCTTTGCCGGGACGAATCCGCCGAAGGCGGCTTTTCTGGACGGGCTGTTCAGCGGCCTGGGGTATTCGTTTGTGCTGCTGGCGATTGCCGTCCCGCGCGAGCTGTTCGGGATGGGCACGATTCTGGGCGTTTCGATGCCGTATTTTTCGTCGCCGTATTGGGATAAATGGATCATTATGGTGATGCCGCCGGGGGCGTTTTTTATGCTGGCGTCGATTTTGTGGGTCTTTCGCTCCATCGGCGACAGGGAGGTGAAGAAATGAACGGGATGGGACAGGAACTGTGGATGGCGGTGGTGACGTGTTTTGCGGCTGTTTTTACGCAGAACATTTTGCTGACGACGTTTTTGGGGATGTGTCCGTTTACGAGTGTTTCCCGCGAGGTTAAGACCGCTGCGGGGCTGGGCGGGGCGGTGGTCTTTGTGATGACCTTTACGTCGCTGCTGAACTGGCTGGCGTATTATTACGTGCTGGTGCCGCTGGAACTGGAGTTTTTCCGTTTTATTCTGTTTATTATTATCATCGCGGCATTTGTGCAGTTTGTAGAAATGGTCATTGACCGCTATTCGCCGAAACTGTATCAGACGCTGGGGATTTTTCTGCCGCTGATAACGGTGAACTGTGCGATTCTGGGTGTGTCTTTGTTTATGGTGATTCGTGAGCATTCCTTTATCGTGACGATCGGCTATGGCTTTGGCAGCGGAGTGGGATGGCTGCTGGCGATTTTGGCGATGGCCGGCATTCGGCAGCGGCTCAATGAGTCGCGTGTGCCGGCAGGATTGCGCGGGCCGGGGATTACGCTGATTATTGCCGGTCTGATGGCACTGGCGTTTGTCGGGTTTACGGGCGTTTTGAGTTAAAAGGATTCCGACGTTGATAAGCTTCCTGGTTACGGTCTTTTTTGTCAGTCTCATCGCCGCCGGTTTGGCGCTGGCACTCGTGGTGGCCGAGCGGTATATCGCCGACTATGGCGAGTGCAAAATCACGCTCAACGATAAACGCGAAATCACCGTTGAGGGCGGCAAGCCGCTGCTGTCGGTACTGCGGGAAGAGAAGATTTTTATTCCCAGTGCCTGCGGCGGGCGCGGCACATGCGGTGTGTGCAAGGTCAAGGTGCTTGACGGCGCCGGTCCGATTCTGCCGACTGAAACGCCGTTTATGACCAAAGACGAAATCGCCGGCCGTGTTCGTTTGTCCTGTCAGGTCAAGGTGCGGCAGAATTTGTCGATTGAAATACCCGATGAACTGTTCAATGTTCGGGAATATACAACCCGATGCACCGGCATCGAAGAGTTGACCTATGATATGAGCCGGTTTCGTTTTGAATTGGCCGAGCCGAAGACCATTGAGTATGTTCCGGGGCAATATGTGCAACTGCTCTGTCCGCGGTACAAGGGCAGCAGCGAAGAGGTCTATCGGGCCTATTCCATTGCCTCCGATCCGAACGAAAAGGGCATCATTGATCTGATTATCCGGCGCGTGCCGAACGGGATTTGCACGACGTGGTGTTTTGAGTATCTAAAAGAAGGCGATACGGTCAAACTCAACGGCCCCTATGGCGAATTTCGTTTGAGTGAATCGGATGCGCCGATGGTATTCGTTGCCGGCGGCAGCGGTATGGCGCCGTTTGTCTCGATTCTGCATCAGATGAAACATAACCATGATCAGCGAGAAGCGGTGTATTTTTTCGGCGGTAATACCGTGCGTGATTTGTGTTTGACCGAGCAGATGAAGGCGTTTGAAAAGGCACTGCCGGATTTTACGTTTATACCGGTGGTTGCCCGTCCGGAGGAAGACGGCGGCTGGGACGGTGAAACGGGACTGGTGACCGACGCGGTCAAGCGGAAATACAAGGACTTAAGCGGTTATGAGGGGTATTTGTGCGGCAGCCCCGGAATGATTGATGCGGCGATCAAGGTGTTTACGTCGCTGGGAATGCCGGACGAGAAGATTTATTATGATAAATTTGCATAAGACGTTGAGGCCGTTATGAAGATGTCGCCGCAGGACAACAAGCTGGATGAAATGCTCCGGTCGTCAACTCTGGTGGCCGGTGGTTTTATGGGCAGCGACCGCCGGAGTGTGTTTGAGGTCATCGAGTCGGATGCCGCAACGCTGGACAAAGCCGGTCTGAATGCGGCCATGGTTGCCCGGCGGATGCGCGAGCTGACCGCCGCAGCACAAGCGGGGCTGGGCACGTGGGTCGATGTTGATAAGGGACGGATTCGCGTGATGAGCGAGGACTACAAGGGGGTTTTGGTGTGCCCCTGGGGACATGCCGGTCAGTATCCAAAACGGATTACGATTGTCGAATGTCCTGAAACGGGACAAACGCTGACCTGGTCGGATCTGAATATTCATCTGATTGAAGCCCATGGTTTTTTTGAAGGCCAAGGCTCGGCGTTTCGTGTGGAACCGGACCAGGCGGCGGCGATTCTTTTTGAGAAAGACAGGGATTGAAGTCTTGACGAGACCGCATTTGCTGCGATAATGAATGCAGTGGAAAATGAATGTTATTTGAATTGCAGTGAAAGGGAGATGTTATGAAGAAATACCGGTGTACGTTGTGCAGTTATATTTATGATCCGGCCCAAGGCGATCCCGATAACGGCGTCGAGCCGGGTACGGCGTTTGAAGATTTGCCGGACGGCTGGGTCTGTCCGGATTGCGGTGCCGGCAAGGAGGATTTTGAACCGGTCGATGACTAACGGAGTAGAATCGGCCCCGGAGCTTGGGATGAGTTCCGGGGCTTTTTTGTAGAATGTTTGTAGAATCGGTTCGGCGGCTTGGTCAATGCCGGGGGAGATTATGAAACGAATCGAGGCGGTGCTGAAACAACAGGAAATGCTCTGTGCTGAAACGACGGCCGGGCCGTGCGGTTTTGTGGTGTTCGGGGCATCGGGGGATTTGGCTCATCGCAAACTGTTTCCGGGCCTGTACGAATTGTTTCGCCGCGATTTGATGAGTCGGCGGTTCTACTGCATCGGCTGCGGGCGGTCGGCGTATACCGATGAGGCGTTTCGAGATCGCATACGGGATTCGTTTAGAGAAACAGTGGATGGGTTTGATGAGACAACAGCCGATACCTTCCTGAAGCACTTTTCTTACATTGCCGGAGACTATGCCGACAGCGGATTGTATCAGCGTCTATGCGATAAGATACACGAGCTGGACAACGGTTGCGGGGTAGAGGATGGGGTGCGGATATTTTATCTGTCCGTTCCGCCGTTTCTGTACGGCGATATTGTTGAAAAACTGGGGGCCTTGAAGCAAACCTGTCCGGCGGCGGGACAATGGCCTCAAGACAAGGTTCGGCTGGTGGTTGAAAAACCGTTCGGGCGGGATCTTGAATCGGCCCAAGCGCTGGAGGATGTCCTGCGCCGGCATTTTGATGAGTCGCAGATCTACCGGATCGACCACTATCTGGGCAAAGAAACGATTCAGAATCTGCTGATCTTTCGTTTTGCCAACAGTCTGTTTGAGCCGTTGTGGAACCGCAATTATATTGACCATATCCAGATTACTATTGCTGAGACGCTGGGGGTGGAACATCGAGCCGGCTATTATGACCACAGCGGTGCGCTGCGGGATATGTTTCAAAACCATCTCCTTCAGATGTTAGCGCTGGTGGGGATGGAGCCGCCGATCTCATTTGAGGCCGATCATATGCGGGATGAAATCAATAAATTGCTGCGGGCGCTGCGGCCGTATCAGTCGATGCAAACACCGCAGTTCTTTGTGCGCGGCCAATACGGTCCCGGGCGGATAGACGGGCAGGAGGTCAATGGGTATCTTGAAGAAAAAGGCGTGGCGAAAGATTCAACGACTGAGACATTTGTTGCGGCCCGATTGTTGGTGGACAACTGGCGATGGAAGGGGGTTCCGTTCTATTTGCGCACCGGCAAGCGGCTCAAGCGGAAACTGACCGAGATCGCCATTTTCTTTAAGCATGTTCCCCATTCAATGTTCCGTGCGTCCGGTCTTGAGGATTTGCCGCCGAACATATTGCGGTTTCAGATTCAGCCGGATGAAGGAATCTATCTGAGTCTGCAGGCCAAGCGCCCCGGCTCAAAGCTCTGTATGAGTACGCTCGATATGGCCGTCGATTATCAGCAGGTTTTCGGCGTCAAGATGCCGGACGCCTATCAGCGGCTGCTGCTGGACTGTATGGTGGGCGACCAGACCCTGTTTACACGACATGACAGCATCCTGACCTCGTGGGAGTTTCTCAGGCCTGCGATGGCGTATTGGCAGTCCACCCACGATAAACCCGTCATCTATGCCGCCGGCAGCAGCAATTTTGAGCAAGCCCGAAAACTCATCCAGGCCCGCAAACTTGTCGAAACCGAAGGGCGTGAATGGCAGGAACTCTAACTGTCTTTTCTATATATACTTAAGACTAATATTGGACGGTTGTGTTCGTTTGTGTTCTCTATTTAAGGAAATTGACCGAATAAATGCAACAAAAACGCTTTTTGTTGTGAAAAAAATATCAAAAAGTATTGACTTTGGTTTTCTATTGTTTATAATAACGTAAATTAAAAGCCTGTTGCGGCGTTTTTTCAGGCTTTCGCTCAAATAAATGATCCGAGGTGCTGTTATGGTTATGAATCGAAAATGTATTTTACGGCTTTCCAGATATAAAAACGCCCTTAAGCGGTTAAAAGCACTGGGGTTTGTGAAGGTTTTTTCGGGTAACCTTGCCGATGCGGCCGGTGTTACGTCGTCTCAGGTACGGAAGGATTTTTCGCTGTTCGGTATCACCGGAAACCGACGTGGCGGCTATAAAGTGGATGAGCTGATCAATCGAATTCGAGAGATATTAGGGAAAAACGAGATACAAAAAGTGGTCATTGTCGGCGTCGGCAATATCGGCAATGCACTGCTGCGGTACAAGGGTTTTGAGACCGGCGGGATTCGGGTGGTGGCCGGGTTTGACATCGATCCATCCAAGTATCAGCGTCATGCTGAAGTGCCGATTTTGCCGTTGGAGGAATTCTCGTCGTTTGTGCAGGAAAATGAAATTAAGGTCGGTATTCTGGCCGTGCCCGATGTGGCGGCTCATCATGTGTCTGAAATTATGATCGCTGCGGGCATCAAGGGCATCTTGAATTTTGCTCCGATTCAGCTTCGCGGCGCTGATGATGTGATTATCAGCAATATCAACCTTGAGGTCGAATTGGAAAATCTGATCTACTTTGTCAATGCTGCCGATAAAACCGCCTTGTCGGCCTCGGCTGACAAGGTGAAGTGATTTTTGCAAAAACCATAAATCAATCGTACACCGTTTTGTGTTGGCAACTATGACATCCGACCGGTTGCAGGGGATTGTCAGTGCGATTATGAAAAACCGAACCCTTAAAAATCAGATTCTTGCATCGTTTGCGATTGTCATCGCAGTCCTGAGTGTCTGTACATTTGGGTTGGGGCTTTATGTCATTAAAACGGATGTTTTTGAGCGGATTCAAACGGAAGTCGAACGGTCTTTGGGCGGGGCGCGCACGGTCTATGAAGAGGAAATTCGGCGTATCGGGGTTAGTCTTGAAATAGCCGATCTGAGCCAGTCGCCGGCGGTTTTGCGGGACAAGATGCGACTGCATTATTTTTACCGTTTGCCGTATGCCCAGGCGCTTGAGCACCCGAGCGAACTGGTGGTCTCTGCCGCACAAAGCGGCCAGGCTGTCGGCGGTACGCGCCTCATCGGGCCGGATGAACTGGTTCAAATGAACCGCGGAATTCGAGAGCGTGCGCACATTGACATCAAACCGACGGCCAAAGCCAGGCCGACCCGCAAGACGTCGCTGGATTCGGCCATGGCTAAAGAATACGCCCTTGCTTTAACGGATTCAGCCGGCCGCGTGACGGAGGTTGTCTTTGGCGGTCGTATTGTCAACCAGGATTATGAATTTGTTGACCATATTCGTCAGCTTGTTTTCGGCAACGAAGACTATCGCGGTATTCCGGTCGGCACGGTGACCATTTTTCTTGATGATGTACGGATTTCCACGAATGTTCTGGATGAAAGCGGGCAACGTGCCATCGGGACGCGCGTTTCTGAAGCGGTTTATAATGAGGTGATTCTGCAGGGCCGGCCGTGGCTGGACAGGGCCTTGGTGGTCGGGCACTGGTATAAGTCGGCTTATGAGCCGATTGTCAATATCCATGATGAGATTATCGGTATTTTGTATGTGGGCATTTTGGAAGAGCCGTTCCACAATCGGGCCGCCAACTTGCTGCTGGCCTTTCTGGCGATGATTTTGCTGGCCTCGGTGCTGTCGTTTGTGTTGGCCTACATTTTGTCCGGGTCGGTTTCGCGGCCGCTGACGGTGCTGCTTGAGGGCACGCAAAAATTGTCTCGCGGCGAATTGGGACATCTGGTAATGCCTCCGCATTCGAGTATTGAAGAGATGCACCAGTTGGCGCATTCGTTCAATGAGATGTCGGTGCGTCTGGAAGAACGCGAGGTTCGGTTGCAGGAAAATCATCAAAAACTTGAAGAATTGAACAAGAGCTATCTTGATCTGCTGGGTTTTGTGGCGCATGAACTGAAGGGGCTGCTGTCCTCTGCGGTACTGAATGCGTATGCCCTGCGCGACGGTTTTCTGGGGATGATTAATTTCAAGCAGAAAAAGGCCGTCGATTCGATCTGCCGGAATCTGGATTATCTGGCAGCGACCGTAACGAAGTTTTTGAATCTCAGCCGAATTGAACGCGGCAATCTGGAAGTCAACAAAACCCGATTTTCTCTCTGGAAGGATGTATTCGGTCATTCGGTGCAGACGTTCTCCAAGCTGATTAACGACAAACAGATCCAGGTTGCTAATCAGATGGATCCGGATTTGACGGTGTCCGCCGATCAGGATCTGATGCTGATTGTGGCGAACAATCTGGTCAGCAACGCCGCCAAATACGGCAGCGAAGGCGGACAGATTATCCTCAGCGCTCGTGAAGAAGGTGATCGAGTTACGGTCGAGGTCTATAACGACGGTCGGCCGATTTCCGAGCAGCAGTGTGCGTCGCTGTTTAAGAAATTTTCGCGACTGGATACGCCCGAAAAAAAGAAAGTCAAAGGCACCGGCCTGGGGCTGTATATTACCAGACAGATCATTGAAAGCCACGGCGGCCGGATTGATGTACAGGCAAAAGACAACGGTAATTCATTTATATTTCAAATTCCTAAGGAGTAACACACGTGCTAACGCCATTACAAGCTATCAAAAAAAAGCGTGCTGAAGCGGTCAACCGCATTATCAGCAAAGGGTATCTGTCCACCAAACGGGTGTATGTGGGTATGGCGACCTGTGAAATCGCCGCCGGCTCCAAAGAGGTGATGGATGTATTTCGTCAGGCGATTGCCAACGGGCTGACGGATGTCTATCTGAGCCAGAAAGGCTGTGCGGGCCGCTGCAATCTGGAACCGACGGTTGAGGTGGTTGAAGAAGGCAAAATCCCCGTCAAATACGGGCGGGTCACGCCGCAGCGGGCGCGCGATATTGTTGAACGGCATCTGAAAAAAGGCGAGATTATTGCCGAATGGGTGATCTGACGGAAAGGACAACGGACGTGAAAGAAACGAGATACAAACTTACGCTGTGCGACGGTACAGCCTGTATTCACAATCATTCCAAAGCGATTCAGCAGGCGCTCGAGACGGAGCTGGACAAGCACGGACGCAAGGACAGCGTCAGCATTCATTTGAGCGGCTGTCTGGGGATGTGCACAAAAGGGCCGATTCTCATCGTCAACCCCGGCTATATAATGTACGGTCGGGTACAGGTTGAAGACGTGCCCGAAATTGTTGAGTCGCATCTGATTCATAATAAGGCCGTTACCCGGCTGATTATTACCGAAGATCATCTGTATAATCGGTTCTTCCGAATCTTTGGTGATGTGGACTTCTTCGGCAAGCAGATGCGTATAGCGCTGCGTAACTGCGGCATCATTGATCCGGAGAATATCGACAATTATCTGTCTCTTCGCGGCTACGAGGCTCTGGCCAAGGCGCTGGAGACAATGACGCCCGGTCAGGTGATTGAGGAAGTCAAAAAGAGCGGGCTGCGCGGTCGCGGCGGGGCGGGATTTCCGACCGGGTTGAAGTGGGAGTTTACCGCCAACCAGGATTCCGATGAGAAATACATCATCTGCAACGCCGACGAGGGCGATCCCGGCGCCTTTATGGATCGCAGCGCCATCGAAGGCGATCCGCATACAGTGATTGAAGGGATGATGATCGGTGGTTACGCTATCGGCGCTCGCAAAGGCATTATTTATATTCGTGCCGAGTATCCGCTGGCGATCAAACGGCTTGAAAAAGCCATCGCTTCGGCACGTGAGCACGGCTTGCTCGGCGAAAACATACTCGGCTCCGATTTTGCGTTTGATATTGAGATTCGTCTCGGCGCCGGTGCGTTTGTCTGCGGCGAAGAAACCGCTTTGATTCATTCGATTGAAGGGCATCGCGGTATGCCGCGTCCCCGTCCGCCGTATCCGTCAGTCAAGGGGCTGTTCGGCAAGCCCACGCTGATCAACAATGTGGAAACGTGGGCCAATATCCCTGTGATTCTTCTGGACGGCGCCGATTGGTTCAATAGCGTCGGCACTGAAACCAGCAAGGGCACCAAGGTCTTTGCGGTTGCCGGTCGGGTGCAGAATACCGGTCTGGTCGAAGTGCCCATGGGTACGACGCTGCGTGAGATCATTTATGACATCTGCGGCGGCATTCCCAACGGCAGACGTTTTAAGGCGGTTCAAACCGGCGGCCCGAGCGGTGGATGTCTGCCGGAACACTATCTCGATACGGAGATTGATTACGAATCGCTGGCCAAGGCCGGCTCGATTATGGGTTCCGGCGGGATGATCGTGATTGACGAGGATTCCTGTATGGTGTCGCTGGCGCGGTTCTTCCTTGAATTCACCCAGGATGAATCGTGCGGCAAATGTACCCCGTGCCGCGAGGGCACCAAGCGGATGTACGAGATTTTGACGCGGATTACGGAGGGTCAAGGCCAACCCGGCGATATTGAAAAGCTCCAGCGTCTGGGTGAAATGATTAAGCATTCGTCGCTGTGCGGCCTGGGGCAGTCGGCGCCGAATCCGGTACTCAGCACCATTGAGAATTTCCGCGAGGAATATGAAGAACATATTCAGGACAAGAAGTGCCGTGCCGGTCAGTGTACCGCACTGCTCAGTTATACCATTAACGACAAGTGTGTCGGCTGCGGGGCGTGCAAGCGCGTCTGTCCGGTCAATGCCATCGAAGGCGTTCGCAAAGAAAAGCACCGTATTCTTCAGGATGTGTGCATTCGCTGCGGCCAATGTTATGAAGTCTGTAAATTTGATGCGATTACCAAAGCGTGAGGATACCTATGAATCAAATGATAACGATTACCATTAACGGCAAGGATTACCAGGTCGAGCCGAACCAGACGATTATGCAGGCGGCCGACAAGTTGGGGTTTAAGATCCCCCGTCTGTGTTACCATCCCAAACTGTCGATTGAAGGGGCCTGTCGCGTCTGTATCGTCGAAGTTGAGGGTCAGCGCAATTTCGTTGCGTCCTGTGCCTTTCCGGTCAGCGACGGGATGAAGATCAAAACCAATACCCACGCGCTGCGTCGTGCCCGTCGGGATATTGTTGAGTTGATCGTTGACAATCATCCCCTGGATTGCCATACCTGCGAGCGCGACGGCAATTGTGAATTGCAGCGGCTGGCGGCGTCGATGGGTATTCGTGCGCGTCATTTTGCAGGTGAACGCAAGCGGTATGAAGAAGACTTGTCCAGTGAGGCCGTGATTCGCAATCCTGAAAAGTGCATTTTGTGCGGCCGCTGCGTCCGGATGTGTTCGGAAATTCAGCAGGTGCACAATCTGACTCAGGCGCATCGCGGTTTCCAGACGGTGGTGATGCCGGCGTACGATCTGCCGATGGCCGAGAGCGTCTGTACCGCCTGCGGTCAGTGTATCAATGTCTGCCCGACCGCGGCCTTTGTCGAAAAGAACTATACGCAGGAATTGTTCGAACAGCTTAACGACCCTGAAAGGGTTACGATTGTTCAGTTTGCTCCGTCCGTACGGGCGGCTATCGGCGAGGCGTTTGGTCTGCCCGTCGGTCAGAATATGGAAGGGCAATTGATCGCTGCGCTGCGCAAGCTGGGGTTTGATTATGTGTTTGACACCCAGTTTGGCGCCGACTTGACCATTATGGAAGAGGCCAACGAGTTCCTTGAACGGCTGCAGAATAAAGGCACGCTGCCGATGATTACGTCCTGCTCGAGTGCCTGGATGAAATGCCTTGAGCAGTTTTATCCCGATCTGATCGACAATGTGTCAACGTGTAAATCGCCGATGTCGATGCAGGGGGCGATGATCAAGACCTATTTTGCCGACAAGAGGGGTATCGATCCAACGAAGATATGCAGCGCTGCGGCGATGTGCTGTACAGCCAAGAAGTATGAGGCCGATCGTCCGGAGCTGATGTTTGACGGGATGCGCGGTGTGGATGTTGTTGTGACAACCCGCGAAATCGCCTGGATGATCAAATCGGCGGGTATCGACTTTGTCAATATTCAGCCTGAAAAAGCCGACCATCCATTGGGGCTGTCCAGCGGCGCCGGGGCCATATTCGGCGCCACCGGCGGCGTGATGGAAGCGGCCATCCGTACCGCCTATGAGCTTTACACCGGCCAGACGCTGGTGGATATCGAGGTCGAAGGCGTGCGCGGGCTGAAGGGGATTAAGGAAGGGAGCCTGACGATGGACGGACAGGAAATCCGTGTGGCCGTGGCGCACGGTCTGGGCAATGCCTGCAAACTGCTGGAGGTGGTTCGGCAGGACCCGCAGCGTTACCACTTTATTGAGATTATGGGCTGTCCGGGTGGCTGTGTTGGCGGCGGCGGTCAGCCGTATGCCGCGATCAATACGATTCCGCTGGATGACAAGGCGCTGGAAAAACGCGCTCAGGCCCTTTATGATTTGGATCGGGGCAAGACCATTCGCCGCAGTCACGACAATCCGGATGTGCAGAAGCTGTATAAAGAATTCCTTCAGCATCCGCTCAGTTCCGTGTCGCATAAATATCTGCATACACACTATAAGGCCAAGCTGCCGAAGGGTATTATTCCGAAAGAGGCAAAGAAAATCGAGGTGACCCAATGACCGAGTTAGCACAGGATAAAATGACAACGCTCCGCGAATTTATGGCGGAGGTCAGCAAAAAAGACTACGCTGAATCTTATTTGATCGCCGTTCTTCACAAAGCCCAGGAACTGTTCGGCTATGTTCCGCGTCAGGTGATGGACGACGCGTCTGAGGCGCTTCAGATTCCAACCGCGCATATCTGGGGGGTGGCGACGTTTTATCATTATTTCAATCTGGAGCCGATTGGCCGGCATACGATCAGTGTGTGTATGGGCACCGCCTGTTACGTCAAAGGCGCCAAGCAGGTTCTGGATGTACTCAAAAAGGAGCTGGGCGTCGAGGTCGGCAAGACGACCGAGGATAAGCTGTTTACGCTGCAGGAGGCGCGCTGTCTGGGGGCGTGCGGGATTGCCCCTGTCATTATGATTGATGATAAAATCTATGGCGAATTGGATGCAAAGAAGACCGTAGAGATCATCAACCAGTACCGCAAGGCCGCTGCTGAATCACGAAAAGTTTGATTTATTGTGAATTTTATCCTAAATTATCGAGACAATCGTGCGCAACTATGGTATAACACCTTTGAAAATTTCGTACTGTAGAAAGATTAACTTTCAAGTCTATAGGAGAATGTAAAAATGGCCAAGAAAGTGCTTGTCATTGACGACGACAGTGATTTTGTGGAATCGATAGTGAATTTGCTCGAAGCGCGAGGGTATGCCGTGGCCTCGGCCTCCAACGGCAAGGACGGCGTTCAGACGGCCAAGACCGAAAACCCCGATGTGATTCTTCTGGATGTGATGATGACGACCAAGGATGAAGGGTTCAATGTCGCCCGCGAGCTGCACGGAATCGAGGCGTTGAAAAATACGCCGGTGATTATGGTCACGGGCGTTCGCAAAGAAATGAACCTGCCGTTCGGATTTGAGCCGGATGAGACGTGGCTGCCGGTCAAGCAGATTCTTGAAAAGCCGGTCAAGCCGGAAGTGCTGCTCAACGCTGTTGCCGACGCGGTGAAATAGCCGCTTGTTCTATTCGGCGCATGCGTCGAACTGAAAAAGATAAAGGATGGGATGGCATCACCCCATCCTTTTTTTTATGGGGTTAGATATACTCGTTCAGGATGTTTTCGAGCAGCTCCTGTCGGCCGGACTGGAGTTTGGGTTCGCCTTTTTCGAGGATATAGGCTTCCAGTTTGGTAAAGTCCATTTTTCCGGCGGCGACTTTTTTTCCGAAATCGGTGTCCCAGCCGCTGTAGCGTTTATTGACAGCCTTTTCAAAGACCTTGCTTCGCATCAGTTTTGAGGCAATCTTCAGGCCGCGTGCGAAGGCGTCCATCGCGCCGATATGGGCGTAGAACAGGTCCAGATCGTCAATGGACTGCCGACGTACGTGGGCGTCAAAGTTCAGTCCGCCGGTGGTAAAACCGCCGGCCTTGAGGATGATATACATGGCCAGCGATGTATCGTACAGGTCGGTCGGGAACTGATCGGTATCCCAGCCGAGCAGCAAATCGCCGCGATTGGCATCGACCGAGCCGAGGATACCGTTGACGGCGCAGAATTCCAACTCATGATGGAAGGTGTGAGCCGCCAGCGTGGCGTGGTTGGCCTCAATGTTCAGTTTGAAGTGCGGCAGCAGGCCGTATTTCTGGAGAAAGGCAAAGCAGTTGCCCGCGTCAAAGTCATATTGATGCTTGGTCGGTTCTTTCGGCTTGGGTTCGATATAAAGCTGACCCTTGAAGCCGATTTTCTTTTTGTGGTCCACCGCCAGTTGAAGCAGCAGGGCCAGATGGTCCAATTCGCGTTTCATATCGGTATTCAGCAGCGTATCATAGCCTTCGCGGCCGCCCCAGAAGACATACCCCTGTCCGCCGAGATCTTTGGTGATTTCCATCGCTTTTTTGATCTGGCTGGCGGCATAGGCGAACACATGCGGGCTGGGATTGGTTCCCGCCCCGGCCATAAATCGCGGATGGGAAAAGGCGTTGGTCGTGCCCCAGAGACATTTGAGGCCGGTATCACGCTGCAACTTTTTGGCCAATGCGACGATTTTATCCAGCCGTTTATTGGTCTCGGCCAGCGTGTCCGCTTCAGGCGCAATATCGCGGTCGTGGAAGCACCAGAAATCCACGCCCAGCTTGGTAAAGAACTCAAAGGCCGCGTGCATGGTCTGTTCGGCCCGCTCCATCGGGTCGGCGGCATCGTCATAGCTGCGTACAATCGTGTTGGCGCCGAACTGATCGGCTCCCAGCCCCTTAAAGGTATGCCAGTAGCAGACGGCAAACCGCAGATGTTCGGCCATCGTCTTGCCCATAACCTTCTGTTTGGGGTTGTAGTGTTTGAACGCCAGCGGATTTTTCGAATCCGGGCCTTCGTATTTGACCTTCTTGACTTCCGGAAAGAACTCTCTCATAACAGCCTCCATAATTAAATCGACAGTGTTTCAGTTTATTCGGTATTATAGTGAAAATATTGTTCAGAGAGTGCAATATTTACCACTGGTCAATATTCCAACTGTACCGTTACAGACGACTCTTAACTATATCGAGCCATCGTTGGTAACTCTCCTGGCAGGCAGCCGTGTGTTTTGAATCCGGCAATACGGTTTCCATTTGTTTCAGTGTGGAAAAGGCGTCCTTCGGAGATTTGTACACTCCGGCGCCGATGCCTGCGCCGCGGCAGGCGCCTTGTGAGCCGTCGGTATTGTACAGCTCGACAGTTGCGCCGGTCAGTGTAGCGAAGGTTTGAGCAAACAGGGGGCTGAGGAACATATTGGCTTTTCCGGCGCGGACGGTATGGATGTCGATGCCCATTGATTTCATAATCTCCAGTCCGTAGTTGAGGGCAAACACGATGCCTTCCTGACCGGCGCGGAGGAGGTGGCCCCTGTGATGAGTGTTCAGGTCAAGATTGCAGACCGCTGCACCGATGTTGCGGTTTTCGAGCGTGCGTTCGGCGCCGTTGCCGTAGGGCAGCACGACCAGGCCGTTGGCGCCGACGGGGACTTTGGCGGCTTGGGCATTCATCTCGGGGTAATCGCCGATATTTAGGTTATGCTTGAGCCAGCTATTGAGCCGTCCGGTCCCGTTAACGCACAACAGAACACCGGTGCGAGGAGTTTGGCGGGTGTTATTGACGTGAAGAAAGCTGTTGACGCGGGATTTCGGATCAAAGGTCGGCGCGTCGCTGATGCCATAAACCACGCCGCTGGTGCCGGCGGTTGCGGCCACCTCGCCGGGGTTGAGAACATTCAGGGACAGGGCGTTGTTGGGCTGATCGCCGGCCCGATAGGCCACCGGTGTCCCTTTGGCCAACCCCAATTCGTCAGCAGCAGTCTGAGTCAATTGACCCTGCACACCAAACGTTGGTACGATCTCCGGCAGCAGGTCGGGGCTGAATCCGTAATGCTCCATCAGAAAATCGGCGGGGCGGGTCTGCTTGAAATCCCACAAAATCATCTCCGACAGCCCCGATTCGGTTGTGGCGGCCTGGCCGGTCAGCTTCATCGCCACCCAGTCGCCGGGCAGCATAATCTTGTCAATGCGCTTGAAGTTGTCCGGTTCGTTTTCTTTGACCCATCGCAGTTTGCTGGCTGTGAAATTGCCCGGATAGTTAAGCAAATGCTCCAGACACCGCTTCGGGCCGAGGGCCTCGGTGGCTGTTTGCCCGATTTGGACGGCCCGGCTGTCGCACCAGATAATCGACGGACGGATGACCTGCCCGTCCTTGTCAACGCACACCAGCCCGTGCATCTGATAGGTGATGCCGATGGCCTTGATGTCGGCCGGGTTGATCTTCGAATCGCTCAGCAGGTGGCCGGTCGCGGCCTTGAGATTGTCCCACCACAGCGACGGGGCCTGCTGCGCCCAGCCGGGGTGCGGCGAATCGATCGGCATTTCTACGGCCGGACATGTGGCCGAGGCGGCAACCGAGCCGCTTGCCGCTTCCAGAAGGGTGGCTTTGATGGATGAGGTGCCGCAGTCGTAACCCAACAGATACATATTGTCGCCTCCAAAAAAGTTGCCTGTGGTAAAAATTAAACAAATTTTGATAAGTATCGCCGGTGAATCGATCTTTTGCAAGCATTTTCTGATATTCGCAAGCTCCTTCATTTGATGTGTTTATTGGCAAACGGCTGCGATTCAGCAGGTCTCTGATCATTGGTATGAAGGTCAGATCAAAGCGACAATAATGCTGACCAAAATAATTTATTTTATTTTAACTGTACAATATCTTGCTTTAGATTTTAAGTGCGACGAGGATTTTTAAAAATTTCATATTTTGCCCATAGGAAAACAATGTTTTATTGATTTTCAATTGGATCTCGAGTAGTATGAAATGGGAGACGTGGTTTATGAATATGGATATAATAACTGGGTCACCATACAGTTCATCTTATGAGGTGCCGTTGAACACATCGGCCGCGGCGAGCAGTTCCCTTGCGCCGCCTGCATTTTTATCGCAGCGTGTATTGTTGGGCAATATTCGCTGGTTTTGTCGGTTGCGCTGGGGCGTGGCGGGTATTTTCGCCCTTTTCGGGCTGGCCGCACTCCATACGAGCATTCGTGACTTCTGGGGATTGCAGGAAATCGGTCGATGGCCGTTTGTGATGTCCGCTGTGTTAGCGATGGCCAATGTGTTTTATCTGGTCTGGGCTCGAATCGGTCAAACACGGCCCATGGCGCAGCTTAATCTGTTGTCGCAGATATTTGTGGATCTCATTATTCTGACGTTTGTGGTATATTTTATCGGAAGTACGGAAACACACATTCCGTTCGTGTATTTGTTCCACATTGTGTTGTCGAGCATTTTTTTTACCAGTGGGATGAGCTTTTTGATTTTAGCTTTTTCTTGTCTTCTTTTTGGATTGTGTCTTGTTTTGGAACGCTACGGGGGGTTTTCAACGGGCGGCATTTTTATCTCCATGCCCTATGGCGGCTCCTCGGAACTGCCGCTGCGGTGGGTCGTGCTGCACTATGGTTCGGTTCTTGGAATTTGGGCCGGCGTGTGGTATCTGGCGGGGCATTTGGCCGATACCGTGCGACAACAAGACATTCAGCTGGCTCAAACCAATCGGCGTCTCGAAGCGGCCCTGGATGAGCGAATGCGCCATATGTTGTGGACCACCCATGCGTTAAAGTCGCCGTTCGCGGCGATTGCAGCGAACACCCAGCTCTTGCTCAAGGGTCTGTGCGGGACACTGCCGCAGCAAGCCGTTGCGGTGGTGGAACGTATCAGTCAGCGCTGCACCCGTCTGAGCAAAGAAATTCAGGAGATGCTGCAACTGGCCAATCTCGAATCAAGCAGCCAGCAACCGGCCACACCGACGGTGTTGAATGCGGACGATCTGCTGCGTACGGTGATCCAGCAGATTTCGCCGACCGCCGAGAAGCGTTCCATTCGTCTTGTCTCGGACCTGGAGCCAGTCCGTGTGCGCGGGGTCAACGATCACCTGATGATGTTATTTGAGAATCTGATCAGCAACGCCGTCAATTACTCGCATCCGGGCGGGTGCGTGACCGTATCGGCCCATCGAGTCAAGGAGTGTGTAAAGGTCAGCATTATTGATGAGGGAATCGGCATTGAGGCAGAGAAGCTGCCGCGTATTTTCGAGCAGTATTATCGAACCAAGGCCGCGGCGGCCCACAATAAGGAATCATCGGGTCTGGGATTGGCCATTGTCCTGCAGATCGTCAGATTGTACGGCATTCGTGTCTGTGTTCACAGCGCGCCGCACGCGGGGACGCGCTTTGATTTGTATTTTGAAACCGCAGCTTAACGATTTTTTTTAGGAGAATGAAAATGGCTTTCATTATGGTCGTCGATGATGACGAGGATTTCGCGGCGGCGGTCGCCCATGTCCTCAAACAGGATGGACACGAAGTTCAGATTGAGACAGATACGGAACTTGCGCTGCCCGCAATCAGGAAGCGCGTACCCGACCTGATGGTGCTGGATGTGATGTTTCCGGAAGATCACAGCGCAGGCTTTGAATTCGCGCGCCGGCTGCATCATGACGCTGAGTTGCGATCCATGCCGATTCTGATGCTTACCGCCGTCAACAGCCGCTATCCCTTTGGATTCAGCGTCAACAACGAAGATATTAACGAGGAATGGCTGCCTGTATCGGATTTTGTCGAGAAGCCGGTCGATTTTGAGATATTGAAAACCAAAGTTGACACCCTGCTTCAAAAAGCTCATAGTTGAGATACACCGCCGCGCGATCGGCCATCAAGCCGGGCAAGCCCGGACTCTTTGCCGCGAACGGCAATAACGGCCATCGGTTCAGTCTGCCGGGCACCCCTTAAAGGCCTTCAGGCGGTGCAGGGGGGATATTGGTTTCAAGAAACTTGCCATCTCAATCCAACCGATGGCCAGCTTGACAGGTCAATAATGAAAGCGTAAAGAGCAAACTTGAGGATTCGTCCTTTCGGGCGAGTCATTTCATGACCTGGTTTAGAACACTGTAATGTTTTTACAGACGATCGTTATGTCAAAACAGATCCGGTTTTCGGTCAGTTTGAGTTCATATGAGGTTGCCGAATGGCGTTAATGAAGCAGCGAGGTGATTCATGCCCATCGTTCAGAAAAGCCAGGGAATCGCGGCGTACCGTCACAGTGCCGCCGGTCAGTTGGATATCGCCGGCGGATTGGATGTGTGTTATACTACGACTCCCTCGGCGCCGGTTGAATCAGCGCCGGAAACGCCGTGTTTGAATCTGTCGCTCAGGCAGAACAGACAGCGCTTGTCCCGCCTGTATGTCAGCGAGCAGCAGGCAGTCCGTCCGGGGATGCTTTTGGCCGAGGGCGAGCAAACTCAACTGTATTGTCCCTGTTCGGGCGTTGTGCAGGTGGTGAATCCCGACAAGCGCAAACGTCCCGGCAACATTGAGATTATTCTGACTGAAGAGTCGTTCGAAACGCCGCCCGTCTCGCTTGAACACAACGCTCCCCTGGCCGCGAAACGTCAATGGGTGCGTCAGATGGGTGTGTGGGATTCGATCCGGCAGGGGATGCTTATGGCGCCGCCTGCCCTGAACGATCAGCCCAATGAGATTATCGTTCGCTGTGTATTTGCCGAGCCGGGGCAGATTCCGGGATCGATGGTCATTCGACGGCATCTGCAGGAATTTATTCGGGGCTTGAAATATCTTTACGAGATCGGCGGCAGTTATGCGCCGATTGTGATGACGGTGCCGGTGCAGTCCGGCTCGCTGGGACGCCAGATCCGTGAACAGCTCCGCGGACAGGCTTTTGTGCATATCTCGGTTGTACCGATTCGATATCCGGTGGACAATCCTTTGCTGTTGGCGACATTGCTGGGCCGGGAACGCGGGTTAGGCCCCGACCATTTTTGGGTGGTCGATCCGCAGACGGTTATTGCGCTGACCAGTGCCATAGAAAAAAAACAGTTTTGGTCGCATCGCTATGTTGCCATTGCAGGCCCGGCGGTACGCCGGCCGGTGATCCTCAATGCGAGAGTGGGCGCTCCTGTCGGTGCACTGGCAAGGCCGTATTTGCGTGATGATGTTGCGGGGAATCCGGCGTATATTCGCGGCGGACTGTACAGCGGCAAACGTGCCGTGCCCGAGGAAGGTCTGCGGTATGGCGACTATGTCATATGGGTCATTCCGGAAACGGAAGGGCCGGAGCTGCTCGGTTGGATGCATCCGGGCCATGAGCGGCCGTCATGGACACGGACGGTACTGTCCGGCCTGCTGGGAAAAAAGAAGTACCAGGCCCGGACGCTGCTGCGCGGCGCCAAACGCCCCTGTATCGGCTGCGGCTTTTGCCGTCAGGTGTGTCCGGCGGGATTGTATCCGCATCAACTGCACCGACTGGTAACCCACGATTGCATGGAAGAGGCCGAGCAGCTCGGCCTGCTCAACTGTGTGGAGTGTTATTGCTGTTCTTACGGATGTGTCAGCAAGCTTGAACTGGCACAGGATATCATTCATGCCCGACGGGCATTACTGCATCAAGAGGCAAAGGGTCTATGAGGCCAATGAAATTGCATGAGTGGTTTGAACGTGCCGGCAAGTGGTTTGAGGGTGATCAGGCTCCGCTGCGTGTTTTGCATCCGGTCTATGAGGCGGTCGGCGCATTTTTCTTTGTTCCGCCTGTTCGCACGCTCCACGGGCCGCTGGTTCGCGACGCCGTTGATATTAAACGGTATATGATCGCGGTTGTGTTGGCGCTGCTGCCGGCGTATCTGTTCGGGTTGGCGGCGTTTGGGCCGCGGCTGATTGTGATGACGGTCGTCAGTTACGCGGTCGGCGGACTGGTGGAATCGCTGTTTGCGATCTTTCGCAAAGAAGAGATCAACGAAGGGTTTCTGGTGACGGGCTTATTGTTTCCGATGATTGTGCCGCCTCAGACGCCGCTGTGGATAGTGGCCGTCGGAATCGCCTTCGGTGTCTTTTTCGGCAAAGAAGTCTTCGGGGGAACCGGGCATAATATTTTTAATCCGGCGCTGGTCGGTCGCTGTTTTGTCGCGCTGTCCTGGCCGGCCCATCTGGCGCGGAGTTATATCAAACCCTTGGGCTGGATCGATGCATTCACCTCCCGCGGCCTGAGGGCGCTGGTCGATTCGCCGGTTCAGGCGGTTACGGCGGCCACCCCGCTGAATGACCTCGATACCGCCGTGCGTGAGGGGCAGGCCCTGTCTTTTTTTTCACCGCAAACGGCCCAACTGTATTTGGGCTGGACTGCCGGCAGTGTGTGTGAGACGGCGGCCTGGCTGATTCTTCCGGCCGGCCTCTGGCTGTGCTGGACCCGCGTGAGCAATTGGCGTACTCCGGCGGCAGTCATTGGTTCCTATGTTGCGGTCGGCGGTGTCTTGTCTTTCTTGCGTCCGGAGCAATTTGTCTCGCCGGCCCTGGGCCTGGCCGCCGGCGGGCTGCTGTTTGCGGCCTTTTATATGGCTACCGATCCGGTCACCTCGCCGGTTTCCAACCGGGGCAAAGTCATTTATGGATGCGGCATCGGCGCCTTGGTGGTGATCTTTCGCGGGCTGGGAGCAATCCCCGAAGGTGTCACCTATGCCGTGCTGCTGATGAATATGACGGCGCCGCTGCTGGATCGCTATATGATTTTGTACAGCGTACCGGCAGCGCTTCCGAGAAAGGAGATTCTCCGTGAAGCAAACACTTAAAACCTGGTTGTTCCTGTTGACGATGTCATTGATCGTCAGCGCCAGCCTGACGGCCATCAGTGCCGGTCTTCGCGAACGGATTGAGCGCAATCTGCGGATGGTGCAGGTGCGCAGCGTTCTGGAGGTGCTGGATGTGCAGGGTCGTGCCGGCCTTGGCGATGCGGAATTGCTGAATTTGTTTGATCGGAAAGTCGTCGCCTCAGACCAGCCGCCGGGGCTGTATTTTTACTACGAGGACGACCGATTGAACGCCGTCGCTTTTGAGGCTGTCGGACGCGGCTTATGGGATCAGATTAAAGCCTTGATCGCGGTTGAGCCGGACGGCAAGACCATTCGCGGCGTTCGGTTTTATGAACAAAATGAAACGCCCGGCCTGGGGGCGGAAATCGGCAGCCCGATGTTTGAAAAGCAGTTTGTCGGGAAATCACTTTATGACAACAGTCAAATTTTGGCGATTGTCAGTCCCTCCGCCGCCACCCTGTCACACACCCAGGTCCACGGCATTACAGGGGCCACATTGACCTGTGACAGCGTTAATTTAATCTTAAAACAATCGATTCTCAATTTTCAAAAGCAATGGGAGGATTCTAAGCGGTGAATAAGAGCGATGAGCAAACATGCGGCGGCTCGTGCACTTCGTGCAGCCTGATGCGGGAGGACTGGAAAAAGGGGCGTACGGCGTTTCGAACGGGTCTGTTTCGCGACAATCCCGTTTTTTGTCAGGTGCTGGGGATTTGCTCGGCGCTGGCGGTTACAGGCAAGGCGGCCAATGCACTGGTGATGACTATGGCGGTTGTCTTTGTGGCGATGATGAGTAATGCCATTGTGGCCGCGATGCGCAATGCCATCCCCCGGCGCATCCGGCTGATGGTGGAAGTGATGATTATCGCGTTTTTTGTCATTGTATTTGATCAATTGCTCAAGGCCTATTGGTTTGAGATGAGCCGCGAACTGGGGCCGTATGTCGGGCTGATCATCACCAACTGCATTATCATGGGCCGTGCGGAAGCGTTTGCCCTGCAAAATCGCATTCTGCCGTCTATGCTGGACGGACTGGGCAACGGGCTGGGATACGGAGCGGTGTTGGTCGCGGTCGCCTTTGTGCGCGAGCTGACCGGCTATGGGACAGTGCTGGCCGGTACGCCGCTGGCGATTATCCTCAGCTCTCAAACGCCTTCTGCCGAGACGCCGTATCTGCTGCGTATTCCCTTTGATATCGCTCCGGCTCAGATGATGATTATGGCGCCGGGGGCGTTTTTTACCATCGGTGTTTTGATCTTTATTTTCGGTGCACTGAAAAAACAGGAGTCACACTAATGGAATCTCCGGCATTCTGGGTCATTTTACTGGCGGCTGTTTTTACCAATAATATCCTGCTGAGCAACTTTTTGGGAATGTGTTCGTTTCTGGCCGTCAGCAAGCGAATTGAAACGGCCGTCGGTCTGGGGCTGGCCGTCGTCTTTGTGGTTACCTGTACCTCGGCTTTGAACTGGGTCATCTATTACAAGTTGCTCAACCCCGACACCAGTTGGCTGGGCGTGGATCTGCGATTTCTCCAATTTATACTTTTCATTGCGGTTATTGCCGCCTTTGTGCAGCTTGTCGAGATGGTCATCGAGAAAATCAGCCAGACGCTGTATATGTCGCTGGGGATCTTTTTGCCGCTGATTACGGTCAACTGCGCGATATTGGGGGCGTGCCTGCTGATGATTATTCGCGATTATGACTTCGTGCGTTCAATTGCCTTCGGGCTGGGCAGCGGGCTGGGCTTTATGTTGGCGATTGTGATCATCGCCGGCATTCGTGAACGGCTGCGGTTCAGTAATGTGCCGCCGGCCTTGGGACAAACCGGCATCGTGATGATCGTGACGGGTATTATGGCCATGGCCTTTATCGGATTTGCCGGGATGATTTCACTGTAAGCAATGACTTGACACGGTTCAGGAGAGAAGCAAACGTGATGCTTTATATCAGTTCAATTGCCGTATTTTGCGGTTCGCTGCTGACGTTGAGTGTCGTGCTGGAAATCGCGGCCCGGTTTTTTGTCAATCCCGGCCCGTTTACGATTGACATCAACGGCGGAGAACGCACGCTCTCGGCCGAGGGCGGCAGTCATCTTCTCAATGCGCTTACGGACAACAAAATCTTTATCCCGTCGGCCTGCGGCGGCCAGGCTACCTGCGGCCATTGCAAGGTGCGGCTGCCGGAATCGACGCCCGCCGATGTGCTGCCGACGGAAAAGGCGTTTTTGAATCGGCAGGAACTGCACAACGGCACCCGTCTGGCCTGTCAAGTCAAAGTACGCGGCCCGCTGGCGGTTCGCATTCCGCAACACCTGCTGTCGGTCAAACAATACGCCGCCACAGTCGTCTCGGTGGTCGAATTGACCCATGACATTAAAGAATTGCGGTTTCAATTGACAGATCCGCCGACGATGGATTACAGCTACGGCCATTACATCCAGGTCAGCATTCCGGATCCGGACGAGGGGACTATCAGTCGGGCGTATTCGATCTCTTCACCCATCGACCAGAAGGATGTCGTTGAGCTGAATGTGCGGCTGCATCCGCAGCGCGGCACTATTCCCGCCGGCAAAGGCTCCACCTATCTGCATAATTTGAAGGTTGGCGATGAAGTGACCCTGACCGGCCCGTACGGCGAATTTGAACTGGATACCAGCCCGCAGACCGAGCTGATTTGTGTCGGCGGCGGGGCGGGGATGGCGCCGATGAAAAATCTGATCCTGTCCATTCTTGAGCATATTCCCGATAAGCCGGTCTGGCTGTTTTTCGGCTGCCGCACCATCGACGACGTGTTTTACCGGGAGATGTTTGAGGAGCTTTCCAAAAAACACCCGCATTTCAAGGTGATTTACGCCTTGTCGGAAAATGCCGATGAGCAATGGGACGGAGAAACCGGATTCATTCACCTCAGTGTAGATCAATACCTGCCCGATGATTTGCACCCGCATCAAGCGTTTTTGTGCGGCCCGCCGCCGATGATTGATGCGGTGACCGAGGTCTTGCTGGATAAAAACATGCGGCCGGAACGTATCTTCTATGACAAATTCTGATGGACTTTCTTAACGCCGCGGTATGTTTATCAGGGCTGCGGGCCGTAGCGGTGCTGCGGGTTGCGGGTCAACAGGCTCATCACAAGTAAAGCCGCCGGCAGGGTCAGCATCCACAACAGGGCGTCCTGATAGCTGCCCAGCCGGGTCTTACCGAAGCTGAACAGTACCGGCCCCATCGCGCTGCTGAGAACCATTGCCGACATGGCGGCACTGCTGATGGCGCCGAGGTGTTTTCGACCGAAGAAACGCGGCAGCGACGCATCGGCCAGTACGCCCCACATTCCGCCGCTGATGCCGAGCATCAGGATGGTTGTTGTAAAGCCGACCGGTGTATCAAAAAAAATCAGCCCATAGATCCCGCCGGCAATCGTTGTTGAAAGCGCCATTAAGACCCAGCTCAGCGGAACACGGGTTCTGTCCATGAGGTAAGCGGTCAGAAACCGTACCGGCAGGGTAATGAACACAAAATACAGAAACAACCGTGTCGCTTCGTCGGCGGTTTTGCCCGCGTCCTGACCAAAGTCGGTGATATGAAACGCCACCGCGGTAACGATCATTCCGTGCAGCGACAACAACAGTGCCGTCGTCCAAAACGACAGTGTTTTGAGCGCTTCTCGGCGGGTAAAGTCCCGATAAATCGGATGCAGATCAGGGTGTTTTTGCTGGGCTTGCTCAGTCCGAGGGGTGCCGTCCATGGTCAGGCCGCACTCTTCCGGATTGTCGCGAAAAAACAACAGGCCGAGCGTGGCCATGCCGCCGCCGACGATCCCGGCCATGAGCCAGCAGGCCTGCCGCCAGCCGAGAGCGGCGATCAGCCCGGTCAACAGCCACGGTGCGGCATTGAAGGCAAACGTTGCAGGGACGCCGGAAATCGCAGTCGCCATCCCCCGATGGCGGTTAAACCAACGCCCCATCGCCACACGGCCGACCGTGGTCATATTGCCTTGTCCGAAGAAGCGGATGAGCAAAAATGCAAACGCCGCCGCCGCGCCCGCTGTCAGGCCGGACGGAAAAAACCGAGTCAGCAAGTCGGCCAGCGGTTCGATGCCGGGCCGTGCCGTCAGGTCGGACGGGATACGGCGGCTCAGCCACTCAGCCAGCCGATCGACGTGCGACAGAACCAACAGGCTGCTTGCCAGCCCCAGCGAGGCGAACAGGCTCATCAGCCGCACTCCGATCACGTCCAGCAGCCGTCCGGCAAACGGCAGAATGAACCCGCTGCTCAGCGTGCCGATCATATAGGCCAGGCTCAGTTCGTCGCGGGTCAAACCGAGCGCGTCGATGATGTGGTCGGTAAAGACGCCGACGCCGGCGGTCTGGCCGGGAATCGAGCAGACAATCGAGACCGTCGAGACAGCCACGATCATCCAGCCGTAAAAAAATGGCCATTTGGCTGGCGCAAACGGGACATTGGCCCATTTGGAAGCCCATGGACGGTTGTCCTGTCCTGTCTGTTTGTTTGTTGTCATAACGGCTTTCCCGTACACACAAAAGCCGCTATTGTAGGCATCAGCCGACAGATTACAAGCCCAAAGAAAAAATGGCCAAAGGATCGAATGTCCGCGATGCGGCGGTGTTAGTCGTTCGTTTCGACCGTCAGATAAGTGCTCAACTGAGGCGGGTAGAGATAGCCCATCGAGACCATCGCGACATACATCCGGTAGATGTCATCCTGCATCAGGGTGATGCGGCGGTCCGCGGCCGGGACGGTGGTGGTATAGATGCGCAGTTCGCCCGGTACCACTGTAATCAGTTCCTCGCGCCAGTCGCCGAGGATGTCGGCCACCGCCAGAATTGTGCCTTCATACGTGTCGATAACCGGGCCGTGATAGCGCTGGATGCGGCCGCGGTCGGCATAGGGTTTGACCTCGCCGGCTTCCCAATACAGCGGGACGGGATTGAGCCGCCCAAGGTTTTCCTGCCGCAGCAGGCGTCCGTCAGCGCTGAATGTCCAGTGAGCCGAACGGTCTTTTTCGCCGATGTAAAATTCCATTCCGGGGTTATTCGGGTCAACATTGCCGAACATCCCGCTGCTGTGCACGTGCGTGGTGGGAAAATCACAGCCCCAGATCATTTTGCCGGTGGCGGCTTCGACCAGACAGATGGCGTGCTGGTCGCGTCGCGGCTCGATGCCGTAAATGATTTCCAGTCCCGGTCGTTCCGGCAGAATATCGGCGACATAGGCCGCGTCCGGATGGCCCAGGCCGGTGTTCCAAAGCAGTGTGCCGTCGCCGCGGAGCACGGCTGCACCGAGGATGATTTCATCGCGTCCGTTGCCGGTTACATCGGCGGCCAGCATGCCGTGCATGCCCTGTCCGCGCACCGGCGGATCTTCTTCATCGCCGCTCCAGCTCCAGAGTTTGACGAGTTTGTCCTCTTCGAGGTTGTACGCATCGACGCGCATCAGGGTGTATGTGCCCCGCAAGACCAGCAGGCTGGGGCGTTTGCCGTCCAGATACGCGGCGCCGATCAGGTGACGCGAGGCGCGGTTGTTTCGCGTGTCGCCCCAGTCTTCAATGGTGCCGCGCGCGACCCAATCGACCCAATCCAGTTCTTTTCCGGTCATCCCGTCAAGGATGGAGCAGTACTCCGGGCCGGTGGTCACCCGTCCGGCCAGCGGATGGTCGTCGGGGTTGCGGTAATCGACGTCGGCGGGGGCGGTTTTGAGGGCGACCTCGGCCCGTCCGTTACCGTTAAAATCAAAGGCGACCATCGGCGACCACCAGACACCCTGTTCGATGTTCCAGCCGAGGTCTTTGCGCCATAAAAGTGTGCCGTCGTTCAGATAGGCCTCGACCTTCCAGGTGGTCTCGCTCTTGCGCCAGACGCCGGGGTCGCTGACCTGATGGGGCTGTTTGATGACGAAATCGTATTTGCCGTCGCCGTTCAGATCGGCAATCGCCACCCGGTTGCACACATAATCATCCCCTTTGAAGGGAATGGCGATATAGTTGCGCATCGGCGGATGGACTGGCAAAGAAACCGCAGCCGACTCGTCTGACACCTGCCGGGCGGAAACAACGCTCAGCCGCCATCGGTTGGGTTGATCCAGCGGGGCGTCGGCATCGACAAAGTCGGTGGTCTGCCTGAGAGGGGTATCGTTGAGTCGGATTTCCTCACCGTTGCTGGTTTGCCGATACAGGTTGAACCCGACGTCCGGCGGATCGCTTCGGAGCAGCCGCCAGCCCAGATAGACGCCGCCTTCCTGTCGGGGGACGGCGACAAAGCCCCGATCCGGTTTTTCAGCGGGGCGGCGCTGGGCGTATGTTGTTTCAGCGACGATCAAAGTGATGACGACGCCCCATCCGATTACAAGGGTGTTTCTCATAAGACCGTCCTTATAGAGCGGATAAGCGAGAGGCTCCGACCGAATGCGTCGGCTCAAAGTCCCAGCTCGGCCAGTAATTCATCCGCATGATCGACATATTTCATCATCCACAGAATGTATCGCAAATCCACATGAATCGCGCGAGTCATATCAGGCATAAACAGCAAATCGCTGGCAACGGCCTCGGAATTGCCGTCAAAGACCAGTCCGACCCATTGGCCTTTGCGATTGAGCGTGGCCGAGCCGGAGTTACCGCCGGTAATGTCCAGATCCGACAGGAAGTTAACCGGTATGTCATTGAGGTTTGCTGAGAAAAAATCCATCTCCGGATACACCAAAGCCGCGGCGTTGCGCAGTTCTTCCGGGGTGTTGAACGGCTCGTCGCCGGTGTGTTTTTCGATGACCTGACTTAGCGTGGTAAACGGATCATAGCTCGGCGATTGAGGCGTCGGCTGATACCCTTTGACGGTGCCGAAGGTTACGCGCAACGTTCCGTTGGCATCGGAAGCGAGCGGTTGATTGTAAAAGGTCTGACAGGCCTCCACATACATAGGTCGCAGCAGCGCCATTTGGCCTTCGTAGCGTTTGCGTCGCTGTTCCTGCTGTCGGGTAAACGGACGCAGCCGCAGCGCCAGTTGAATGAACGAATCGCCGCTTTGGCGTAAATCTTCAAGCGAGGCCTTTTCGAACAGTTCGATACGCCGTTCGGCTTCGTCCAGTTCCAGCGCATCGGAAAACAAAGACAGAACGTAAGATTTTAGCCGTTTGAAGCAAAAATTTTAAAAATTCTTTGAAAAATTCATATTTTAGACTTGCGCCATCCTGTATTTTGAGTATTGTTTCGTGTAATGAAACAACGCACGGAACAATCTGTC
>JBNRMN010000003.1:0-97664 GCA_050309605.1 Anaerohalosphaeraceae bacterium
CTTTCCTGAGGCTTCGCATAGCTCGTTACCTCACCATACGCCCAGTTCAGTTCCGGCCCGGTGGTTAGCCTTTAGCCGTGCTGGATTGTCCAGCTTGTCTATATTAGCTTTACTTGGCACACTCATGATATATTTTCTTAATAATCGAGATAGCTTTTTCTACAGAAATGGTCTTTGACTCCATCATCTTTTTAAAACAATCGGCTTTGGCATACAAACAATAATCCGCATGTTTATAATAAGGGTGAACTTCAACGGATTTCGTAAATGCATCCGCCGCCAACCACCACTCACCAAGCTGCCGATAACACAGTGCCATGAAATAATATGTCTTGCTTCGATTTTGGTAATGCCTTTCTGACAGCAGGGTCATATAAGTTTCCAAAAAAGATATCGTCATTTTGTAATTGACTTTTGCTTCTTCGGCATTGCCTATACTGCTCGCTTTTTGTGCCAAGTAATAATACTCCTCTCCTACACCAAATAGATGATAAACCAAGTCGTCGGGATAATCCTTAAATCGTTCCAATATCTCATTTATTGTTGTTTCGGCTTCGGCATCTTTTCCCTGATGGACATACATTCGCGCCAGCGTCGTGTAAGCGAACAGTTGGTCCGGACCCTCCGGAACTTGCTCAAAAATGTCCGATACAAGCTTCATTGCTTCATTTATTTCGCCCGCCCGCGCTGACTCTACCGCTACGCGTGTAATCATTCGTGCCAACTCCCGACGCCCCGGATGATATGCAATATTGATGTTCAATGTTTCTCTGGCTGAAGCCATGTCTCCTATATCCGCATAGGTTTCTACGATTGCATCGCGTACTTCCGGAATCACACCATGCTCGGGAAATCGCTCCAGAAGCGTTTGATAAATGGAAAGAGCCTGTTGCGCGTATCCCTGGCGGCGATAGTCTCGTGCCAGCCTTGCGGCCAGGCCGGGGGTGTTGGCCCGATGCGCATACTGGGTGAGCAACGCTTCCATTTCCTTGTCGGCAGTATTTAAATCACCCTTCCGCAGAAATGCCTGAACAATGTGATATTGAAGATAAACCGCATTAGGATGATCGGGGTAACGCCGCAATCCCCGGCGGTATATCTCCGCCGCCGCCGCCAATCGACCCGCGCAGAAGTACCCCCAGCCAATGTCTTTCATCGCGTCCAAAAAATCTGATGCGATGCTTTCCTGCTCGTGGAGGATTTGAATCTGTTGCTCAGCCTTCTCGAAATTCCCTTGGTGCGCATAGACCATCCCTTCCCACCCGATAAGCAACGTCTGGCGGGGATGGGTTGACAATTGACGCTTTACCTCGTCGCAAATCGCTATGGCTTGAGGGTAGGCGTTGGCATACATACTGTCTTTGACTAAATCGGAAAGCAGACGGAATATCCCCCGGTGTTCGTAAAAAATCGGACACAGTTGGGCAACCAAAGGGGCAATTTGCTCGAACTGCTTCTCCTCGACATAAAGCCGGGCAACCTGCGCATAAGCATCAAACGCATAAGGTTTATCCGGATACGCTTGAATGATTTTTTCGTATTCAGCCCGTGCCCCTGTTAGATCACCCGCCTGATACAATTGGGTCGCCGCCTGCTGCCAGTCTTTGACCTGTTGCGGCACGGGCGGCTGTGCATAGAGACTTGCCGACAAATACAGCAAACCCGACATGAGGACAGACATTCCCCGCCGTGGTGATGAAGAAATCACGCCCATTGTCATTCTCCTTTCCGGCTGCGGCGGTATGGCCGCGCTGCAGCGCTCCTGCGGAAGCCGAAGACGCAAATCAAGTGGTGTCTCGCCCTCAAACGATGCGGCTGCTCTTCTGTCCTTCCTGTGTCCACTTTTCAAGCCCTTATGCCGCCCGCGGCGTCTCCCGCGGGCACGCAGACACTCGGACTGGCTGTCAATTCACTATATTAGATAAAACGACTTGTTTTGCGATGTCAAGAAAAAATTAAAAAACATACATACAACCGCGGATATATCAACATAACGTTCCATTGAATCAAAACTTACGGCCGCGACAGCCGCACCGCCCATGATGCGTTCAACCCGGCCGTATCCAACCGTTCGGTGTCGGGTTTCGGTTGAAAAAACGCCGATCATCGGTATAATCGCCCGCTATGGCAAAGACGGCTGACAACCTGACGCCGGCGATGAAGCAGTTTCACCGTTTCAAACAAAAATATCCGGATGCGGTGCTGTTTTTTCGGATGGGCGATTTTTACGAGACGTTTTACGACGATGCGCAGATCTGCTCGCGTGTGCTGGGTCTGGCGCTGACCAGCCGCAACAAAAACAGCGACAGCCCCATCCCGCTGGCCGGGCTGCCGTATCATGCCGTGGACGGCTACCTCAAAAAAATGCTCCAGGCCGGGTATAAAGTCGCCATTTGCGAACAAGTTGAGGACCCCAAACAGGCCAAAGGCGTCGTTCAGCGCGATGTGGTGCGGGTGGTTACGCCGGGCACACTGACCGACGATATTCTGCTGGCGGCGCGGGAGGATAATTTTCTGGCGGCAGTCAGTCTGGGACGCAAAAGCGCGGCCCTGGCCTGGGTGGATATCTCGACGGGTCATTTTTTTGTGCAGGAACTGCCCGAATCGGCGGTGGTGGATGAATTGCTGCGGCTTTCGCCGCGGGAGGCGCTGCTGGCCGAGTGTCGCGGCGAGCTGTTCGAGGCCGAGCAGAAAAAACTGGCCGCGACGATTCGCCAACTGACCGGCGCGGTCATCACCGAACGGCCCGGCTGGTACTTTGACCCTTACACCGCGCGCGAAAAGCTGCTCAAACACTTCGGCACGCAAACGCTGGAGGGCTTTGGTATCGATTCGGACTTTGAAGGCGTGCGTGCGGCCGGGGCGATTCTGGAATATCTCGACGAAACGCAAAAGACCGCCCTGAACCATATCACCGCGATACATCCGGTGCAGCCGAGCCGGTTTTTGCAGATCGACCCGACCTCGCTGCGTTCACTGGAAGTGCTGCGAACAATCCGTTCCGAATCGACCAAAGGCACGCTGCTGGAGACAATCGACCAGACGCTCACGGCGATGGGGTCGCGGCTGCTGCGGGGATGGATCTGCCGCCCGCTGCGTGAGCCGGCGGCGATTGTCGCCCGTCAGGATGCGATTGCCGAACTGGTCGGCGACGACGCCCTGCTGAACCACCTGCGCGGACAACTCAGGCATATTGCCGATCTGGAGCGCATCGTCGCCCGCATCAGCACCTTTCGCGCCGTACCCAAAGATCTGGTCGCATTGGGAATGACACTGCGGGCCATTCCGCACGTACGGGATGCGCTGTCGGCCTGTCAGTCGGCGATGCTGCACGATCTGCACGCACGCTGCGACAGCATGGACGAGCTGGCCGATCTGCTCGAAGCGGCCATTGAGCCGGAACCGCCCTCTCATCTGCGCGATGGCGGGGTCATTCGCAGCGGCTTTCACGCCGAGCTGGACAAACTGCGGTCGATCTCCAAAGACGGCCAAAGCTGGCTGGCCGACTATCAGCAGCGTCAAATCCAGCGCACCGGCATCGACAAACTCAAGGTCGGCTTTAACAAGGTCTTCGGCTATTACATCGAGCTGAGCCGCGCACACGCCGACCGGGTTCCAACCGATTATGTCCGCAAGCAAACGATTAAAAACGCCGAACGCTATATCACCGACGAACTGAAGCAATACGAAGAGCAGGCCCTCGGTGCAGCGGAAAAAGCGATTGCGCTGGAACAGCAACTGTTCGAGCAGATGCGAAACGAATGCGCCGGCTATATTCCGCGGCTGCAGGCGCTGGCCGAGGTCATCGCGATCGGCGACTGTCTGGCGGCGCTGGCGCATCTGGCTCGACAGAACCGCTACATTCGACCAACCATTACCGACGACAAAGAACTGCACATCCTTGAAGGCAAACACCCCGTCCTGGCGCAGATGCTCGGAGCCGAGTTCGTCCCCAATGATGTGACCCTCAGCACGGACGGCAAGGACATCGCCATCATCACCGGCCCGAATATGGCCGGCAAAAGCACCTACATCCGTCAGGTCGCGCTGCTGGTTTTACTGGCGCAAACCGGCGCGTTCATTCCGGCCAAAGAAGCGCGAATCGGCGCAGCGGACCGCATCTTTACCCGCGTCGGCGCCTCGGATGAACTGGCGCGGGGACAGAGTACGTTCATGGTCGAGATGACCGAGACAGCCAATATTCTGAACAACGCCACGGAAAAGAGTCTGGTGATTCTTGACGAGGTCGGTCGCGGCACGAGTACCTACGACGGGCTTTCATTGGCCTGGGCGATTACCGAACATCTGGCCAATACGCTCCAATGCCGCACGCTGTTTGCAACGCATTATCACGAACTGACCGAACTGGGGCAGTTACTGGCCAATGTCAAAAATCTGAATGTCGCGGTGCGCGAGTGGGCCGGGCAGGTGGTCTTTTTGCACAAGATCATCCCCGGCGGCACGGACAAAAGCTACGGCATTCACGTCGCCAAACTGGCCGGGCTGCCCAAATCCATCATTGCCCGCAGTCATGAGATTCTGGCCGATCTGGAAAGCACGTTTGCCAAAGAGGCCTCCGGCGATAAGCTGGCCCGTCATAAAACGGTATCGCAAGAGGAACTGCTGTTTGTGGAACGTCACAAGTCGGTACTGGACAAACTCAAGACGCTTGACATCAACCGCCTGACGCCGATTGAGGCGATCAATCTGCTCAATGAAATCCGCAACGAAATCGACCGCTGATCATCTTTGCAGCGGCGAGGCAACCATCTCAGCAATCGCCGGGGATGCTATTTAACGCGCCGTTTGAGCAGGACGACCACCGTCGCTTCAATCGCCTCTGCCTGACCAACGGGACCGAGACCTTCGGCGGTTTTGGCCTTGACGTTGACATTGGCAAAATCGGTATCAATCAGGCCGGCGATGCTGCGTCGAATCTGTCCTTTGTAAGGGCCGAGCTTCGGCAGTTCGGCGTGAACAATGATATCGACATTAACAAGCTGCCAGTGGTGTTTTTTGATTTGTTCGCGCACCCGCAAGAGCAGCTCGCCGCTGTCGGCGTCTTTCCACTGCGGGTCGGTATCGGGAAAAAACGCACCGATATCGCCCAGACCGGCCGCCCCCAGCAGCGCGTCCATCACGGCATGCAGCACCACATCGCCGTCGCTGTGGCCCAGCAGCCCCAGCGGAAACGGAATGTGAACGCCGCCGAGCATCAGCCTGCGTTCCGGCACCAGCCGATGAATATCCGTGCCGATGCCGCTGCGATAGTCGTATTGAACCTCTGTCACAGTGTGCCCTTTGTGCTGGGAATCTCGCTGCCGACGATCTTGACCGCTGAACCGAGGGCCTGACCGAGGGCCTTGAAGATGGCCTCGGCGATGTGGTGGCTGTTGGCGCCGTAGGGCGATTCGACGTGCAGGTTGAACTTGCCGACTGTCGAGAAGCTGCGTAAAAACTCCTCAACGCACTCCACATCAAAGTCGCCGATTTTTTCGGTTTTGAACCCGGCCCGATACACCAGGTACGGCCGTCCGGACAAATCAACGGTAACCTCGGCCTTGGCATCTTCCATCGGTACCACACTGTGGCCGTAACGGGCGATGCCTTTCTTGTCGCCCAGCGCCGTTTCCAGCGCCTGGCCCAGCGCAATGCCCACATCCTCAATCGTATGATGCGCATCGACCTCCAAGTCGCCTTTGGCCCGGACGGTCATATCGATTCGGCTGTGCTTGCTCAGGTGCGCCAGCATATGGTCGAAAAACCCGACGCCGGTATTGATTGAGTAGTGCCCCTGCCCGTCCAGATTCAGATCGACGCGAATGTCCGTTTCATTGGTTTTGCGTTCGATGGTTGCTTGTCGCTGTGCCATGAGATTATCCTTGCAAAATAGGGTTCAAAGCCGCCAGCAGCTTATCGTTCTGTTCGGGTGTACCGACCGTAATCCGCAGTTGATCTTCCAGCCCCGGCAAATCAAAGTAGCGGACATAAATCTGCTCTTTGGCCAATGCCTTGAAGACCGCCTCGGCGTCTTTGCCGACACAGCGGGCCAGCACGAAATTGGTCTGACTGTCCGGCACATCCAGTCCGAGCTGCCGCAGGGCCTCGGTCAGCCGCCGCCGCTCGGTCTTGATCTTCAAGATGTTTTCTTTGAAATAAATCTGGTCGGTCATGGCCGCCGCCGCCGCTCGCAGGGCCAATACATCCACCGCGTAAGAATCCCGCACCTTCATCAGTCCCTCAATCAGAACCGGATCGGCCACGGCAAATCCGAATCGCAATCCGGCCAGTGAATACCCTTTGCTCATCGACCGCAGGATAATGACATTCGTAAATTCCCGTACCAGCCGCAGCGCGTTGTCATCAGCGAAATCCGCGTACGCCTCATCAATCAGCAGCACACCGGACAGTTTCGAAGCCAGCTCGGCCAGCGCATCAATCGGCAGCAGCTCACACGTCGGGGCGTTGGGATTGCAGACCATCGTCAGTGCCGCGTCGGCCTGTGCCAGTTGGTCGAGGGCATCCGAAGCGTTTCGGTCGATCTCAATCGTCGGGCAGCCCTGAATCGCAGCCAGCACCGGATACAGCGAATACGTCGGCTGGGTAAACGCAGCCGGCCGGTCGGCGTCGCAGCAGGCACGCACGGCAATATTGAGCAAATCATCCCCGCCGTTGGTGCAGCAAATGTTTTCCGGCTGCACATCCAGCACCCCGGCTGCGGCCCGTCGAAACACATCGCCGACCGGATCCGGATAGCGGCGAAGCTGCTCGGCGGTCGTGGTCTGAATCGCCTCCAGTACCGCCGGCGAGGGCGGATACGGATTCTCGTTGGTGTTCAGCTTGACCACATCATCCTGTTTGGGCTGAAACCCCGGCACATACCCGGCCATCCGTTCAATATTGTCTCGAAAATAAGCCATCTTCATTATTTCCTATTACCTACGGTCTATTTCAAATTGGAGATATGAAATAGGAAATTTGAAATATTCTATTTGCCGCAATAGTCGATGAGCCGTCCGATTTCGCTGCGCAGGTCTTTGCGGTGGACGATCATATCGACAAAACCGTGTTCGACGAGGAACTCGGCCCGCTGGAAGCCTTCGGGCAGTTCAATTTTGATCGTTTGCTGGATGACGCGAGGACCGGTAAAGCCGATCAAAGCGCCGGGTTCGGCGATAATCACATCGCCCAGCATCGAAAAGCTGGCCGCCACACCGCCGGTCGTCGGGTCGGTCAGGATGGAGATGTACAACCCGCCGGCCTCATCATAGCGGGCCAGCGCGGCGCTGGTCTTGGCCATCTGCTGCAAAGCAACGACGCCTTCATGCATGCGCGCCCCCCCGGAACAGCTCACCACCACCAGCGGCAGGTTTTCTTCGATGGCCCGATCCACGCCGCGGCAGAACTTTTCGCCGACGACCATGCCCATCGAACCGCCCAGAAACGAAAAATCCATCGCCGCCAAAACCACGCCGCGTCCGCGGATGAACGCCTTGCCGACGAGCACGGCCTCGTGGGCGCGATGGGCTTTCGGATCCGCTTTGATACGGTCGCGGTAGTGCTTATCGCCCCAGACGAACGAAAGCGGATCACTGCTGGCCAGGTCCCGAGCCAGCTCTTCAAAGGAATCTTCATCGACAAGCTGCTGCACACGCGTCGGCCCGTCAATGCGAAAATGATGAGCACACTCCGGGCAGACGCCGAGATTCTGATCGACGGTTTTTCGATACAGCATATTCCGGCAGGAAGGACACGACAACCACAACCCTTCGGGCATTTCCTTGCGGGGTTTGAGCGAAAAACCGTCCCAGCCTGCTTTTTTATTTTTGGCCATAGCGATCATTTCTTCTCAGCCGCCGGCCGCCGGCTTTGAGCTTCCCGGAGGAGACAGCCGGTCGCTGCAAGCGGGCCGCCGGACGCATTTTTGGATTATCCATTCTCAATTGCCTGCCGTATCGCATTGATGGCCGCAGCCCGGTCAGACTGACCGAAGATGGCGTTGCCGGCCACAAACGTATCGGCGCCGTAGCGTTTGACCGTGCCGACGGTCGTTGGATCAATGCCGCCATCGACCTCAATCCGTACATCCGGCCCGACGATCTGCCGCAGGCGAATACACTTCTGCGCCGCCTGATCCATAAACGACTGGCCGCCAAAACCGGGGTTAACTGTCATCACCAGCACCATATCGCACAACGGGGCGACCTGCTCGACCGCCTCAACCGGGGTATCGGGATTTAATGTCACCCCGGCCGATACGCCCAGATCGTGAAGCGCCTTGACGAACCCGGCCGGATCGCTGACCGTTTCGATATGAAACGTGATATGATCACTGCCGGCCTCGACAAACCGTTCGGCATACGGTTCAGGGTCGGTCATCATCAGATGCGTATCCAGCACAGCATCGGTACATTGGCGAATCCAGGCCACCACCGGCGGGCCGAACGTCAGGTTCGGCACAAAATGCCCGTCCATCACATCCAGATGCACCACCTCGATCCCCGCGGCCGTGACCTGCGCAATTTCCGAGGCCAGACGCGCAAAATCGGCGCTGAGGATCGACGGTGCGATCTGAAACGTCCCGGCCTTCGGCAGTCTGCGTCTGTTCATCGTTTTCTGCTCTGTATTGCCACAGAAAACACAGAGGTCTCAGAGAGACAATTTTGAATTAAGACTTAAAAATTCACTCTGTGTCCTCTGCGACCAGTGGCTTTTTATTTTTCGTCCAGAATTTCAAGGCATTTGAACTTCTTGCCTTCGAGAAACTCCAGACTCGCGCCGCCGCCGGTCGAGATGTGGCTGACGCGATCCTGCAAGCCAAGCTGCGCAATGGCGCTGGCGCTGTCGCCGCCGCCGATGATGCTGCGGGCGCCTTTGTCGGTCGCCTCGGCCACCGCAATCGCCACCGCTTTGGTGCCGGCGTCGAACGGCTCCAATTCGAACACACCCATCGGCCCGTTCCAGACAATGGTCTTGGCGTTTTGCAGCTTCTCGGCAAACAGGTTCTGGGTTTGGGGGCCGATATCCAGCCCTTCCCAGCCGTCTTCGATGTCGCCTTCAACGACCTTGTGCTCGGCGTTGGCCTTAAACTCTTTGGCGACAACCGTATCAACCGGCAAGACAATTTGACAGCCGATTTCCTCGGCCTGCTTGAGCAGATCGCTCGCTTTGTCGGCAAAATCCGTTTCGCACAGGCTGTTGCCGACGCGCTTGCCCTGCGCCTTGAAAAAGGTATAGGCCATCGCTCCGCCGATGAGAATGCCATCGACCTTGCGCAGCAGGTTCTCAATGACGCCGATTTTGTCGGAGACCTTCGCCCCGCCCAGAATCGCCACAAACGGACGTTCCGGCTGCTCAAGGGTATCGCCGAGATACTTCAATTCTTTTTCAATCAAAAAGCCGATAACCCGATCCTTGCCTTCCATCAGCACCGGCACGGTGTACATCGAGGCGTTATCGCGATGGGCCGTGCCGAAGGCATCGTCCACATACACATCCGCCAACTCGGCCAACTGACGGGCAAACGCATCCTTGGCCTGACGCAATTGGGCATCTTCCTTGGCGGCCTTGTCTTTGATGGTTTCCTCTTTGTGAAAACGCACATTTTCCAGCAGCATCACATCGCCGGGTTTCAGCGCGGCGGCTTTGGCCTTCACGTCCGGACCGATGCAGTCCTCGACAAAGATAACGGCCTTGCCCAGCAATTCGCCCAGCCGACCGGCGACCGGCGCCAGCGAAAATTTCGGATCCGGCGCGCCCTTGGGACGCCCCAAATGACTCATCAAAATCAGCGAACCGCCCTGCTCCAGGACGTGCTTGATGGTCGGCAGCGCCTGGACGATGCGGTTGTCGTTGGTGATATTCTGCTGGTCGTCGAGCGGCACATTAAAATCCACCCGCATCAGCACCTTTTTGTCTTTGACATTAATATCTGCAACCGTTTTTTTGGCCATAGACCTATCCTTTCAGACAATCCTTTGTTTGTCGTCTTGTATGGTTTGCCTTCGCATCCGTAAGCAAGAAAAGCCCGCGGCCAGGCGCGGGCTTTCGACTCTGTGACACGCATCGCGCCCGAACGGGCGAAAAGCTGTATTACAGCTTCGCGATTTTGTCGATAATATCAACGGTACGGCAGGAATAACCCCATTCGTTGTCGTACCAACTGACGACCTTGACGGTCTTGCCCTGCACCATCGTGCACAGCGAGTCAAAGATGCTCGAATGGGTGTTGCCAATGATGTCGCTGCTGACGATCGGCTCATCGCAATAGGCCAGAATCCCCTTGAGCGGACCTTCGGCGGCCTTCTTGACGACCGCGTTTACCTCTTCCTTGGTCACTTCCTTTTTCAGATCGGCCACCAAATCCACACAACTGCCGGTAATCACCGGCACGCGAAGGGCGTAACCGTCCAGCTTGCCGTTCAATTCAGGAATGACCTTGCCCACGGCCTTGGCGGCCCCGGTGGTGGTCGGAATGATGTTCTGTGCCGCAGCGCGTGCCCGACGCAGATCCTTGTGAATCTGATCGCACACATTCTGGTCGTTGGTGTAGCCGTGGACCGTGACCATCAGGCCTTTTTCCACACCGAACGCATCGTTCAGGGCCTTGGTCAGCGGGGCCAGACAGTTCGTAGTGCAGCTGGCGTTCGAGATAAACTGAGTGGACTTGGTGATGATGTTGTCGTTGACGCCCAGCACGACAGTCGCCTCAATGTCGTCCTTGGCCGGAACGGTCAGGATCACCTTTTTGGCGCCGGCCTTGACGTGATCGCCGTAACCGCCCTTGGGCGAACTTTTCTCGCGGAAAATACCGGTCGATTCAATCACCACATCGACCCCCATCTTGCCCCACGGCAGATCAGCGGGGTTGCGCTCGGCAAGCGACTTGATGGATGTGCCGTTGATGATGATGCTGTCCTCAGTCGCCTCGACAGTGCCCTTCCACGGCCCGAACACCGTGTCATACTTGAACAAATGCGCCAGGCTCTTGTTATCAGCCAGGTCGTTGATCGCGACCAATTCCATATCTTTACGGTCCATAATGATCCGAGCCACCGCACGGCCGATACGACCAAATCCATTAATTGCAACCTTTGTTGCCATCGAAAATCTCCTTTTCGAAAGACGTTAACACTCTATTTGCATACACTCTCCGCAGTCATACGGATTCACAGAGTGCGTAATGTAGAGCCAATTACGCCCCCTGTCAAGATTTTTTGCCTGATTTCCGCAAAGTATCCCCCGTATAACCTGCGGATTGGAGATATTGATTTTTATATCTTGTTGTGTTAGACTGGGGTTTTGACGTGAAGATCATGCAATAGGTCGGGAGCCAATATATGCCCGTGATTTCAATGTTTTTTGGAATTATTGTTCGGATGTTTTATGACGACCACAATCCTCCACATATCCATGTTGAGTATCAAGACCAAAAAGCCGTCATTGATTTTCGTGGAAATATCGTTAAAGGAGATATTAAATCGAGAACCGCGTTGAGACTCATAAGGGAATGGATTGATTTGCATAGCGAGGATCTTATGTGCAATTGGGAATTGGCAAAAACAGGAGAAGAAATCAACAAAATCAATCCTTTGGAGTAAAAATATGTGGAATTGCAACGAACTGACCAAGATACAATATAAAAGAGACTATGTTTATCACTTGACTTTTGATGACAACACTTCGGGTGACGTCGATTTTTCTGCATATCTCCATAAAGGACCAATCTTTGCGCCATTAAAAGACAAGGCTTTTTTTAAGCAGGCTCAAATTGAAGGCGGCACGATTGCATGGCCTAATGGGGCAGATATAGCTCCGGAGACGCTTTATGATATGGTTTCTCAAGCGTCTTTATCTCGGTAGAAAATATTAATTATGAGCACTTTTTTTGTTCGTTTTGATACTTTTGCCCGATCATCCAGCCTCAACGGAGCCAGATAGAGGATTTTTTTTGCGTCAGCCAGTACAAAGATACGTCGTCTTTGCGGTTTGTGGATTTGGGAATCCTGCAAAAATCGGGCGACTTTTTTCTGATGGCCCAACCCTAAAGGGCAAAACCAGTCGCCCGGCCTGATTTGACGCACCACCAGCGGGCCATTGATCCGCTCGGCGTCCAGCCATTCCGTAAAGGGGGGCTTATTGTGCAGATAATCAAAGAAATCTTTGCCTTCAATATCAATATAAAGCATCCGGATAGTATAGGGGCCAAAGTCAGTGTCCGTTCCGATAGAAACAGCCACCGGTTCACTCGGAAACACAGGGGGCTTCTCAGCGGGTGCAGAAAAGGTCAGCCTGTCGGCCTCCACGCTCACGGCAAGACGGCCCGGCCAGGTGATTTTCGCCGAATCCGCACGGGCGGCTTGCGCCATCAAATCTCGATAATGGCGACTGGTTACATCGCGTAGTCCGCCGCCCAATGCACAAATCGCCCGCCCGATCAATTCGACCTGTACCCACGGCGACTGCCGGATAAACTCGGAACGGCCGTATGACAAGGTATGCTCGCTGCGATCAACGGGCTTGACCGAATCGGCGCTCAATTCCACGCGGAGCCGCGCTGTATGGCTGGATTCTGCCAGCCGCCGCAGCCGGTCCGCCACATCAGGCGATTGCGTTTGCAAGACCGGCAACAGCCGATGGCGAATCCGGTTTCGTGTAAACGCACACGACCGATTGGTCGCATCGTCGCGCCACACCCAACCGCAATCCCTCAGATACGCTTCAATGTCCGCCCGCCGCACCGTCAGCAGCGGACGCACGAACCGCCGTCCGTTGAGCACCGTCATCGGCCGAATACCGCACAGCCCGCCAAACGCCGTGCCCCGCATCAGTCGATGCACGACAGTCTCGGCCTGATCGTCGGCCTGATGGCCGGTCGCAACCGCCTGGCAGTCGGATTCGTTTGCCAGCGCCGCCAGCACATCGAGCCGCAAAGACCGTGCGGCGGTCTCAATCGACAGCTTCTGTTTGTGGGCACAACCGCGCACATCCACCCGCCGACAAACACAGGGCAGACTCAGCCGCTCGGCCAGCGCTCGGACAAACGCCTCATCACCATCCGATGCGTCGCCGCGCAGCGTATGATTGACATGCCCGACGACCAGCCGCACGTTGAGCCGTCCGGCGGCGACAAGCCGATGCAGCACCGCCGCCAAAGCCACGGAATCGGCCCCGCCGGAGACCGCCAGCAGCAGGCCGCTTATCCCGTCAAGCAAACGGTGTGACGCGATCCATTGTGCCGCCTTGTCTTCGAACATAACCCCCTTAGAAGCTGTATCGTACGGCGGCATAAATGTTGGTGTTGTCTTCGAACTGGCCGAAGAACGTGTGCGGTGATTTGCCGATAAAGACATTGGCGCCGGTTTCAAGCGCCAGATGATCCGTGGCCTTGTAGTGAAGACTCGGACGCAGATAGGCGTCATTGTCGCTGGGGCTGTAGTACGTAAACATCGACACCTCAAGATTCTGATTCCACAGCAGTTGAGTCAGCCGCAGCGTCATCACGTGCCGGTCGCGGTCGCGCAGCTTCGAGCCGGTCGGGTGCGAACGCTTATACGCACTGTAGTCCAGCATCTGTTCAATATAGTACTGCATGCCGGCGTTCAGATCAGCGACGATTTCCTGCGTGTAGCCGACCAGATAGCGCATTTCGGAATTGTTGATCAGCGGGTCTTTGCCGCTTTTGTCATCGGCGGATTCATAGTAACCCACTTCCGCATGGGCAATGCCCGAACCGAGCGGACCTCGGACGCTGGCGCCGTACGCATTCAGATCCGGAAAAATCGGCCGGCCCGTCATTGGCGACTGTCCGGCGGGACTTTTCCAAAAGCCGCGGTAGCCGTACAGCGCCACCTCATAGGTGCTGATGGTGCGGTACAGCCGCACGGCAATTTCATCGTCACGAAACCAGTCATCAGGCCGCTCGGCCGGCGTGCGTCGGTCGCGACCGGCACGCCGATTCTCAGGGGCATACCAATACGACAACCGCTCACCCCGAACATATCGGTCGGGGTCGAACTGCGGCGTATAGACGATATCAATATTGATCGGCTCGGTAAAAAAACTCAGTTTGGCCGCGTCGGACGGCGCTTTGAGGTAATCCACATCGCGCCCAATGAAAAACGCCTGCCAGTCTTTGGGAAACAGGTCATTGATAAACAGCAGGTCGCCCGTGCCCCAGGTCAGAATCTGCCGACCGATTTTGACATCCAGAAAATCAGTCGGACGGGCAAACACCCACCCCTCGCGAAAATCAAAATCGCCCTCTTCCAGCACAAAATCGCCCAGCAGATCGCCTTTGAACTTGAAATCCGCCCAGTCAGTGAAGGTGGATGCCTCAAGCTGCAAGCGGGTTTCCATCATCGACTTGTCTTTCTGATAGCGGTCGTTCTGCGTGCGATACCCCCCGCGCATCTCATAAAACCCGTGAATCTGGGGCGGGGAAAAGTCGTCCCAAAACGACCCGCCTTCATCGGCAAAGACAAGAGCGGACAGCAAAAAAGTCATTATTCCGAAACCTGTTTTCTTAAAGATTGCTCTGCCCATCGTTAAACCTCTGGTATTATCTTCCGCCCCTTCGGGGTGTTTGCCTTTTACCTTTTACCTTTTGCCTTTTGTTTACCGCATCGCTTCGCGCGGGGGGCGTTTGAGATAGCGCTCGGTGAAGATAGTGTCGTTCAGACCCAGATTGTACTGGATATCGGAGAAGGTCATCTCGGTGGTGCTGCCGCTCTTGAGGTCTTTGACAACGGATTCGGTCACGGTGGGGTACGCGACTTCTTTGCCGTCTTCGGTCGCCTTGATCATCTCGAGCGTTTTGGATTCGATAATGCGATAGAGCTTGTCTTCATTTTCATAATACTCCATCTTCATCGGCATAAACGTCGTCTTGTCGATAAAAACCAGAAAATACGCAAACTCGACCGTCTCCGGTTTTTTGGGCACACTCTTTATGACATAGTGTTCCTCGGTGGTGCGAAGCAGCTCGTGTGTATCTTCGAGCAGACTGCGTCCGGACACATCCTCATACAAAAAATCCGACCCGACAAAGCTGGTGCGTTTGTCCCCGGCGGCAATGCGCCGCACCAAATCCAGATTCGGCAGATACAGCCAGCGGTCGTCGTCCTTGTCCGGAGCGGCGTACTTGTGCACCATAAACACCATCCGACGCACATCGGCGGGCGCCTGGAAATAGACAAAATACTTCTGGTCTTCTTTGTTCTCATCGTTCTTGCGCAGGATGATAAACTCACGGTTGCGCGTGCGCCCCTGTCGGTCGGTGATGGTCATCTTGACCTTGCTCTTGCCGTCCTGACCCTGATAATAGGCCACATGGTTGGCTTTTGTGACGATCTGATCGACCGTCGGCGTTTGCCCCGGCGCATGCGAACCCAAGGCGGTTAGGACAAAGAACAGACGTATCGAAAGCACATGGTTGATCAATCCTCTCATTATAGCACCTCACTTTCACCCTTTCAGGGTTATGGGTTTTCCGTTGCATTTGTTTTACACGCCTGTCGCCGCGCCATCAGGCCGCAGGCCAGTATCAACACCGGCACCACAGCCAGACTGACGACTGTCAGCGTCGTAACGCCCATTTGCCAGTACTGATGCAGATTCAGCGCAATCAGCGCCACCACGGCGATGGAAATAACCAAACAAAAACCGCAGTTGCAGGACATCGATTCAATTTGAGCGGCCTTCTTGAACAGCCGCGATTCGGAAACCGCCATCACCGCCGGCAGCGCCAGCAGAGTGACAATACCCGATACGGCCATTATCGCACACAGAAAAATACCAACGGTCTTGTACGGCACCAGCGGCGCAGCCAGCAGCGGCAGAAATCCGATTGCAATGACCAGTACATTACGACTGATCGCGCGGGCCGGCTCGCCGAACATCTCCGGCGCAGTTTCGGCCCAGGAGCCGGTCTTCTTGTGCATCTCCCGGCTGCGCTGGAGAAAGTGAATCGCAAAGTCCACCGCCATCCCCAGCGTCAGCGCACTGAGCACCGCCACCGGCATATCGTAATCCTTGCCGATAAACCCGATCACGCCGTAAATCGCCGCAATGGTAATGGTCAACGGAACCATACACAGCAGCCCCCACAACGGCGAACGGAACAAAATCGACATCATAATAAAGACCACCAGGAAACTGCCGAGAAACGATTGCAGCATCCCCCAGACCATCTTTTCCTGCCAGATAATATTGATATAGGTCAGCCCCGCCCAGTGGTGCTCCAGCGGAACCGGCGGCGCGTGTTCCTGAAAATACGCATCGACCGCCTCGACGACCCGTTCCATATCCTTGTTGTCGCCGCTGGTCAACTGCATCCAGATCACAGCGTGCCGATAATCCGGCGTGACCATATGCCACAAATCACCGGGGCGGTGGCTTTGCTGGTACTGGATATAACACTCGGCCACCCCCTGAAGACGGTCGGGAATGCGGTAACTTTCGGGCCGTCCGTCGATCAATTCCTGGTTGACCTTGCGCACAATGTCGGCGATTGAATTGCTCTTTCCGACCAGACCGACCTGTTCCAAATGCCCCTGCAAATCGGCCATATACCGCAGCACATCGGGACGCTTGAAGCTGTTCAGGCGTTCTTTTTCCACGCCCAAAATCGTCCGCAGTTCCTCCCAGGCGTAAAAGGCGTCATCGTCGGCGTCCAGCGATTGCTCGTCAATCCACGCCATGGCCGCGTCAAGAAATACCGGCTGCGACAGCCCGTCATCGGCCAGATCGTTCAGCCGCTGCGTGAGCCGCTCGGCAAACGCCGGCGCCGCTGGAAACGCCTCGTTCAGTGTACGGACTTCCTCGAATACCCGCTCGTTAATGGATTTGACATAGGCCACATCCGCCGGCAGGTCGCCGCCGCCTTCCAGCACCAGATAGGCCATATACGTGCCGCCGAAATGATCGTTCAGGGCGGTATCGGCCACGCGAATCGGATGGCGGCGGGAGAACCACTTGACGGGATTGTCGTTGATTTCGATGCGGGTGATACCGTAGATCGAGACGCCGACGAGGATGACCAGCACCGTCAGAATCGGCTTAGCAAAGCGCGTCGTCAGTACCCCCGTTTGCCGCAGCAGGCGGGTCAGCGGCGTTTCTTTTCTGTCGTGCTGCACGGCCAGGCCGAAATTCTCAAGCTGTCGGTCGGGAATGAACATCACATACGCCGGCACAAACAGAATGGTAAACAGCCAGGCCAGCATAATCCCAACGGCCACAAACACGCCGAAGACCTGCACCGGCGGAATCGGCGTCAGCGCCAGCGACAAAAACCCCGCCGCCGACGTCAGCGACGTATAAAGCATCGGCACGAACAACTCGTGCATCACTTCTTCAATGGTTTTGCGCCGCCCTTTTTCCTTGGTATAAAGATCAAAAAATTCCGACAGGATATGCACCGAATCGACCACCGCTATCGGCATCAGAAAAATCGGAATCATCGAACTCATAATATGCACCGGATACCCGAACCCGATCAGCAGCCCCATCGTCGAAATAACCGAGACCATCGCCACGATCATCGGCGAAATGACCAGGACCAGTTTGCGGAAAAACAGCAGCATCAGCACAAAAATCGTCGCCATTGCCAGCGGCGCCGAAATCGCCATCTGAATGAACATCACCACGCCGAATGTGTCCTCGGCCACCGGCAATCCGGTAATGTGATAGTCCTCATCGCCGCCCAGCTCGGCAATCTTTTTGTTTAAGGCGGTATAGACGCGATAGCTCAGATGCTTGTCGGTCAACGGGATAAGCAGCATCATCGCCCTGCCGTCTTCAGAGACCATCGTCCCCTTGAACATGGGATTGCTCAGGACCTTATCGCGAATCTCCAGGGCTTGTTCCTGTGTTGTCGGCGGCTGCGGCATCAGCCATTCGAAGGTAATCATCCCCGGCGCATCCTGCGAAATATGATCGACCAGCGACGGGGCAATCATATCCACTTCCACCACGCCGATGGTCTTTTCCGGATCGTGCGGATCCGGCCAGCGCAAGTCTTTGGCAAACTCGGTCAATTCATAAATCCGCCCCAGCGTGTCGGGGTTGAATACGCCTTCGGGATGCTGTTCGTTGATCACGCCGAGCACCACGATATCGCTCAGATCGAACGTCTGCTTGGTCTGATTATGAAAAACGCGAACCGGCTCGTCCCTGCTGAGCATATTCTCCGGATCGGTATCGACCTGAATCAGCGGAATAAACGCCCCGCAAATCAGCGTAAAGACCACCATCCCGACAGTCACCAAAACAGGATGATGGGCAGCCCAGTGCGCCAGCGTGTCCTTAAATCTGTTCATTGTCGGTCCCCTCGATACGCTGTTAAGTGGTTCGTCAGACCGGTGTGCTCCACGACAACCACGACACGGCCCGTCGTCCGTACTCTTATTAGAACACCGCCCAACAGTAAACTCAAGCGTTTGATTATCATTTTTCAAATCCTTTCCGAAAAGGTGTTACTCGTCCGGTCGTAATCGGCTGGATCACAATGGTCATACACACAATGCAGCAGATGGATAACATTTCGATTCAGAATACGGTAGTAAACCTTAGTCCCCTCGCGACGACAGCCCAAAATCCCTTTATCTTTCATCAGGCCCAGATGCTGACTAATCGCCGACTGGGGATGTCCTGTTTTGGCGACAATCTGGCCCACGCAGCATTCGCCGTCTTCCAGTGCCTCGACAATCTGCAGGCGAACAGGGTGAGCCACCGCCTTGAGAACGTCCGCAACGTGTTGTGCTGTAAGCAGTTTCATTCTTAGAACCCGTTGTATTAGAATATTCAAATATATAGATTATTGAATATAATAATATTCGAAAAACACACAAGAATGTTCTCTAAAATTAAAAAAATTCTGAAATTTGGTAACGCTTGGCCGTCTAACGTGTTTATATAACATATGAATCCTCTTTTCATCGCCGTCGGAGAGGTTAAAATAGAGCATCGCAAAGCCGGATACAGGGGCCTCTTAGGGACATATTTATTGAAAGGTCGCGCGTGAAAAAACTCATTATTGGTATTATTATTATCGTTGCAGTTATCTTTGGCCTGTTTTCATACAAAAAACATCGCGAACTCAAAGCCACCCAAAACACCGGACCGGTTGTGCGTCTGGAAACGGTTCAGCGCGGCGAGTTTGTCGAGATTGTCAGTGCACCGGGCCAGATTGAACCCAAGACCGAGGTGGAAATCAGCGCCAAGATAGCGGGGCGGATTTTGGAACTGCCCTGTCCGGAAGGAGCACACGTCACCAAAGGCGATCCGACCGCCGCTCCGCCGAAACCGCCGTCGATACTGGTGCAACTGGATGCGGCGGATATGGAAAGTCAACTGCGCAGTGCCGAGGCGACGCGCGACGCCCAAAAGGCCCAGATTGAGGTTGAAAAGGCCCGCATCGCCGCCCAAAAGGCCTCGCTCGAAGGCCTGGCCGCGACGGTCAACCGCGCCCGGCTGGAATATGAACGCCAGCAACGCCTGCGCGAAAGCCGCGACATCAGTCAGGCGGCATTTGAGCAAACCGAGTTTACATATCAGGAACTTAAGGCCCAATACGAATCGGCGGCCCACAACATCGCCGCGGCCGAGCTGAATCTGGTTGTGATGGAGCATAATCTTCAGGCCGGCCAGGCCCGCGTCGATCAGGCCCGCGAGACGCTCAGCTATACCACCATCACCTCGCCCATCGACGGCGTCGTGACCCAGCTCAACGCCGAGGTCGGCGAGGTCGTGATGACCGGCACAATGAACAACCCCGGCACGGTCATTATGAAAGTGGCCGATCTGGGGGTGATGATGCTGGTGGCCGAGGTGGACGAGGCCAACGTCGGGCTGCTGCGGGTCGGCCAGCCGGCCAAAGTCCGCGTCCAGGCGTTTTGGGACGAAGCGTTCGACGGGACGGTCGAATCCATCGCCCTGACGCATCGGTTTTCCTCGTCGGGCGTCAAATACTACCGCACGCGGATTCTGCTGAGCGGCGACGTACACAAGCTCTATACCGGCCTGACCGGCACAGTAGAGATTGAAACGCGGCGTCATCCCGATGTGCTTAAGGTTCCCAGCCAGGCCGTGCTCGGATACGAGGTGGATACCCTGCCGGCCGCGATTCGCGACGACAACCCGCTGGTGGACGAACGCAAAACCGAAACCCCTGTGGTCTTTCGCTTCATCGACGGCAAGGCAGTCGTTACGCCGGTGGACATCGGCCCCAGCGACCTGACCCATACCCTTATTCGCGACGGACTGAACGAAGACGACCGCATCATCATCGGGCCGTACAATGTGCTGGAAACACTGCGGCACGATGCACCCGTCCGCAAAGAAGGCGACAACGCCGCGGTCACCGCCGAGGCAGAGGCCGTCGGCAATCCCCGCCCGCCCAGAGGTCAGCGATGAGTGACGCCAAGCCGTTGATTGAGATTCGCCAACTGGAGCGGACGTATGCCATCGGCACTGAAAAAGTCCGTGCGCTGCGTGGTGTGGACTTGACGGTGCACGCCAATGAATACGTCGCGGTGATGGGCCACAGCGGATCGGGCAAGAGCACGCTGATGAATGTGCTGGGCTGTCTGGATCGCGCCGACAAAGGGACGTATCATCTCAACGGCATCAACACCACCCGAATGAGCGAAGGGCAGCTCGCACATATCCGCAATCGTCAAATCGGGTTTGTGTTTCAATCGTTTGAGCTGATGGGACGGCTCAGCGCCCTGAAAAACGTCGAATTGCCGCTGATTTATTCGAATATCCCGTTCTGGAAGCGGCGGCGAATGGCCAAAGACGCCCTTCAGCGGGTCGGACTGGGCGGACGCATCGGCCACAAGCCCAACCAGCTCAGCGGCGGCGAAAAACAGCGCGTCGCCGTGGCACGCGCCCTGGTCAATCAGCCCAGCCTGCTGCTGGCCGACGAACCGACCGGCAATCTCGACACCACAACCAGCGATGGGATTATGCAGCTTTTTGAACAGCTTTATGAAGAAGGCCAAACCATCATTATGGTCACACACGAGGCCGACATTGCCGCCCGTGCTCGACGGGTCGTGCGGATGCGAGACGGACAAATCGTCAGCGACGAAGGGCCAACCCGACAAACATCCCACCAGGCCGAAGGAGTCGGACAATGAAACAAATTGTGCTCTTTCCGCTGTATCTGCTGCGGCTGGCCGTGCAAAGCGCCTTGTTGGCGCTGGGACAAATCTGGGTCAACAAAACCCGCAGCATCCTGACGACACTGGGCATCATCATCGGTGTTGCCTCGGTCGCGGCGGTGATCGCGGCGATGGAAGGAATGAACCGCAAGATTTTGGAAAACTTTGAACTGTTCGGCACCCGCAAAATCTTCATCTGGCCCGAACGCCCGCAGACCGGCCCGCAGAAAAATACCCCGCACTGGCAGCTTCGTTTTGAGCCGCACCATTTCGACGGTTTGCTCGAGCATTGTCCGTCCGTCGAATACGTATCTCTGATGACCAATATCGGGCGATTTCCGGGACGGTTTATGGATCGTACGGTCGATTCGGTATCGGTCACCGGCGTGGACGCAAGCTGGTTCAAGATTGAAAACCGCCCCATCATTTACGGCCGGCCGTTCGCGCTGCTCGACGAAACACAGGGTCGCTATGTCTGCATTATCACCACTCAGCTTCGCGACAAACTTCAGATGGACCGCGATTGCTCCGGCCAGATCATTCAGCTTGGCTCCAACTCGTATGTGGTGGCCGGTGTGGTCGATGACAAACCCAATACCGGTATGATGTTTGGCGGCGCAGGCGAACAACTGGAAGCATTCATTCCCTACACTACCGCCGCCAAGCTGATTCGCACACCGTGGATCCGCGTGATGGCAAGCTGTCGGGATTCAACCGTCGCCGAGGAGGCACGGGCCGAGATACGTTTTTATCTGCGTCGAACACGCGGCCTCAAGCCCGGCGACCCGGACAACTTCGGCGTCTTCCTGATGGAAAACGAGGTCCGTCAGTTCAAACAGGTGATGGGGATGATTACGCTGGTGGCCGCCGGCGTCGTCAGCATCTCGCTGCTGGTCGGCGGCGTAGGGATTATGAATATTATGCTCGTCTCGGTCTCGGAGCGCACCCGTGAAATCGGGCTGCGCAAAGCGGTCGGAGCGCGACCGGCGGCGATTTTGACGCAGTTTCTGGTCGAAGCGGTGGTCCTGTGTATGATCGGCGGCCTGATCGGTGTGGGACTGGGGCATCTGCTGGCCGGAGCCATCTCCAAATCCGCCCCGCTGATGGAACAAACACAAGTACCCGCCTGGGCGATTGCGGTGGCGTTTGGTTTTTCGGCCGGCGTCGGCGTGGTCTTTGGGATGTTCCCGGCGATGAAGGCCGCGCGACTGAACCCCATCGAGGCCCTGCGGCATGAATAGACAGGCCATGCGGCACGAATAAGGAGAGGTCGGATGTCAAATAGGAAATCTGAAATCTGAAATTTGAAATTGAGATTCAAGATGTATGATATGTAATATATGATATGAGACATTGAATGGACAGGATGGCTATGCGACACCTTACAGCACTGATCCTAATCCCGACAGTGAGTCTGTGCGGCTGCGGACTGGATGATCCGCACCAACGGCTTGTCGAGCCGACGCAGTTGACTCGAATCGACTCGATGCCGCTGCCGGAAGGCCGACATCTTGAGACGTTTGACCAGTCGCCCAGGCCGTTGTTTGCCGATCCGAACGACGGGCAAGTGGCGCTGACGCTGGAGCAGTGCCGGGCGATGGCGCTGCAAAACAATCTGGACGTTCAGGCGGCGCTGATCGGGCCGAAAATCGCACAGGCCGCCGTACAGGCCGAGGAGGCCAAATTTGAAGCGGCTTTTGTGAGCAACATCAATTACAGCAAAACCGACTCCCCCACGGCCACGCTGCTGACCGCCTCAAAAGAAGAACGGACGCAAGCCAGCCTGGGCGTTCAAATGCCCCTGCAAACCGGCGGCACGCTTCAGTTTTCATTGGCCGATTACTGGAGCAAAACCAACAACCCCTTCTCCATTCTCAACCCGGCCTACAGCAGCGGCTTTATCACATCCATCAGTCAGCCGCTGCTGCGCAACGCCGGGCGGCGCGACAACCTGCATACAATCCGCGTGGCGCGCTACAACCGGCAGATCGCCGATGCACGTACCAAACTGGAGATCATCCGTGTATTGGCCGATGTTGAGCGGTATTACTGGCGGTTGTACGCCGCACGCGAAGTCCTGACCGTCCGACGGCAGCAATACGCCCTGGCCGAGGCCCAGCTTGAACGGGCCAAACGGTTTGTCGAGGCCGGCACACACGCCCCCATCGAAATCATCCGTGCCGAGGCGGGACTGGCCACGCAGATTGAAGCGATTATTCTGGCCGAAAACGACACCCGCATCCGCCAGCGGGAATTAAAACAGCTCCTAAGGCAGCCGGACTTTCTGCCCGATTCACCGATTCGCATTCGTCCGCAAACCGAACCGGACCCGATTTATTATGAACTGAATCCGCAAACGCTGGTACGTCTGGCTGAGGAAAACCGCACCGAGCTGCTCGACGCGGAGTTCCAGCTCGCTCGCCAGGTCAGCACGATAGATTATCTGCGCAATCAGGCCCTGCCGCTGGTCAATCTGGACTATAGCTACAACATCAGCGGTCTGGGCGGCACGCGCGGCGCGGCCTATAACATGCTCGGCGACAATCGCTTTGCCGATCAACGGCTGGGCGTGCAGCTTGTCGTGCCGCTGGGCAACGCCGCGGCCAAAAACCGGCTGCTGGGCGCGTTTCACGAACGAGCGCAGATTTTAGCCACTACACAAAGCCGCCGCTCGCTGATTGAAATGGAAGTGCTCAACGCCATCGACCGCGTCGAGGCCAACTGGCAGCGAATTCTGGCCGGACGCCAGAACACCCTCCTGCAGGCCCGGCTCTATGAAGCCGAGCTGCGGCAGTTTGAAGTGGGGCTGCGCACCAGTACCGATGTCCTGGAGGCACAAACACGATTGGCCGAGGCCCAGCGCGCCGAAATCGCCGCTTTGACGGACTATCAAATCGCACTGGTGGATGCCGCTCACGCAACCGGGACACTGCTCGGTGCGGCAAAAATTGAATTGGATTCGGACGACTCAGCCGGGACCGGAGCCGTCGATTCTTGACGGTTCCGGTGATGGATTGCCCTCCGCCGCCGCGGGGACCAAGATGACAAAGGTACTGCCTCGGCCCAATTCGGATTCAACCTCGATGGCCCCTCCCAGACGATCCAAAATCCGCAGCACAATACTTAGCCCCAGCCCTTCGCCGTTGGTTTTATCCTGGGCATTGAGACGATAGAAAATCTCAAAGATCTTGTGCTGATGCTCCGGCGCAATGCCGATCCCGTTATCAGCCACTCGATAGACACACATTGTGCCGTCCCGATGACCGCTGATGTGGATTTCGGGCGGCCGCTGCGGATCGCGGTATTTCAGGGCGTTGTCCAGAAGATTGGTAAAGACCTGGTTGATCAGACGCGCATCGGCCTGACACGAAGGCAGGGCCTCGACCGTAACGGTCGCCCCGGCCTGCTGAATTTGATAATGCATACTCGAGACGATATGCTTGAGAATGCGATTCATCTCCAGCGGCTGAACACGCAGCGAGGCGGTGCCGATGCGCGAAATCTCCAGCAGGCCGTCGATCAGCGCCTGCATCTTGGCCGCTCCGGCGTCAATAAAATAGAGCGACTCGTTTACTTGTTCCAGCAGCGGCGACAGCGCCTCGGTCAGTTTTGTATCCGCGTGGCGACCCACGGCTGCTTCAAGCGATTCGCAGGCCTTTCGCAATTCGCCGCCGAACCCGCGGATATTGACCAGCGGCGTGCGCATATCATGCGAGGCGGCATATACAATGCTCTCCAGTTCTTTGTTCTTCATCTCCAGCACATGCAGGAGCAGTTCCCTGTCTTCCTGGGCTTTTTTCATCTCGGTAATGTCGCGTCCGACCGCTACAATCGCCTCAATGTGGCCTTTTTTGTCCACGATGGCCTTGTCCGCCCAGAACAGCCAGCGCCACCCGTTGACGGTATTGGCACGCTGTTCAACATAACAGATATGCGGAGGACGCTTAAGCTGCTGCATTCGTTCCAGCGTCGTCGGCAGATCGTCCGGATGGACCAGCGGTATAAACGATTGGCCCAGCAGTTCCTGCTCGCTTTTTCCAAACGTTCGGCAATACGACGGGCTGACAAATAAAAACCGTCCGTCCGCGTCGGTCCGCACCACCATATCCGATTGATTTTCAACCAGCAGGCGATATTTGGCCTCGCTTTCTTCCACATCACGCCGGGACAAAAACATAAAAAATGCGTAAAAGATATTCCCGAACAGCATCGGCTCCAGCAACTGCGTAAAATCTTCCAGATAATCCAGCGCATCGGTGATCTGAGACCATTCAAGCAAATTGCTGACGCAGTTAAACAGCCCCAGCAACACCAATCCGATCAGCAGCAGCGCCATATCGCGCGGAATGGGATGGCGGGAAAATCGGAGCATCACCCCGCCTATGATCGAGACGGCCGCGCCGGCGCCGATCAGATTGAGCAGTACGATCAGTTGCTCATACATCGCTCGACTCCCTCTGACGATAGAGAAGCCTGCTCCAGATTGCCAGCAGCAGCAGCGCAACGGTATAACAGAGATGTTCCAGCGCATTGAAAACCCGCTCCAGCCAAAGCCCTTCACAGACGGTAAACACATTGGACAGCAGAAAAAAAAGCAGCGAAGACAGCAGCAGGTTGCTGCGCGGGATGCGCACCACGGAACGATAATTGACCAGAACGAACAGCACCACCCCCACCGTCAGAATACACGAAATGACTTCATTTTCCTGTAACATCGTATGCTCGCCCTAAAAAGAGTTCAAGAGCCAGTATGGCTTTTTTCTGTGAAAAACAATTTTAGCACGCCCGCCCGTCCAGGGCAACCCCTTTTTGAAATCGGCGGATCAGCCGTCTGTTTTTCGGTTCAAAAGATGATTGAATCCTTTTTACGTCCGGTTATAATCGCCGGTTATGGAAAATCAACAGAACAATCCAGCCGGGCTGGTACGAACGGAAAAAGTTCGGGTCGTCCAGGCCGATGCGCCGCTGATGCTGCGTTGCGGCAAGCATCTGGGGCCGATTGATGTCGCCTATGAAACCTATGGCCGGCTGTCTCCGGAAAAAGACAACGTGATTCTCATCTGTCATGCCCTCAGCGGCAACGCCCATGTGGCCGGCTACAACAGCCCCGATGACCGCAAGCCGGGCTGGTGGGATGTGATGGTCGGCCCCGGCAAACCCATCGACACGGAACGGTATTTTGTCATCTGCTCCAACGTGCTGGGCGGCTGCAGCGGCACGACCGGCCCATCGGAAATCAACCCGGCCACCGGCAAGCCGTATGGGTTGGATTTTCCGATCATTACGATTGAGGATATGGTTCATGTCCAGAAACGATTGCTTGAGGCGCTGGACATTGACCACCTGCTGGCCGTCATCGGCGGCTCAATGGGTGGGATGCAAGTGCTTCAGTGGGCCGTGACGTATCCGGACGTGGTGGATGCGGCCCTATGTATCGCTTCCACCACACGCCTGAACGCCCAGTCGATTGCCTTTGACGCCGTCGGACGCAACGCGATTCTGAACGATCCCAACTTTCACAGCGGCCAATATCACGACTGTACCGGCCCCAACCGCGGCCTGGCCATTGCCCGAATGATCGGCCATATTACCTATCTGTCGGAATTGTCGATGCGCAACAAGTTCGGACGGCAGCTTCGCACCGCCAAGGAATACCAATACGAATTCAACTCCGAATTCGCCGTCGAGACCTATCTCGATTATCAGGGCCAGACCTTCATCGAACGGTTTGACGCCAACAGCTACCTGTATATCACCAAGGCAATGGATTATTTCGACCTGATGCGGGAATACGGCACGCTGCGGCTGGCCTTTACCACATGTCGCTGCCGGTTTCTGGTGGCCAGTTTTTCCAGCGATTGGCTGTTTACACCGGCCCAGTCGGAAGAAATCGTCGAGGCGCTGGCCGCCGAAGGAAAAGACGTAACATACTGCAACATTGAATCGTCATACGGACACGATGCATTTTTGCTGGAGGCCGAAAAACTCGGTGCGCTGATCGGCGGCTTTTTGAACAGCACCCTGCAGCGCATCCGGACGGGCCGTCGTATTGTGGCTGAACACAAAAACGGACCGAACAAGTTCAAAATGTTTGAACGCGCCAAACGCGCCCGGGTGGACTACGAATTAATCGATTCGCTTATCGAACCGGGTAGCCGTGTGCTGGATTTGGGCTGCGGAGACGGCGAGCTGCTGGCCCGGCTGATTGAAGATAAAAACATCCTCGGCGAGGGGATTGAGATTGATGAGGATATGGTCATTCATTGCACACAGCGGGGCCTGTCCGTGATTCATCGCGACATCGAACGCGGACTGGAAATGTATCCCAATGACACGTTTGACTACGCCGTCTTATCACAGACCATTCAGACGCTGCGCGATCCGCAAAAGGTGCTCATTGAGCTGCATCGCGTCGCACGCAAAGTCATCGTCAGTTTTCCGAACTTCGCCCACTGGCTCTGTCGGCTGCAATTGCTTTTCGGCGGTCGGGCGCCGCAAACGCGGCAATTGCCGTTTCGCTGGTACAATTCACCCAATATCCATGTCCTGTCGCTGAAGGATTTTGACCGCTTCTGCGCCGAGCTGGATATCAAGGTCGAAAAACGCATTCCGCTGGGCAAAAAGTCCATCTGGCCGGTGCGGCTTTTGCCCAACCTGCTGGCCCCCCAGGCGGTCTATGTCACCAGTAAATACCAGCCGGAAACAATTTGAGACGATAGAATTGAATTGATATACTGCTCCTTCCAAACAATTCTCATGTATCAAGCTCCTGAAACAATTCTTCCACACTGGATATTTCGTGCAGGCCTATCCCGGCCAATGCGTCGCGGCATCTTCGATTTTGTGCTCGATATCGACCGCCTTTTCCTTGGTGCGCTGCACGACGACGTAAAAAACCGGAATCATAAACACACCGAGAACCGTCGCAGCAATCATACCGCCGAATACAGTGGTTCCCAATGATTTTCGCGCCTCGGCACCGGCACCGGTGGCAATCGCCAATGGCAGCATCCCCAACGCGGTTGTCAATGCCGTCATTAAAATCGGACGAAACCGCAAACGCGCCGCCTCAATGGCCGACTCATAGACCGAATAGCCCTCTTCGTGGTGCTGTTTGGCAAACTCCACCAGCAGGATGGCCGTCTTGCAAACTACACCGATCAGCAAAACGATTCCCATCTGCATATAAATATTGTTGTCAAACATTCTCAGCCAGGTAAAACCGACCGCTCCGAGAAGCCCCAGCGGTACCGACAGCACAATCGCAATTGGAATCGACCAGCTTTCATACTGCGCTGCCAAAAACAGATAGGCAAATAACGCCGCCAGCAGGAACAGATAAATGGTTTTACCGCCCGCTTCAATTTCTTGAAGGCTCATCCCCGACCACTCATAGCCCATTGTCTCAGGCAACGTCTCCTCCAGCAATTCGGCCACGCGGGCAATCGCCTGCCCGGAACTGTAGCCCGGTTGAGGATTTCCGGTGATGGTCGTAGCTGGATACATATTATATCGTGTAATCGACTGCGGTCCGGCCGTGTCACGAATCGTCGCCAGTGTTCGAATCGGAACCATCTGGCCGGTGCGGTTACGCACTTCCAGCCGCCCGATATCGTCGGCCGACGCCCGAAAATGCGGCTCGGCCTGTGCAATTACACGAAACGTGCGACCGTACAGATTAAAGTCATTGACATACGTACTGCCCAAATAGGTTTGAAGCGTGTTAAACAACGTTCCCAAAGGAACATCCATTGTTTGTGTCTTGACGCGATCCACATCGATATACAATTGCGGTACGTTCACTCGAAACGAATTATTCAAACGCGTAATCACCGGATCGGCCATGGCGTTCTGAAGAAACGCATTGCCGGTTTGGGCCAGAGCCGCCAGCCCGGCTCCGCCCCGGTCCTGAACACGCACCTCAAAACCGCCCGCGATGCCTATCCCCATAATCGGCGGCGGCTGCAACGCCAGAACCAGTGCTTCGGGAATCGCACCCAATTGCCCCTGAAGGCGCTGAATGATTTGCTTAATATGAAGCGCCGGAGCAGTGCGTTTTGACCACGGCTCCAAATTCACAAAACACGCCCCGCCGTTGGACGCAATCCCCATATCCAGCATCGAAAACCCGCTGATGGTAACATATTCAGCAACGCCTTCAGTCTGCCTGAGAATCTCATCAATCTGCAACATCACCTTATCCGTCCGCCGCAGCGACGCCCCTTCCGGAAGACGCACGCCGATCATGATCGTGCCTTCATCTTCTTCCGGCAAAAATCCCGTCGGAAGACGATCAAACCCAACCACCGCCACACTTGTCGCAATCGCAAACAGCAGCAATCCAATCGCTGTTTTGCGGATAATGATCTTGACGATATCCGCATAGATAGAAGTCGTTCGCCGCATAAACCGATCAAACAGTTTGAAGATACCACCATGTTCTTTCTCTTTGCTGCGCAGCAACACCCCGCATAAGGCCGGGCTGAGCGTCAGCGCAATCGTTGACGAAATCCAAACGGCCACCACGATCGTAAACGCAAATTGCTGATACAGCATTCCGGTAATACCGCCGGACAGTACCGTCGGCACAAACACAGAGGTCAGCACCAGCGTGGTCGCAACAATCGGGCCGGTGACCTGACGCATCGCTTTGGCGGCCGCTTCTTTGGGCCGCAGGCCCTCGTCAGCAATAATACGCACCGTATTTTCCACCACCACAATCGCATCATCTACCACAATCCCAATCGCCAGCACCAATCCGAACAGCGTCATCGTGTTGATCGACATTCCTAATGCCATCATCAGCGCAAATGTCCCGATCAGCGCCACAGGAATGGAAATCGATGGAATCAGTGTCGCTCGCCAGTCAGCCAGAAAGACAAACACCGTCATCACCACCAGAGCCACCACCAACATGAGGGTATTGACCACTTCACGGATAGATTCGCGAATAAACAACGTCGGACTGTACGGTTCAGTATAAGACAGCCCTTCGGGAAATGACGGCGCCAGTTCAGCCAGCGCCTCGCGCACACCGTCCACCACCTCCAGCGCATTGGCCCCCGGCATCGCGTAAATCGCTACCACAACTGTGGGCTGGCCCATATAACGCGCATTCCAGAAATATTCCTCAGCGCCCAATTCCACCCGCGCCACCTCACCGAGCCGAAGCAGACGACCGCCCGGATCCGAGCGGATGATAATATCCTCAAACTCTTGAGCGGTGCTCAACCGTCCCAGTGTTTTGACTGTAAATTGAAACTGTTGATCCGTCGGGCTGGGCATACCGCCGATCTGGCCGGCAGCCACTTGGATATTCTGTTCCCGAATCGCCGCCAGCACGTCGTCGGTCGTCAGGTCGTGGGCGCGAAGGCGCGTCGGATCCAGCCAGATGCGCATACCGAAACTCTTGGCACCCATCAGGCTGACTTCGCCAACTCCCGGCACGCGAGACAGAACGTCTTTCACGTATAATGTGATATAGTTGCTCATATAGATGTCGTCAAACCGGCCCTCTTCGGCGTAAAAAGACAGCATCATTGCAATATTAGTCGAACGCTTCTGGGTGGTCACTCCCTGACGAATGACTTCTTCCGGCAGCAACGGCTCAGCCAACGCCACACGGTTCTGTACCAGCACCGTGGCCATATCGATGTCCGTTCCCACCTCAAATGTCACTGTCAACTGCATGATCCCGTTATCACTGCTGTTGGAGGACATATAGATCATCCCGTCCACTCCGTTGATGGCCTCTTCCAGGGGCGTAGCCACCGTTTCGGCCACCGTTTCGGCATTGGCACCGGGATAGGTTGCCTGCACCATCACGGTCGGCGGGGTAATATCCGGCGTCTTTTCCACCGGCAGCAGCGGCAAACAAATCAGCCCCACCAGCAAAATGACAATCGCAATGACACTTGCAAAAATCGGCCGATCAATAAAAAACTTACTGAACATAAAATGATCCTGTTAAGTTGTCAGGTTTTTAATTCCATACTTTATGCTATTTGTGCAACACCGTATCAATCCTCGGTTTGCTTTGGTTCTGCCGCATCCGACTGATCATCAACAACACGGGCCCCCATGGCCCCCGTCGCCTCCGACGGCATCTGGTCGCCGCTGATCGGCTGAATCGGCATACCCGGCCGGGCGATATGAAACCCGCCAATAATGAATGTCTCACTGCCGTCTAATCCATCCGTGACCAAACGCAGCGAACCGTAACTGGTGCCAAGTTGAATATCACGTCGCTGGAGCGTATTGTCCTGGTCAACGATCAGCACATATTTACCGCTCAAATCGGTATGCACCGCCTGTTCTGAAATCAACACCGCGTTCTTACGCTGCCGTACCGGCAGACTGACCCGCACGAACATCCCCGGCAACAGCGAGCCATCCTCATTGGCCAGTCGGCCGCGAATATAGACCGTACCGGTACGCGGATCAACGGTATTGTCCAGAAAATCAACCACTCCCTCATACGGATACCCATCCTGATTGGGCAGTCCGACTTGAACGGTCATTGGTTTCACATCATCACCGCCCTGAAGCCGGCGCAGCAGATCACCTTCAAGCAGATGCTCACTGATATAAAAAAATACATACATCGGATCAACCTGCCGAACTGTGGTCAAGACGGTACGATCCAATGCGCCGACCAGATTGCCCACGTCCACCAGCCGCCGACCGATGCGACCGGTAATGGGACTGCGAATCGCGGTATAACTGAGATTCAGCTCGGCCATCTCCAGCGCGGCCTGAGCGCCAAGCACCTGCGCCTGCGCCGTGTCGTAGGCGGCCTGAGCGCGGGTCAGTTCCTGACGGCTGACCGAACCGCTGCTGACGGCCTTTTGGATACGCTCCAAATCTTCCTCCGCTCGCTTTAATTCGGTTTGGGCGGCGTTCAATGCCGATAAGGCCTCATCGCGACGGGAGCGATAAATATCCGGCTCAATCGTAAACAACAACTGATCCCTTTCGACCAGACTGCCGTCGGTAAAGTGAATCTGCTCAAGATAGCCTTCCACACGAGCACGAATCTCAACTACATTGACCGCCTCGGTCGTGCCGGTAAACTCCAGAAAGTCGGTAACATCTTTAATGGTGCATTCATCGACCGGCAGCGGGACCGGACCCTCTGTTCCGCCGCCGGCGGCATACTGAGCGATCATTTCCATGACGCCTTGCCGCATAGTCCAGTACCAGTAGCCTCCAAATCCCAAGCCGCCGACAATCAAAATCAGAATCAGCCAAATAATAATTTTCTTCAATATCGCCATAAACCCTGTCCTTATCAAAATGAGTCCTGTTGATTGTTCTGCACATCCCAGCCGCCGCCAAGTGCCTTGTACAGCGCAATGGTCTGCTGTATAATCTGGCCCTCGCTGACAGCCAGCCGATCTTCCTGCTGCGACAGCGACCGCTGCACATCGAGTACATTTTGGAAATTGGTCAGCCCATTGCGATACAGTGTTTCGACTTTCTCAAGCGAATCGCGCGCCGCCTGGACCGACCGCCTCAGCGCTGCGGCCCGCTGCTGTTCCTGAACCAAACCGACCAGGGCGTTTTCCACCTCTTCCACGGCCCGCAGCACGGTCGCCTCATACGCCGCGGCAAGCTGTTTCGTACGGGCTTCTTCAACCGCCGCCAGACTGCGCAGACGATTGCCGTCGAACAACGTCCACCGTACCTGGGGACCAAAACCAAACGTCCGGCTCGACCAATTACCTATATCCGAAAACTGCAATGCTTCCACTCCCAGTGTTCCGGCCAGCGAAAATGACGGATACCGCTGCGCCTCGGCCAGTCCGATGCGCGCCGTCTGCGCCGCCAGCGCCCGCTCGGCGCTGCGGATATCGGGACGACGGCGCAGCAGCTCGGCCGGCAGTCCGGCTCTCAACGGCGTCTGGAGCTCCGGCAGCGTACCCGGCTCAAGCAGTTTGGTTCTCAGGGTGTGGGGCGTAGTACCCACCAGCACCGCCAGCCGATTGATCGCCGCAGTCTCGGCAATTCGAAGCGAGGGGATTTCCGACTCGGTATTGGCCAGAATCAGTTGTGCCTGGACCACATCCAGCTCCGGTGCGATCTCGGCGGCGTAGCGGTTTTGGGTCAGCTCAAGCATTTTGCGCTGAATGTCAACATTGGCCGCGGCATAGTGAAGCCGTGCCTGAGCCGTGCGAAGTTCAATATAATTTCGCGCCACCTCGGCGCGTAAGCTCAAACGAACATCGTGATAATCCTCCACGCTTTGTTCCAGAGCCGCCTGAGCCGACTCCACCGTCCGACGAATCCGACCAAACAAGTCCAGCTCCCAGAAGGCATCAAATCCGGCGGTGTAAAGGCTGTGTTCGCCCCCGATCGCCGTCATCCCGTTGGCACTGGAACGAGTGCGGATATAGCCGCCGGTCGCGTCCACCGCCGGCCATTGCTCGCCGGCAGCGTAGGCGCGCTGCGCTCGGGACTGCTCAATCCGCGCCACGGCCGCCTGCAAGTCCAGGCTGCCTTCATCGGCCCGGGCAATCAGATCGGTCAACACCGGGTCCTCAAAGGCCGTCCACCACTGCTCCAGGGCCGCCACATCAACCGGCTCGGTCGGCGCCGTACCGCTCCACTGCTGCGGCAGTTCCATCTCCGGCCGCTCATAATCCGGCCCAACCGTGCAGCCGACCACGGCCAGCAGTGCCAGCCCGGCCACGCCCGGTCCGCATAAAGACTTCAAAGAGTTCAACATTGGTTAATCCTTTTCACTATAAACACACCACAGGCTGCCTTCAAACCTCTTGTGCCCCGATTTCACCCGTTGGACGGCGACAAATACACGCGAAACATCTTCAGCAATGACGCCGCCTCGCGCTGCGGGTCAAAGTCGCCCAGTTCAGGCACCATACACAGCGTCCCGATCATGGCACGCTGGAAAAAATCAGCCGCTTTTTTCGGATTGACCGCCTTAAAAAGGCCGTCCTCGGCTCCCTTTTGAATGATGCTTGACATCAGCACCTTTTCCCGATTGACATGGTCGTGTTTGACAGCCATATCGATCTTGCAATAGACTTGTGCCTGATCCAAAAAACGAAAATACGCGATATTTCGTGAAAAAAACGTAAATGTCGCTTCCAAAAGAGCATACAACTTTTTGGCCGGCGTCTTGGCCGCCCCGACAGCCTCGCGCTGATGATGGCGAATCTGATCAAAGAGCCGAACCGCGGTGTAAACCAGCAAGGCGTCTTTGTCCTTGAAATAGTTATACAACGTCCCTGTTCCAATGCCGGCCGCCGCCGCCACCCGCTGCACGGTTAATTTCTCAAGTCCATATTTTTTAAGGACTTCAAGCACCGCCGCATACGCCGACTCCCGAATATACTGCTCTGTAAATGCCTGTCGTTTTTGGGATAATTGTCCCATAGATTCACCTTATCTGTAATAAATGAATGGCCGTTCACCGTAATGAACAACGGTTCACAAGTCAAGAAAAAAATGGTGGAATTTGAATGCTGCTTGCCTTGAGATTTTCGGTGGACAGCAAGATAAGTGTAGAAATACGGGTAATTTTGGTATTTTTCCGGCCCCAAAACCGGTATCATCAACCCGCAGACAATTTAGTATGGATGTGAAAACTTTGGGTCAGGAGACAAAGCAATGGCAGGACAGCGGCTTCGGGACTATCTGAAGGCGGGTAAATTTGCAGTTACAGCCGAGCTGACCAGCGGGCCGGGCTATCAGGTTGGACCGTTTGTTCAGTTCCTGAAGGACTGGCAAACATCGGACAAACAAATGCCGCAGGGGTTCCACTTTGCCGGCATCACATTCCCCCAAAACCCCGGCGGCGCGGCCAATCTCGATCCGGCCGACGCCCTGGCGGTGATGGCCGCTGACGGACTGCTGGACGGCCTGGACTATATCCCCCATATCAGCTGCAAAGACAGCAATACCGATGCGCTGATCAGTACACTGGTCGGCTACCGCACGCGCGGCATCGAAAGCGTGCTGGCCCTGACCGGCGATAAACCGCTGACGGCCAAGGGCGTCTTCGAGGTCGAATCGGTCGGCCTGCTGGCGATGATTCAGAAACTCAATCGCGACGCGCTGCTCAAGGCCAAATCCGGCCAATGGGACGCCGTGCATCGCTTTTTTGCCGGGGCGGCGGTTTCGCCGTTCAAGTACACCGAGGCCTCGCTGATGCAGCAGTACTATAAAATGGAAAAAAAAATCGCCGCCGGAGCGCAGTTTCTTATTACCCAGGTCGGCTGGGACTGGAAAAAGTCCGTCGAGCTGATGCGCTACCTGAAGGACAACGCCATCGACACCCCGGTCATCGGGAATGTCTATTGGCTGACCACCCGCACACCGGCGCCGCGGCTGATGCACGACATCAAGCTGCCCGGCTGTTACGTCAGCGACGCCCTGCTGGCTCGACTGCAATCCGAAAGCGTTGATGAGCACATTGAACGCGCCGCCCAGCAGACCGCCATGTACAAGGCCATCGGGGCCGCAGGCGTGGACATCGGCGGTGTTCACGACGTTGAGATTTTTATGCGCATCCTCAATCGAGCCGCCGAAATCGGCGATCAGTGGGAACAATACAAAGACAACCTCTGCTGGCCCGCTGAAAAGGCGTTCTATCTGTATGACGACAACGGCAAACAGACGGCGTTATCGGCGCCGAAGAAAAAATGCAACGAACGGTTCTTTAACCTCATGCACCGGGCGATTTTGGACCCGACGTATTGCGGTTTTCGGGCGTTTCGGGCAACGCTGCGGGCGTTTCGAGCCGACCGCGACGGCAGTTTCAGCAACAAGGCCTTTAACGGGATCGAAAAACCGATCAAGTACTGGCTGTTCGAATGCGAAGAATGCGGCGATTGCTACTTGCCCGAAAACTTCAGCTATTGTACAATCGGCGGCTGTGAAAAAGGGCTGGACAATGCCCCGTGCGGCGATGCCACGGTTGACGGCCGGTGCGGCAATAACCTTGAACGGCTGTGTATCGGCGAAAAAATTTATGATTCCGCCGCCGCTGAACCGAACGGGCGCCAGACACTGCGCCGGCAGATTAACCGCCCGCGCAAGCCGGAACTGGAACATACCAGTTCGATTATTAATTATCTGTTTGGAAAGGATCATACGATGACAACACCGCTGCTCGGCATCGGTGAGGCCATTCACGCCTCAATTCCGAAAACAGGACAGGTGATGCGCGAGCTGGACGCCCTCGGCCCGGACGCCTATACCGCCTCCAGCGGTCCGCTGGATTATATCCGCGCCCTGATTGAACAGCAGGCCGACGACGGAGCCGCTTATATCGCCGTCAACCTGGACGCCTTCGGCGAGACCGATCCGCAGCGGGCGGTGAAGATGATGGTGCAGTACGCCCGTCTCGTACGCCGCTGGGGCAAAGGCGTGCCGCTGTGCGCAGACAGCAGCAACGACGATGTGCTCAAGGCCGGCCTGAAGGAATGGTACAATACCGATCAGGCCGTCAAGCCGCCGCTGTTGAACTCGATCAAGGTCTATACCGCCGATGCGATGATGCCGCTGAAAAAGGAATACGACTTTGCCTTCATCGGGCTGCTGGTCAGTGAAGACAAACCCACCGGCCCCGGCGGTTCGCATTCGGTTGAGGAATTGGTCAGTCTGGCCAAAACCCTGTTCGACAAGGCGATGCAGCACGGCTTTAAGCCTCACGAGATATTCTTTGACTCGACCGTCTTCCCGATCGCCATTGATATGCCGATGGAGCCGGGCGTGCCGGGGTACACCTATCGGGCGTTTGAAACCATCAAACGCATCAAGAATGATCCGCAGATGAAAGATTGCCACTGTTCGCTGGGCATCAGCAACTGCTGCCGCGACCTGCCGGGACGCAAGATCGGCATCTGCCGTGCCTATGTCGCCAAGGCGATGGAATACGGACTGGACGCCGGCATCGTCAACACCGCCCACCGCTACGGCGAAAAAGACCCCGACCCGGAACTGGTCAAGCTCATCGACGCCTATGCCAAACTGGACGGCTCACCGGAACGACTCAACGAGGCGATGACGCTGATGGGCCAATTTTGCGCCGCGACGCGAAAAGCCTGAGACCGGGGTGAAGCCAGCCTTTCGGAACGTTGGCCTCGCATTTACTTTTAAGACGGTTTGGCGTGTCGCCCAATCAGCCAGTCGCACCAGGTGTCAAACCCCTGTCCGGTTTCAGCAGAGACCTGCAAAATCGATGCATCAGGATTGACAGCCTGAATATCGGCCAGCACCCGCTCCAACCGAAACGGGATATAGTCCATCAGGTCAATCTTGTTGATGAGCACCACATCCACTCCCGCAAACGTCCCGGGATATTTGGCGGGCTTGTCGTCGCCTTCCGGCACACTCAACAGCACCACCCGCCCCGATTCGCCCAGATCAAAGGCGGACGGACACACCAAATTTCCTACATTTTCGATAAAAATAATATCTTTTGAGGCCGCATCCATCGCTTTCAGGGCCGTGGCAACCTGCTCGGCGCTGAGATGGCAGGCCCCCTGCGTTTCGATCTGAACCGCCTCAGCACCGGTTTCCCGAATCCGTTGGGCATCGTGATCGGTACGGATGTCGCCTTCGATCACCGCCATGTGCAATCGATCGTGCAGCCGCCGGATGGTCCGGGCCAGCAGCGTCGTCTTGCCCGAACCGGGCGAGGAAATCACATTCAGACACAAAATGCCGTTTTCAGCAAAAAAGGCTCGATTTTTTTGGGCAAATTGGTCGTTTCGACTCAAAATCTTCTGATTCAATGAAACTTTCATACCGGTTCCGTCTTTGTTGTCCCTACTTGCTATACGATTAACTCATTGCCGACTTTACGGGCACGCTGCGGTTTGTCAAGGTTGATGTTCAGTGCCATACCGATTTCGACCAGCAGATTCCAGCCCGCACACAGGAACACATACGGATTCAGCGCCCCGGCATCCGGCACGCGGATTGTCTCAAAACGGGTATCGCGAGCGGCAATGGCCACGACCTTCAGCCCGACGCCCTTGACGAGTACGTCCTCAAATTTTTCTTCCTCATCGGCAATCGGATCGACCACAAATACCACATCCTGCGGGTCCATCACCTCTTCGATGCCGTGAACGGCGTAGGTTCCTTCGAGAAAGTCGCTCTTTTTGCGGGTAATCTCGTTGGTCTTGAGCGTCAATTCCTCGGCCACCCCGTCATTGTAGCCGGCAAAATAGATCGTCGGCGCTGCGGCGGCAGCCTTGACGATCGCGGCCTCAATCGGCAGCGTCAGGGCGGTTTCGATCTTGTCCGCCAGCGCCGCACAGGCCAAGGCGTCAATCGACCCGTCGATGTGCCTTACGATGGACTCGTAAAAGAGCGCCTGTTCGACGACGCTTTTCGTCGCTGCGACCGCCTGCTCCCAGCCGCATGTCAGGACAAATGTTTGCGTGCAGGCCTCCTCCAGCAGCGTGCCGGCATTGGCCGTCAGTCCAAATCGATTGGCGTTGCCCGACTCGGCCAGTTTTTTCGCCAGCAGCACCACTTCCTTCGTCCGACCCGAATTGGACGCGCAGAACACCGCAAACTTCGACAGATCGTATTGAAACGCCTGCCGCGAACCTTCGGTGTGCAGACTCACATCCAGCCCCCGCGTCAGCGCTTTGCGAATCGCGTTCTTGGCCGGGAAAATGCGGCTGGACCCCTCGCCGGTCATCAGCAGCCGACCGACCGAAGCGACCCGAGCGGCCGCGTCCTTGGCCTGTTCGCGGTCAAATTCCCTGACAATGCCGACCGTCTCCATCATCTCCTGTACCAACGCATACTGTGCGTATCTTTGATCCTGTGTGTTCATGTGTGCCCTCATTTCTGCAATAGTTTGAATTTGGTTAATGATTTCAGCAAATTCTCTTTCGCCCCGAAGGGGCAATATAAACCAGCCCAGGGCAACGCCCTATCGGGCGGCTCGCGCCGCCGCGCTGTTGTAATGTGCTCCCCTCCTTACCAAGGAGGGGATGTCCTGCGTCAGCAGGACAGGGGTGGTTGCGTCATTCACAGCGCTACGCCCCATCGGGCGGCTCGCGCCGCCGCGCTGTTGTTTAGTTTACCTCCTTTTTGAGCAAGCGTTCAACCTGCTGCTTATACTGCTCGGTTTGCTCCTGCACGAGCCGAACAAATTCATTATCCTGGACCGTACCAATAGCAGCGGTCATCTCCTCAAGATGGCGATACGTCGCCTGCCGGAAGGGATTGTCAAAATCCTTTTTTCGCGAGTCATACACCCGACGGCAAATCAGCTCCTGTATCGCAACCGATTGCCTCAGCGCATCAAGCCATTGCGTCCGGCTGAGCATCTCGGTCTCGTACAGCCCGCACAGCACGGCAAAGGCGTGTTTCTGTTTTTCCAGCGGATAGGCCGCCCACAACTGGTCATAGCGACGGTGAATCGCCTCCCACGAATCCAGCACGCCCGCACCGATATCGGCCCGCAGCTTATCCACATCGCCGGCCGGCACAAGCTGACCGCCCAGATTGACCCACTGGGCGACGCGCGGGCCGCGCAGCGCCTTCTGTACCGCCTCAAAATCCGCTTCGGGATTGGCCTGCATATATGCCAGCACGTTGCGCACGGCGTAATAATAGAGCATCTGCACGTAGGCTTCATCGCCTTTCTGCGGCTTGCAAATGACCGCCTTGCGAGATGATTTTTCCAGGTGTTCGCCGAGCACCTCAAGGCCGTTGACTGCCTCGGCCGGGCCGTTCAGCAACGCACGCCCCTGCCGGATCAACGCATCCTCGCTTAAGGCATCGACCGATTGTCCCGCTCGGCGGGCGGCGGCCTTGCCCGTCCACAACGCCAGCAGCCTGCGAGCGCTGAGAATCTCTTCAACCGTATCCGGCGCCAGCGGGTCGATCTCAATATGCTGGACTTTCTTCAGGCGTTTGTCGCGACTTTGAAATTTCCACGAATTGCGCGCCAGTGCATACATATTCGACCGCCACCAAAACGCCGGAATCACCTCAAGCTGATCACAGGACACGTTGTTATTCAGCAGGCTGAACGGCAGCGGAATATCCAATTCCGCCGGATAATCGCCCTTGGCCAGCAGTACAAACGACGCGAACCGGCTGGAATGCTTGATGCTCGTACACAGTCCCGGCCAAAAGCCGCGCCCGGCCTGAACCTCATTGTCATTGGCCCGGCTGTTGTGATTCGATCCGATGGTCGCCCCGGCGGCCATGTTGCTCTGGCCCAGCACGACCGCCGCAATCAAAAATGAATTGTTATGATGCTGTTCGTGCGCCGGAAAAATCAGATTGTTCAGCACCTCGCAGCAGGAAATCGTCGAGTTGTCGCCCAGAAAGGAATTAATCAGCCGCGCGCCGTACTTGAGATTCGAATGGTCGGCCAGCACAAACCGCACCGCCTTGCAGCCGTAAAAAATATGGCAGCCGTAGCCGATAATGCCGTTGACCAGCTCGACGCCTTCGCCGATCTGCGTGGGTTCCTGAGACGAGGAATTGAGAGTCAGATTTTTGAGCTTGTTGGCGCCCTTGATATAGGCGTGCGAGCCGATCTTGACATCCTTGAGAATCCGCGAGTTTTTGATCACGCACTGATCGCCCACCGTTCCGTAATACCCCCGCCGGGCATCAAATTTATTCTGCGTATAGTGTTTGAACTTCTCCTGCATCGCCGTGTCATCGCGGTATTTGGCCCACAGATAGGCGTCCGCCGCAATCATTCCGTCAAACGGCATCACACGACGACCTCCGGCCTCATTCATCAGATCCAGCCAGACGCGCACCGACTCCGGCTCACCGTCTTTGAGGATACCGTTTCCGAATTTGGCGTGGTTGGTCGTGTGCATCTCGTCGATATTGGCCAGAATACACCGGTCGCCGATGATGTAGTGCGCCAGATAACTGACATTGTGAATCGCCGCGTCATTGCCGATGTCGCAGGCGACAATCTGACTGTTCCAGATACCCGTCGGAAGCTGCAGGTCGTGATGCTCCAGCACCGCGCTGCACAATCGACCGATTCGAACCAGGCCGAAAAAACTGCTGTTCTTCACCTGGCCGGGGTCAAACTCGTCGGTCACCAGCAGTTCATCCCAGTTCTCAGCGTTATTGCCGTTTTTGACAAGCTGTTCCAGCTCATCGGCGCGCAGATGACGCCACGGCGGGAGCGGCTGAGGGTTTTGCTGATTGCGAAGGGTGTACTCATCCTGCCCGGAACGCAGATACTCCGAAGGCACAAAATCCCGACCGATGCCGCCGGCAGATTTAATCAAGACATGTTCCATTGGCTGCTCTCGCTATACAAATTCAAAACCTGAATTCTCGAACACTATATGATTCGGCCGCCGCTTCTATGAATCGGCAAAAAAGTGTAGCGAAAACACCCGAAAATCGCAAGAAATATCACTCGGCGGGAATAATTTGCATCGCTTGGAGCTGGATCGGATAGGTGATCTTCCGGCAAAACGCCTGATACTCTTGATCCATCACAGCCGGATCCTTTCCGAAATAATGGGCAAACAAGGCACGGGAAATCTGTATATTCCAGCCGACGGTCAGGGCCATATCGCGATCGGCGGCGATACGAAGCAGTCTCTCATCCATCGGCCAGTCGCCGTGCGCCGCCCCATGCAGCATGGCATGATAAGCCCGCAGGCGCATACCATATCCTTCCTCGCGCAAAAAGCGAACCAGGGCATACACCTGCGCATAAAACGACGCCGCCCCGTGAGGATCGCCGTTGTAGCCGCTGAGCATTTGCCCGGGATGGAGCACCAGCAGCTCATTGAGAGAAATCAGCCGTCCCTCAAGCGATTGCAGCTTGAGCGTGCCGAGCCGCATCATATTGGACGTCGGCTGAAAGACAAACCGGCCCCGCTCATAGCGGCAAGTCTCAAACAATGTGGCAATGCCCTCATCCAGCCAGCTTGGCAGACGATAAGCAAAATACTGCTGGGTAAATTGATGCCAGCCCTCATGGCCGAGCACCGAGAAGGTCTGCCGACGACCGATATCATACGCCACACATACGCCGTCGGCGACATACGCCCCGGCCTGGATTTGAAGGTAAACATCCGCATTGTCGCCGGCGGTATCGCGAGTGAAGGCTTCCCACTGGTCGCGCGTACCGAACAAGTACACGACCAGCGGCTCGGAACTGGTCAGCGGCCGGGTCAGTTGACTTTGGTACGCCCGAAATGCCGACTCAAGAAAAGACGGCACCTGGCGCAGCATCAGCGGCTCCAGGAGAGTTGAATGAATACGGTAGTGGGCGGTTTCAATCTCCACACCCTGGCCGTAAGGATTGTCCCATGCGTGAACGTGCCGCACGGTCGGCTCGGCTCGTAAATACTCCGCAAGCCCTTCAGGGGTCGTCAACTTCGACGATGACGAATCTGAGGCGGGCGAAATAAAAGAGGAAACAGAAGGCGATGCGCAGCCCATCCACCCCATCAGAAAACAGAGGATCAGAACAGTCAATAGAGGCATTGACGCCCCACAGAGCCGTCGCCTATAGCCTGGAAATAATAGTCCATTAGTTTTCGTCACCTGCACTCCAGATGTCGATCCATTCATTCGGTTAACCCTCCGCCTCGCTGTCGCGTTCGTGGCACCACTATCGCGTTTTATGGACGCGGCATACACATCAAGAAGTCCTATAATAGCAAACACAACCGTTTGTGTCAAGAAACTTCTTTGTTTCGGAAAAACCCGACTTAACACATCCTGTCTTAATAAATTATTCCGGATACACAACTCCGTTTCTCATACCACGATTGTAACTTAAACTGACCGAAAACCGAATCCATTATGATATAACTATAGTCTATAAAAGATGTTACAGTGTTCTCAAAAAAGCCGTAATGAAGGCTCGCTCTAAAGGGCGAATCCTCAATTTTGATCTATACTCTTTGATTTGTGATCTCTCAAGCTGACCATCGGTCAAATTGAGAATGATAATTCGTTGATACCCACAAGAGGCAGCATAAGTTCGCATTATTTTAGTCCTATATTATCACTGTTCTGCTCCCCAAAAGCAACAACATCCTCGTTACCGTGATTTTCAGGGGATCCGCTGAGCCGGCACGCCCTCAAACGTGATCTGAACCGGCTTGATGAATCCGTCCCGGTCGAATTCCATTATATCAATGCAGGTCACGCGGTGATTATGGTGCGTCTCGGTCAGCGGACGGCGGTGATAGACAATGTACCACCGGTCTGTGCCGGGCACATGCAGCACCGAATGATGGCCGGCGCCGGTGGCCACGTTCGGATCCTGCTTGAGGATCTTGTCAATGCGTTCGAACGGCCCCAGCGGCGAATCGGCAATCGCATAAGCCACGCTGTAATCCGGCCCGCCCCAGCCGCCTTCGGACCACATAAAATAGTATTTCCCATCCTTTTTGAACATAAATGGCCCCTCGACATAGCCTTTAGGGGTAACCTCTTTATAAAGGCTCCCGTCGTCGAACGGTACCAGATCGGTAAATTCGTCATTGAGCTTGACCACATTGCAGTGCCTCCATCCGCCGTAGTACATATAATGCGTCCCGTCCTCGTCGCGAAAGATGTACTGGTCAATCGGCTGCGCGCCGTTGACAATGTCGTTAATCAGCGGCCGGCCCAATAGATCGTGATACGGCCCCTGCGGCCGGTCGGCCACCGCCACGCCGATACCGCCAACCTGCCCCGGGTGCACGTCATTGGCCGCAAAGAACAAGTAGTACGTGCCGTCCTTTTCAATCACGCCCGGCGCCCACATCGCCCGCCGTGCCCACGTGACCCGCTCGCTGTCCAGGATACGCTCATGTTTGGTCCACGTCACCAGATCCTCGGACGAAAAACAGTCAAAATGAAGCTGCTTGTCGTACTCATCCGAATACGTCGGGAAAATCCAGTACGTCTTGTCGTAAATGATCGCCTCCGGATCGGCATACCACCCCTCAAACAATGGATTGCCCGACATCGCCGGCTCGCTCGGCTCCGGTTCCACACACCCGACAAACCCCAGCCCCCCCGCTGCCGCCAACATAACCAAGCCAACTTTCTGATGGATATTCGACATGATTCTGTATCCTTTCGGTTTCAATCTTCAATCTCATTCCACATCGCCCCGAAAACCTCGGCGCTGAACAGGTAGGTTTCGATGTCTTTTTGTTTCCAGGCGTCCCAGTCCAGCCCGGCTTTATGGGCACAGCAATAACCGAGGAATTCTTCTTTACTCCAGCCGGTCTCGGTCGCCACCTGGGGCAGAAAGCAGCCGCTGTGCAGACCGTCGGTGATATAAATGCCGTCGATGCCCAGCCGCAGGCTCAGGGGATCGTCGGTTTTTTGCATCGGCGTCAGGGCCGAAATCTCAATATGCAGATCGGACAGTTCGGCTGTCGTAATCGGGTCGTGCACAAAACGCGGGTCGCGGCGGGCCGCGGCAACGGCCATCTGCGCGACCATCTGACACAGCGGTTTTTCGGCCTCAAACTGTCCGATGCAGCCGCGCAACTGCGCGCCGTTTTTCAGCGTCACAAAACACCCCCGCGGCTCGTTCAGCGCCGGATCGTCGCACACCTCCGCCGGCGGTGCGCTCCCCCTCACGGCCGCGGCAACCGCCCGCTTGGCAATCCGCAACAACGTCTGTTTTTGTGTCTCATTCATAAACAACTCCATAAATCCTGAAACAAAAAGACGCACCGAAGGTGCACTTTAATTTTAGCCCAGGGCAACGCCCTGGGTTAAAGACGTTCCATCGGATTCGTTCTGAAAGAGCAACATACCCTTCCGCTAATCTGGCTTGTACTGTGTTTTTAGTCGAACATATGTCCGAGTTTTCGGATAAGATACACCAGCCCGGCCAGCAGGACAATCAGAACGACAGTCGCAGTGTTGAAATATTTTTCGATGAGCTGTCGAGCGCGCAGGCCGAACAGACGAAACAGCAGCCCCTCGCCGCCGAACCGCATCGTTCGAAACACCAGACTCACGCCGATGAACTTGACCGGCGACACCTCGGCCATCCCGCCGACCCAGCTAAACAGCATATACGGCACCGGCGTCAGCGCCGAGATGGCAATCGCCCAAAAGTCGTATCGCTGATAATACTCCAGCGCCAACTGCGCCTTGTCGCCCAGCGCCAGCGGCCCGACGCTGACGGCCTCAAAGAACGCCACCACCCGCTCCGGACCGATCGCCAGCCCCAGCAGAAACGCGATCGTCCCGCCCAGCACTGAAAACACCGAACAGATCAGCCCGTAATGAATCGCCTTGCGGGGCTTGCCCATGCCCAGCCCGACCACCAGCACATCGGCCGGGATCGGCACACAAATCGGCTCGACAATCGCCAGCACAATCAGCGCCGGCACGCCGTACTTCGTATCCGCCCAGCCGATGACCCAGTCATACAGCCGCCGATGCCATTGCCACCAGGCGTACGTTTTGGCGGGGCTGTTGTCCGTTGGATTTGCCGAAGTCGTCTGCGTAGTCAACTGCATACCGTCCTTTTGAATTGTGTTCTCATTACTGCACACCGCAGACGTTCATTTGCAATGTATAAACGGCCGGGCCGGCGGTGATGAACAACGTCCGGCGGTCTTTGCCGCCGAAGGTCACGTTGGCCGTCCAGCGCTGGGGGACTTTGATGTGTTCAATCTGTTCGCCGTCGGGATTGAACACCAGCACGCCGTCGCCGGTCAGATACAAATTGCCGCAGCAATCCAGCGTCATTCCGTCGGACCCCGGCTCGCAGAACAGCCGCTTGCCCGTCAGTGATCCGTCCGGCTCAATGGCATAGGCCCAGGTCTTGCGATCCTGAATATCGGCCACATACAGCGTCCTGCCGTCGGGCGTGCCGATGATGCCGTTGGGCTTGACCAGGTCATCGATGACGCGGACCAGGTTCGTCCCGTCGGCGTCGATACGATAGACACCCTCGACGGATTGTTCAGGGGCGGGGTCGCGGTCCCACCATGGCCGCCGATACAAGGGATCGGTAAAATAGATCCACCTTTTTTGCGGATGCACCCAGGCGTCGTTGGGGCCGTTCAGCAGACCGCCGTCATAGCGCTGCGCCAGGACATGGTGCTCTTTGGTGCGCACGTTAATCCGCCACAGCTCGTTGTGTTCGTCCGCGCAGGCAATCAGCATCCCGTCGGAATCGAAGACCATCCCGTTGCTGCGGCCGGCCGGCTGCATAAAGGTCTTAAGCCGTTTGTCAATGGTGTAAATCATAATCTGATCATTCGGCTGGTCGGTAAAATACACATTGCCCGCCGCGTCTGCCGTCGGCCCCTCGGTAAACCGAAATTCCGAAGACACCTCCACCAGTTCCGCACCGGGTGCAATGATCCCTTCGACCGCGGACACCGGCCCGCAGCCGCACGTGGCCGCACACCCGCTCAGCGCCGCCATAACCAACACCACCGCCGCGGCAGCCAGGGCACTTGCCATTCGATATTTCCAATAATTTTGCTTCATACCTTTAACTCTACCTTTCTATTCAATACGTTTCGGTATTTTCGTCGGATGGGGGTGACGATTTCGGCAATGAATTCATCGACCTGTTCGGGGGCGCGGCCGATGTAGTCTTTGGGATTCATCACGTCGGCAAAGTTGACGTTCGCAAACGCGGCGTCGGCTTTGAGGCGGTCGATCAGATCGTTGGGTTGGCCGTGCTGTTTGACCTGTGCGGCCGCGGCGTGGGAGTGGACGCGAATCGCCTCGTGAAGCTGCTGCCGGTCGCCGCCGGCCCGCACCCCGGCCATCAGGATATTCTCCGTCGCCATAAACGGCAGTTCCGCCTGGACCCGAGCGGCAATGACCTTCGGATACACCACCAGTCCCGATGCGACATTGATGAGAATCTCCAGAATGCCGTCGGCGGCCAAAAATGCCTCGGCAATGCTCACCCGCCGGTTGGCCGAATCGTCCAGCGTGCGCTCCAGCCACTGCTCGGCGCAGGTCATGGCCGGGCTGGACGCCAGGCTCATCACCAGCCGGGCCAGGCCCGTCGTTCGCTCGCAGCGCATCGGATTGCGCTTGTACGCCATCGCCGAGGACCCGATCTGCGATGTTTCAAACGGCTCTTCCAGCTCTTTCAGATTGGCCAGCAGTCGGATGTCGTTGCACATCTTATGCGCCGACGCGGCCGCCGAGGCCAACACATCGACAATGTATTTATCGATCTTGCGCGGGTAGGTCTGGCCCGTGACCACGCACCTGCGCGAAAAGCCGAATGCCTTGGCCACCATCTCATCGAGCTTGCGTACCTTGGCATGATCGCCTTCAAACAGCGCCAGAAACGACGCCTGCGTGCCGGTCGTGCCTTTGGCCCCGCGAAACGGCAGCGTCTCGATCCGCCGCTGGAGTTCCTCCAGATCCATCGCAAAATCATACGCCCACAGTGTCGCCCGCTTGCCGACGGTGGTCAGCTGCGCCGGCTGATAGTGGGTAAAGCCCAGCGTCGGCATCGCGCGGTATTGTTTGGCAAATTTTCCCAGCCGGTCGATCAGCGCCGCCAGTTTGCCGGCCAGCAGCCGCATCCCCTCGCGCATGATGATCAAATCCGCGTTGTCGCCCACATAGCAGCTTGTCGCACCCAGATGAATGATCGGCGCCGCCTTGGGCGCCGCGTCGCCGAACGTATGCACGTGCGCCATCACATCATGGCGAAACGTCTTTTCATACGCCGCGGCCTTTTTGTAGTCAATGTCCGTCAGATGCGCTTCCATCTCGGCAAGCTGGGCGTCGGTGATCTGCAGACCCAGTTTCTTTTCGGCCCGCGCCAATTCCAGCCACAACCGGCGCCACGTGGTAAACTTCATATCCGCCCCGAACAGCTCGGCCATCTCCTTCGAGGCGTTCCGCTCCACCAGCGGGCTGGTGTAAATATCCGTATGTTGTGTCATCGCAATTCCTTTATTCAGACACAGTATCACACTGATTTAACAGATTATTCATTCTGTGTTTATCTGCGTTAATCTGTGTCAAAGTATGTTTTCGATTTCCCTGATCGTTTCCTCATCCAGCGTCCAGTCGCCGGCGGCCAGGGTTTCCTGAATTTGTTCGGGTCTGCGGGCGCCGACGATGGCGCTGGTGACTTCTTCTCTGCGCAGCACCCACGCAATCGCCAATTGGGCGACGGTCTTGCCGTGCCGGTCGGCAATGGCGCGCAGCGCTTCGACCGTCTTTAAGTTTCGCTCAAACTGTTCACCCTGAAAATTCGGGTCGCCGCGTCGATGATCATCCGGAGCCAGCGTGTTGAGATATTCCTTTGTGAATTTTCCGGTCAGCAGGCCCTTTTGCATCGGGCTGTAGCAGACCACGCCGATGCCGTGCTCTTTGCAATAGCCCAGCAGGTCGTTTTCAATATCCCGCCGCAGCAGACTGTACGGCGGCTGAATCGCCGCAACCGGATGCACTGAAGCCAGCCGCTCCAGATGATTGACCGTCACATTGGACGCCCCCAGATAGCGCACCTTGCCCTGTTTGACGCAGCGGGCCATCGCTTCCCAGGCCTCTTCGATCTGCTCGTCGGGGTCGGGCCAGTGCATCTGATACAGGTCGATGGTTTCCACCCCCAGCCGCCGCAGGCTGTCGTCGCATTCCCGCAAGATGCTCCGGGCGTCCAGACAGCCATACTTTTCGCGCCGGTCGTTCCAGAGCAGGCCGCACTTGGTGGCGATCAGCGGTTGTGGCTTCATTTCCCGCAATGCCTGCCCGACGACTTCCTCGGAGTGTCCGCAGCCGTAGATCGGAGCGGTATCGATCCAGTTAATCCCCCCCTCAATGGCCGCGATGATCGTCCGCACCGACTCGGCGTCGTCCTGCGGCCCCCAGCCGAATTCCCACGGCCCGCCGATGGCCCACGTGCCCAGCCCGATGGTCGTCAATCTCAAATCCGTTTGTCCCATTGGTCGTGTTCGCATCGCAGTTTCTCCCATTTATAGTGTTCAAAATCCATTATTATCCTAAAATCGCATACCATCCTGTGCAGTGTACCAGACGGCCCCCTGTTCGGCAAGATTTGCTTTCAGTGCCGACAGACCATCGCGCCCAGCGCCACGGGTCTTTTGTGCGGACAATTGTTGCAATCCGTCCGCCGAACGCCTAAGATACCGCCATGATTCCAAAAACGAAAAAAGAACTGGCACGGTATTTCGACCATACCCTGCTGCATCCTACCGCCGTGGAGGCCGACGTCCGTCGGCACTGCGATGAGGCGCTCCGGTATGGGTTTTACAGCGTTTGCGTCCAGCCCCGATGGGTCAGCGTGTGTGCGGACCTCCTGCACGCCACCGACGTTCAGGTTGTCTCCGTCGCGGGGTTTCCCTTTGGCGCAGACAGGCCGCAAATCAAGGCGGCCCAGGCCGAGGCGGTCATTCAGGACGGCGCCGACGAGGTGGACTTCGTCGCCGATCTGGCCTCCATCCTGACCGGCGACGCGACGTATTTGAGTCGCGAATTCGCGAGCGTGCGGCGAGCGTGCCGAAAGATGCATCCGCCGGTCGTCCTGAAGGTCATCATCGAATCGGCGGCCCTGACCGATGAGCAAATCCGCTTTGTCTGCGGCATCGCACAGGCCGCGGGCATTGACTTCGTCAAGACCGGCACCGGCTTTCTGCCGGACGGCGGCGCACGGGTCGAGCACGTTCGTTTGATGGCACAGGCCGCGCCGAAATGCAAAATCAAAGCCGCCGGCGGCATCAAGACCGCCGAGCAGGCCCTGGCGATGATTGGCGCCGGCGCGGCGCGTATCGGCGCCTCGGCCTCGGTACATATCGTCGATCAGTTTCAACCCCACGATGACATCGCGCACTGAAAACCCGATACGGTGTCGCCCGCACCTGCGCCCCGGCGACGTCAAGGCCGATCTTGAGTCGTTGGCACAAGTCGTCGCCGCCAAAGACGCCCCGGCGATTGTGGGCGGCAACGCGTCCGTCAAAGGCGTCAGCATTTTCGCCGCCGAACCGGTCGAAACCTTTGAGTTTCATCTCCACGAAAGCCGCCCGTTTGAAAAACTGCGGCGTTTCTTGTCCCGATACACACTGACCCCAACCGATTGGCCCAACGGCCTTTTCAGCGGCGGCTGGATCGGTTATTTCGGCTATGAACTGGGGCGTTTCATTGAAACCCTGCCGCAGCGAGCCTGCGACGATATCGGTCTGCCGGTCATCCGTCTGGCGTTTTATGACAAGGCGATCCTCTATGACCACACCCATCACACATTTGCATTTGTCGCCGTTGAGATGGACGACCATGAGTCGGTCGAATCCAAATTCGCCGTGCTGGCCGGGTGGCTCAATGAAGCGGCGCACACCCCCGCCCATCCACTCGAACATATCAAGCCCTATGAGTACGCCCCTTCGGCCTTCCAAATCAATATGACCCAAGCGGCGTATTTTGCGGCCTTGCGGCGTATCCATCGGCACATCATCGACGGCGACGTCTATCAAATCAACTTTTCGCAGCGATTTTCGACGCCGTTTTCCGCTCGCTGCATCGATTTATTCCGTCGGGTGAATCACAACAACCCCAGCCCCTATGCGGCCTATCTGGCCTGGGACAACTCAGCCGTCGTCAGCGCCTCGCCGGAGCTGTTTCTCGACGTTCGCAAAGACCGCGTCCGCACCTGCCCGATCAAAGGAACCCGCCCGCGAAATCCCATGCTGCCGGACAGCGCCCCGACCAATCAGGCGCACTGCACCGCCCTGCTTGACAGCGAAAAAGACCGGGCTGAATTGGCGATGATTGTTGATCTGGAGCGTAACGATCTGGCGCGGGTGTGTGTACCCGGCAGCCGTTACGTCTCTTGTCCGCGTCGAATCGAAATCTTCCCCACGGTCTATCACGCCGTCGCCGAGGTCGAAGGCCGTCTGGCCCAACCGCCCGGCCCCGACCGCATTGAAGTCTTACTCAGGGCGACCTTCCCCGGCGGCTCCATTACCGGCGCACCCAAAATCCGAGCAATGGAAATTATTGACGTCCTCGAACCGACCGCACGCAGCATCTATACCGGCAGCATCGGCTGGATCGGCCTGAATTTCGATATGTGCCTGAACATTGCTATAAGGACCGTCGTCGTCCACAACGAAGTCGCCTTTGTTCAAACCGGCGGCGGCATCGTCGCTGATTCCGACCCGCAATCCGAGCGGGATGAGTCCCTGACCAAAGCCGGGGCATTGCTGGCGGGGATACAAAACACACCAATACATATTCAAATATGAATATGTATGTTCTTTTTTGGGACAATGCATAAATTATTTTGACTTGATTGCATTATTATGAGAAAGTAGGGCGTTATTTTGGAGGGGGAGTCGTTGCATGATTCACGGTGATACGATTTCGGAAAGGACCACAATGCAGCTCATCAAGCGTCGTGATTTTATGAAACAGTCCGCCGCCGTTACAGCGGGACTGATGACCGCATCACTGCCGAGCCGTATTCTCGGCGCCAATGAAGATATTCGCGTCGGCGTCATCGGCGTCGGCCTGAACGGTTCCAACCTGGCCGAGCGCGTCAGCAGAATCCGCGGCGCCCGGCTGGTCGCCATGGCCGATCCTGACCCGGCCTATCAAATGCAATCCCTCAAAGACAAATTGGCCGGCGCCGATAATCCGGTTCATGTCGAGACCATGACCGATTTTCGTCGGCTGCTCGACCGCAAAGATATTGACGCGGTCATTATTGCTTCGTGCAATCACTGGCACGTGCTGCACAGTATTTACGCCCTGCAGGCCGGCAAACACGTGTATGTTGAAAAACCCCTCTCGCACAATGTATGGGAGGGGCGTCAACTGCTCAATTTGGTCAATAAGACCGATCTGGTTGTCGAAACAGGCGTTCACCATCGGTCGCGGGAATGCTGGCCGCAGATCAGGGAATTTCTCAAAGAAGGCAAGCTCGGACGTGTGCTGGCCTCGCGCGGGTTATGCTACCGGCTCCGCGACGGCATCGGCAAGCTGGATACACCCCGCACCCCCCCGGCCACCTGCGATTACGACCTGTGGCTCGGCCCGGCGGACGATGAACCGCTGATGCGTCCGCAGTTCCATTACGACTGGCATTGGGTCTGGAACACCGGCAACGGAGACATCGGCAATCAGGGTATCCATCAGGTCGATATCAGCCGGTGGCTGATTGATCAGGACCGCTATCCGGAGCACATCTTCAGTATCGGCGGACGACTGGGAGTTGACGACGCCGCCGAAACACCCAACACACAAGTGATTTACTTTGATTATAAGCCCATCCCGCTGATCTTTGAAGTCCGCAATCTGCCCGTGGAGCCGGGCATCCGCGCCATGCCGGTCTATAAAAACGCCCGCGTCGGCTCCATTCTTGAATGCGAAGAAGGGTTTATTTCCGAGTCGGCCGCCTATGACAAAAACGGACGACGCATTCAGCAATTCGAAGATCGCGGCGGCGGCAACCATTTGCCCAACTTTATTGAAGCGGTCCGCAGCAATCGGCCCGACAAGGTCGCCTGCCCCATTCGGGACAGCCATTTATCCTCGGCCCTGTGCCATTTCGGCAATATCTCCCATCGCATCGGACAAGCCGCCTCTCCGGTGAAAATCGCCGAGATCATGCAGTATAATCCGCTGGTCGCCGAGGCCTGGCATCGCGGTCTTGACAATCTCAAGATCAATCACGTTGATGTACAAAAAGACAACGCCGTGCTCGGCGCTGTCCTGCGCATCGACAACGACGCTGAACAAATCACCGGCCCCTTTGCCGAGCTGGGCAACCCCCTGCTCAAACGCACCGGCCGATCACCCTGGGTGATACCGGAAATCACATAAGACAAACTGCTTCCCGGCCGCGGCCAACACCCAAACCGCAGGCCGGAACCCGGACAAACGCGAGAAATCAGAGGATTTCGTTGCGCGTTTTGCCATCCATGGCGCCGTCTTCGCCGTCGATGATCTCAACCATCTTTCGGATTTCTTCGTCGTCCAGAATCCCTTTGCCGGTCAGCAGACGAATCAGCGCCGCAATGTACAACTTCAGTTGGTCGCATTCCCGCTGAACCGCCATCAGTTCCGCATCCTGCGACTGGCCTTCGTCGTGCATCTGCATCAGCGATTCTTTTAGTACCTTGATGTCCTTTTCGCACTCGGCGATATCCAGCCGATTGCCGACATCACCCAAAAAAAATGTACGTCCCCAGCCCATAAAGATCCTTTATCATTAAGATTGGCACGGTCAAACATCGTCTTAACGCTTAAACAGACGTTAATTCGATGTCTCCGGTGGTGCGGGAATATCCATCATCTCCATCAAAAAGCCGTCCGGACGGGTGCGAATCCAACTGAGACTCAGCCCGAAATAGGAACGCACTTTTTCAAAGTCCGGAAGCGCTTCAAACGCCGGCAGCAGGGAAGCAACCCAGTCATTTTGAATATCCAGTTCAATCAGGCCGCTCAGTTTGCCGCTTTTCAGAGTGGCCCAGGCCTGTTGTCCGGCCATCTGCATATGCTCAATCGTCGCCATTCCCGCATCGGGCGGAACCTGTGACATCGCCCGACGATACCACGCCTTCTCGCTCAGCGATTCGGCCTGCGGCCGGCTCAGACGCTGAATCGCCTTTTCCACGGCAATCTGCCCGCCCCAGAGCAGATGCGTCTGGGTCACGGCCAGCGCCAAAGCGTTTTCGCGCGTCTGCTGCGTATCCATTCCCGTCATAAGCAAACTCTCCAGCGGAATCGCATACAGCGTATAACCCAGATAGTCCCGCTGCAACTCCGGACGACCGGCGGCCAGAAACTGGCTGTGCAGCCCCGCGACGGACCGATTGAGCCGCTCGGCGTTGCGTACCGCTACGGCAAACAGTTGCTCTTCGCGAAAACCGTCCTCTTTCGTCGGGTCGGTCTCAACGCTGCTGAAATAGATCATCTGGTCGCCCAAATTGTCCAGCAGGTCGTCTTTAAGAATGACGCCGGGTGACCCGTCGGCCTGCGGCGGCGTAATCGGATTGTTCATCACGGCCGCAAACATCGGATTGATCGCCGTCAGCATCCGAAACAACTCCGCCGTTGCGGACGGAATGTCGAGATTGATGAAGGCCATCTGCCCGGCCTGCGGATCAACAAACACCGGCGGACGAAACGGCTTGCCGGCCATTTCCAGCATTTTCAAGATGCCGCGACGGGGACTGCCGGCAGCCAGCAGGGCTTTGATGCTGCAATCCGTCCCGACCGACGGCGCAATCGCCATCGCCGCCGACAAGCCGGACAAACCGTCCAGACCCAGTGACGCCAATTCCTTGCGCATAGCGCCGGCGGCCTCTTCATCGCCGGACATAAAAGCCTTTTCCAGCAGCAGCCGTAAATTCAAGTACAGCTCCGCATCATACCGCGGCCCGACCGCCCGGCGCGACCGCTGATAGTCCGCATCATCGGCCAGGGTCCGGCTTTGCGCCCCGCCGAGCTGGCCCAGCGTAAATTGAACCGCCGCCAGATCGTTGCTGACCAAAAGGCTGTCGTCAAAAAAACAATAATAAGTCGGCCTCGGCTCAGGCGGATCCATAGCAGGACTTTGCGAGTCTGCCTCGAGCGCCGGAGCGGGCTTTTGCATCGTGATGATGTCATAACCGCGATAGCGTTCCAGTTTTCGGTGAGCACCATCATCAACCTGCTTTTGAAATCCTCTTTCGATGATCTCGCGCACCTGCTGACTGTGCCGGCCCCACTGCACCAGCCCCAGCAAAGACGGCTCGGATTCCCATAGCGGTTGGTCTTTCGGAAAACGGGCCGCCAACAGGAGCCGTCCGGGCGGCAGCAGGCCGTCCTGGGCCATCACGCGCAGCAGCTCATCATTGTGCTCCTGAACAAACGAGTCAAGCTGCGTTTTAAGTTTGTCAACAAACGGCTGCATGGACGGATCTTTATACAGGCCATACAAACGGGTTTTCTCCAGTTGCTCTATCGCCTGCTCAGCGTAGTTGACAGTCAGCATCATCACCGTATCCGGCCCAAGCAGTTGCGCACTGTCCGGCAGAACGGTAGGTTGGGCACACACCATCGAAATCATCGACATCAAAAATCCGGCCGGCAATCCGTAAATCCGCAGCATGAAAGCTCCTTTTCAGTTTAAGAGTGTGATATATTAAAATTCTGACAAATCAGGCGTTTCCTTATTGAGCCGTGCATCGGGCTGTAAATAGCGGTATCCGGTATTGGGATTGTCTTTGTCATAAGCGAAGGACTCATAGTGGTCGATAAAGTCGCGCACGTAGTGAATCGGAATCGCAAAGCCCAGCCCGCCGAATTGTCGGGCGCTCATATTGGCCACGCCGATCACGCGCCCGGCCATATCAAACAGCGGCCCGCCGGAGTTGCCCGGATTCAGGTCGGCGTTGGTCTGGATATAAACCAGCCCCTCAAACGCCCGACTGACCGTCGTAATGGTCCCCTCGCTCAGGGAACGTTCCAGCCCCAGCGGATTGCCCACGGCAAATGTGCTCTGCCCGACTTGAACCGTACCCGGACGGGACAGCGAAACAAACGGAAAGGCCTCCGTCGCATCGTCCTGTACCTTCAGCAGCGCCAAATCGATAAACGGATTGAGCGCAACAATACGGACATCGCGAAAATTCCGGCGTTCAAAACCGCTGCGGCTCTGTTCAAACAGCGTCACCGTAATCTGCGTCTCCCGTTCGATGACGTGGTAATTGGTAATCAAATACCCCTGGGGGTTGATGAAAAATCCCGACCCCAGACCGACCGGCGTCGAAACCATCACCACCGCGGGACTGACCATTTTGTAGCACTCTTCCAGCGTTCTGATTTGCGACTCGGCGGTATGATACAGGCTGTCTGCGGCAACGAATGCCGGAACGCCTTCTTCGGGATCCGGCTGGTTCGGGTCATGCGCGCTCACTTCCGGCTCCAGGGCGACAATATGTGCTTTGGGAACAACCAGGACCGTGTATCCCAAATCCAAAACCACCCCTGACGCACGATCCGCCAGAACCGGCGCTGTCAGCCGTGCCCCCGAATCAAGCACAAGAGTGTCCGCTTTGACGAGAACCCCCAAAAACAGCATCATCCCCGCCGCATACATCGCTAAGAATTGTTTGTGTGCCATGATCAGGCTCCTGAACAATACAGATTATGGATTCTTTAATTATAAGGTTTTTGCCGATTCGAGAAACGCAAAATTTCACGATTTCGAAAAAATCGACTTATGAACTCTATCGGCTCATGCCGGTCGAAACATAAGTCTTCCAGCAGGTCCGATAGTATCCTGCCTGAGCGGGATGAATAGAAAGGGTGTTAAGTTATGCAAACATCGCAAGATATTGTGTATTACCTACATTTTCCAGCTTGCCATTGAACAATAGAATCAGTAGTCGATACACAAGGGCCGGATAACGTTTTTCTGGATTAAAATAAGGATTTTCCCGATTTATTCGAGATAAAGTACTGAGTATAAAAGATTAAAGGTTTTTAGAAAAAAATTGAAGTTTGACGGTTCGAACTGACGATATCAGTATTGCAACGGTTGCATATGCGTAATTGCAGCCGACAAATGACATACAAGATGTTGTGGGTGAAGAAAAAGCAAGAGGCCTCATAAGGATTCGAGGACGCAATGAACGCAGGCGACAGACACGCTGTTGCCGGTCGCTGATACGGCAGGGAAGGCCGAATGAGCGATCCATCATGAGGTTGGATTAAAGATATGGAAAATTCGAAAACAAGACGATTTCAATTGGAGATGCGGCGACTGGCGGAACGGCAATGTCGGGTACGCATCGGCAAAGCCGAGCAGCAGTTGTGCTGGGCCTCGCCCGATTTTCCGACCGAGCGCGTTATCCATCATCTTGAAACCAATCCGATTGGGCGCCTGTTGAAGCTGATTGCCGCCCTGCCGGAGGTTCGCTACGAAAAAATCAAACACGCCCGACGGCAGCTTTCACTGTCCGACGAGGCGCTCAATGAACGGCTGGATTTGGCGCTCGACCGCGTGCTTGAAGAATTGACGACCGAAGGATAACACCGACAACGCAAACCCGCTTCACCGCGGTCAAACATCGGTTCCCACGTTCAGCGGACGGGAGAGGACAGTCTTCGGCGTCGAGGAGAGCAATTCCGATCAATGATGCGACTCATCGGAATGATAGTCGTCTTCATCCAGACTGACCGGCTTATAGCCCGGCTGTTTGGAACGTTCCACTTCCTCATCAAACGCGCGAAGGACAGTCTCCTGAATCAGCCGGCGACATTTGGCGTTGATGGGATGTGCGATGTCGGCGTGAAGCTTCGTTCGACCCTGCGAATCCGGATGGATGCGGTTGTCCGGCAGTTTGGCGCCGCACGTATTGCAAAATTTAGCCCGCAGGTAATTTTTCCCGCCGCACCGCGGACAATGATCGCTCATTTTGCGAGAGGGCATCGCAACGAACAAGCCGCCGGCGCCTTCGATGACTTTGATGTCCCGAATGACGAATTCATTGTCGATGGTCATCGAGCAAAAGGCCTTGAGACGGTCGTCCGGGTTGGACACAAGTTTGACTCTGACTTCGCTGATTTCCATAGTCTGCCTCGCATTTAATTACCACCTATTGTCGTTGACGAACCTGCTGTCGCAGTTGAACGTGTCTTTGAGCCAACGCTGCAGCCGAGGCATCCGCTGTCGGTCGGGATTCAGGATATACATAGCCGATCCGCTTCCGCTCAGGCAGACCTTTTGGCCGCAGAAGGCTTGGCACTGTTGTTTCAGCTCTGCCAGCTCCCGATGTAACGAAAAACAGCTTGTTTCCAGCATATTTGCGCATATTTGCACGATAGAATCAATACTCTTTTTCGCCGCGAGGGGTTTTATTTGAGCCGCCCAGCGCTCATAGGCGGTCTGATCGTGCGTGTAGTTTTCGTAAACACTTTTTGTTGAAACACTTACATTTGGCGTCAAAACCAGCGCCTCAAAGGCAATTTTTTGTTCCAACGGACGGATTTTTTCGCCGCGTCCGGAACAAAAAGACGCCGGTCCATACAGAAAAAACGGAATGTCGCTGCCCAGTTCCGAGGCGATCTCGTGCAGCAGTTCCCTCGGCTGGCCCAGTGCGGCAAAGCGATTCAGCCCCAGCAAGGCCGCGGCTGCGTCGCTGCTGGCGCTGCCCAGACCGGTACCGGCAGGGATTTTTTTAGTCAGCGTAATCCGCAGCGGCGTGGAGCGATTGGCCGCTTCCAGCAGCCGACGGCACGCCCGATACACCAGGTTGTCCGGCCCGTCCGGTGCCCAGTGCGGCCCGGTACAGATCAGCTCAATCCCGTCGGTTCGACCCGGCTCAAACAGCAGCTCGTCATACCAGTTGATCTTGGCCATCAGCGTCTCAAGCTCATGAAACCCGTCCGGCCGCTTGCCGGCCACCAGCAAAAACAGATTGAGCTTGGCCGGCGCATACACCAGCAGCCCCCGCTCGGTCGTATTGAACTGTTCGGCCATCGCATTCCTTATGCTGAATTTCAGATGCGCTTTTTCTTTATTTTACCGCTGTGATTCATACAACGCAAATGATGTTCAGGGTGGGCAAAAAAAAGGGCGAACACGTCGGTTCGCCCTTCTGAAATTGTCAGGGTCTTGGGGCGGTGTCGCGATCAGCGTTTGACGCGGGCGTTGCCCTGCCAGATGCTCCAGACCTGCTCTTCGTCGGCCGGCTGGCCGTAGTCAGTCAGCATGGTCGTGGCCAGTGCGCCGGTGGCCCAGCCGAACTGTGCCCATTTTTGTGAGTCCCAGCCTTTGAGGATGGCATAGAGCATACCGCCGACAAAGCCATCGCCGCCGCCGATGCGGTCCAGCACGGTAATTTCGCGCGGCTCGATGACGTGCCACTCGTCGCCGGCGGCCATAATCGCTCCCCACAGGTGCAGATTAACGCTGACGACCTGCCGCAGCGTGGTCGCAAAGACCGACGCATTCGGAAAGGCCTTTTTGGCATTGTTGATCATGCCTTTGAAGCTTTCGATCTTGGCGGCGATGTCTTTTCCCCCGGCCTCCGGACCTTCCAGCCCCAGACACAACTGGAAATCTTCCTCATTGCCGACCAGAATATCCGAGGCCTGAGCGATTTCGGTAAAAATCTCCCGCAGTTCCTGCTGGCGATCCTTCCAGAACGAAGCCCGATAGTTCAGGTCAAACGAGATGCGCGTGCCGTATTTTTTTGCCGTGCGGGCCAGTTCCAGACAAAATGTGCCCGTCTCCGGCGACAGGGCGGCAATCAGGCCGGACATATGCACAATCTGGACGCCCTCTTTGCCGAACAGACGGTCGAGGTCAAAATCCCTGACATTGAGCGTTCGCCCGACCTCGCCGGCCCGGTCGTTGTGCACCCGCGGCCCGCGGCTGCCGTAACCGCTGTCGGCCAGATTGAATTGATGCCGATAGCCCCACGGTCCGCCCTGCGGAACTTCTTTACCCTCGTAGTCCATATGGCGGCTGGCGAGATTATCTTTGATGAATCGGGCAATCGGGCTGTCCTTGACAAACGTCGTCAGCACCTTGACCGGAAGCCCCAGATACGATGCGACGCTGGCGACATTGGTCTCGGCGCTGGTGGCCTGCATCATCAGCATCTGGCCGCAATGCATCGGCTGGCCGTTGGTCGGCGTCAGACGAACACCCATACTGGTCGGCACAACAAGACTGTATTGGTACTCTTTTTTAAGTTCAATACTCATAACGACTTCCTTTCAATTGGCTCTAATTCGTGCGTTTACTGTGGCCGCATTTCTCTGTTATTGCTCACGACTTGAGGTATTTTACAGTATCCGCCGCGGACAATCAAGAGGCAAGTTTCAATCCGAGCGCACAATCAGACTGCTGATCTCCTGTCGGCCCACGTGTTAACGTTTTTTTTCGGTTTTTCCCGCAACGGCAGCCAGTCGGCGGCATCATTTGAATAGAAACTTCGAAAAAAGGTTGCAATTGCACAGAGGAATACTACAATTCCAGGCAATTGCAAAGGAGATGCCCATGCTGTCGTTTATTGATGAAATGAGCGGTCTTGAACTGCTGTTTGTCACCTGTGCGGCCTTTGGTACCATTCTGTTTGTCATCCGGCTGGTGCTGATGTTTCTCGGAGGCGACGCCGAGACCGGCGATGCCGACGGACTGGACGGCGCCGACGGGGCAGACGGGATCGATACCGACTTTTCCGATTCCGATCTGAGTTTCAAGGTGCTGTCGCTGCAGGGCATAACCGCCTTTTTTATGATGTTCGGACTGGTCGGCTGGGCCTTGGTCAGACAGGGCAATATCTCACCCCTTTTTTCCATCCTCGGCGGGACGATCGCGGGACTGGCGACGGTCTGGGTAATGAAGAAGATTTTTCAGATGGCCGGAGCATTGCAATCCAGCGGCACCATCAACCTGCAAAACGCCGTCGGTCAGGAAGGGCACGTGTATCTGACCATCCGACCCGGCCAGACCGGCAAGGTTCAGCTCACCGTTCAGGGCCGCTTGTCCGTCTTGAACGCCATGGCCGAGGGCAGCGAAGAAATCAAAACCGGACAGCGCGTTCGGGTGGTGCGCGTCAGCGCCGACACATTGGTCGTCGAAACACTGAATTCATAAGGATGGACTCTAACAGGAAGGAATGACTATGCCGTCTTCAACGATTATCTGGCTGTTTGTAATTCTTGCGTTCGTCATTCTGGTCTTATCAACGCTGATGTTTCTGGCGTCGCGGTATAAACGCTGCGCTTCGGACCAGATTCTCGTTACATATGGTCGCGTCGGCAAGAATCAATCCGCACGCTGCATCCACGGCGGCGGCACGTTCGTCTGGCCGCTGATTCAGGACTATGCCTATATGAGCCTGACGCCGATGACGATCACGATTCCGCTGGAAAACGCCCTGTCGCTGCAAAACATCCGCATCAACGTGCCCAGCACGTTTACCGTCGGCATCAGCACCGAGCCGGGGATTATGAACAACGCCGCCGAGCGTCTGCTGCGGATCAGTCCGCGCCAGATCGAGGAAATGGCCAAGGAAATCATCTTCGGCCAACTGCGTCTGACGGTCGCCTCGCTGACCATTGAACAGATCAACCAGGACCGTGAAAGTTTTCTGGAGTCCATCCGAAAGAACGTCGAGCCGGAACTGAACAAGATCGGGCTGTATCTGATCAATGTCAACATCACCGACATTACCGACGGCTCCAATTATATTGAAAGCATCGGCAAAAAGGCCGCCGCCGAGGCCATCAATACGGCCAAGATCGATGTGGCCGAACAGGAAAAGCTGGGCGCCATCGGCGAGGCGCAAGCCGTTCGCGAGCGAACCATCCGCGTGGCCGAAAACGCCGCCGAATCGGAAAAAGGCGAGAAAAAAGCCGAAGCCGACAAGCGCGTCTTTGTGCGTCAGCAGGAAACCTCCGCCTCGGTGGGTGAGGCTGAAGCCGACCGGGAAAAAGCCATCCGGCTGGCCGAGAATATGGCCCAGGCCGATAAGGGCCAAAAGAAAGCCGAAGCCGACAAACGCATCTATGTGCAGCAGCAGGAGGCCGAAGCCGTCAAGGGCGAAAAGAAGGCCGTCGCCGAGCAGCGCATTTATGTCCAGCAGCAGGAAGCGCTGGCGGTCTCCGGTGAGAACAAGGCCAAGGCCGACATCGCCGACGCCGACGCCCTGCTGGCCATCAAACGGGCCGAAGCACAGCAGAAAGGCGAGGTCGCCAAGCGTCAGGCCGAAGTGGAAATCCAAAAAGCCCAGTATTTGGCCGAACAGCAGCGGCTCAACGCCGAAGTCATCGTTCGTCAGGAAACCGAAAAACGCAAAGTCGAGATCGAAGCCGAGGCCGAAGCCGAACGTCTCCGCCGCGAGGCCAGAGGGCAGGCCGACGCGGTACTGGCCAAATACGAAGCCGAGGCCAAGGGTATCCGGCAGGTGCTGGACAGCAAGGCCGCCGGTTACGCCTCACTGGTCAAAAGCTGCAACGGCGACGCCAAGGCCGCGTCCACACTGCTGATGATTGAAAAACTCGAAGAAATCGTCGCCCGTCAGGTCGATGCCATCAAGAATCTCAAGATCGACAAGATCACCGTCTGGGACAGCGGCGCCGGCGACAAAGGCGGCTCGTCCACCTCCCACTTTCTGTCCAGTATGATCAAGGCCATCCCCCCGCTGCAGGATGTCGCCGGCATGGCGGGCGTGCAGTTGCCCGACTATCTGGGACGAATGGCCGAACACACAGAAGGCAAAGCCGAGGACAAAGGCCAATCCGAATCGTCAACACCGACCGCCAACAAAGACGCCAAAGGCATCAAACCCGCTACAGAATAATCTCAGCGTGCTCAGTAGTAATAGGTCAGCGTCATATCGACGCGCCAATTGTCTTTGCCCTGCGGCAGTTTCTCGAAGCTGAGCTGTTCGCACTGCAGCTCCGGCCAGCGAACCAGCATCGTCGAGAGGAACTTGGCGGTTCGTTCGATGTCGATGGTGCGAATCGAAAGCGTCGCTGAACGCGCTCGTTTTCCCGCACGTCGTGTTTCGCCGCGGGTATTCAGCGTGAAATTGGCCGGGGGAATAGAAAACAGCGTCGCGAACTGATTGACCGCCTGCGTAAAATCAAAGTCGCCGGCGGCGGCGCCGTCTTCCTGCTGATGGGTCAAACGCTGCGGCTCAATCGTGATGATCTGAGCCAGCAGCTCTTCGGCCGCCTCATAATCGTTTTTTTCGTTTTCCCACGCCGTCGCCGCACGGGGATAAAACACCGCGGCGGCCGCAACCGCCCACACGCCGGTCACCACGGGAATCGCAATATAATAAAACAACGGATTCTTCAGATAATCTTTCATCGCGGACCTCATTGTACCGGTTCAACCGTAAATTCAAAACTGTCGCGATTGCCCGCCATCGACATCCGTTCCTGGCCGAATCGCAAACGGGGATGTTTCTTAATGGACTCAAACAAATCCAGCGTCGCGCGCCGACCGTTGGTATCGCCTCGGACCCGCATCGTGCGTTCCGTGAGGGTGATCTGCTGGATGATGACATCCACCGAAGGCGGCGCGTTGTTGACCGCTTCCAGCAGAAACGTCAGCTTGGCCGGTACCGATTTGTCGTCGCCGGGGCCGAGACCTTCCTGCACCCGACGGACATTGATCAAGGTACGCCGCAGGCGCGATGTAATCGCCTCGGTCGTCGGCGGGTTGCTGCCGTACATGGCCGCGCGATACTCCTGGGCCAATTTGGTGTTGAGCGTCTGGGCATAGGCATTCATTCGCCAGGTGCGGGACTGAAAATAAATCGCAATGGCCGCCAGCAGGATCGTCAGTGAAATGCCGGCCAGGCGCAAGCTGGATTCCATCATCTTGCGCTTGCCTTGGTAGGGCATAAAATCATGCCGAAAATCGGCCGTGATCTCCCGTTCCAGCGGCGCCATAGCCGCGCCGACAGCCATCAGCATGACCCCGCCCGATATATCGCGATCAGATGGTGTTTCGAAATTCAGCTTCTCGACAGCCGATTCGACGCGAACCGCCAGCCCCGTTCGTTCAGCCAGCGCCTGGCGATCCACCCCCTCCGGCGCGTGGACAAACACCGCGTTTTTGAGCGGCTGTTCTTCCCCGGCGCCGGCGACGGCCAGCAATATCTCGCGCGTTAACGCGGCGGTGCGCTGCTGTTGGCCCTGCAGCAAAAACGACCGCATTTTCGGCGCATATCCGTCTTGACCGGGCTGGATAAAATAGCCGTTGTTCTCGGTCGCCAGAATATACAGCGTATCGGGGTGTTTTGAGATGCCCAGCGTTCGCTCCAGCACGCGCGCCAGACACACCGCGTCCGGCTCAATCATCTCCGGATCCAGCCCGCCTTCCTGAATATCCAGCAAAATATCCGTAACCGTTTGACGATCGGCAGTGAAGGTCGCCACTTCCGAACCGGTCGGCAGCGGTCCGGTAATGGCAAAGGTAACCGCCAGATTCATCGCATCGGTGGCCGCGGCCTCCTCAGCGTCAAACTTAATGGTGCTTTCCACCTGTCGCGGATCGCTGAATTCCGAGTGCAAATGGTATTGGGTATAATAGCCGCAGTCAAGGGCAATGAACAGTCGTTCGACAGCCGCGCCGTCCCGACGAATCGCACCGGCCGCTTCCAGTGCCATCGTCTGGGCCGAATGACCTTCGGTCGGCTGAATGTCCAGGACAGCGGTGATCGTCCCCTGATCCTTTTCAGACAACCGAACGGCCAGCGCTCGATGACGGGCCAAATACAAACCCACACTGTGTGTCTGTTCCACGTTAATGACTCCCGTTTATCTTGTATCTTCTATTTTCCGACTTCCGACTTCTGTCTTCTGTCTTCTGATTTCTGACTGAATCACAATCCATACAAAATCGCCAGTTGTTCCACATTTCGGTCTTCTTTAATCACCGTTGCGACCGCCGAGACATGTGCGTTTCCGCTCTGACCGACAACACGAATCAGGAAAAAATTGCTGGTTGTTGTCAGATAGTCTTTGGCACGTTCAATCGCGATGCTGTCGCCGTAAAACGCCTGTTTCAACTCATCAATGTTTTGAATCGGTTCTTCCTGGCGTTTGCGGATAATCTTTTCGGCCAACTCGGCCGGGTCGCCGCCGCCGAAGGTCAGTGCCGCTTCCAGCACATGCCGCGGGGCGGTATTGACATTGACCCGCTGCGACCCCCACAACGCCAGATACTTCAGCGGCGATTCATCCGGCAGCGCCGTATGTGCGGCGGGACGAGCCAGCGACTGGCGATCCAGCAGGGCGCTGTGAAACAACTTGGCAAAATCCGCCGCATGGGCAACGGCCGGGCGCTGCGGAGCGGCCTGAGCCGATTGGGCCTGCTGTTGGGTCGGCCGTGCCCGCGCCGTGGTGCGCGTTGTGGTGAGGCGTCCTGCCGACTGAGTCCGAGCGGCGGCTGTACTGCGCTGCGGCTGCAAGAGAATGGCACTGGGGTTCAGCTCAAAGGTTTTATACTTATAAATCTCCTCGAGCTGTTCTGTCAGCATTTTTTGCTCAAGATCACTCATCCCCATCCAGTCGCAAAAAGTCGCCAGCACAGCCTCGGCCTGTTTGTTGACCGCCTCCCGATTGGTAATCGCCCAGGCCAGCGGCATTTTGGCGTTTTCATCTTCAATCGTAATGACCGCTCTGGCCGAACCAATGTGCAGCTCAATCGGTTCAATCACATACGGCCACGGCGGACCATACGGGCCGGGCACCTGAATATCATTCGGGTCGATTTCAATAAACGTATCCCCCGAATCGATGTCAAAATCGGCCGTTTGCGCCTCATCGGCGGGCGGCCGATTGGGGTCGTCAAGCGACAAACCGAACATCTCCGCCAGTCGGCCGAGCATTTCCGTGCTGCTCAGCTCCGGGGGATTGTTCAGCGACGCATCGGGCTTGAGTACTTTTTCGAGCTGTTCCTCGGTGGCCGTTTCGGCCCAGTTCTGCAAAAAGATGCGATATTGCCGGTCGTTCATCACAAACAAATCCGAGAAATCCGGAAGATCCTGACGCTCCGACAGCCTGAATCTCTGACGCGGCAGGGTACTGAGCACGTATTTCATCGCCGAATCCAGCGCATAGCGTGCCCGCTGGTATTCGACCATATACGCCTGACGCCGTTTGACCATCGACACACGAACCGACAGCCCTGCCAGCAGCGACGAAAGCACCACCAGCGCCACCACCGCCACGACCAGCGCCATGCCGTCGGTGCGTCGAAACGTGCAACATCTTGTCAGTCCTTGTCGATTCATGGTCGCTCTGATCATTGCTTATGTATCCGATTCGGGCATCAGTTCTGCATCCGTCTCATCGTCAATCGGTATCTCATCGGCATCAATTTCAATATCATTCGGGTCGATTTCGGGCACTGTCTCGGAATCCAGCTTGCGCGGAATAAACTGGTACGGGATATACCGCGTGCGATCCACGGCCACCGTGCGATAGAGAATTTTTTCTTCCGGCACGCCCAGGCGACCAGTGGGCAACTCCTCCAGCGGGGCAAACGACACACCGATTCGCACCGCCGTCGGCAATGTTTCCGATGTCCAGGTCGCGCCCAGGGCATCGCCCTGTTGGGAACGCAACTCAAAATGCGTCAGACCATCCGTGATCGGAATATACAACCCGGCGCTGGGCGAAACGTCCGAGCCGGTTTCAATCACCTTGTCCTCAAGATTCAGCCCGTCGTGCATCCGATACAAAATCAGCGACTGCGTAAACGGGTCATACGTCGTTTGCCAGACCACACGTTCATAGACTTCCGCCCGCGGCGGATTGCCCTTGCCGTAATATTTGTTTTCCAGCGTCAACTGCGCCGAATTGTAGCCGTTGTCGTATTTGTTGCGAAACTGAATCGTCGCGTCAAACCCCGGCGCCGCCAGCCGGTCGATATCCTCAGCGACTTTCTGCAGAATCTCCCGCGCCAGCCGGTTTTCGTCCAAATGACCGGTCAACTGGCTCACATCCCGCCGAACGCGATGGTACATCTGCAAGACCGCCGTCAGCAGCGCCGCCGACAGCGCCAGCACCACCAGCGTCTCAATCAGCGTAAACGCCGCAGGACAAAGACGGTATGGTTGGGCATATTGTTTCATTTATAAATTCATTAAATACACAACAAATGGGATCAGTTCTTCCGGAATACCCTGAAATTCTCTACGCACATCATCGGCTGTCCAGACCTTCTGAGGATCATCGAACGAAGGCTGTTGGCCACCGTCCGATGGGCCGGCAGGATCCGACGGCGTTGCCGGCCCCTCTGACGGGCTGGATGTCCCCGGCGACGGGGAGCCGGACGTCCCCGAACCGCTCCAGCCGATGTACTGCGGCACATAGGTTCGGGAAAACTCATTGTATTTGTCAAAATCCATTCCGATACGGTCGAGAAAACGGTTTTCTTCCTCGCGCAACTCTTCGATGAATGTCGGATAATCGTCGTCGAATCCATATTTTGAGATATAATCGAGTTTTTTACGTCGCTGCCGCTCCAGAAAACTCGTATAGGCATCCACGTCCATCCCGGCCTGCTGCAGATAGGCGACGGTGGTTTCCTGAATGGCCGCTTCATCTTGCCCGGCCGCCGTACCCGACAACAGGCTCAGATATTCCTCTTCGGCGCGTTGCTGCTGAAGAATCTGACGCACCACAGCCCCCGGCAGATTCGTCAGCCAGTGTTCCAGTTCAACTTCCTGATAGTCGCCTTTGCTGTCGGTGTAACCGGCCGAGCAGATTGCCCGCACCCACATTGCGTTATTGATCGGCTCGTGAAACGGCTCAATGACCACCTGCCATTGAATTTCCGGATGAATCTCGCTGACGCCGTATTCGACGGTATCTTTCACATTATTCAGCGAAAGCAGCGATTCCATATTCTGCCGAGCCGTCTCAAAGGCCGCGTTTTGAAGACGCATATCCATCAACGCCCCCACGATGCGGTCAAGAATCGTCATCGCCGTACCGGTCATCAGCACAACGATCACAATCGTCACCGCCACTTCAACCAGTGTAAACGCCTTGCAGGATTTCGTCGTCATTTCGTCTGACCTCTGACTTCTGACCTCTGTATTAGAACGGCACCCGGTCGGCTGTCTGCGGCAGCAAAATCTCCGCATCGCCTTCGATCAACCGCACCGGCTTGCCGAGACGGTGGATCACAATCGACCACGGACGCCCGTCGCGATCGCGCAGCACTACTTTGCCGCCGAATTGCCAGCCGGCACGACCGGCGTAAAACCGCGCTTCAGTAAACGTCTCGCCGCGGTCGCGGGTATCTTCTAAATCATCATAGAGCACATAATCAAACTGAAACTCGTCGTCAAACCGACCGACCGTGATTATCGCCTCATCATCCGGCAGCGTCTGAAAATCCAATGTCTCAAACTGCCGCAGGATATACACGTTGTTCAGTTGATCCAGAATCACCGCATACCGGCGGTCGCTCTGAAGGGCCGCCTCATAAGCCATCTGAAACGTATTGACCAGCGCCTCGGCACGGCTCTTGAAGCGCGTGTTGCCCCACATCGCGCCGAAGCCCAGCATCGCCACACCCGTCATCAGCCCAATCAAACCGACGACCATCAGCAGCTCGACCAGCACCATCGCCTTCAGCGACGGACGAAGCGACGAAGCAGAGTCTTTTTTCGTCAACCGACAATCGTCAATCGCCAATCGCTTAGTCCACATCGGTGCTGTACAAGTCCGTGTCATAGCCTTCACCGCCCTCGCGACCGTCAGCGCCGTAACTGATAATCACGAACGGCTTGCCGCTTTCGGGATTGAGCTGATAGATAAACTCATTTTTCCAGGCGTCGCGCGGCACGGTCGTTGTTTCCAGATAACCGCCCGGCGTCCAATAGTCCACATCCGCCGGCTGCTCAACCAGTTCGTACAATCCCATCTCTTCCGTCGGATAGCGACCGGTGTCGAGCTTGAACATATTGACCGCCTGATGCAGCGTCTTGAGCGTCGCCTTGGTGGTGGTGACCTTGGCCTTTTCGGTCTGACCCATAAAATTCTTGGCCGCCACACCCGCCAGCAGGGCGATAATCAGCAGCACCGCCATCAGTTCCACCAGCGTAAACCCGCGATTCGTTTTGATCTGTCGCATAAAGACCTCTCATGTTGAAATGTTAAAAAGTCGAAGCATTAAATATTAAATAAAATCCAAATTTAGCATTCAAAATTCACACTTAAAACTGAGTCACCGAATACTGGAACAGCGGCATCAGCGTCGCGTAGGCAATCGCCCCGATAATCAGCGCCATGAACACAATAATCACCGGCTCGACAATAGCACTGAGCCGCTCGATCACCAGATCCGACGACGCTTCCAGATTCTCGCTGATCATTCTGAGCATCTGTTCCAGTTCGCCGCTCTTTTCGCCGACAGTCACCATATGCGAGATCGTCGGATCCAACACCCCGCTGTCGCGCAGCGGTGTGGCAATATCAGCTCCGGACAGAATCCGTTCACGAGCCTGCTTGATGGCATCGGCCATAATGACGTTGCCGGTCACCTGCGAAACCACACGCAGCGACTCGGCCATCGACAGCCCCGACCCCAGCAGCGTCGCCAGCGTCGAGGTAAACCGCGAAACGATCCGCTGTTTGAGCAGCGGGCCGAAACCGGGAAGATTCAGCAGCAGTTTATCGCGCAGATAGGCCCCCCGCCGTGTCCGCACCAGCCGCTTATACAGCAGCACAAACCCGGCCAGGCCGGCCATAATCACGATCACCCACCAACTGGTCAATACATTGGATACGCCCATCATAAATGTCGTCATCCACGGCAGCTCCTGTCCGGTACGGATTAACTGTTCGGTAATTTTGGGAATCACCACGATCATAATCACCAGCAGCACCACCATACAGACGAACATCAGGATGATCGGATACATCATCACCGTCGTCATCTTGGCCTCCAACCGCTGGCGCTTGTCCATAAACGCCGCCATCGTTGACAGCGTTTCGGGCAGAGAACCGGTCACCTCGCCGACGCGGATCATACTGACATAGATCAAATCGAAAAACTGGTCATACTCGTCCATCGAATCGGCCAGCGATTCGCCCGTTACCACCCGGTCGCGAATTTCCGTTACCGCCGCGCGAAGCTGCGGGTCAGAAACCTGCCCGATCAACACCGACAGCGCCTCGGTCAGCTTGATGCCCGAATTGAGCATCGTGGCCAGTTCCCGCGTAAAGCCGACCACCTGTTTGCGGCCGCTTTTGCGCATCAGGCTGCCCAGCGACTTGCGGGTCGTCTCCATCCGCACCTGATCTATCTGCGTCGGATGCAGCCCCCGCGCCCGCAGATGCTTGCGCGCAGCATAGGCGTTCTCGGCCGTTACCGTCCCTTTTTCGGTCTTTTTGGCGGCGTTGATCGCAATGTATTCAAATCGAGGCATAATGTCATTGACGATGGACGATGGACGATGGACAATTTTTTCTGGCGGTTTTTCGCGCGGTGATAAAAATCGCCGTCAGTTCATCGGCCTCCTGCATTAACGGTTCCACTTTCTGTTTCGGCAACATTTTTTCTTCAACAATGATTTCGAACCAAAACAGCGTTTCATCGACTTCTTCCACGACAATACTCAGTTTGGCAACAAATCCCGCCTTTGACTGAGCCAGACAGGCAGCTCGATAATTGGCCGCCACCGACGTTGACGATCGGATGATTTGCCCTCGGACATGCCGGCCCAGTAGAGTATCCGGCAGCGCATGGCTCATTTTTATACATCTTAAAGCGAATTGTTTGGTACGTCTTTTTAATTCGTGGCTATCCACGTCATTTTCCTTTGTCCATCATCAATCGTCCATCGTCCATCCTAAATGGTATCCGACTGCGTCACGCGCAGCACCTCGGCGATGGTCGTGATGCCGGCGGCCACTTTGCGGGCGCCGTCCATCCGCAGCGTCTGCATCCCCGCTTCCAGCGCCGCTTTCTTGATGGCGCCGGCGGTTTGCCGCTGATACACCATCTCACGAATCTCTTCGGTGATGGTCATCAGTTCATAGATGCCCGTCCGCCCGCGATAGCCGGTGTCAAAGCACTTGGCGCAGCCGGCCCCGACGTAAAACATCGGCTTGTCGCCGGCGGTATCCAGCCCCAGCTCATGCAGCTCCTGCGGCGACGGCTCATAAGCCGTGCGGCAATCCGGACAAATCCGACGCACCAGACGCTGAGCCATCACCCCGATCAGCGACGAACTGACCAGATACGGCTCAATCTTAAAATCAAGCAATCGGCTGATCGCCCCGGCCGCGTCGTTGGTGTGCAGTGTGCTGAACACCAGGTGTCCTGTCAGTGAAGACTGAATGGCCATCGCCGCCGTCTCGTGGTCGCGCACCTCGCCGACCATAATCACATCCGGATCCTGCCGCAGAATATGCCGCAGGGCGTTGACAAACGTCATCCCCTTCTTGAGCGAGACCTGCATCTGACTGATGCCGTTGAGCTGATACTCAATCGGATCTTCCACCGTCATAATATTCTTAACCGTCGAATCAAGCCGGTTCAGACAGGCATACAGCGTCGTGCTTTTGCCGCTGCCGGTCGGGCCGGTCACAAAGATCACCCCGTGCGAACGGTTGATCATTTTGTCAAAGGTTTGCTTGTCTTGCTCAAACAACCCCAGCTCCTCAAGCGTCAGGATGCCGCTGCTCTTATCAAGCAGACGCAGCACCGCCCGCTCGCCGAAGCTGGTCGGCACGGTACTGACGCGCAGGTCAATCTCGCGCTGGCCAATCCGCACGCTGCACCGTCCGTCCTGCGGCATCCGCCGCTCGGCGATATCCATCCCCGCCATCACCTTGATACGCGAAATCACCAGACTCAGCACATTGCGGTTCAGCGTCAGCGTGTCATACAAAATGCCGTCGATGCGGTAGCGCACCTGAATCTTGGTCTCGAACGGATGAATATGAATATCGCTGGCCCGCATTTGCAGCGCCCGAAACAGGATATCGTTGACCAGCCGAATGACCGGCGGACGATTGACCACATCGAGCAGGTCTTCGGAGCTTTGCACCTCATCGACCAACTGGTCCAGATTCTGCGAATCCAGTTCCTCGGCCACTTCCTCGATGACGGTGTTTTTCTGCTCATAGGCCACATCAATCGCCGCGGTGATGGTCGCGCGGGTGCTCAGCGCCGTCTCGACGGGCAGGCCGAGCATCTTGGACACATTGTCAATCACCGACACATTCAGCGGATTGGCCGTAACGACCAGCAGCCGCCCGTTCTCCGCATCGGGGCGATAGCCGATCAGGTAATGATGCTGCGCATACGGCGCGGGAACCGATTCGACAAATTCCTGCGGTACATGCCCGGCGTCAATCTCGTCAAAAAACGAGATTCCCAGTGCCTCGGCAAACAGCCGAAGCACCACATCCTCGGTAAAGTTCGGCGCCGTCATCAACACCTGATCGATGCGCCGACCGTCGGAGGCATGCTGACTCAAAAAGTCCCGAAGCATCTCGGCGTTGACGACACCGCTTCGCTGGGCTGCCTGTATCAATAAGTCTTTCATAACGTCAATTCAAATCAACCGTAGGGTGGGCCACGCCCACCACGTCATTTCCACACGCCCCGACAGAGGCGTCAAGTCATTTAGCCGGGGACGCAAGCCCACGGAACAAATGACACCAAAACATCCAAAGCCCCGAAGGGGCGAAAGTCTTTTTTCTTCATCAATTACCATGCCTTAAAACACGTTCGGGACTCATTGGCTTTGGTTTGATTCCCGGCCAATCTTCATAGAGCTGCATCTCCGCTTCTCTATCTTCAAACTCTAACCGATATTGATTCGACAAGTTCTTCAAATCTTCACTGGTCAGATCTGTACCCGGACGCAGAATATTTGCTTTCACAAAGACATATAGTTTATTCTCCTGACTGGTATTTGATGTTGATCGGAACAAGCCGCCCAGAAGCGGCAAATCTCCCAGAATCGGCACCTTGGTGCCGCCCTTGCTCTGATTGATCTTGTCCATACCGCCGAGAATAATCGTATAACCGTCCGGTACGGTCACTACGGTCGTCACATCACTTTCAGCGCGATCCGGCGGTTTTTGACTCGTTGTGTCAAAATTTATAAAATCTGAGCGATTCAGAATAATCTCGAGCCTTAAATTATCTCCTTTACTGATACGCGGTGTAATATCCAGCTTGATACTGGCGTCATAAGGATCAAATTCGACTGTTTCTGTCTGAATAGGTTCACCGCTTTGCGTTTGCTGAATATTGGTCGTGCGCCGTGTCACATAGGTTGTTGACTTGGTCTCAATGGTTCCCTGTTCATTGTCATTCACCAATAACTTGGGATTGGCCATGATACGACCATAACGCTTTCTTTCCATTGCCGTCAGCAAAGCCATCACCTTGTCATTACCGTAAAATCCGGTGAACTCGCCGCGATTGGCCTGCAGATCAATGAATCGTGAACGATCACTGTCGGGGCTGAGTAATTTATCTAAAATATCGCCCTTTGTAATCACACTTTCACCGCTGCCTTGTATCGTTCCTGTCAATCCTGATGTGTTGGTTAAGTCAGGAATACTATTGAGAACATTAATCGCATAATTAAAATCATCGTCGCTGGTGATTTCCACCAATGTACAATCCAGCAGTACCTGCGGTCGATATTCGTCCAGCTCGCGAATCAGCTCACCGAGCCACTGCTGGTTGCGCTGATTGGCATAGACAATCAGCGAATAGGTCTTCGGATCAGGAACAATCCGAATACGCTGTTCTTCACCGGACGGCAATATAGCCGCTTGACGCGAACGCGTCTGAATACGAGCATCCGGCTCTGATCGTGTTCCCTCGGCTGCTTCTTCGTAGGTTTCCTGGATCAGCCTATTTAATATCTCCGCAAGTTCGTCCGGCGCCTGATTTTCCAGCGCATAGACCATATACGGCGCAAACATCCGCTCGCGCTGGCGGTCGGCGTGGGCGATGACCATCGCGATGGCCGCATGCTGACGCGGCGTGGCGTGAATCAGCAGCGAGTTCGTCGCCGGCAGCACCGCAATTTGCGGCTCGGCGGCGGTGATCTCGCGTTCCGTACCCTCCGGCGTCGGCAGCGCCATCGGCGGCGCCCCCTCCGCATCGGGCTGGGTCTGCCGCTGCTGCGTCGCTCGCCCGGTCGTGCCGCCTGCGGCGCGCGGGCCGTCCGTCGCGGCGGTTGAACGCGCCGAGATGATCCCCAAATCCGTCAGCGTATCCAGAATCATCTGCGTATCGACATACTGAATCTCATACTCGCGAATCGTCCGCTGGTCTTTCTGCGTCACGTCCACATGGGAGATGACCAATTCAATCGCCTTGTGCTGCTCCTCGGTGGCGTTGACCAGCAGCGAATTGGTCGCCGCACGCAGCGAGATATACGGCTCATCGAGCGTGCCGGCGCCGGACACAGTCTGGGCCTGGCGGGCCTGAGCTGCCTGCTGTTGCTGCAGCGCCGCCTGCTGCTGGGGCGTCAACTGCTGTCCCGGCCGCACCGTCGGCGGACGGGCCGCGGTCGGCTGCGCGGTACTGACCGTGACCCGCGCCAGACCCAGCTCGTTGAGCACGGTAATCACTTCAGTCGCTTCCACATGCTGAATCACATATTCGCGAACAGTTCGTAAATCATGGCTCGGTACATCCAGACTTTCAATCAACCGATTGACAATCTCCAGCTCCTCCGCATAACCGATCATCAGGACGCGATTGGTCCGTTCGTCCGCCTCCAAATAAACCGCGTCTTGATTCGTCGCCGTTTGAGCCTGCTGCTGGGCACGTGCCTGGGCCTGCTGACGCGCACGCTGTTCAGCGAGCTGACGCGCCCGTTCTGCGGCCGTCGTTGCCCGCGGCTGAGCGGTCGGCTGAGCCGCCGCCGGCTGGCCGGAAACGGTAATGCTGACGCCCTGAATCTCGCCGGCCAGCGCCTTGACCTTGGGCACAAGATCCGCCGCCGGCATATAACGAATCTGACGGAACTGAAAATCTTTCGGGGCGCCGGCCACATCAATCATCGCCAGCACGTCACGAATGCGTTCCATCCGAAACGCATAATCCGTTACAATCAGCGTCCCGGTTTCCTTAATCGGAATAAAATCAGCCCCCAGCTTCATTTGCGTCAACATATTCCGCGCCGAATCGGCATCGATATGGTCTAACTCAAACACACTGCTGACCACCACATCCCCCGGCTGAATCGGCTCATTCGGCAGCCGCAGCACCGGATCCACGTTGGCCACGTCCTGCGTGCGGGCAATCGTGACCAGCCGGTCCCGCCGGGTCATCACAAATCCGCGAAACCGCAGAACCGACTCAAGCAGCGAATATAGATCCTTGATCCGAATCGTCCCGTCATGAACCTTGAGCATCACTTTCTGATTCCGCAGAATCGCCGGGTCATACATATAGTTCAGTCCGAGCTGCTTGCCCACCAGTTCCACCAGGTCTTCGACTTCCACTTCTACGGGCAGAGTAATGGTCAATTCCAGCTCCTGCTCGGCTTTGTCTTCGGGCAGTTGCGTGCCGGTCACGATACGATGATCGGCGGGCGTCGGCTCGGCAACGTCAGGCGTCGGCTCGTCCGCGGGCAACGCCGCTTGGTCCTCGTCCTGCGCCGGCGACTCAGCAGTCGGCTGTTGGGCCTGTTCGGACGTTTTCATCAGCATCTCCAGCACCGCAAGCAGGCCCTCATCAGACGCCTCGTCTTGGTCGGCTGACATCTGTTCCATCTGCCTGCGAATATCCTCAATCGCTTGCTGCTCCGGATCGACGGCCTCTTCCGGCTTGGGCTGCGGTTCGGATTCCGGCTCCGGCTCCGGTTCGACCGGCTCGGCAGGTTCCGCAGCGGTATGGTCCGGCGTTGCCGTGTCCGTTGTTTCTTCAGCGGCCGATTCAACCGCATCGGGCTCGGCGGGGATATCCGACGGCGGCTTCTCGTCGCCGAAAAGCTCAGCGGCGATCTCGGCCAGCGAGGGCCTCTTTTCCTCAATCGCCGCCTCGACCGTTTCGCTGTCTTTTGGATCGGGTTCGGAGGGGGCCGTTTTTTCCGTTTTCCACGTGTCAATAAAGGTTTCTATTTGGTCCAGCACATCAGCCGAGGCGATCCCCATCACCGTCCCTTCGAATAGATCGACTATCGCCGGATTGGGCGAACCCGAAGGCGGCGCATTGAGCAGCGTGCCGATGGTCAGGCTGCGCAGACGCACCGCAAGCTCTTCCTGCTTCGGCGCCGGCACCTGCTCGGTCGGAACCAGCAGCGGGCGAATCTCGACCGGCGATTCACTGTCGGCCAGGGTAACCACCGACGTGGCCTTGATCAAATCCTGCGTCCGATCGCTGGTCACGATAAGCACATCCGGCGAGAGTTGATTATACTCCGTGCCGAGGTTCAGCCGTTCGAGCATCGTCTGAACCGTGCGGCTGTCGTTGTGGCGAAGACGAAAGATGCGACTGCGCAGCGGACCGCGATCGGTTTGCGAATACGCAAAAAGGCACGCCAGCATTAACATCAGCAACCCCGGTCGAGTCATTTTGTTCATAACCTGACACCTGTTATTCTCTGAATTCTGATTTGTCATCGATTAGTCCCGTTCATTGATCGTTTTCGGATGACGGCGTCGCATCGCCTGTCGGTGCCTCGTCGGATGAGTCGGTATCGCTCACCTCGACGTGGTCCTCAGCGGTCTGCTGTTCAAGTGTTGTTTTTTCTTTTTGCAGAAGCTGCAAAAGCTGCATCCAGGCCTCCTGCTCCCGCCTTTGCTCGTCAGACGAAACATGCGGGTCGTCGCGGTGCATGATTTCCTGAATGCTGGCGATGCTCTCCTGAAGTGATTCTTTCTTTTCTTCCGGCGACGGCTCGCGGACCGACGCGCGAACGCGATCAATCCGTCCCTGAACATCGACGCGCTCAGAAGGCAGACGCGACGCATCCCGCGCTACGCGAATCGGTCCGGCGGCGCCGGCCTGACGTTCGTCCGATTCATCAGCGGCGGTCTCGGAGACCTGTGAAACCGCGGTCGTCACCCCGCTGGGCCCGCTCGAACGAGCCGAGGCCGTCGCGTCTTCTTTCAGCAGCGACCGAACGCGCGGCTGGGGCGTCGGCATAAAAATCTCCGAGTGCCGTTTGCCATCCTGGAACAAAACCACGCTGCCGTCATGGACCTCGTGAAGAACCAGATGTTCGACTTGTTCGCCCCGGCGATACCACTTGGACGGCCCGACCACCGGTTTGAGCAGCGCAAACGACCGCTCCGGATCACTTTCCGAGCGAGCGGTAGCCACCAAATCAAACCGCACCGATACCGGACGCGGCGGCACAACTCGCATCGGACGTTCAGGCTCCGGATCCGGCTTCGGATCCGGACGTTGTCGCTGGGCCGTTTGAGCGGGCGGCGGATCGGGTTTGGGCGGAGGCGGCGGGTCAATCCGCAAGGCAAACTTTTTGGCCTGGGTCACCAAGGGCGAAACGGCGTCTTCTTTGTCGGGTGCGACCTGAACCTCGGTTTTGAGTTTCTCAACGATACCCGGCTCAGCAAGAAACGCCTCGATTTCCGCATCGCCTTTCAGCCCCCATAAAGCCAATAAAACCACACCGCAGACCGCCGAGGCAGCCAGCAAAAAACTTGTTATCCGCAGTGTTCTAACCATTAATACTCCGACACATCCTCATAAGGCGATAACGATACACAACAAGCTGAGCTGATTCCAAACCCTTAGACACCTCAGAGGGCATTTTGTTCCCTCGTTGAAGGCAATGAATTGCCCTCTAAACAAATCAAAATGTGTCTAATTCAGCCTAAACCAGGCATTGCAGCGAATCGACAATTCCTGACCGCTGGTCAGCTTGATTTTCAGCTCGTCTGATATATATCGGCGAGTTGGGGTCGGAGCATCGGCAGAAGGCGTGATTTTTACCATAATTTGAAGATGATTTCCATCATGCCTCTGGCTGTCGATGGACATCATCCCGTTTGTGGAAGAATACGACTCAATCTCAACTTTCTGATCATAATTGCTGCGGATCCAGACATCCCGAATGATCTCTTCGCCCGGCGCGATATTTTGCAGAATTATCCGCGGACGCGACACCTCAAAAAAGGGTTTGGCACTGAAATGCACCGCCAACAGCCCCGCTTGCGGATGATCGGTTCGTACCTGAATCAAACCGGTAGGCGTTGTTCCAAGTTTTTCCATATCCACTTTCGGATCAAGTATAAACTCGGTCGCCCGCTCTGATCGATCAAACGGGATCGTCATCACCCCGTTGGTCGCTGAGGCGCTGGTTATCGCAAAGGCCTTGCCGTCCGTACTTGTGACGCTCAATTTCGGCATCCCGGCATTGTCCTGATCCAGCAGCAAAGACACTTCCTTCGGACTGATTTCGACATTAACGACCACTTTGGCCTTGATAGTCAATTCGTATTGCGGGTTTTTAGGGTCATTTGTATAGACATATATCGGCTTAACATCCGTCACACCGCTGGAGGCCGCATTATACCGAACGTTAAGCATGCCGGATTCTCCCGGCTCATATTCACGCTTCTTAAGATCCGGAATCGTGCAGCCGCACGGCGCATGAAACCGCTCAATTTTCAGGACCTCACTCCCCTTGTTTTCAAACTTAAAATCAACCGTATGAGATGAACTTGGGCCGACTTGACCAAAATCGTGCACCGATTCTTCGAACCAAATCACAGGCACTGCATCCGCTTCCGGCTCCGGTTCAGCGGCAGACTGCGGTTTGATCGGCTCGTTTCGAGGCACGGCAGGCTCAGCAGAAGCACGAACAGCAGCGGCGGATCGCGGCGGATCACTTACAAGGGGTTCCGGCTCCGAAACAACTGCTTCTCCTGAGGCACATCCTGCGATCAACGCGATGAATAAAACAAGTCCCCACGCAAAAAAATGACCCAATCTCATAGTAAAACTCCTCAAAATTGAAAAGATTTTCAAACAGGGCTTTTATGTTTACGCCGATAAATGCAATTAAGTTTACCAAAAAGAGGTTGACTGACAACAGTATTTCGGTCGATTCCGGATATGGCTTTACACAAAGAGGACCGGCCGTTACAATTTCCGGAGTCGATAAAGGCTCGGCCCATAATCGGTCAACATGAATTCGTCATGGACGGCGTTGCCCACTGTTCCAGATGAGGAGTTCGCAATGAACAACACGCAACAGCCGGAATTGTCTTTGGTCATTCCGGTATTCAACGAAGCGGACAGTCTGCCCGGCTTGCAGCGTGAAATCGTCCAGGCCCTGGACGGCCTCGATTATGAAATCCTCTACATCGACGACGGCAGTTCCGATGAGAGTTTTCGGGTTCTCAACGACATACAGCGGTCCTGCCCGCGCGTGCGGCTGATTCGCTTTCGCCGCAATTTCGGCCAGACCGCCGCGCTGAGCGCCGGGTTTCGCTACGCCCGCGGCAAGGTTATCGTTCCGTTGGACGCCGACGGCCAGAACGACCCTGCCGACATACCGCGATTGGTCAGCAAACTCAACGAAGGCTGCGACATCGTCAGCGGCTGGCGCAAAGAACGCAAAGACAATCCCGTCACCCGCACCCTGCCGTCGCGGATCGCCAACTGGATGATCGGCCGCATCACCGGCGTGCGGCTGCACGATTACGGCTGCACACTCAAGGCCTATCGCGCCGAATCGCTCAAACCTATCCGGCTGTACGGCGAGATGCACCGGTTCATCCCCGCGCTGGCCAGTTGGGGCGGTGAAAACGTGACCGAATTGGTCGTCAACCATCGCCCGCGCACCGCCGGCAAGACCAAGTACGGCCTGAATCGCACCTTCAAGGTGATACTTGATCTGATGACCATCAAATTTCTTGCGTCCTTTTCCACCAAACCGATCTATATCTTCGGCGGACTGGGCGTCTTGTGCTTTTTTGGATCGTTTCTGTCAGGGCTGGTGGTCATTTTGATGAAGCTCATCCAAAACTATTCGATGAACCGCAACCCGTTGCTGATTGTCTCATTGATGCTGATGACCGCGGCGATTCAGTTTGTGCTGATGGGGCTGCTGGCCGAAATCCTCGTTCGCACCTATCACGAATCGCAGGATCGTCCCATCTATGTCATTGATAAAATAATCGAACCGTCGGAAACGACTGTCTCCTGAAAGGTCCTATGGCGCGTCGAAGAAAACCTGCAAACCCGTCGCCGCCGGCTCAGTCGGCCCGGAGGCCGTCCGCTTCAACATCCGGCCTGCTCGTCGCCCTGGCGGCCGTGCTGCTGCTGGGCGGCATCCCGTTTGCACTGGGCAAATACATCGAACTGAACACCCCCGACCCCTTTGACGGCGGCGCGTATGCCTACTCGGCTCAGCGGCTGCTGACCGGCGCGCGGCTGTGGGTCGATGAGCACTCCTCCGCCCAACCGGGGACGCTGCTGTGCAACGTGCTGGGCATCAAGCTGTTCGGATTCAGCGACGTCGGCCCCAACATCATCCAGATGCTGCTGCAAATCGGCGGGCTGGCGATGCTGTTCTTCACCGCCCGGCGGCTGTTCGGCAACGTGGCTGCGGTGGTCTCGACGTCGCTGGCGGCGGTGATGCTCTCAGCACCAATCATCGCCAAATACGGCAACGTCAAAGAACAGTTTATGATTCCGTTTTCCATCGTCGCGGCCTGCGCCTTTGTCCTGCACGAAACCGGCTCAAAAAAACGCTGGGCCGTTATCGCCGGCGCTGCCGCCATCATTCCTTTTTACTTCAAAGCCACCGGCATCGCAATTGTCGTGGCGACGGGAATCTATCTGATCGTCAAACTGCTTGTCAACCGGCGGCAATGGAAATCCATTTTTCTGACGATTGCCCTCTGGACCGCCGGGGCGGCGATGGGGTTGGGTTTGCCGGCCATCCTGTATGTCTGGCAGGACGCACTGGACCGCTTTTGGCACACGTTTCCGGTGATTCTTCTGCAAGGAATTATTCTCTTTTCAGCGTTGGCGTTCGTTGTGTTCGCTTTGGCGTATCATATCGCCTGGTCAAAGGCGTTCCGAGCACTTGCCCGGGTGCATCGGCTGACATGGATTGCCGGCGGGACGGTTCTGGTTCTGACCCTGATCGTCGCAGCCGTTCTGATTATCCAAACCGAAGGCGCGGTGCCCGAACACGACATCCCGTCTTATCTCCGCTCACTGCCATTTATTCAATATCCCGTGATGGCCCAAAGCTGGCTGTTTCATCGGGCCTACCGCATCATCGATGCCTCCGGTATTCTGGCCGAGGGCGGTTACGTCGGCCTGAGCCGTCAGGCCCGTCCGCTTTCCGAACAGGCCCCGCAGGTGCTGCGTTACTATCGCGCCGTCGGGGCGGTGCTGTATCCGGCGCTGGCGGCGTTTCTGATGTGGCTGGGCCACTGGCTGCGGCGGCTGACCTCAAAGCGTCCATCCGACAGCCCGCTGCACGCCGCGGCGGGGGTATGGGTGCTCTGGTGGCTGATCGATACCGCACTGGTTTGGGTCAGCCCGCATTCGTATGAACAATATTACCTGCCGATGTGCGCATCGGGCGCCGTCTTGTTCGGATATGCCGTCTGGCGGTGGAACCGATGGCTTCGACGCCGCTCTGATAAAATGCCTCCGCTGGCCGTCGGGGCGTCGGCGGTGGTGCTGCTGGGCATTTTTGTCTTTCCGGTCTTTGCCGGGTACACCCACAGTCCCGATACCGGCAGCGAATACAAAAACGTTCAGACCGGCCGACCCGAACGCCGACGCGGATTGGCCCAGAGTCTGGCCGCCGTGCAGCGGCAATCCGCGGCCTTCTGGCAGCAGCTTGCCGATTATATCCGAGACAACAGCACCCCGGACGAAACGCTGTATGTCTGGGGCTGGTATCCGGGCATCTATGTCCGCGCCGAGCGGATGGCGCCGGTGCCGCGTGCGTATGAAGCCGAGATGCACATTATCCCGCCGCGTGTCCTGGATCGACAAATCCGCACCCTGGTCAGTCGGTTCGAGGCCGACCCGCCCCGCTTTATCGTCGATAGCCGAAAGCAGCATTTTCCCTTTGACGGACGCCCGCCGCTGGAACTGTGGCCGATTGTGCCGGCCAATATGTTCGGCAATGCCCAGCCGCGACTGCTGGGCAATGATCCGCGCGAAATCGAGGTCTTCGAGCGCACCTGGAGCCAAATGCTCACGCAGCGCTTCGGCCAGGACGAAGCCGAACGCTTCGACGCGATGAAGCCCTTTCGCGATTTCGTGATGACACACTATCGTCTCGTCCGACAATTCGGCATCCACATGCTGTATGAATATCGTTCAACACCGGCGACATCGACCCCATGAACATTCTGATGCTCAATTATGAATATCCGCCCGTCGGCGGCGGCGCGGCGCCGATTACGGCGCAGCTTTGCGAGCATCTCGTCCAACAGGGACATTCCTTAGACGTCGTGACAATGCGCTACGGCAGCTTGCCGCATACTGAAGTCGTCAACGGCGTGCGCATCTTTCGAACCCCGTCTTGGCGCGCCCGTCCGGACATCTGCCGCACCGGCGAGATGGCTACTTATCTGCTTGGCGGACGGAAACCCGCCACGGCACTGGCGCGGGAACGCCAATACGACCTCATTCACGCGCATTTTATTATCCCGACCAGTCCGCTGGCCCGCACCCTTCGCCGCCGCACCGGCATCCCGTATCTGGTTACATGTCACGGCAGCGATGTACCCGGCTACAACCCGGATCGTTTCGGCGTGCAGCACAAACTGCTGCTGCCGTATTGGAAGCGGCTCGTTCGCAGCGCCGACGCTCTGGTCAGCCCCAGCGAAAATCTGAAACAACTGATGCTGAGTCATTGTCCTGATCTGAACATTCAGATCATCCCCAACGGCTATGAACCGGCCGGATTCAATCCGGCGCACCCGCGCAAAAACAACATCCTGCTGTGCAGCCGCCTGTTTCCGCGAAAAGGCTTTCAATACGTCATCGAGGCCGTTAAGGATCTGTCGCTGGACTGGCAGGTGCACATCATCGGCGACGGGACATATCTGGAACAACTCAAAGCCAAAGCCGACGGCTCCAAAACTCCCGTCATCTTTCACGGCTGGCTGGACCGCGACTCGGCCGAATTCAGGGAATTGTACGAGACCAGCTCGATTTTTATCCTGCCCTCAGAGGCGGAAAACTTTCCCACCGTCCTGCTGGAGGCGATGAGCGCGGGCCTGGCCGTCATTGCCAGTACCGCCGGCGGCTGTCCGGAAGTCGTCGGCGATGCCGGCCTGCTCGTCCGCCCGCGCGATACAGACGATATTCGCCGTCAGTTGATTCGGCTCATAGACGATCACGCACTTCGAGCCAATTTGGTAAAAAAAGCCGCTGAACGGGTCAGGTTGTTCTCCTGGCAAACTATCACACAACAGCATCTGAAACTGTATCAAGCCCTCATTGCCCAATAAAGACAATCCCTAAACACAACAAGACCACTTCACATTTTCCATCTTTTCCTTGAAGCCCCTGTTTGTGCCGGTATAATGAATTGCTGAAAATCACTTAAGGACGCACAACATGGCTTTGCTGAATGTCAACATCGATCACGTGGCGACGATTCGTCAGGCCCGCCGGACCGACGAGCCGGATCCGGTCTGGGCGGCGGTGCAGTGTGAGCTGGCCGGGGCCAACGGCATCACCGTGCACCTGCGAAAAGACCGTCGCCATATTAACGACCGCGACGTGCGGCTGCTCAAAGAAACCGTCGCTTGCAAGTTCAACCTCGAAATGGGGATGGACGAGGAAATCATCAAAATTGCCGAAAAAATTCGTCCGGATCAGGTCACGCTCGTGCCCGAACATCGCGCCGAGCTGACCACCGAAGGCGGCCTGGACTGCGTCGGCCAACTGACGCGCCTGACTGAAGTCGTCAAGCGGATGCACAAAAAGGGCATTCTCGTCAGCACCTTTATCCTGCCGGACGAACGGCAGATTTTGGCCTCGGCCGAGGCCGGCTGCGATGCGGTCGAACTGCATACCGGCCCTTATGCCAACGCCAAAACCGATGCGCAAATTGAAAAACACCTCAACGAGCTGCGCGACGGTCGTGATACGGCCCTGGCCGCCGGGCTGGTCGTTCACGCCGGACACGGCCTGACCTATCGCAACATCCGGCCCGTCGCACGCATCGAAAAACTCGGTGAATTCAACATCGGCCACAGCATCGTCGCCCGCGCCGTGCTGGCGGGGCTGGCCCGCGCCGTCGAGGAAATGAATAAACTCATCAGACAACCGTTTTAACGTTGCATTTTCAGGAGACCGTATGATGTTTACCGGTTCACTTGTCGCTTTAGTGACCCCGTTCAGTGATGGACAAGTCGATTTTGAGACGCTTGATGAACTTGTAGAGTTTCACCTTAACAGCGGCACCGACGGCATTGTCCCCTGCGGCACCACCGGCGAATCGCCGACGCTCAGCCATGAAGAGCACAAAGCCGTCATTGAACGCGTCGTCAGCATCGTCGATGGTCGGATTCCCGTCATCGCCGGCACCGGTTCCAACAGCACCGCCGAGGCCATCGAACTGACCGCTCACGCCCGCAAAAGCGGCGCCGACGGCTCGCTTCAGGTCTGTCCCTACTACAACAAACCCACCCAGGAAGGCCTCTATCAGCACTTCAAGTCCATTGCCGAAGAGGTCGATATTCCGCTGGTGCTGTACAATATCCCCGGACGCTGCGGCGGCAGCGGCCTTGCGGCCGAGACCATCATCCGACTGGCTGAACTGGAAAACATCGTCGCCGTCAAAGAAGCTTCCGGCAGCCTTGACCTGGCCAGTGAAATTGCCCTGGCCACGGATTTGACGCTGCTGTCCGGCGACGATTCGCTCACCCTCCCGATGGCCTCAGTCGGCGGCAAAGGCGTCATCAGTGTCGCGGCCAATATCGTCCCGGCCGATGTCAAGGCAATGACCGATCTGATTCTCGAAGGGGATTTGACCTCGGCGCGCAAGTGGCACCAGAAACTCTTTGCACTGGCCAAGAATATGCTCGGCCTGGCGACCAACCCCATTCCGGTCAAAACCGCTATGGCCATGCTGAATCTGGCTTCCGATGAGCTGCGTCTGCCGATGACACCGCTGACCGCCGACCAGCAGACTCAACTCAGACAATGCCTCAAAGAGTACGGCCTGCTGACCTGACGTCTTGGGTTCCTGCCGACTGAGCCTGCATCACAACGCGCCGCGGCCTGACTGTATTTCGCCGGGCCGTGCGCGTCGGGGTGGGGTTATTTCTTTCCCGCTTTCGGCTTGATGTAAATATAGCCTTTGCCTCTGCCGGCGGACTGAAAACAATTATACTGATGCAGATAAAGGGTAACCGTACTGACCGTCAAACCGGTTTTTTCGGCGATTTCCTGCTGCGACTTCGGACGCGAACTCATCACCTTGCACAGTTTATACGGGCCGGAACCGACGTTCGGATGATCTTGTTTGACCACATCCTTTTTGGTTTGAATGCCCTGCACAATAGCATGGATTTGCGTATCCAGCGCCTGAACTTTTTCCATCAATTTGGCGCGCCGGGCGGTCAGATGCTTGAGCTGCGTGAGCTGTTTTTTGTTCTGCATTTCAGAATCTCCGCATTAAAAGAACAGATTTTTTTCAAAATTGACATCGCCCACCATATGACTGATTCAAAGCAATGTCAAAAGAATTCCGCAAGCCCCCCCTATGAAGACAGGAATTCGGCGATCGTGTCCCCTTGAGATGCTGAATTGGTGCGGTATGTTACCCGCGGATGATGTCGGCAATGATCATCAGACGACTGATGTTGTCGCGCTCGGACTCGCCGAGTTTGCTGTAAATGTAGCGAATCGTCTCCTTTAATTCCGGGATGACGACATGCTCCAGCACGTTGACCCGGCGACGTGTGGTTTGCAGTTCCGAGGCCAGCAGTTGGGCCTGCTTTTCCGCCTCGGCCAGCTCGATCAGGTTGTCAAACGCCCGTTCCAGCGCCCGCAGCGCCACGTCCAGTTCCCCGCTGGTGGTCCCGAAGCCGTAACACATTATATCACCTTCGATTTCCTTGGCCAAACGAGGCACTTTGACGCTCATAATCGACGCAAAGCTCAGCGCCAGCCGGAACCTCTTGGTCGGAATTTCCATCGCCGCACGGATATTCTCCGGCTCCATCGTCGCACGGGCCATCATAAACCGCCGCGTGGTTTCCAGCAGCTCCTGTTCGACTTGTTTGCGCAGGTCTTTGAGCGTGCGGGCAATCTGCACCAATTGACGGCTGATCTCATCGCGCTTTTCACTGAGCAAACGATGTCCGCGAGCGGCCAGCTCCACTCGCCGCCGCAATTGAAGCAATTCCATTCGTGTCGCATTGACGTTTTGAAGCATATCAATAACTTTCTTCAGCTGCGAAATATCAAATCAACGCAGCACGGACTTGGCTGCGCACGCTCATTCGCAGCTAAGATGATGAGTTCCTGAATTTCGGCATATATTTGTCAATCAGATCCTGATCGATACGTTTCAATTCCGCATTCTCAAACATACTCAGCAGTTCCCAACCCAGATCCAGCGTCTGCTCGACGGTGCGGTTCTCGTAATACCCCTGCGAGATATAGCGGCCTTCGAACTCGTTGGCAAACCGCATATACTTCTGGTCGTCTTCGGAGAGGGCCGCCTCGCCGAGAATCGTCGCCAGCTCCTGCGCCTCTTTGCCGCGGGCATAGGCCGCGTACAATTGGTTGTACAGCGCCGCATGGTCATCGCGGGTCTTGCCCTCGCCGATGCCCTTGTCTTTCAGACGCGACAGACTCGGCAGCACATCCACCGGCGGCAGCACACCCTTGCGATACAGCGGCCGGCTCATAATGATCTGCCCTTCGGTAATGTAACCGGTCAAGTCCGGCACCGGGTGGGTCTTGTCGTCTTCCGGCATCGTCAGCACCGGCACCAGCGTAATCGAACCGGTCTTGCCCTTGACCCGTCCGGCCCGCTCATAAACCGTCGCCAGGTCGGTATAAAGATACCCCGGATACCCGCGACGCCCCGGCACTTCCTTGCGGGCGGCGCTGATCTCGCGCAGCGCCTCACAGTAATTGGTCATGTCATTGAGAATGACCAGCACGTGCATATCTTCCTCAAACGCCAGATATTCCGCAGCCGTCAGCGCCACACGCGGCGTGGCAATCCGCTCAATGGCCGGGTCGTTGGCCAGATTGATAAACAGCACCGCACGCTCGATCGCGCCGGTCTGCGTCAGGTCGTTGATAAAGAACTGAGCCGCCTCGAACGTAATGCCCATCGCCGCAAACACCACTGCGAACGCCTCGCCCTTGCCGCGCACCGTGGCCTGCCGCGCAAGCTGGGCGGTAATGTCATCATGCGGCAGACCGGAACCGGAAAAAATCGGCAGCTTCTGCCCGCGGACCAGCGGATTCAAGCCGTCAATCGTGCTGATACCCGTCTGAATAAACTCGTTCGGATAGTCGCGGGCAAACGGATTGATGGGGTTGCCGTTGATGTTCAGCTTTTGGGTCGGGATGATCCGCGGCCCGTCGTCTTTGGGCACCCCCGTACCGCTGAAGACGCGACCGAGAATGTCTTTCGATACCGCCAGTTCCATCGGCTTGCCCAGAAACCGCACGGTCGTATCGCTGACATTGATGCTCTCGGTGCCCTCAAAAACCTGCACCAGCACCTTGTCGTTTTCCACCTGAAGAATCTGGCCGTGCCGTATCGAGCCGTCGCCCAGCTCGATATCCACGATATGCCCGTATTTGGCGTTCTCAACGCCTTCAACCAGCATCAGCGGACCGGCAATTTCCGACACCGTCTTATATTCTTTCAGCATTGCATACTCCTGTTCAAATAAGGGCATATCAAAAAGCAAAATTGAAATCTCTGCATTGATTTTTTGCTTTTTGATTTTCAATCTTTGATTTTTGTCAGGCCGCGACCGGACTTAATTCTTTGATTTGTGCGTTGATTTTTTCCTGAATCGCCGTAATTTTTTCTACGTCATCATTCGGCAGATACTTGGCGCGGGCGATCTCCTCACGCACCGACAGCTTAAACAGATCGGACGTTTCAATGCCGTTCTCAATGGCCGCCAGTCCCTGCTGGTGGAAATGCAGGATCAGCCGAAGCATCTCGTATTGTTTATCCACCGGACTGAAGGTATCCACCTCATGGAACGCATTCTGGTGCAAAAAGTCCTCGCGGATACTGCGGGCCGTCTCCAGCGTCATCCGGTCCTTGGCGCTGATCGCCTCGGCGCCGACCAGACGCACGATCTCGGCCAGTTGCGATTCCTGTTCCAGAATACCCATCGCCTCCTGAACCATACGGGCAAATTCCTTGCCTTTGGCCTTGTCTTCAAACGTATCCGGCAGGTACTGCTTGTAGAACGAATAACTCGTCAGCCAGTCAATCGCCGGAAAGTGCCGCTGCTGTGCCAGTCGCGACTGCAGCGACCAGAACACCTTGACCACATGCAGCGTCGCCTGCACCACCGAATCGGACAAGTCGCCGCCGGGCGGGCTGACCGCCCCGATAATCGACAGCGCCCCTTCGCGCTCCGGCGAGCCGGTACACACCACACGCCCGGCGCGCTCATAAAACGACGCGATTCGGGCACCCAGATAGGCCGGGTAGCCCTCTTCGGCGGGCATCTCTTCCAGTCGCGTCGAGATTTCGCGCATCGCCTCGGCCCATCGGCTGGTGCTGTCGGCCATCAGCGCAACCGAGTAGCCCATATCCCGATAGTACTCGGCAATCGTGATGCCGGTATAGACAGACGCCTCACGCGCGGCCACCGGCATATCCGAAGTATTGGCAATCAGCACGACACGCCGCATCAGCGGCTCGCCGCTGTGCGGGTCTTTCAATTCCGGAAACTCCATCAACACGTCGGTCATCTCATTGCCGCGTTCACCGCAGCCGATATAAACCACCACATCCGCGTCGATCCACTTGGCCAACTGGTGCTGCACGACCGTCTTGCCGGTACCGAACGGTCCGGGGACACACGCCGTGCCGCCTCGGGCAATCGGAAAGAACGCATCAACGACACGCTGGCCGGTAATCAGCACGCTGTTGGGATTGAGCCGCTGCCGATTCAATCGCGGCCGACGGACGGGCCATTTCTGAAGCATCTTCAACTCAGTCTTTTGGCCGTCCGCCCCGACCACTGTCCCGATGACCTCGTCAATGGTAAACTCCCCTTCGCGCAGACCGTCGAGCTTGCCCGACACGCCGGCCGGCACCATAATCTTATGCAGTACCAGCGACGATTCCTGCACCTGACCGATGACATCGCCGGGCTTGACCTCCGCGCCGTTGTCCATCGTCGGCTCAAAGGCCCACTGGGTTTCACGCTTCAGACCCGGAATATCACTGCCGCGCTGAATGAAGCTGCCCTGCTGCTCGACCAGCGCCTCCAGCGGACGCTGAATGCCGTCATAAATACTGGAGATCAGCCCCGGCCCCAGCTCCACGCTCAGCGGCGCGCCGGTATTGCGGACTTCTTCACCCGGCCCGATACCCGACGTGTCTTCGTACACCTGGATACTGGCGCAGTCGCCGTGCAGTTCCACGATCTCGCCGATCAAATTCTCTCCGCCCACACGCACCACGTCGTACATTCGGGCGCCGACCATCCCTTCGGCAACGACCACCGGGCCGGCGACCTTGATGATTTTGCCTGTTTTTGTTTCCGCCATCGTCAAACCTTTATGTCTAATCCCATCGTTATGAACATCTCGCGCACATCTGACATTTCAAACCCAATACCTCAACTCTGACATCCGACATCTGAATTTTGAATTCTAAATTCTAAATTCTAAATGCTCCTATCCCAGCGCGTCACCCTTTCAATATATTAATCCCCGTAGCCATCTTCAGCATCCGGCCCAGCGACTCGGTGGCAATCCCCGACGGCGCTTCCGTAAACGGCACCACCACCACACACGGCGTGGGATGACGCTGCACGTCCTCAAACACCGACTGCGCCGCACGGGCCACATTCTCCGAAACCACCACCAGCGCATACCGCTCTTTGAGAATCGTCCCGGCCGCGGCGACAACCTTGTCCGTCTGCGGTTCCGTCGCAAAGGTATCCAACCCCAGCGCCGCAAACGGCATCACAAAATCGCCGCTGCCCAATACCGCCACTTTGCCTTCCATATCAACGTCCTCAATACAATCTCAAAAATATAAAATCAAAATAGCGGACAGTCCTTCGGGCTGGACTTCCTCAATTTTGAATTTTACATTTTTACGTTTTCATTATCGATCACATCCAGTGCCCCAGCCGATCCAGCATCAGCTTGCTGCTCAGGCCGTTTTTCCTGCCGACCAGCATCATCCGCACCGTGCGGATTTCCGCTTCCTTGGTCAGCAGATACGCAATCACCGGCTGCGGGCCGGCCGTAATCTGACCGGTTGTTTTCAAAAAGCCCATCAGGTAATCTTCACACTTCTGCTCCAGCCGCAAAAACGATCCCTCAGTGCGAAGATAGCCGATCGATTCATCCAGCAGTTCCGCATACGGCGTCGCGTAAAACACCGCCGGGATCGCCTCATAGGCCGTATCCAGACCCTGGATAAATTTGCCCCGATCCACAAAACCGTGCGGCAAAAACAAGTCTCGCTCGTCCCGCTCGGCGGCCTTCAAACGAAGCATGGTCCGCAGATTATGCAGATCAATCTGAAGCCGCGCCAGCGACAAACCAAACGGACAGTCCTGCGGGCCGGCCCAGCGCACCCACCACGCGGCCTCGACGCGATCAATCGCATAGTCGATCCGGCGAATATCCTTATTGTCATAATACCCCAGCACCGCCGCCTCAACGGCTTCCTGAAGATAATCCGGCAGCCGCGCATAATCTTCCTGCTCGAAAATTTCTTCAAATTCCTCCGCCGGCACGCACCCTTCATTGCTGTAATCCAGCCCCAGCGGACGTTCGGTCACCACACGCCGCACCGCCAGCCGCATATTGGCAAAATCCTCGCGCGAACGAATCAGCATCACGGTCGCCTTGTTCGGCATCAGATCGGCAAACAGCGAACGCACCGCCGACCGCCGCTCCAGCAACATCGTCTCAATCGCCGCTGAGTCGGCCCGTCCGTCAATCGCATACTCGGTTCCCGACAGCAATTCGACCGCCGCGGCAAACGATTCGGCGTTGGCCATATCCACGAACACGCCGCGCGGCAGCATCTGCGTGGCCAGCACACGCACCTGCGCACACGCATAGGCATACTCCCAGTTCTCGCCCCCCACAGGCGGATACCGGAAAAAGTCCAATCCCGTCAAATTCTGGTCATTCACTGCTGCTGTCATGGCTTACCGTTTCGCTGGTTGTCGTTTCGCAATTCATCATCCGAAAAGCCGGGACGCCAGTTCCATTTCCATGGCCTCGCGAAGCCGTTCGACAAGCACTTCCACGGCCGCGTTGACCTGCACCCGGCCGCGCTTCAGAATAAAGCCGCCTTTGATCTCGGCGCGCCGGTCGCTGAGCCGCAGATTGCCCTTAAACCCCGTCCCCAACTGCCGGTTGACTTGTTTGATGAAATCCCCGGTAATCCGCTTTTCGTCTTTGCCGACAATCACTTCTTCATCGCCGGTCTCAACGGCTTGGGACATAAGTTTCGTGATCAGGGCCTTGTACGACTCATCGGGCATCTTGGCGATGCGATCCTCGGCCCTGGCAAACACCTCGTCGAGCAATTCCGTTTTGGCCTTCAGCAGGGCGCGGGCGTTTTCCATTCGCGCCGCCGCCAGCATCCGCGAGCGCCGATCCTCGGCGGCCTCGGCGGCCAGCCGGTCGGTCTCCTCGCGATACGCCGAAAGCTCATCCTCAAGCTGCCGCATCTTTTCATCGCGCTTCTCGGTGGCTTCCTGAACGATCGCCTCGGCCTGCTGTCTGGCCTCCGTCAAAATCTTATTGATTACCTGTTCGGCATTCATAGCTATCCCGTCTGCTAAATGTCTTCGTGCCGGTTTTGCGATCCGCGCCCGGTGCTCAGTCAATGCCGATGAAAATCAGCAGGAACGACACCAAAAAACCCAAAATCGCGTAAAATTCCACCAGCGCCGCATAGACCACGCCCGCTTTGACGCCCATCTCCGGCCGTTTGGCCGCCATCTGGATGCCGCCGGCACAAGTCTTGCCCTGATGAATCCCGCTGAACAGACCCGCAATACCCACCGGAAGCGACGCGCCGAAAATCATAATCCCCTGCGCCAGCGTCAGGTCCGCAAGCCCGTCGCCGCCGAACAGGTTGATCTTGATCATCACAAACAGCGAGATCACCAATCCGTAAATCCCCTGCGTACTGGGCAGCACCACCAGCAGCGTCATCAACCCGTACTGTTCCGGTTTCTCGCTGAGGATACCCGTCGCGCTGCGAGCGCCGATACCCAACCCGATGGAAGAACCGATACCCGACAAAAACGTCGCAAACGCCGCGCCGGCAAACGCAAGTGCCAATCCGTATTCCATTGCTGTTACCTTTCCTTCGAAAAATTACTGTCTATTAGAGTTCTCGTTATGTACGATGGTTACGTGTTCATAATCATTGCGCAGCGGCTTGAACTCCCGACCGCCGCCAACAAAGAATTTCGGAAAAAACTCCACAAACTGAAGCCGCAAACTATGCACAAACGCGCTGAGCAGCGACAGCGCGATATTGACCGTGTGCCCGCCCACAAACATCACCAGCCCCAGCAAAAATCCGATGTACGGCACATCCATCACCAACTGGGTCAGAATGTTGACCGCCATCCCCAGCCCGGCCGTGACCATCCCCAGCGCCATAATCCGCACATAACTGAGCATATCGCCCAGATAAAACACCGTGCTGAACACCGCAAACGTACCGCCGCCGATCCGACCGGCCAGACCGCTGTTTCGCTCGGTAAACCAGAAGATCAGCACCGCCATAACCAACGCTGTATAGCCGGCAAGCGTGCCGAGTACCGCCGGCAGCACATCGTTTTTCGCCAGGGCAAACAGCAGCAGGCAATTGAGCAAAACCAGCCACGTCAGCTTTTCGAAGATCGCCGCAGCGTAATTCTTCTGCAGCAGATAATTGACAAACCCGATCCCCAGCCCGAACAGCACCTGGATATACCCCAGCGCCAGGGCAATCCCGATAAAGATCAGCGGCTGCTCCATCGGATCAAACAGCATTATCTTTTCGCGCGCCGCGTTCAGCGCCGCCCCGATACTGCCCTCGCCCTGCGGCAGCAGGGTCTGAATCGTATCGGCAAACCAGCCGCCCGTCAACGCCCCGGCGATAATGGTCAGCCCCGAACAGACCAGCAGCATCCAGATCGCTTTTTTGTCGCCCTGCAGTTTTTTGAGCACCCACGCCAGCAGCGCAATCAGCACTAAACCGTATCCCGCATCCGTCAGACACAAGCCGAAAAACAAGGCGAAAAACGGCGCCAAAAACACCGTCGGATCCACATCCCGGGTCGAAGGAATGCCGTACAGCCGCGTAATCGTTTCAAACGGACGCACCGCCGGCGGATTATCAATCTCCACCGGACAATCCTCATCCTCTCCCGGCGGCACAATCGAGACCGAAGAAGCGCCAAACCCGCTGACAATCTGCTCCAGTCGCGGATAGTCTTTGGCCTTGACCCAGCCTTCAAAAAACAGGGCGTGCTCACTGGCCGGGGCCGCATCCCGCGCCCAGACCCGCGCCACCAGATTCGTGTAATGATCATGCAGGATCTGAAGCGACAAACGCTGTTTGGCCAGCTCGGCGGCGTCCGTTCGGGTCTGCTGCAATTCGGTTTTACGCTGCGTGAGCCTGGACTCAAGCTGTTCGCTAATCTGCCGGACCGTACCCGTATAATCGTCAAAATGAATCGCATCAAAATCGGCCTGACGAAGGGCTTTTTGCACCTCTGCGGCCGATTCCTTCAGACACACCACCAGCACCGCGGTCGCGCGATGAGCCGGCCCGACCGTTTCGACTACAGCCCCCAACTCATCAAGCGTTTCAAAAAGCGACTCGGCGTTCTGTTCGGGAACAAGCCCTGCAAAACACACCGAGCTGTCCAACTGCGTCAATTGCTCAACCGGCAGCGCCAGCGGCAGCCACGGTCGAAGCTTATGGATTTCTGCGCTCAACCCGTCGATCTCCTGGTGGAGCGCGTCCATTTTTTTCTGTGTTTTTTCCGTCCGCTCCAGAACCGCCATCGCCTCCCGCCCGCGTACAATCTTGGCGTATTCACGGTCGGAAACCTGCGCCCGCGGTGCAAACAGCCCTCCGGACGACTTGTCGGCAAACGGCTTGAGAAAGGTAATCGCCCGATTGAGCCGATCGGCTTTGTCCTCAAGGTCGCGCGGCCGCTTGAACTCACTCTGAAGCTCCGGCCATTCCTTGGTGACCATGGCCCGCTCCGCATCCAGCACCTGCACGGTCCCGGCCTGCTGCAACGCTTCCAACAAGGCCTCGGACTCGCTGCGGTGGGTGACAATCATCACTTTTTTCATCGGGGCTATTGCCATAGAGACCTATTCCGAATTCTTTCGCTATCTTTTCTGTTTATCGCAAAGACTCGTGATACCCGGCGTCAACACGAAACGAACAAGCCAATAAGGACTCAAAATGCCGGCCCAAATCAGACCTGCTCCAGTTTGTCAACAATCGCACCAACACACGAATCAAGCTGACTGCGCGCCGCCTGCCGGACAGACTCGATTTCCTGACGCCCCTGCTCCAAAAGCTCATCGACCTGGTCTTTTGCCTCCTGCTGAGCATCGGCAACGGCGTCTTCGATCGCCTGCTCACGCTGCTTTTGAGCCTGTTGGAGTTGCTCTTCATACTCACGACGGGCTTGCTCAGCCATTTCAGCCGCCTCTTTTCGGGCCTTTTCTACAATCTCTTTGGCCTGATTTTCCGCGTCTTTGATTTGTTTGATCAGTTCCATAGTCTGCGTTTTCCGAAAAAAAGACTCTTTTTACATAAAAAAAGATTTCCAATCTTTTTATTGTTACAAAAAGCACATATTTCAAGCCAACTCATACAAGTCAGAGGGGATTTTACTGTTTTATTGTTCAATCTCAAGCATTATCCGTCATTTTTTTCATTTTTCCGACGTTTTTTCAACCATCCCTTTCTCTTCCATCGCCTTGAGCACCAGTGCTGCAATGTCGGCTTTCGAAAAAACCGCATTGTCAAACACAAGATGAAACGCCGGTTCGCGCGGATTTTGCTGGGCGTAAAAGGCCCGCAAATGCGCCCGTTCTTTTTCGATGCGATCCAGTTGGGCCGCCGCGGCCTGACGACTGATCGACTCCCGTTGACAAAGACGAGCGATGCGCCACTCTTTGGGCGCTTCCACACGCACACTCAACCCGTTGGCCACGTCCGCCGCGGCCGCGGCGCTGCCCTGACCAATAATGATGCTGTAACCGTCAAAGGCCAGGCCGCGAACCATTTTGGTCACATTATTGAGTATCTCAAGCCGATCCGGAACGCCGTTTTTTTTCAGTCCGCGAAGAAAATCCTTAAACAAACTGGGCCTGGAAGTTCGCTTTTTTTCCAGCAATTCAACATCCACCCCCGTATCCTCGGCAAGCCGAGCGAGCAATTCCTTATACCACACGCGCCAGCGTCGCTGTTCATCCCGCTCATTGAGCCGGTCGGCCAGTGCCATGCCCAGCTCATACCCATCACAACCGTACTGCCGGGAAATCGTCAGATAAGGACCGGGGGCTTTCTTTTTCCGTTCGGTATCAAGATGCTCCCGAAGATAAGACGATAGGGTCGGTTTTGTCATAAACGCATCCTTACACCAGAATTTCACCAGCCGGTCACCGAAAGGTTCTGATACCTACTGCCTGATTTCGATAGACCGTAACCGCAATCAGGTTGGTTGTCAACTATTTCTCGGCGATTTTCGCCCAGGCCAGGCCGGCTTCTCAGCGTGCCGCCGCCAATGCCGCTGCCAGCGTGATGGAACCTTCATAAAGGGCACGTCCGATAATTGCCCCGGCCGCACCGATGGATTTGAGATAGGTGATATCTTCTACTGTGGTCACGCCGCCGGCGGCCACGACGGGTGTACCCACGGCCTTGACAAGCCGAGCTGTCCGCTCCAGATTCGGCCCGGCCAGCATCCCGTCTTTGCTGATGTCTGTATAAACGATCGCCGCTATCGGCACATCCGCTGCCCGTTTGGCAAATTCAAAAAGATCCAGCCCCCCCTCTTCCAGCCAGCCCTCGGTGGCCAGATTCGCCCCGCGAGCGTCCAGACCCAGCACCAGCCGACGGGGATACCGTTCGGCCATCCGGCAGAACCAGTCGAATTGTTTGACCGCGCTGCTGCCCAGAATCAGCCGCCTTACCCCCGCCTCAAGCATCGCGGCAATCGCCGCTTCGTTGCGAATCCCGCCGCCCAGCTCAATGTTCAATTCCGGATATTGCCGCGCGATGGCCGCGACCGCCGGTGTATTGACCGGACGACCCGATTTGGCCCCGTCCAGATCGACCACATGCAGCCATGTCGCCCCGGCGGACACGAATTCGCCGGCCTGCGCTGCTGGATCGTCCCGGTAGGTAATCTGCTTGTCATATTGACCCTGCAAAAGCCGCACACACTTTCCATCAATCAAATCGATCGCCGGCAATATATCCATAGTCAATAATTCTTAATTCTTAATTCTTAATTTTCAATTCATAATTCATAGAGTTCTTCGTTGGTCAGGATGCGGAAGTCAAACCGACCGATCAGTTCGGCGATGTCCACCTCATCGGGATTTTCAAACTCCATAAAACACAATCCCTGCCGGTCATTGGGCGAGACAAAACCGTACATATCCTTGATGTTGACGTTCTTTTTCAGCAGGGCCGACGTCAGCCGGTCCAGATTGCCGGGCTTGTCCGGCGCGGTAATCGCCAGCACCTCTTTGAGCGCACAGGCAAACCCACGGTCCGACAGCGCCAATTGCGCCTTGTCCGGCTTATCGACGATCAGCTTCATCAACCCGAACTCGCCGCGATCCTGAATCGTAAACGCCCAGATATTCAATCCCTGCTCTTCAAGAATCGCACACACCGAATTGACCCGACCGGGCCGATTTTCCATAAATATCGTCAACTGCTTGGCCATAATAGACTCCTTGTCCGTTTTAATCCGGATGATTTTCCCAGAAGCTGCGTACTTTTTCAAACCGTTTAACCCGTTTTCCGATTTTTCCGATTTCACCGGGATAAAATCGGTCCAGAAGGATATCACACAACATCAACATCCACTGCTTGCGTGTAGCTTTGGGGTCAATGCATAAGCGATTCGAATTGGCTATCTGAATTTGTCCCCACCCCAATGCTCCAATGGTTAAGCAAGACCAGCTAAGATATTCAATCGGCACAAAATGAACACGCGACACGTTCACCGTGTAGTTTTGGATATCGTAAACCACCATAAGTACAACAAAGTAGTTGCTGTCATCTTCGTAAAATGTTGAAAGCCGCTCCACCGACGTCAAATTCGGCATGTTAAAGTCCGTACTCGTCCGATGCGTCTTAACATCCACACGATAGTAGCAGCCCTTTTTGTCTTCAAATGCCAAATCCGCCATTGCCCGACGAGCAAATATCGATGAATAGTTCTTTATGATATTCTTACCGACAATCTCTTCAAAGTAATCGGCAAGTATATCCTGAACCGCATCACCTACGGCACGTGTGCTTTTTGAGGTCGGTCCGGACAAAAAATCCTGCTGTTGATTCAGGAACAACGCAATGTCTTTTTCTACTCGTTTGTATTTGTTTGTAGTAAACAGTTGACTTTTCATATAACGCCAATTCCTTCAATTAACTCAAGTTGACTGACTTTTCTGATCGGGATTTTGGATGAAAATGGTGATTATTTCAACAAAAAACGGCAATCTGTCCGATAAAAGGGTTGGAAACAGCACTTTTATACAGGAGACTGCCGTTATGTTTAAGATCGTCCGTTTCCCGAAAAAACTCGAATCTTTCTTCCAACCGCTTGAAAATCAGTTCCACTGGGACCATTTTGAATACTTTCGCACGCTGG
>JBNRMN010000004.1:0-7863 GCA_050309605.1 Anaerohalosphaeraceae bacterium
CATAACGGCAGTCTCCTGTATAAAAGTGCTGTTTCCAACCCTTTTATCGGACAGATTGCCGTTTTTTGTTGAAATAATCACCATTTTCATCCAAAATCCCGATCAGAAAAGTCAGTCAACTTGAGTATGTTTGTGTTCTGTATATCCCAGGAACTTGACAAACCGTTCCTTTTTCCATTCTGTCAACAATTGGATTTGCAGGTGCTTGGAAACACCCCACAATCTCTCAATTTCTGTGTGGCTGATGGAAAATGTACAGTCTTTGGCGTCGTCACAATGCTCAAGTAGGGCAGCCATAAAAACGGCTGCATTCAACCCCCAAAAATGAACCACTGTTTTCGGAACCACGATATTTTTCTTATCCATATTTTCCGCTCAAATTTCAAGGTACTTTCAGGTTGTCATAGTGTTAAAAGTTCTTGCTTGGTCGTTTCCTCGGGCAGTCTATTTGGTCATAGCCGCGTCTGTTACCTCCGGTCTCAATCAACCAATCGCGGTCAAAAGACCAACAGGAAGCGATACCCTGCAACTGCCTGAAAACTCACGACCGCTTTGCTCTTGAATACACACTGTTTGCCACACGATATTTTAACCGCAATGGGGGTGTTTGAAAAGCATCCACTTATCAGACACTTTTTATCCTGTAATGTTGTGATTTTAGGGAGAACCACTGGGGCTTGATGTGGCGTCTTTTGCTGGTCGTCCTATACCAGACTACCTATTTCTGGCGAAAACCGCTCACAAACGACCCCACGACGCCTGGGGCTGTCTGGGGCGGCTATGATGGAGCGTTTTTTGGTCTAACCGGCACAAATTTGACAAAATATCGAACCAATGAGTGTATTTTAAGGCCGAATATATCCTTTAAATGGACTCTTCACGCAGCAAGAATTTCACTGCGGATTTGTGCCGGCTCGACATGAGTTCTTGGGTGGGGTCCAGGATTTTTTTGTTTGAACAGCAGCCCTGAAAATAGAGTTCATTATTTGTCGGAAGGTTTGGCCACGACCCCGCCCATTTTCCACCCTGAAGCCAGCGTGCATAATCTTCCGACAGGGTCTTTATTGAGATGTGATGCGACAACCCGACCGGCAAATATCGTATGGTCACCGGTAACCAGTTCACCGTCCAGAACACACTCAAAATTAGCCAGAGCATTCGGAAGTATCACGGAATCAATCTTGACAGCCGGGTCAGTCTTCGTGCCGTATTCTGCAAGTTTATCCGTATCCTTTCCGCTTTGGCTGCCGAAGAAAAGGGCTTCGTTTGCCTGTTGTTCGGTGGGAAAGACGACCGTAAACGAATTGCACCAGGCAATGGGTGCAGTCATACATATATCAAGATAACCACGAAGATTCCACACTTATTCGAATGGCCAGGGTGTGCAGCAAGACTCACAAGCAGCAATTCTGTGGTTGACTGAGGCCGCAGAGCAGGGGCATATTCAGGCTCAGTACATGCTGGGTATCATGCATGAATTGCAGGATTACGCCGCCGCCGTCCGGTGGTTTACTCTGGCTGCCGAACAGGGACATGCCGAATCTCAATATATTCTTGGGATCATGTACCTTGAAGGCAAACGCATCGATCACCAAAGGGGGCCGATCACCTCGCTAAAGCCCCTTTTGCCGCCTGCGCCTGATCGGATATTACGGAGTCCACATTGCTCGCTTTGTAGCCTTATTAGACAGCCTTTATCTTCTTTGAGATTTTATCGCTTAACCAAAGAAGAATATCGGTCTTTTCACCTAATATGGCCGGCAAGGAAATCCCTTTTTGAGGCAAGGAATATCCTATTGTTTGAGATATCAGATTCGCTTACAATAACGACTGCTTGAGGGCACTGAGTTACAGCAATGCAATCTTAATCTATTGAGCGATAATATATGAATTTTGTTGGGAGTCTCTTTAAGTGGTTTATTACACGACACTTGCGGTTTCTTTGATAACAGCACTTATGGTGGGTCTTGGCCTATTTGTATTTTTGATGACAAAATTTGATAGGGCAAAAAAGAAAATCGGGAGTGAAATTGCTGAACTAAGGCGCATGGAGGGCCTGTTGCGGAAAGAGCAGTTTATCTAGTGAACGGTGAAATTAGTTGAGCATGAGCGATTTTTTTTTTAATAAAATCGCATCTTCGGGAATTAATGTGAGATATCGATTTATGAGATGCGGGATCAGAATGGACCAAAAAGACGACCAAAAAGCTCTGGAAGCATTTACTCAACTGTTGGTTTCGAATCAACGTAAAATTCAAGCGTTTATTTTGGTATTAGTCCAAAATGTCGCCGATGCTGAGGATGTGTACCAGGAAACAATGCTTGAAATGTGGAATAAATTCCACTCATTTGAAATCGGCACTGACTTTGTTGCATGGGCAAATGCGATTGCCAGGAATAAGGCGTTTACGTTCCGGAAAAAATACAGAAGTTCCAGAATGCTCTACAATGATCGTGTTTACGATATTCTGGGGAATATTGCCGAGAAAAGAATCAATGTATTAGACGATCATATTGATGTCTTGACGGATTGCATCCAGAAATTGTCACACAATGAGATTTTCTTTTTGAAATTACGATATGAAAACGACATGACATTTCAAAAAATTTCTTCGATACTGGGTAAAACTCCTCCTGCAATCTATCATATTATGTCTGTGATTCATTCGAAACTGGCCCTTTGTGTCCGGCGTGTCCTTCGGTTGGAAGAAATTATATGAATTCGGATACCACATTAATGCTCAAGGTCGCCAAGCTGGCGATGCATTCGATGAATGGTTCGCTGGATGAAGAACGTTTGCAGCATCTCGAAGAACTTCTGGAAACGAACCCTTTGGCTGCGGAATTCTATATTGAGATTCTTTGGATTCACAGCGGGATGAACTCTATGGAAGGGATTTTCGGTCTCCAGGGAAAAAAGGGGGGGGGGCTGGGCCAAATATTCTGGGAGGAAATGGCCGAATACGAAAAAACAGCCCCTGTACTTTCAGTTTCCAGTTCGCGCGATCGATCATACCACGAATCCATTCGCATCGTCAAACCGGACAATGTCTTTCCGAAATCAAAGAAGACGCCGCTGCTTGTTGCTCTCGTTTCGGCGGCGGCACTTTTATTTTTCATTGTATTTCCCCGATTATTTCCACCCCGGCCAACTACTGAGGTCGCGACGATATCCGACAGCATTAACGCCAAATGGGGCAAATCTTCTCTGTTTGTTCATGATCGATCACGTTTGCGGAGTACGGACACGGGCCATTTGCTGGAAGGGATTGTTAAAATCGTCTACGACAACGGCGTCGAAGTGATTGTGGAAGGTCCTGCTGAATTTTCGGTCCCGACCGCCACGGATATTACCCTTGAATACGGATGCATGTTTGCGCGTATTCCGCCGACCGGGCGCGGCGTTTCCATTTCCACGGCCAACAGCCGAGTCATTGTTTTCGGGACGGAACTCGGCATCAACGCTCCGCTTGACGACGATACCGAGGTTCACGTTTTTAAGGGGCAAATCGCCTTGATTACCGGGGCGCAAACCGAAGAGAAAACGGTTGTTGACGTTGTTGCGGGTCAGGCCAAATGCATCAGCCGCGAAACCTCCGGTGTATCCGAAGTTCACCTGCAAAGCCGATTTTTTGTTCAGGACATTCGTTCCAAACAGGGGATCATTTGGCGCGGTGAAAATCTCAGCCTTGCCGATCTTACCGCCGGCGGCACCGGATCGGCCGCAACGATGGGGGTTCATGGAATCGATCCCGATACGGGGACGCTGGTCGGGTACGTCAAAGACGAGGTGCGCCGATCCAATCGACGCTATGTTCCTGTCAATTCACCGTTCATTGACGGTGTCTTCTCGCCCCTTGGGGGACTGGTGCAGATCACTTCCCAAGGCCATCAGTTCGCCTGCCCGGAGGTGAAAGATATTTACACGCACTATATCGGCGTCATCTACGGTCCTTATGAGCCCGGTCAGTTTCATTTATCCAGTTCCCGTCTACTGTTCGGCGGTAAACCGTTTGATACGTCCGAGGCGCCTGTGATACTGCTGCACAGCAACATCGGGATTACCTATGACCTTAAGGCGATTCGGGAGTCCTGGGAATTGCCGGTTCGGCGTTTTCAGGCGATCGGCGCATTGGCTTCCATTATCGAGGGGTATACTGCCCACGTCGATGTATGGATTTATGTCGACGGCGATCTCAGATTTAAAAAAATCGGGTATTCCGACCAATCTCTTCCTTTTGATATCAGTCTGCCTCTTGACGAAAACGACAGGTTCCTGACCTTCATTGTGACCGACTGTTCGGAATTAAGTCCCGACAAAACTCGCGCACACGCCGGGGATTACTTTTTCCTGATTAATCCGGAGTTGGCAGTCGGCAGTGCGCCCTGATGACGTGTTGGTTTTTCTGAAATTCGGGTATTACCGGAATACGGCAAAAGGAAAATTATTATGATAAATCGAAAAGGTTTTACGCTGATTGAGTTATTGGTGGTCATCGCCATTATCGCATTGCTGCTGTCGATTGTGATTCCGTCGCTGCGCAGCGCCAGAGAACTGGCAAATCGTGTTACCTGCGGCACGAATATGCGGGGGCTTTCGCAGGCAATCCTGACGTATGCCAATGACCAGGATGACTATTTGCCGCCGATGCGAAATCGTTCCGGCGCGCAATATCGCCAGCACAATCACTTCGCACGCTTTTGGTTTATGGCGACAAGCAGTTCTTCGGACGTGTTGGCTACGGTGAATTCGCAGACCGGCACATTTTGGAACCTGGGCGTTTTGTGGCAAACGAATTATATCGATGTGGGCAAGCTGTTTTATTGTACAGGCAAGGATGTTCCCGAAGAATTTCGGTATGAGCTTTATTCCGATCCCTCATTTCCGGCGGCCAAGAAGACAAGCCCCACGGCCAACACCGCAGTGCGCTGCTCATATTCGTATAACCCGGAATGCCTCGGCAGCAACACTCTCGAAGAACGTGTGATGCGATACACCCGTAGAACGCGGCTTCCTGCCACGGCGGTGCTTTTGGCCGATAACATCAACGCCTCCGGTCCCCCTCATGCCGGCGGTTGGAATGTGGCCTACGGCGATGGAAGCGTCTCGTATTTTCGGGATGACGATCTGCGGCGTTTGATTGCAGAAACGCCCAATTTTAATGGTGACGGACGTGCCGCGTGGGAAGCCTGGGATGAAATCATACTGCGAATGAAAGGACATTAACCGTTGCTGTGCGATGGAAGACGAACATGAATCCTATGGCCCTGACTAAAACCGGAGCAAGAGCCGTTGTGCATTTCCGTCCGAACGGATGGAGATGGAATCTGTTGGTCTGCGGGCTGATCATCAGCGGGCAATGCGTCCTGGGGACTGTTATTGTGACGCCGCAGGTGCGGATCGTGGTGGCCGCCGAGGAAGCGGCTCCCATCCATCGGGCGGTCGGCGATCTCCAGCGCGACATTCTGAAGATTCTGGGTCAAACGCCGCCGGTCGTCAGCACGTTAGAGGCCGCCGGATCGGGGCCGGCCATAATCGTCATCGGCCCGGCGTATTCCGGCACGGGGCCTGCACGTGCCGACGACATCACGGGAATCGAAGCGCATGGCGTCTATGTCGCCGAGGTGGACGGCACGCCCCATGTTGTTTTGCAGGGCAGTGACATGCGCGGAACGATTTATGCCATTTACACCTTTTCGGAGAAGTGCCTGGGTGTTCCGCCGCTGTGGTTCTGGTCCTCCTGGCAGCCCGACAGGAAATCGCACATTCAGGTGCCAAAGGCGTTCAATCTTCGTTTTGCGCCGCCTCAGGTGCGCTGGCGAGCGTGGTACCCGAACGATCAGCGGATGCTAAGCCCCTGGCGCAATCGCAATGCCGAAAATCACAACGCCCAGGCCGAGACGATGCTGCGGCTGAAGCTCAACACGATGGATTTGGATTCAATTATCGACACAGACTACCAACGTCCCTATGCGCTGTCCGGAGACGCAGCGATGGCCAAGCAGTACGGGCTGATGGCGGCCGCGACACATAATGCGCCGCTGGGGATGAAGATGAGGGATGCCCCATGGAGCAACTACTGGAAGCGCATCCGCAACATCGACCCGCCGCCGGCGCGTTCACTCTATGATACGGACTCGCTGAAAGATTTCTGGACCTATACAATCCAGACCGCTTTGACTCACGATCTTGAAATGATCTGGACAATTGCCTTTCGCGCATCCCGTGATTTGGCATTTTGGCTGGAAGGTGTGTTTGAAGATCCGGGGACCGACGTATTGCGGGCACAGGTTATCCGACAGATGCTGGATACGCAAATTGCACTGCTCAAATCGGTCACAGGTCAGGAACATCCGCTAATGCGAGTGACCTTGTACCACGAAAAATCCGATTTTGTCGCGGCCGGACTTCTGGAGTTGCCCGACGAGCCGAGCCTGATCTACACGTTTGTTGCCGCCCGACGGGATCATTTTCCGCCGCCGGCCCTGCTGAGGTTTGAATTCGACGACACACAGCATGTCGGCTATTATTTCAACTACCAATTCACTTCGACCGGTTCCCACGTTGTTCAGGCCGAAGGGCCGCGCAAGATGGAACAGAACTTCCGTGTTGTTGACGCTGCAAGTCCGACAGGCGTTGAATTTTCCGTTGTCAATGCCGGCAATATCCGGGAACACCTGATGGAACTTTCGGCCAATGCCGCAATGATGTGGGATTTTGAGGCTTACGATTCAAAGCGGTTTCTGGAGGAATTCGCGGCCCTTTACTTTGGCCCGGAACATAGCCGCACAATCGCCCGCTTGTACAACGACTTTTACGCCGCCTATTGGCAGCAGAAACCAGGCGATCTGGAAGGTTTTGAGCGGCAATATCTTTTCCAGGATTTGCGTCTCCACCGCGCGATGTCCATACTGGTCTCCGAACTGAAAAAGACCACGCCGAGCCTGAACCCGTTTTTGACCGGCGACTGGTTTCGCATTGATCCGGCGGCTCACAATGTCGCCACTGAAGTCGAAGCGGTTGTGGTTGGTCTGAAACAATCAATCTCCAAGCTCAGGCAAACCGCACAGCAGACAGACGCCGTGTATGCTCTTTTGCCGCCATCCCGCCGCGTGTTCTTTAATGATAACCTTCGTGTGCAGACGCATTTTTTGCTGAGCGCGACTGAAACCGTCTATTATCTGGCGGAGGCGGTTCTGGCGCAGTTTCGGCAGCTCAGCGAGAGTCGCGCCGCGTATATTCGGCAGGCCGCCCGTGCGGCGGAAAACATGGAACATATCCTTTCGGAGGCCGAACACGGCAGATTTGAAGGGTGGTACGCCCCGCTCCGATCTAAAGAGATCTCCAGTGTGTTTCTTGTCCGTGAGCGCCGTGAGGCGATTGACGAACTGCTGGTTGGACTTTGAAAATGAGATTCAGCTCACAAAAAGTTTGTGTAAGTGCTCCGGCGGCGTTGCCGGGCACTTTAAATGTAGTTTCACTTTTATTTTGGAGGATGTAACGATGAAAAGAGTAAGTATGATTGCGGCATTCAGTGTGGTATTGAGTGTCTCCGTGCAGGCCGGTCTTTCCGATCCCGGCCAGATTGCCGGGCTGTATTTGCGGCTTGAGGCCGATTCCATCGGTTTGGCCAACGGCGCGGCGGTCACGTCGTGGACGGACTCGGTGAACGGCTACGAGTTTACGGGAACGGCGACCTACAACGCTTCTTATGCCAACGGGCGTGCGGCCGTGTATTTTAACGGAATCAGTGACATATTAGGCAATACCGCTTTGGTTGACGCCCCCAACGTAGGCAACGTAACGCTGTTTGTGGTGGGCAATTTTACGACCGCCGGAAACGACAGCGTGTCGGATTACAT
>JBNRMN010000005.1:0-19035 GCA_050309605.1 Anaerohalosphaeraceae bacterium
TTTGGAAGTCTCGGTCATAGCATTGTAATTAAGAGTTTGCACTACAAAATTACAATGCTATTTTTTTGTCTAATCATGTCGATTTAACTTTTCCGATTTTTGTCGATACAAAATTACCGATTACACCTGTCCGACATCACCCTGCGCATAGCGCCGCAACGCGATGTTCATATTGTTCTTGATGCCGATGTAGTCCACCACCAGGCCCTTGTCTTTTCCGGGATAGACCCGGTTGACCCGCGAAATGGTCTGCACCAGCGTATGCTGCTGCAAGGGCTTGTCGATGTACATCGTATCGAGACAGTCCACGTCGAAACCCGTTGTCCACATATCGACAACCAGCGCAATCTTGAAATTCGACTTGGGCTTTTTGAACGCTTCGGCATAGGCACGGCGGTCTTCATCCGTACCCAACAAATCGTACAACGCCGGTTCATCGTCCTTGTTGCGGGTCATGATCAGCTTGATCTTTTCGACAGGACGCTCCTGCCCCTCGCCGACATCACTCCCTTCCGAAACCGATTCCGGCTCGGGTAGTTGCACCCACTCGGGACGCAAGGCAATAATCTTCCGATAGAGATCAAATGCAATCGTCCGATTCGCGCAGACAAACATGGCCTTCCCCTCCACCGTACTGCCCTCGGCAACCCGATTCTCATAGTGGGCAATAAAATCTTCGGCCACCGCCTGCAGACGATCCGCATCCCCAAGAATCCGTTCCATCTTTGTAACGGCCTTCTTGCTCTCCTCAATCTGATATTCGTTCGCCCCCTCCTCGGCGCACTGCTTATAGTACTCCTCTATCTCTTTGAGTTTGGCATGGTCGAGCAATACCTTTGCCGCGCGACCTTCGTAAACAATCCGCCGCGTGATGCCGTCCGCAACCGATTCGGTCATGGTATAGGCATCGACTACCTCGCCGAACACGTCAATCGTAGCATCAATCGGCGTTCCCGTAAAACCGACATAGGTTGCATTCGGCAGCGAATCGTGCAGGTACTTGGCAAATCCGTAATTACGCTTGACACCCTTGTCCGTCTGCCTGATCTGCAACGAAAGATTGGTTTGCGAACGGTGCGCCTCGTCGGAAATGCAGATGATGTTGGCCCGCTCAGACAACAGACTTGTATCCTCCGTAAATTTGTGAATGGTGGTGAGGAACACTCCTCCGCTTGTCCTGCCGGCCAGATGTTCGCGCAGCTTCTCCCGACTCTCCACCTCCACCACACACTCATCTCCAATAAACCGCTTGGCCGTGCCGAACAGTTTGGACAGCTGATCGTCCAGATCCGTGCGGTCCGTTATCAGTACGATTGTCGGACTGGCAAATTCCCGGCTCCGCATCAACATCCGCGACAGGAACAGCATCGTGATACTCTTTCCGCACCCCGTCGCGCCGAAATAGGTGCCACCTTTGCCATCCCCGTCCGGGCGGAGTTTGGAGTGCAGACGGATATTCTCGAACAGCTTGTGCGCAGCAAAGAATTGCGGATAACGACAAACGACTTTCCGTTCATCCTTCGACGAATCCGGAAAAAAGACAAAGTCTTTCAGCACGCTCAACAGACGCTCTCGCCGGAACAGCCCCTGCATCATCGTCTTCAGCGAGTTGATGCCGTCAAGAGCCCGCTCTTCGGCGTGAACCTTGCGCCATGCATAGAAAAAGTCGTAGGGAGCGAACAGCGAGCCGTATTTGTTGTTCACACCGTCACTGATAACGACAAACGCATTGTATTTGAACAGCTCGGGAATATCCCGCCGATACCTCACCGTCAGCTGCCGATAGGCATCCATGATGGTTGTCTCCTCCTTGACGGCGCTTTTGAACTCCAGCACGACCACCGGCAAACCGTTCACATAGACAATCCCGTCGGGAATACGGGTCTCCGCCCCTTTGATCTCCAACTGATTGACAACCCGGAAAATGTTGTTCGACAGACTCTTCCCGCCAAAGTCAATCGGTTCGACATACAAATCGGGCAGCGAGCTGTCGTCGCGCTTCAACGAAAACCCCTCGACCATCAGCCGATAGGTATGCAGATTGTTTTCATACAACGAGAATCCCACATTGGCGGTGAGTTTGGCCACGGCACGCTCGATTTCGAGCGGTGTGATTCCGGCCTCATCGTAGCGACCGCGGAGATAGGCCCGCAAATCGTCGCGCAGCAAGACATCGCTCACCTCCTTGTGAATCTCTTCACCGTTTGTATAGATATAACCCTCCTGCTGGAAAAGCTCCATAATGGACATCTCGAGGGCATGTTCGTTAAAGAATGCCATAGTTATTAATCACAAAGATCCTTGATCGCTTGAACAATAGATGATCCTTGCCACTTGACGATTCGATCGGCGTTATCTTTTACTTTTTTAGACGTGCGCTCTGCCCCCCAAGGCTCAATGGCAATAATGGGTTTCGCATACTTCTTAGCTATTAGAATCTCTTTGTCAATCCATTTGCTATATGATGAATAAACACCAGCTAATATAAGAACGCAACTTACGCCTTTAACTTTAGCATCAATAGCATCTGTTAATTGTTTGTCTGTTCCATTAGTATGAACCGGATCATTTCGCGGAATAGAATGGTTGTAATAGTCAAGATGTTGGCTGTCTAACAGTTGGACTAATCTGTCATATGCGTCGCTATATGACCATGAATGGCTAATAAATAATCTGTACATAACTAGTCTTTTATGTTTAATATAATATTTTTTTGATCATTAAATGATTGTAGTTTCCATTCTTCCGGACGAAGTCCTATGAATTTAGTCTCATAGATAGTAGCGCGTTCTTTATCTCCGCATGCTAAATAAGAGTTGGAGAGTGTTGCATATTTCCATATAATATCATCAGACTCATCACTAATTGTTTGTAGTAAGTTAAGAATGATTTCTTCAAAAATCTTTCTTGAACCAACTTTATAATAAATTCGTTCTTCATCGACTTCTTTTCTTGACATCTCTAACATGCAGGTAGCATAATTCTCTCCTGTGTAATAATCGCTGTAAAGATCCCATCCTTTTTTGTAATTTTCAATAGCCTTATTTAAATATGCAGCATCCCGAGATAGCCGCCATAATCTTTTGTATATGGCGCCTAAGATTCCGAGTGTTTCAGTGTCGGTCGGATTAGATATTTTAGAGATGATTGTTAATGCGTCGGTTAATGCACTATATTCAGACGGTTTTTTACTTTTATAAGTGCATAACGCTTGTTGTTGAATATAATAATTTTCATTCTCAACGGTTTCACTTAATCTTTTCCATATATCGGCAGCCTCAACAAACCGATTATTTTGCATATGTAATTTTGCCTTTTCTGTTAATGCATATATACTATTTTCATTATCGCGTAACTCTTGTATTATTGCCTCCAAAGCCTCTTCTTCGATATATGGTTGTGTTATTTGAGGTATGTAAGAATACAGCGGACTATCTGTAATAGGATTGTCTATTATAGTTTTTATTAGGCTCTTTAACTCTGTGATACATCGTTGCGCTTCTTGCTTGGATATTTCATTGCCAAGGTGTTCATAGTTAAGAATTCTGTTATGGCCTATATCAAATGGAATCTTTCCAGGACCTTCTTTTATAATAATTGTAGAATATTTTTTTAGGGTATGTCGTACCCCTAATTCATATAAAGCATTTGGATTGTCAGTAGAAATGTCAGCAATGACCAAATCTGCTTTATATAAAAGGGCATACATACTTCTATCAATAATCCCTGATTCGGTAATTTCGTCAGCACGCACACACCTTATATCTGCAGCTTCTACTGCTGGACGAATAATACATTTATATGTTTGATCTAAGTCAATGGTTCTATTCGTTTCAGGGTCTTTCTTTTTACCAAAGCCCATGACAACAAAGCATATTTTCTTTTCCATATCAGTACAATTATTTGGGGTATACAATTACTTCGCTGGCAATTGGTTGCGCTCGTTTATCGAAGGCTTTATCGATATATAAATTAGGATTTTCTACAAAATCATCCCACTTGACTAAAACACAATAACGATCATCTTCAGCATATGAACATTTGCCATGGCTATTCAGATAGTAATTTCTATTAAACTCTTTAATTGTTGTATTATCATTTACCGCAACATGTTGGTGCTCTTTACCACATGTATTACACCTATATGAGCCTTTATATATCTTATCATACAATGCAGGTAACACAACTCCAAGTATTCCATTTCTGGTGTTGTTTGCACCATTGTATAGTGAGGCTTGTAATTCTCGTTTAATAAAGCGTTGTTGATACCAACCCAAAGACTCGGCACTGCGTGCCCCGATTAAAAAAATCGTAACCGTAGAGTCCGATAAATAATCCTCGCGAATTTTTCGCATAATATATTCTTCATTATCCGAATCTATGGGCTCGTTTAGTGATTTGTCAATCATATCGACTTTATTATCATCAACCCAACTTTGTATGGTCTCTTTGTACCATTTGTCTTCCGTCTTAAAGGAGATAAAGCATTTGTGTCCCATATTTTCTTCATTTTATAGCCCCATCTTTGCCAATAGCAAAGACTGTAATTCGGTTAGTATTGATTGTTCTTCGTTCAGTGTTTCGAGGTATTTATAAACGCATTCTATTCTGGTATTGAATGCAACTGCAATATCTTGGGGAGGGATTACACATTCTTGATTATTCAAAATCGCTTGTGTAAGCAATGGCTGACCGGATCCTTCACTTTGACTATTCAAATCCATTCTGTTGATTGTTTGATAAAGATAATAAGATAAATCGGAATGAGCAATTCCAATTATCGCATTATCATTCACCCAACAATTTTTAGTCTCTAAAAATATACTTCCGCAGTTAATGCCTACTCGCCCAATGATTACTACATTTTTAGCATTGGACGCACTGCAATATCCAACTATTCCATTTCCACCATAAATCGGAATGTTACCCAATCCTTTTTGAACAGCTTTGCCGTTCTTAAAATCCGCAATTTCTCCCAATGTTCCCACACGCCAGCCGGCGGGGAGATGCTCGGGGTCGATGTCGTCCACAAACATCTTGCGGTAAAGCGTTTGCGCCGTGGCCTCCAGCTGCGCAATCATCGAACGATTCAGGTCGATACGCCGCGACAACGTCTCATATTCCACAACCATCGCCCGCTGACGCTCTATCGACGGAATACAAACCATCGTTTCGCATAGTTCATCCCAATTATATCCACCTCTCACCGATGAATCTGATTTGAAGTCTGCATACCTATCGAATTCTGCTCGGCGAAACCACATCATCAAATATTGAGGATTTAGCAAATCAACATCTATACTCTCGAATGTTATATATGCCGGCGAAACGATTATGGGAGAATCTGTTTCATTTAGCGCAATAGGAACCTTATGCACTCGAATAACAGACATGGGGTCAAAGGCAAATACATTATTATTTACGACCTTGTACTTGCTCAAATCAACACCCACAATATTTGATGTCGATGGACGAAACCGCTTTGTCATACTCAAACCAAGCAGATTCGTTACCGCCAAATCCCGATTCCGGACATCCACCTCCCGGATGTAATTCCCCAGCCGTTTATAATCACTTCTGTTCATGGGCGGCATCGTTTTGCTGGTGAACATCAAGCGGGTAGCCCAAATCCGTAAAGACCTTTGCCAATTCGCGGCGACTCTCCGTTTCGGCCTGCAGCAGGCGGTTCAATTCGTTACGCAGTTCCGTCATCCGGATCTCGAAATCGACCGTTTCATCCCGATTGACAAACTCGATGTATTTGCTGGGGACAAGCGACCATCCTTTGGCTTCGATCTCGTCGAGTGTGGCCGAGTAGCAATACTCCGGAACATTCCGATAGGTCTGTTCGTAGCCTTCACGCTGCCAGTTGTGGAAGTTCTCGGCAATACGGGCAATCTGCTCCTGCGAGAACTGGATATACTTCTTTTCGAAAGGCTCACCCCACTGGCGGAGGTCGACAAACAGCACTTCATTTTCGCGATCCCGGTATTTAACCAGTTCGCCGTTCTGCTCAACGGTACGGGCCTTACGGTTGCGGGCCAGAATCCACAGGGTGACGCTGATGTCGGTGGAATAGAACATATTGCGCGGCAAAATCACAATGGCCTCGACTAGATGGTTTTTCAGCAGTTGACGGCGGATACTCAACTCCGTACCGTCGCCGCTCAACGCACCATTGGCCAGCAGGAATCCGGCCATGCCGTTTGCCGAGAGTTTCGAGACGATATTCAGAATCCAACCGTAATTGGCATTACTCGTAGGCGGTACGTCATACCCCTGCCAGCGCGGATCCTTGGTCAGCTCGTTATCGGCCCGCCAGTCCTTCTGGTTGAACGGAGGGTTGGCCATGATGAAATCGGCCTTCAAATCCTTGTGCTGGTCGTCGTGGAAGGTATCGGCCGCCTTCTCGCCCAAGTTACAAGCGATACCCCGGATGGCGAGATTCATCTTTGCCAGTTTGTAGGTGGTGTTTGTATACTCCTGGCCATAGACCGAGATATCTTTCCGGTTGCCGTGGTGAGCCTCGATGAACTTCATGCTCTGCACGAACATACCGCCCGAGCCGCAGCACGGGTCGTATATCTTTCCACGGTAGGGTTGAATCATCTCGGCAATCAGATTCACGATGGTCTTGGGCGTATAGTATTCGCCTTTTCCCTTGCCCTCGGCAATTGCGAACTTGCCCAGGAAATATTCGTAGACACGGCCAATCAGGTCGTGCTCCTTGTCCTTGAGGGTATCGATCTTGCCAATCACATCGAGCAGGCTCGCCAGTTTGATGCGGTCGAGTCCCAGACCCGAATAATAGTTACTGGGCAAGGCTCCCCGCAAGGAGGGATTGTCCTTCTCGACCTGCGCCAGAGCCGCATCAATCTTGATGGCAATGTCGTTCTGTTTAGCATTCTCAATCAAATAGTCCCAGCGGCTGATTTCGTTCAGATAGAAAACATTCCGGGCGTTGTAGAACACCGCCTGGTCCACGAAGGCCGACTTACCATCGGCAATCAGCTCATCACGTCGCTCTACAAAGCGGTCGTATGCATATTTGAGGAATATCAGACTCAACACCACATGTTTGTACTCCGACGGTTCCACTGACCCCCGCAGTTTGTTGGCCGACTCCCACAAAGTCTCCTCGATACTTTTCTCTTTCAGTTGTTTCTTTGCCATGCTTCAATTCTTTTCCGAACAACTCACTTTCACCAACACGAATGCATTTTGATTCTTCAGTTGTCCGGTCTGTATTCATATATATTATACAAATTTACCAAAAATATCCGTGAATCACCTGTTTTCAGAGAAATAACTTTGCGACATCCGCCTCAAAAAAGATTCGGATTTTGTCGAGTTGTCAAATTTTTGTAATTTTCGTAAAATCTCACCAATTAATTTCACAATGTAATATGAAAAAAGACTTTGGATCGAAGAGTTGGCTCTATCCGATGCCGGTGCTGATCGTGGCAGCCTACGACGAGCAAGGTGTGCCCAATGTCATGAATGCCGCATGGGGTGGCATGTTTACCGATGAGACAATCGGAATATGTCTCTCCGCCGGGCATAAAACCACGAAAAATATCCTTGCGACACGCGCCTTCACTGTCAGCATGGCTACGGTCGACCAAGTGACGGCATGTGACTATGTAGGCATCGTATCCGGAAACAAAGTCCCCGACAAATTCGCCCGGGCGGGATTTCATGCCACTACTTCGGCACATGTCAATGCCCCGCTGATTGACGAACTGCCCATGACGCTCGAGTGCGAACTACTCTCCTATGACCCCGAAAGCTGCCATCTGACAGGACGTATCGTCAACATCTCGGCCGACGAAAGCATTCTTACCGACGGACAAATCGACCTGCGTAAATTGCGCCCGATCACCTACGATCCCATTCATCTCGAATACATTGAATTAGGAGTTACAGTCGACAAGGCTTTCTCCTGCGGCAAAAAACTAAAATAACGGCACCTACCGCTATATCAGGATGTACAACCCACGGGAAAATAGGATTATCATTGACGGAGAGGACAAAACCGACTCCGTCGAACGCTGTTGGTACACCTCAAGGCCCAACCGCTGCCAGGTCATTTTCTGTAATTTCCCGAAGACCTACTCCTATGTCCCGAGCAAAGTGTTGTGGCTGAAGGATCCCGTGGTATTTGATCCGCAGCATTACCACCTGCTCTACAAGGGGCGCCAAATAGAGCCTCTCTCCTACATTGCCGCCTTTCAACAAGGTGCGCGGCGATTCTGGTACGTGGAATACGCCAACGGCACCGGTGCCCACTACAAGGGATCGGAGGTCGAACTCGTTCGGTCATGCCTGGAGGAGCCGCCCGCACAGGATCGCTTCGCCTATCTGCGCGACGTGGCGGAACTCAACCCACTAAAGACCGACGACGGGCAGAAACTGCTGCTGATGCAGTACCAGAAGATCGACTTCGTCTCCAACCGTTCGGCAGCGGCCCTCTACCTGAATCCCGACAAGGACTCGCCCCGGCAATTCCCGGAGGCGCCGCTCATTTACCCCTTCGGGTGCAACGCCAGCCAGCAGAGAGCCATCCAGGCAGCCTTCGGGAATCAGATCAGCATCATCCAGGGCCCTCCGGGAACCGGCAAGACGCAGACGATCCTCAACATCGTGGCCAACCTTGTGGTGCAGGAGAAGACCGTGCTGGTCGTCTCGAACAACAACTCGGCCATCGAAAATGTGGTCGAGAAGCTGGAGAAGCAGGGACTGGGATTTCTCACCGCCCTGCTGGGCAGCCGTGAGCGAAAGACAGCCTTCGTCGAAACACAGGCTATCGAGAAGTCCATTCCGGCCGAGATCGACTCGTGGTATTCGGCCGAAACCGACTCTCCGGAGTTTCTCCGCACCATTCAGTCCGAGGCTGAATCGTTGCAGACGGTTTTCGAACGACAGGAGCGGCTGGCTCGTGCCCGACAAGAGTTGACGGGGCTGCAAACCGAACAGCTCCATTTCGAGCAGGAGACAACGATTGACTCATCCGTCACGCTTCGTCGGCAAATGCCGTCGGCCCGGCTGCTGATGCTGTGGAACGAATTGCAGGCCGCCGTCGAATGGCAGCCGAACGGACTCTTCGACCGATGGCGCGACGCGGTCCGATGGTTTTTGCTCAAACGCCGCATCCGCCGCCTCTTCGACGGATTTCCCCGCCACCCGGAGCGGCAGGATCTCCAGCGGTTGATCCCTCTCCTCCAGCGCAGCTACTACCAGGTCCGGCAAGAGGAGCTCACGGCGGAGATCGACCGGATTGAAAAGCAACTTGCCACGTCGGACGCTCCGGCGATAGTGGCCCGGTTGAGCGACGACTCGATGCGCTACCTGCGCAGCCGTCTGGCCGGACGTTTCGGCAAAGGACACAAGCGACCGATTTTCCAGCACATCACCCCCGAGCTGCTCAAGGAGTACCCCGTCGTGTTGAGCACGACCTTCTCTTCGCGGTCGAATTTCCGGGCGTAGACGCTGTTCGACTACGTGATCATGGACGAAGCCTCGCAGGTGTCGTCCGAAACAGGGGCATTGGCGTTAATGTGCGCCCGCAATGCGGTGATTGTCGGCGACTCGATGCAGCTGCCCAACGTCATCACCGATGCCGACCGGCTCTGCATGCAGGCCATCGCCGCCAAACACGCGATCGATCCCCGCTACGACTGCGCCGCGTTGAGTTTTTTGGAGTCCGTCTGCCGGGTCTTTTCCGAAGCGCCTCAGACGCTGCTGCGCGAACACTACCGCTGCCATCCGAAGATCATCAACTTCTGCAACCAACGCTTCTACGGCGGGCGTCTGCTGATCATGACCGAGGATCACGGCGAACCCGACGTCATCACGGCGTGGCGGACTGCACCGGGGCATCACGCGCGGGGAGCGTTCAATCCCCGCGAGATCGAGACGATCCGGCGCGAGGTGCTGCCGTCACTTCCCTGCGAGCCGGCCGAGATCGGCATTATCTCCCCCTACAACGAGCAGGTCAATGCGCTCCACCGCGAGCTGGGCGGAGGTGTTGACGTGGCCACGGTCCACAAGTTTCAGGGACGGGAAAAGGAGGCCATCATCCTGTCGACCGTCGACGATCAGATTACCGCCTTCACGGATGATCCCAATCTGCTGAACGTTGCCGTATCGCGGGCCAAGCGGCAATTTACGCTCGTCACTTCGAGCAACGAACAACCCGACAGTCGCAACATCGCCGACCTGCTGGCCTACATCGACTACAACGGCGGCAAGATCACGGAGAGCGCCATTCATTCGGTTTTCGACCTGCTCTATGAACCCTGTGCCGAAGCGCGGCGGGAGTTTCTCAAACGGCACCGACGGATCTCGGAGTTCGACTCCGAGAATCTGACCTATGCCCTGTTGGAGCGGGTGCTGAAGGATGAACCGGCATTCCGGAATCTGGGCGTTCTCTGCCACCAGCCGCTGCGACAGTTGATCCGCGACTGGACGCTTCTCAACGACGAGGAGCGCCGCTATACCTCGAACGGCGCCACGCACCTCGACTTCCTGATCTACAACCGGGTGAGCAAACGCCCCGTCCTGGCTATTGAGACCGACGGCTACCAATTCCACAAACAAGGCACCCGCCAATCCGAACGCGACCGGATGAAGGATCGCATCCTCGACCGCTACGGCCTACCGCTACTGCGCCTCTCGACCACGGGCACCGACGAGGAGGCGAAAATCAAGGATCAATTATCGAAGATTGTGGAATAAAACGCGCAAGATAGAGCACAAATGACCATAAACTCAATTATTTTTTTGTTAGCTTTGTTGTGACTACTAACTAATACAACCTGCCATGAACGAATATATCCAATTCAAACACCTTCTGGAGTACTTTGTCTCCCATCTGGAATGGACTGTCAACCAGAATACATCTCACGTCGGATACCAAACCTATATCGCCCCTATTCCCAATTTTAAATATTCCGGACAGGGGTATGCCGGTGCCAACATCCAACATCAAATCGAGAATTGGTGCCAGTATGGCAAAGATCTGATCCACATCAATATAGATGCAAGAGGTTATACGACGACGCGCTGCTACATGAATTGGAACTGGACCTGGGTCAATGTCAGGCCCCATTGGATCAACACGGGTGACACGTACCATATTGATTCCTTGTTTCTGACCCAGGAACAAGGCTCCAACGCAAAAGCGGAATTAACCCGCACTTTGAGCGAATTGGGACTTTTCGACAATCATGAGCCAAATGATACATTAAAAGATTTTTTCAACACCTACAAGGATATGCTAAAATCATTTAACGATAAAGAAGAGATTCAGAACTACGTCCAGCTCCTTAAAGCCAACAAGAATCTAATTCTTACAGGCGCTCCGGGAACCGGCAAAACCTATCTTGCCAAACAGATTGCAAAGGCAATGGGCGCCGACAGCGAAGAACAGTGCAAAATGGTTCAGTTCCATCCTTCGTATGACTATACGGACTTCGTCGAGGGGCTGCGTCCGATCAAGAGCGATACTTCGGACCAGATTGGATTCGAACTCAGGCAAGGTGTTTTCAAGCAATTCTGCGAAAAAGCGCTGGAGAACTGGGAGGACAGTCGGAAAAAACCGAAAGACATCTCAGCCGAACGAACATTCAAAGAGGCATACGACAATTTCATCGACGACATCAGAAACGGGGAAATCGCCGGGAATGAATTGAAGTTACGATCCGAAGATGTGGCCATGAAAATCGTGGAAGTATCCGACAATAACAACATCATACTCAAGACAAAAGAATCAGACAGTAGAAAGACCTACACCGTCTCGTACAACCGCTTGAAGAAACTATCGGAGGCCTACAAGGACCTCAAAGCGCTAGATGAGATAACCAACATATATAAAGCGGTAACAGAGGCAATAAAGGGCTGTCACTCATCGGCCTATTGGGCGGCACTCCATTATATATACGAGCATTATGTAGGGACGGTCACTGCTGACGCAACTCCCGTCGAGGAGAAGAACTACGTCTTTATCATCGATGAAATCAATCGGGGTGAGATCTCCAAGATCTTCGGCGAACTATTCTTTTCCATCGACCCGGGATACCGGGGAGAGTCGGGACGGATTTTCACCCAATATCAGAACCTGGAGGAAGATTCCCCCTTCAACAATGGCTTCTTTGTCCCGGAGAACGTATATATCATCGGGACGATGAACGATATCGACCGAAGTGTCGATACGATGGATTTTGCCATGCGACGCCGCTTCGCATGGAAAGAGGTGAAGGCCACCGAACGACTCGGAATGCTGGATACTCTCGGGGCAGACAAGACAGAAGCAATAACTAGATTGATCAATCTGAATGCAGCAATTGAAAAGATCGACGGATTGAGTTCCGCCTATCATATCGGCCCGGCATATTTCAAAAAGCTTGAGCTTTATCAGAAAGATACCGGACAGAAATGGGATCTGCTGTGGAATTATCATCTCAAAGGTCTTCTGTATGAATACCTTCGCGGATCCGACGAATTGGAAGCCAATATGCAGATTCTGAAGGATGCCTACGATTTGACAAAGAGAGACCAAGCTGAATCAGATGGTGAAAACTAATTCAGAGGTACGACAATATCGGATACGGGACTACGGAACGATTACAGTCCCGGAGATCGCCGTGTCCGATATCGAAAACTTCCAACATTTCGCCAACCGTTCCATCCAAGACCTGTGCAATAAGAAGAATTCTAATCTGCTCATCTTCCCGGATGTAGAACATCTTCTCAAAAACGGTATCGGAGAACAGACCATTTGCACGTTGGATGATACCCAATTGCAAGCTGGGGATCTCATGGGGTTCATTGGTCGGGGCAACAGCCAGCTGACAATCAGCTCCCGGTTTGCAGTAGCAGATCAGGAGGATTATTTCCTGCATTACATGGTTCAGCGGGTTTTCGATATCAATCTGTTCGATCTGAAACACGCGTCATCGAAAAACCGAATCTTCGACTTCCTGACTCTCTTATTTCCTTACTACCTAAAAAGAGCGCTCAAACAGGGTATTTACAAGAAATACAAGACCATTGCACACAATGATGCAAATGTCAAAGGGGGCATCGATATTTCCAAACAAATCCGACTGAATACTCCATTTACTGGGAGAATTGCTTACTCTGTCAAGGAGTTTTCCTATGACAATGAACTTACACAGTTGATTCGTCATACGATTGAGTGCATCCGGACCACACCGCAAGCATACGTTCTGAAGGCGGATCCAGATACCGAGGCTTTTGTCTTGCAAATCTGTCAGATAACCCCATCCTACAGTCAGCAAGCACGAAGAAAGATCATCTCCAGCAACCTGCGGCTGGTAACGCATCCATACTACGTCGCTTATCGTGAACTGCAGAAACTTTGCATCCAGATTCTCACCCACCGAGGGCTGAAATACGGTCAAAACAAGGATGACATCTATGGCCTTCTATTCAGTGGATCCTGGCTCTGGGAGGAGTTTCTTTATAAAACACTGCTCCACGACTGTGGATTCCGACATCCGCAAAACCGCTTGGGCAAAGGCAGTATCTACCTCTTCGAAAAGGCTCCCTCATCTGAAATGGAGAGATACAGCCGTTGTAAACGATATCCGGATTATATCAAAGAGGACTTTATTCTGGATGCCAAATACAAGAAGCTGGATTCCGGGCACATCAATCGAGATGACATGCATCAACTCATTTCGTATATGTATGTCGAGCAGGCCTCAAAAGGTGGATTCATCCATCCGCAACAGACGACACAGATCCAACCTGTTGTAAGGACGCTGGGGGCGCTGCGCGGTTACGGCGGAACCATCTATCTCATCGGGGTACCGATTCCGACCGGCGCAAAGTCTTACCAGGATTTTATTGAACAAATGCAACAAGCCCAACAGAGACTAAAACAGAATATAAGACGCCTTGAAATCAACACATTTAATGAATGAGATCAAATGTCTTTTATCATCATGGAGCGTTTTTTGTAATATCACCGCTTATATAGATACAGCTCAAATCCTGAATTGCAAACCAGACTTGGATAAGGTAGTCTGACATTGCACTGGTAAGTGTATTTCCGATAGATGGGATGAAAACGAAACCCCTCCTTCGTCAGATCTCGACGAACGGCAAAATAAGCTGTCCCGTGCGGAGCTAACAAATGGGCGATATCCATCATCACCTCGGCTTGTGCATAAGGTTCCAGTACGTTCAAGACATACACACACATAATCGTATCGAATTTCCCGTCGGGGTAATCCGGACGATAATAACAATCGTACCCAGTAATGTCGAACCCCTGCCGGCCTAGTTCATCTGTATCGAAACCAAGACCACATCCGAAATCAAGTATCCGCTCCTTCAGCAGACCATGCTGAAGCAGATAACGAGCCGGAGCCGACAATCGCGTTCTCCGAATAGCCGTTAAATAGGGATGATTTATCTTTGCCGAATCCATCGTTTTAACCTTTCCAAATTTCAAATCCCATATTCAACGCAATCTGGTGCATCGGAGTAAATGTCTGAAAGAAACAATCCATCAGATGCTCCCGATCCATATCGGCAATTTCTTGAGGAGTATGACCCATAGAAAGATAATCTTCCAATAATTTGTCCTGTTTCCCGATCTTCAGATTGATACGTAAAGCTGCTTGATGAGCCTCTGCCAATTTCGGAAGATACAAATTCAAATCGGGCAAACGATTACTTTTGGAGCTATTGATACTCGGATCGGCCGGCATCAGGTTCCAAAGTAAATCGTGAGAGACAAAACTCCACGGGATAAAATGGTCCAATTCATATGCGCGTTCTTCCAACAGGGTTCCGGTATACAAGCATCGGACTTCCAGTCCGTGACTCATGGCGGTATTCCAAAACTTATGCTGAGCGGATAAGGAGTTTCGTTCTTCTCTCTTTACCAACTTATTAGGAATATTCGGAACATTCGGGTTCCTCACCTGTAAGAAGCCGGTTAATCCCCAATATGCAAAAGCGCTCAGAATATCATAATTTTCTCTCAAATAGTCCAACCATGCTGGATTCAATTCTACCCATAACGCTCCAGGCTTTTTCTCCAATTTATAGAGACATCCGTTCTCGAATGTTTGAGAGCGGATAACCGTTTGACGATCATCGGACGTATTGATCCACGGACGCAAAAAACGGAACGGAACATTCATTTGCAGAAAGTTTAACCGTTTTCGCACATCTGGTTGCTGAATAAGCTCATGCAACAAATCCGTCAAATCTCGGACACTGATATTGACGGGAATGTTATACTCTTTTTGCAAAGCCCATATCGCCTCATATAGGGATTCCGACTTTCCAAAAGAAAGACGGAAATAGATTACCGGATACCAGGCGTTTGCCACCATTGTAACCATAATCTCCCATACATTTATCCTTGTTTTTCCCTGCCTTACAAACAAGTCGAGTATGCCGAGGAACCAGTAATATTTATATGTTGCCACGGTCTTGTCAAACACTCGGTTCAGATGTCTGGTTGTCAATATATGGGATTGTGGTATTTGCATATAAAAGATTTAATTACCTTAGTAGCAAAGATAACAGAATAGTAGAATTTAGAAGCACGCTTGCAATCTTTTTATACCCAAATCTTTAATTGGGCTCGTTACATTGCCAAGTTTATTAACAATCTTTCCGTAGTCATTAATTAACTGTACAGCTTCGGATAAATGTAAGTTTTCTATAATATCTATCTGTGTACCTACATCCACATCCCTATGAGCATCTATACTATTTCTGACACGAGTTAATTCAGCAGTGTTTAACTCTCTAAATTTAGTAAGTTCTTTTCGTGCATCAGCAAATGTTCCATAGTCATAATCTGGAAAGCAACGCTTTATAAATTTGATAATTTCAGCAGTAGTATCAACCAACTTTTTTGAAGTTTCATATATCGCGGTATATGCTGATTTAATAACATCTAGCAGTTCCCATTCATCAATTCCGTCAGCAGACAAACGCTTCAAATATTCCTTCATTTCAATACTGGCCATTTGAATATGCCCCATTGTATTCCATATGAGTAAGTTATCTTTAAATGCAGACTTCTTTGTTTCATAGATAGGCAAAGAAGCTAAACTACACTTTTTAATTTGTGCTTCGCAAGCAGCAATATGATTCTTGCAATGACTTATACTTTGTCGGATTTGTTCGAGACAAGTTTGCTCCATTTTCAATGTTTCGTTGAGTGTGGTCTTTAATTCTTTTGCATTATCGTTTATCCGTTGCTCCAGGAAGCTGTCTAAAAGACTTTTTTTATATCTCATATATATCATTCTCTTTTGTTTATTTCATCATTACCACTGATCTGTACATCTTTTTATACGTAGAATGCAGTCAACAGATAACAGGTAGTAAGGTACGCCACATAAACCACATCAATAGCCCTACGCCGACTACCCAGTTTAATCAGTTCAAACATTACTTACTACTATTTTATGTTCCAATCTTCGCAGCTGCTCCGTATCTATGATACTCTTTTCGCTATCAATAATACACAAATATAGTGTTTTTATTTAATGCTGAATACCAACATGTTCCGGAAACAGAAACTTTACTTTATCCCTATATTCCTATATGCGTTCATTAAAGCAAAGCCAAAATAAGGGAAAGAAAAGAAATGGCTGGAGCCATTTCTCTTTTGTTTGCAAAATATTTTTCCGACCCCAATACACCAAACAACAAGTTTCACGGCATATAAATTGATCTCCGCCCAAATTATTTCTAATAAGATTTCATTTATGAGCTTTTATTCTTATATTTGTCACAACAGATACCAAATTTGAGATGTTGGATAATATATACATACTGACAGACACCGAACTTTGCAACAGGATTGCAGCCAAAATAAAAACAGTACGCCTGAAGCAGAACATGTCGCAGGCCGAACTGGCAGACAAGAGCGGTGTTTCCATCTCCACCATAAAACGCATGGAGGACGGGGAGGTAAAGAACTTCGAGTCGCTGATCCGCATCCTGCGCACCTTGGGGAAGCTCGACATCTTCGTCCCGCTCGTCGAGGAGGAGCAGTTGAGCCCGAATGAATACTACGAGTTGGCCAGCAAAGCAAGCAAGTCCAGGCGCAAACGGGCGTCCAAAGGTTACACAAAAGAGAATAAGGAGGAATCGGAATGGTAGACGTAGCTCGTGTCAATCTATACGGCCAGCCCTTAGGCTCGGTACGTTGGGACCAAAGATATGAAGTCGCACAGTTCGAGTATGATCCGGACTTTGTACGACAGGGCATAGAGCCTTCGCCGCTGATGATGCCCGTAAGGGAAGGACGTGTGTACAGTTTCGGAGAACTTGACAAAACGACCTTCAAAGGCCTGCCCGGAATGCTGGCTGACTCCCTGCCGGATACATACGGACGTGCCCTCTTTGAGAAGTGGCTGGCCCTGACGGGCCGAACCAGCGGCAATGCGATCGAGACGCTTTGCTTTCTGGGCAAACGCTGCATGGGAGCCCTTGAATTCGAGCCGGCCATCGATGCCGTAGATACGGATATCCGGATAGAGGTCGATTCGCTGGTGGATGTAGCCAAAGAAGCCCTTGCCGACAAATCAAGTTTCAACGTGAACATCGGCTCCGACAAGAAGGCTGCCATTGCGGAGATTCTGCGCCTCGGCACTTCTGCCGGCGGGCAACGGGCCAAGGCAATCATTGCCTACAACAAAACCACCGGAGAGATCCGTTCGGGACAGGTCGAGGCTCCCGATGGGTTCGACTACTACATCATCAAGCTGGACGGTGTATCCGCCACGGCCGGATTCAGGGAGACGGAGAACTTCGGGCGTCTGGAATACTCCTTCTCTCGTCTTGTGAAGGAATGCGGAATCGACATGGCGGAATGCTCGCTGATCGAAGAGAACGGGAGGGCTCATTTCCTGACAAAGCGGTTCGACCGGATAAACGGTGTAAAGGTGCACATGCAGACGCTTTGCGGCATCGCGCACTTCGATTATCGGCTCCACAGGGCCTACTCCTACGAACAGGCGTTCGCTGTGATGCGCGGTCTGCGGCTCACCTACAAGGATGCGCAGGAGATGTTCCGCAGGATGGTGTTCAATGTCGTCGTGCGCAACCAGGACGACCACACGAAGAACATCTCTTTCCTGATGGACAGAGGCGGGAAATGGCGCCTTTCTCCGGCCTACGACATGGGCTACGCCTACAATCCCGACGGCCAGTGGACCTCGGCTCACCAGATGTCGATAAACGGCAAATTCAGCGGTATCACCAAAGACGACCTGCTCGAATGCGCGGCCAAGAACAACATCAAGAATGCCGCACGGATTATCGACGAAGTTTGCCAGGCGGCATCCGGATGGCCGGAGATCGCCCGGGAATGCGAAGTGCCGCAAAAGATGATTGAAGAAATCCGGCCGAATATGGTTTTCTTCTGATTGGTCGATCCGAGGGGTTGCCGCAACTTTACTTTATCCCCGTATTCATATATACGTTCATTAAAGTAAAGTCAAAATGAGGGAAGAAAAGAGATGGCTGCGCCATGGCAAAATGGCTACAGCCGTTTTTCTTTTGGCTGCGAGACTTATTAAGCAACCCGAAGGCAAAGGCCAAACAAAACACCACTCCGGCCCACCCAAGATGACGACCGACAACCCCTAAAATTATCCGTGAATCCATACTCGATTTTACAGCCCATTTTGGCGAAATAAACCCCGACATGCCCTATCTTTGCAGACGGGGTCTGTCGGGGCCCGAAAGGGCTGTTTTTACCTCTTTCCCCTCTGTTCGGAGAGAGTCGATGAAAAAAAACGTTAAATCTTAGATTTTTCGCAAAAAAACAAGTAAATTTTTGAGTAGTCTACCTTTTAAGTTGTAAACCATTGATAATCAATGAGAATATGATGATGCATCGGAAAGTAACTAATAATAATATAATTCAATAAAAGTGTTTACTATTAATTGATTACCTCTTCACTATAAACTAATTATAATCATAAAAAACATGAAGAAAACGTTTTTTTTGCTGATTGCTGTGTTTTG
>JBNRMN010000006.1:0-19968 GCA_050309605.1 Anaerohalosphaeraceae bacterium
GACAGATTGTTCCGTGCGTTGTTTCATTACACGAAACAATACTCAAAATACAGGATGGCGCAAGTCTAAAATATGAATTTTTCAAAGAATTTTTAAAATTTTTGCTTCAAACGGCTAAAATCTTACTCTTGATGAATTTGGACGATCCCTCGCCTGAGATTGCAGAAGCGATTACCGCCGGGGTGCAATGGTATTGCGCCGCGCGGATTGAAGGCGTCCGCGTTGTGATGGAAGACGACATCCCCCGCGTCATCTGCGATCCCGACGCACCGACACTGTGGGCCAGATTTTACGAAATTGAAACCAACCGTCCCCTGTTCAGCAACCGAGACGGACAGCCGCTGTACGATTACAATCTGCTGGATCCGGAACGCAGCATCGGCTACAAATGGCTGGATGACTGGGGCGAAGATGTCTTTGATGCGTATGAACGCTGGCGGAAAAAATGGCATCGCCATCTGGAGATTGACCTGCCGGTTGTAAAGGATATGCTCAGCGGCTCTGAGGCCTGTACATTGTCCTGTCAATAGCACGACGGGTAAAATACACAAAAAAGACACAATATGGCTATGAATGGGATCAAAATTTTATCACAATTTAGATTTTTTTGGCAAATTCTCCCGTTTTCCACCCATTATCCAAATGACTGTTGAGGTGGATTTATGAGGGAAAAAAGCGATAAAAAATGTACAGCCGTCCCGAAAACCCAATATGAAACATTTCTGCGTTTGTTTCGGGCTAATGAAGATCGTTTATTCGGTTTTATTCTGAAGCTGCTGCCCAACTTTTCCCTTGCCGAAGACATTATGCAGGAAACGATGATGACTATGTGGCGCAAGTTTGACGAATTCAAAGAGGGCACCTCCTTTGCGGCGTGGGGGATGAAGATCGCCCGCTACAAAGTCCTCGAATTCCACCATCAGAATCGACGTCCCGGCGTGGTCTATCTGAATGACGAGATATTGGGCAAACTCATCGATGACGATCATTCCGAAAAACATGATAATTTCTATCTGGAAGCACTGCACGGCTGCGTCGAGAAGCTCAAAGACCAGAACCACAAAATCATTACCCTGCGCTATTCGCGGCAGTTGTCCGTCAGGCAAATCGCCCAGCAATTGTCGGTTTCGGCCAATGTTGTTTATAAGGCGATGGCAAAAATCCACTATATCCTTCAGCAGTGTATTGAAAAGGCGACAGCCTCTTGAGGGTTGTTCATGATGCGGGTTCAGGACAAAATTCTGATTCACGAGTGGGTCTGCAAGGCCCTTGAAGGAACCATCTCCGAGGCGGAAAGCCGACGCCTTCAGGAGGTGCTTGTTGCGGAACCGCAAGCCATTCGATATTATCAGTCCTGTATTCACGTCAATGCTGGACTTCAAAAGATTCAACCCCTGCTGGCCGATTCCTTTGCCATGAGTTTGTGCCTGGAAGAGATGGCCGAGTATGAGAAAAACGCCGAGGTGATCCATGTGGCCGAGCCGGACGACGATACGCAGCGAACGCCCGTTCAGCTGGCCCCGGTTTCTGCTCCGGCGCGTCAAAACAGCCGCATGCTGCTCTATACGGCGATTCTTTCGACCGCGGCGCTGCTGCTGATGATGCTGTACGTCTATCACAATCCCCGGCCCATCCGCCAGGAAGTGGCGACCTTGATTGATTCACTGAATGCCGAGTGGCGCAATCCGGAACACGCCCTGCGAAACGGGCAGCGGGTGATGACCGCGCAGGGCCCGGCCGTGCTGGACCGCGGGATGGTCAAGCTGCTCTATGACGACGGCGTCGAGGTGGTGATCGAAGGCCCGGCCGAATACGAACTGCTCAGCTCGATGGAAATTGCGCTGTACGACGGTCGTTTGTTTGCCTCTGTCTCGGATGCCGGTAAAGGGTTTACCGTCCGTACACAGAATACCCGCATCATCGATTTGGGCACGGAGTTCGGCGTCGCGTCCGATGCCGGCGGCAATACGGAATTGCACGTCTTCAAGGGCAAAACCGCCCTGATTGCCGGATTCGAACGTAAGCAAAAAGAAATCGTCGAAGTCAGCGCTCGGCAGGCCCGCCGTGTGGACGCCTTAAATGCCGATATCCGGGCGATTGAGCTGGCCGCGACCGGTTTTGCACGGGCGTTTGATTCGCGCAAAAGAACCGTCTGGCGGGGCGAGTCGGTTGTGGATCTGGCGTATGTGCTGGGCGGCGACCTGATCCCGATGGGCGCCGATGAGGCCGCCTTGACTCGTCTGCCAGAAACGAGATGGCTCAGGCCGCAGCAAGACGAGCTGGGACCCGGCATGTTTCAGCCCATCGCGGACAACCCGTTCGTCAACGGCATCTTTTTGCCCAACGGTGTGGACGGTCCGATTGCTGTTTCGACGGATGCGCAGTTGCGCTGGGAGGCGCCGTTGTCTCCGGTTCGTCAAAAAATCAGCTTTCTGCGGTTTGACATCCGCTCGCTCAGCGGCGATCCGTCCGGTGCTGTCCTGCGTCTGAACGTTCGAGATATGGTCGGCGCCGGCAAACCGATTGCCGTTTACGGACTGGTTCGCGAAGACCTCGATGCGTGGTCGGAAGCTCAGTTAAGTTATCGTAACGCTCCCGGTTTGCGCGATGCACCGCTCGGCCGTTATGTCCTGGATACGACGGTTTTGCAGCGGCTGGGAACAATCACATTCAGCGATTCGGGGGCGCATTACTCGGATCCGGACAGGCTCTTTCTGGATGACTTTGTCCGGCGCGACACCAACGGCCTGCTGACACTGGCGCTGCTGTGTGAAGACAGTGATCTATCGGCCGAATGGCGTTTTGTCTCCAAAGAAGGCGACCCGTCGCAGGCGCCGGCGCTGATTTTCCCCCACGCTGAAAACGGTCCGGTGGAGGTGACCACTGCCCATGGAAACGGCGCCGATACCTATGCCGCCCATGATAACCATCACAAGGTAATCACAACGGAAATGACCCACGGTGCGGAAACTGCTGTCCGTGTGCGGAATTACTGGAAGGAAACGATTCTGATTACCAACGCCGATACGGTCGCATTTGACGCGGCCGACGGCGGCGCAACCTGCACCTTTTCGCTGAGTCAGCGGCCGGTCGGAACTGCGGCCAATCCCGCCGTTGCGATGCGGGCCAACGCCGGCGTGACATTTGACCTGCACCAGATGCAGCGCTGCGTGCCGGAGAATCGACCGCCTCGCCGCTTTACGGCGGTGTGCGGCGTCCCCGAAAATATGGCCGATTATTCAACCGTCTATCGCGACGGCTATGTGCCGAGCGTCAATGTATATGTGCTCGTCGATGGCCGTCTTCGCTTCACCCGCACCGACGTCAATCCGACGCGGGAGCCGGAGCGGATTCGGCTGGAACTGACGCCCGACGATCGTTATCTGACGCTGGTGGTCACCAGTGCGACCGAACAAAAAACGCCGTTTGACTGGTGTCTGTTTGTCAGACCCCGTATTCTGTTTGAATAAGACCCTCATGGACGATTTTAAGGAGAAGAACATGATACAGAAAAAAAACAGTAAAAAAGGCTTTACCCTGATCGAACTGCTGGTCGTCATCGCCATTATCGCATTGCTGTTGTCGATTGTCGTGCCGGCGATGCGCAAGGCCAAAGAGTACGCCCGTAAGATAATCTGTCAGTCCAACCACAGACAGTTGGGCCTTGTCCTTGGCTCCTATGAATCGCACACGGGCTACAATTTCCGCAATTACCCGTCTGCCATTGGAATGTCCAATGCCGAGCTGCAGAGACATTGGTTCTGGTACAACGGCACCGGTGACTATGCTCACGAAGCGGAGCCTTATGCCATACGCCATCTGATGAATGCCGGCATTTTGCCTTCTTATGAGGTGCTTTTCTGCCCCGGCGTGAAAAATCTTTCGCATGATAAGAACTACCCGCTCAGCAGAGTGGCGGCAGGGGATTATACCCCTTACGATACGGAAACGATCTATGCGATGATCGACAGCGGTCAGTTGCCGTCTAATGACAGGCCATTTTTCTGGAGTACGCATACGTGGATCTGGAAAAAAGAGATTCGAGATAATGTGGTCTCGGTGAATAATATGTCTTCCGGTGCAATGATGTGTGATATGACGAGCGGGGCCTGGGATTTTGCATCGAGTACGAATGCCAACTTTCGAAATTTCTTTAATTCAGTCGGCATTTCGCGAATGTTTCAGCATGGCAATGTCCTGATGAGTGATATGAGCGTCAAAAATCCTACCGACAAGGATGAAGAATTGGTCCAATGGTTGTGGAATGCGGATTCATGGGCAGGTATGAGTTATTAGCAGGACATGAACGTTGCCAACGAGGTGTTACGTTCAATCTCTATGATTTAATCGGTTTATGTCAACTTTTTTTCGGAGGTGAATTATGATGAGTCGAAAGTGGTTAGCAGCAGGATGTCTGGCTGTCTGTTTGGCAATAGCGGTGCCGACGGCCTTGGCCAACGTATCCGACCCGAACATCATTACCGGTGTTGTTCAGGTCAACAGAACCCGACCGGATGCACCCCTTGTGGTTAATGGCGGGCTGACGGAAGGGGCAAAGATTTTCGTGGATCGCGACAATTTCTTCTACGGCGATGTCGGCGCCTTTGAGGGGCTGGACTACATCCAGACCGTGATGGACGACAAAACCAATCCGGACGTGGAGTATCACGTCATCGTCAACAAACCGGGGACATTGTTTTTGTTTGTGGACAATCGCGTCGGAAACGGTGAAGCGTCAGATCCCCCCGTTCTGGGTGAGGGCGTGATGAATTGGGCGATTGAAATGGGCTTTGAAGTCAGCCCCTTTGCCATCAACTTCAGCGAGCCGGCCACGGCCTATGCACTGCCGGTCAGCGGTGATCCCAATACCATCGTGTTAGGTCCCCAGAACGACGGCAGCAGCCGTGCAATGTACACCATTGCCGCGGCGCCGGCCGGCTGGAATTTCCCCCCCGTCGTAGAAGGCGTACCCTCTTCGGCGCAGGTTGCTCCGGGAGAAACGCTTAAAATCAATGCCGTCGTCTCCGATGACGGTTTCCCCGAAGATCCCGGCGAGGTCACGGTGATGTGGTCGGTAGAAGATGCCCCGGACGGAGCCATTGTGACGTTTGACCCCGATATCTATTCTACGGATGTCGAAATCAGCTTTTCGGAGTTGGGCGAATACACCCTTAAATTGACCGCGGATGACGGCGACAAGGTAACGGAAAAAGTGATTGCTGTGGCCATCGCCATTCCGAGCTACGTGCTTCAGGCCGCAGATTGGTGTGATGTCTGTAACGACAGCAATACCGGGCCAAACAGTACACGCAGATCGTCTATCTCCGATATCAAGAACTATAATGATGGCAGTGCTCAGAGACGTCGCGTCTCATTCTACCGGTATAACATCGCTGACTTGAAACAGGAAGGTAAAGTCTTTGCCAATTCGTATTTGACCTATCAGGTGGACAAATGGACCAATCCGGCCCAGGCTCATGTCTATGCGTACGCGATTAATGAGGAACTGGATGGCTTCACGCTTCAGGTGACGACCTGGAATACGGCGCCCGGCGTTATGAACAGCCCGACGCCTCCATTGAACTCTGAGATCACAATTGAAACGCTGGATACCGCTGATATCTCCCCGCTTTTGCTGTCGTTTCAGGTCAGTACGCTGGATGTCTGGGAAGATTCTGCAAAATTCCCCGGATTAGACGAGGCGCTCAATGCGGATACGGATGGCAGCATCGTGCTGATGTTCATTTGCCATGACCCCGAAAGTAAGGGTTTTGAGTTTTGCTCGCCAAGTCATTCGCGTTCTCTGACCATGGATGGAGTTGCGAAAAAGGGTATTCTTCTCAACACACAAGTAGCGACGCCGACATGGGCGACCAACCCGGTTCCTGTAATGAATACCAGCCAGGGCACAGGCCTGTCGCAATTAAGCTGGACTAATCCGGCCGGCGTTGGCGACATCACCTGCGATGTCTATATCGGCATCGGGGAGCCAAATGCATCTCAGGCCGATTATGGCTACACGACGCTGGGAACCGGAATTTCCGGAAATTCAGTTTCTATTCCTTCCGGTCTGCTGTCCGTAAATACCGTGTACAACTGGATCGTGGATGTTCATGACAGTGTTGTTGGGACCACAAGAGGCTATGTCTGGTCCTTCAACACCAATAATGCAATGCCAACCGTTACAATGGAAAAACCTTTCCAATATCTCTGGTTAGGCAATGACGGCGACCCGACCTCTGCGACCGCCGTTCTCAATGCCACGGTCGAAGATGATAACTTCCCGGCTCCCTATACGTTGCTTTGGGAACAAGTCAGCGCCCCCGAAGGCGTTGAGGTCGTCATTGATCCCAACGATGTGGAAGACATAATGCTTGTGCTGCCTCAGGCAGGAACCTATGTGTTCAAGCTGTCGGCCGATGACACGGGTCTGGTCGGTTCGGCTTCGACTGAAATCTTCGTCGGCGCTGATCCGTGCGAAGCGGCTCAGGCCAAGCCGGATTATGTGCAGAACCCGGCCGATTTCAACAATGATTGCTTCGTGGACTTGTCGGACTTCGCCTTCTTTGCGGCACAATGGCTGGAGTGCAATCCTGCTATGGATGCTCCCTGTCACTAAGTGCGTTAAACAACGGCAAGTGCCCAATTGGTCATTCGTGTGATGTTTTCGGCAGTCGGGGAGATTTTTCCCGACTGCCGTTTTTTGAGTATTGTCAATGTATAGGGAAGATCAACACATTTTAAGGAGAGTACGCAATGATCGGACAAGTCATCGTTCAGCAAACGTCTCGGCTTATTGGATTGGTGCTGCTGTGCGGCGTGTTGACGTCATGTTCAGCCGAACACCGGGCGTTGACGGATATCGCTCGGCTTGACAAACAGGCCGCGGTCGGTCTGCCGGCCCCAGCCGAGATACGGGCCAACATGGCGCGGGCTAATCGGTATTTTATGGACAAGTGGCCCGACCCGGGAGAGCCGATTGTGACCAATCGCCGGCGTCCGAGCAATATCTGGACGCGCGCGACTTATTATGAGGGGCTGATGGCCTTCTATGAAATCACCCCCCGGCCGGAATTTTATGAGTATGCCGTTGCCTGGGGCGAGGCGCACAACTGGGAGCTGGGCTATGGCGGCTGGCAGAGCCGGAACGCCGACAATCAATGCTGCGGGCAGACCTATATCGACCTGTATTTAATCGACCCCAAGCCCGAACGCATTGCCAATATCCAAAAAAGCATCGATGCGATGGTCAACAGCGACAAGGCTGACGACTGGTGGTGGATTGATGCGCTGCAGATGGCCATGCCTGTGTTTGCACGGTTTGGCGTGTTGTACGACGATGACCGCTATTTCGAAAAAATGTATGATCTCTATATCTTTACCAAAGAAAAGCATGGCAAAAACGGTCTGTACAATCCTGAAGAAGGTCTCTGGTGGCGCGATAAAGACTTTGTTCCGCCCTACACAACCCCCGGCGGCAAAAACTGCTACTGGTCGCGCGGCAATGGCTGGGTCTTTGCGGCACTTGTGCGAGTCCTGGATATCATGCCTCCGGATGCTCCGCATCGGGACGAATACATCAAAACGTTTAAGGAAATGGCCGATGCACTGCTGCCGATCCAGCGGGATGACGGCTTCTGGAATGTGAGCCTGGTCGATCCGACCCATTACGGCGGCAAAGAAACAAGCGGCACGGCCTTTTTTGTCTATGGGTTTGCCTGGGGCGTGCGCAAGGGACTGCTCGACGAAGCGCGATTCTTGCCGGCGGCGATCCGAGGCTGGAACGGAATGGTTTATGATGCGCTGCATCCCAACGGTTTTCTGGGCTACGTTCAGAGCACCGGTAAACAGCCCGGCGACGGCCAGCCGGTGACCTACGACAGCGTTCCCGATTTTGAAGATTACGGCCTGGGCGCGTTTCTGCTGGCCGGGGCGGAAATGGTCAAGCTGGCACAATTGCCGCAGGGCCAATAATTTTCGGGTTGCTCAGGCGACGATGAGCGGATAGACTCAATGCGTATAAGGGACGAGAGTATGGCAGTGTTGGTGTTGTGAGAGGCGCTCAATGAACATTATCGGCTTTCATCCGCTGGATATCCTGATCATCGTCGCCTATCTGTTTATCATCACCTATATCGGCCGGAGGATTGCCGAAAAAATTCACACCGAGCAGGATTTTTTTCTGGCCGGGCGCTCGATGAACAAATTTTTCCAGTTCTTTTTGAACATGGGAATCCTCAGCGACGCCAACAGTGCCGTTCGCACCGCCAGTTTTACCTTTCACAAGGGCCTGGGCGGCGTCTGGCTGATGCTCATCGGCGTCTTTACCGGGCCGTACTATTGGTTTATGGCCGGCTGGTTCAGACGGGTTCGGCTGGTCACGATGGCCGAGTTGTTCGAAGAGCGGTTCAAAAGCAAAATCCTGCCCTCGATTTACGCTGTGGTGGGCATCTGGCTGAGCATCCTGATTATGGGCGTTGGCTACAGGGCATCGCTGCGCACCTTTCAGGCGATGACCATCAAGCCCGTCGAGCGCTGCACCGAGGCCGAACGGCATTCGCTCCAACAGTATGACACCTACCGCCGACTCGATGCGCTGTACAAAAGCGACCGGCTTGAGGCGGCACAACGGACCGAATACCGCATACTGGACAATTTGTACAAACAGGGACAAATCGCCGCCTATGTCTCTTACACCAAACCGTTCTGGTTTTATTTGGTTTATACGGTTTTTGTCGGGTTGTACATCATTCTGGGCGGGCTGAAGGCCGCTGCAATGACCGATACGATCCAGGGGGTGCTGATTATTGTTTTTTCGGTCATTTTGATTCCGCTGTCGCTGGTGCGGCTGGGCGGTTGGGACGAATTTGCCGCGCGAATTCCCGACGAGATGCTGTTCGTCTTCGGGTCCGGCGGTAATGAGTTTGCCTGGAATTCCATTGCGGCGCTGGTGGTCTTGACCATCGTCGGCATCACCGGTCATCAGGGCAATATGAGTATGTACGGGGCGGCCCGCGACGAATTAACCGCCCGCATCGCCAGCATCGGCGGCGCCTACACCAAACGGCTGCTGACGATTGTCTGGGCGCTGTGCGGGCTGTTTGCCTATGCGCTGTTTGCCGATTCCATCTCCGATCCCGACGCGGCCTGGGGCATCCTCAGCCACAACCTGCTTGGTCCCGGACTGCGGGGGGTGATGGTCGCCGGCATTCTGGCGGCCAATATGTCCACGCTCGATGCGGTGTGTGTCTATTTGTCTGCACTGTTTGTCCGTCATCTGTATAAGCCGATAGTCCCTGACAAAAGCCAGCGCCACTACGTCAATGTGTCCCGGCTGGCGATAGTGGGGTTTTTGCTGCTGGGGATCTATGTATCGGTCTCGATGACCAGTATTATCCATCTGATCAAGGCGCTGCCGTCGGTCAATATCATTTTCGGAGCGCCGGTGCTGCTGCTGCTGTTCTGGAAACGGCTGACGCTCAAGGCTGTCTATGTACAGGTCATTGTCTGTACGATTGTGCTGGCGATTTTGCCTCAGTTTTTACCGATTCTGCCGTCTGTTCGTTATGCGCCGCAACTGACGCAGAAAACCCATGAGCATACGCTGGTCTATCCGGTACAGGCCTCGGCCGATGACGTGGCCGACGGCCTTGCCGAGCAGGTCGGACAGCACATTGTCAAGCCGGTCATTGTCCCGGCCGCGCCGATCTATTTTGACGCCGTGGCCCGGACCGACCCGGCTGATCTCAATGCGCCGATGACCGGAATCGGACGACTGCATACAGAACTGGTAATTGCGCGATGGCTTGGTTTTGATTTACAGGCTTTCACGCCGTCGGGATTGCTGACGCTGCGCTATCTGATTGCACTGGCACTGCCGTTTGTGCTGTTGATTCCGATTAGTCTGCTCACCCATGACAAAGGGCTGGAAAAGACGATCGCCTGTTTTTACGCGAAGATGAAAACGCCCGTGGATCCCGACCCCCAAAAGGACGCCGAGCAGGTACGACAAAGCTGCGCCGATCCGACGCGCTTCGATCACACCAAACTGTTTGCGCGTTCCGATTGGGAATTCTGCAAATGGAACCGAACCGACACCGTCGGTTTTCTGATCAGTGTCGGCGTTACGCTGGGGATGATCGTTCTGTTCTGGGGGCTGATTCGCATCATTGCCTGACGCATAAGCCGCTCAATCGCATGCGACCGCCTCAACCGCCGGTCCGCTGATGCGCAGATAGTCGATGTTGGCCAATCCTTCGCCGCCGACCGCCTCAAGCCGCACCTCGTGTACTCCCGAACTGAGAAGGAACCCCACCGATACCTCGTTCCAGTTGTCCCATGCCCCGGTGCCGGGGAGGCTGATTGACGGAACGATGACGGAATCGTTGATGGTCAGTTTGGCCGGTCGGTCGCCGGAGGCATTGGCATACCGCCAGCGAAACATATACGATCCGTCTTCTGTGATGCGGACTTTCCAGTCGATGCCGCTGCCGGCCGTGTTGGTGGTATCGCTGAATCCGGCGCCGGTAAAACCGGGATGTTTGCCCAAATCCACGATTCCGTCAACGCCGCAAAAACCGGTCGCATTTTCCTGAAGAATCACACCCGCCGCTCCCGCCGCCGGCTGGGCGCATCCCTCGCCCGACAGGGCGGATTCATTGCCGTTCATATCCGTCGCTCGAACCACATAATAGTAAAACGTACCATTCACGACATCGGTATCCGTATAGCCCGGCAGCGTCAGCAGCGATGCATTCAGCCGCTGATAGTCCGTTCCCGACGCCGTGGTGCGATAGACCCAATAGCCCGCCAGATCCGCTTGCTCATTGGCCGTCCAGTTCAGGCGGACTTGTCCGTTTTGACCCAGCGCCCATACGTTTTGCGGCGCTTCGGGCGGCGTTATATCCGCGGGCATGCGATACCAGTTGTTCGCAAAGAGCGCAAATTCAATATGATTGATCACGCCGTCATCGTTGTAATCCGCATCGAAAATGTCATCCTCTGTCAGCCAGTGCCACACGAGCATCAGCAAATCCGCCTCATCGACCAGCCCGTTCAAATCAAAATCGCCATAGAGTCCGAACAGCCAGTGCGGCGGATATCCCTCTTTGCCGTCAGCCCCTGCACCATATTGGACAATGACGGGAACCGCCCGGGTCGGATCCAGGTCATAGTCATATGGCGGCACAAATACCGTGTCCGTGCCGGGGTCGATTTGGCCGGTGCAGTCCTCAAAGAGGTTGCCGGATGCGGCGATCTTGCCGTAATCGGTCGGCGGCTCGCCGGCGATATAAACATAATACGGATCGTTGATTTGCCGGAAGTAGTTGTTTTCGATGAGGCATTCGGCCTTGATTCGCGAACGCACACCGTACAGATTGCCCGGACAGTCATAAAAATTATTATAGAGATGCACTTGGCCGAATCGCACCGAGGGGATCCGCTGCCAGCAATGGGCGCCGAACCAGTTATGATGAAACGTCACGCGAAGCTTGCCGTAGTCGCTTGTATGGCTGTCGCCGGCGCCGATCAGGCTGACGCGATTGTTATTATAGCCCGGTCCTGTAAAATAAAATCGGCACCACGAGACGGTAACGTTATCCGACTCGCGCGTAATGTCGAGCAGGCCGTCGGCGCAGTCATAGAACGTACATCGGGTCACGATCACATCGGTGATTTTTTCTTTGATGCTGACGCCGTCACCCTCGCCCCAGTCGTAAGGATTGGTGATATTCAGCCGCTCAATGATGACGTTGGATACGCCGTTCTTGAAGCCGATCTGGCCGATAATCGTCGGCGAGGAATCGATGCCGCGAAGGGTTTTGTTGGCGCGCAGCGACACCTTTCCGCCGACCGATTCAAGGTTGAGCATTCCTTTGACCTGAACGATATAGGGCGTGCCCGCCGTTTCGACATAACTTTTGAAAAGCGACGCCGCCTGGGTCTGGCTGCCGTCAATCGTGATGACTTGACCGCCCGCGCCGCCGGTTGTCTGACGTCCGAACCCATCGGCTCGAACAACGGCGGACATACACATCACAATGAACGGCAATAGCAATACCTGTTTCACGTTTAAGTCTCCTGTATGAAGTACATTTCAGAATGGCATTCAGGGCGTCATTAGCCATTGTTCGGCAAATTTGGAAAATTCCGCCCCGTTAATCAGGCAATCGGCGTTTCTGTCCAGGCTGCCGGCACGATCGCAGTCGTATTGCAGCCAGAATTCGGTAAACAGGGATAAGTCCTCCGTGTTGACGACTCCGTCGCCGTTCATATCGCCGTAGCGCCACGGCCGGGCCAGTCGGTCGGCGGAAATGCGTTCTTTGCCGAAGGCGTCCGATGCCCAATAGACGCCCAGCTCGTCATCCTCGCCGAGATCAAACCACTCGAGGCGAATCGGGTGCAGCCCGGCGGTGAGCAAAATTCCGCCGGACGACTCTTTCAGCCCGAATGCGCCGTCATTGTCCACCACTTCCGTCGTCCCGATAAACAGCCGGCTGCCGCCGGTTGATTCCGTTATAAAGAGGTACCAGCCGTCTGCCGGAATGTCGATGAGGCCCTCAAAAACACATCCCCATCCGTTATCGGGGTTTGCTATTTCTTCCGGAACAAAATCAGCGACAGCGCTTTGCGCCAGCGGTCTCAGCGTCTCAAAGTCCGGCAGAAAAGTCCACTGTCCTTCATAATAGCGACACAGCAGGCCGGGGCCGACGGTTTCGACCGCAACCGGCGCTCGTGCCGGTCGAATTTCTGCAAAACAAATCGCCGCCAGCGAACCGCCCGGCCCCTGGGCAATTGTCAGCCGACCGCCGGTTACCTGAACCACAGACGTGTATTCATCGTAATCCCACAGCAATGCGCCGTCCGGATCATCACAAACAATCCCTTCAATATACATTGTATTGTTGCGCTGCACATTATGACCGGGGGTGATATTCCGCGGATCGCCCGGATCGCCGCACATCAGCGTAACGTGATACAGTCCGTTCGGCAGGGCGATTTGCCAGTATCGACTGCCGTTGTCCATGGTGATCAGGCCGTTGCGGCGAAGATCCTGATCGACCGGGACCTGCGATACGTCATCTTTGTAACTGGTCGTCAGCCGCCACAAGGCGTTGGCGGTATTCGCGGCGTTCCATCCGTAGCTGTAGCCGTTGCCTCGATTGCCGAAGACATCTCCGTAGTCAGACAGATACCCTTGTGTTTCCGGCCTGCCGGCGGGCAGAAAGTTGATGCGAATGGCGCCGTGTCCCACATCATTATGAAATCCGCCCGGCCCGGCCTGGGTTGTGACCTTTGCCGGAACATCCGCGGCCTGATCGGCCGTGTACGCATACGGCGGAACAAAGTCGTGATTCTGAGCAATCGTATAGCCCGTCGTTTGATCCAGGATGTTGCCGCTGACCTGCACCCGTCCGCCGTTTTCGCCGTAGTAGGGGGACTTGCTTTGCTGAAAGTAGGTGTGTTCAAGCAGGATCCGGGTATCGGTGCGGGCGTTCATGCAGTAGCTTCGAACCCCCAGAAAGTAGCAGTTAAAAACATGGAGATCGGCACGGGACGAAGCGGTGTTGCGCTGCACCGTGTTGTTAAACCAGCAGTGATGGAAGGTGTATTTGCCGATATGCAGCGGGCTTTCACGTCCGTCGGCAATAGAGGCCTTGTTGTGATAGCTGAAGATCGTCCGGGACACGGTCACATAGCCGGACGCATACGTCATATCCAGCAGCCCGTCGCCGGCCCGCGACAGATGACAGCGGTCGATCCATACGTGATGGACATTTCGCAGCGCAATGGCGTCATAGTCGTTGACTTTGCCGTCATAATCACCCATCATATGATAATCGCGGATTGTCAGATTTTTGATGATGATGTTGCTGACGCCGTTGAGATTCAGTCCCTGATTGATGATGGCCGCGTCATTGCCCAGACCGATGAGGGTTTTGTTGCTTTTGACATTGATCCGGCCCGGCGTCGGCGAGGCAATTTGTCCTTTGACCTGAACGATATACGGCGCCGTCTGCGTCAGGTAATAGGCCAGATCCGACAGGGTTTCAACGGTGACCGCCTGGCCTCCTGCGCCGCCGGTTGTCCCCCCGGCCAGATAATGAATCCCCTGGCCGTCCATCGCCGCAAACCCGACCGGCCCGCCGGCGATGGCGTTGCCCGCGGCGATTAAAACCAGCAGGGCACAGAAAGAAAAAACCAACCGGCTCTTTTGCTTGCAGACCGATGACATCACATCACCCCCGTTGTCTTGTTCATAGCCGTATCTCCGCATTCGAAAAGCAATGGCCCTTGTCTCCGATTTTCTGTCTGCAGAAAAAGACCATTTTTTTACGTTCAGGGCGGGCCGCACATCCCCTCACACCCCTTGGAATTATATCAAAATCAGACGGGAAAAGGAAACGGAACTTACGGTAAACAAAAACTTTGCGCAAAATTAGCGTTTCTTTTGCACGAAAGTTATCCTCACGTCGGCAGCGGCGTACTCCGGCTTATTGACCCCTTTGCGACGCAGACCGTATCAATGCCGGCGGAATTATCGGACGAGCAGATGGAGTCGCCGGCCTCACCATGCGGACCCAATCAGTCTCAGTTATGCAACTATCGGACACAAGGGAGGATAGAGATTTTATAGACTTGACAGAGTAACGGTCGTTTAGTATAATGACGATATAATTTTCAGATTGTTAACGAGTAGAAAAACCTTCAGATCGAAAGGGGCCGGCCTATGTGGATGCGTACAGTACTGGCAGCGGGGGTGCTGCTGACGGCGACGGTGGTGCTGAGCGGCTGTTTTGCGGCTCAGGCCGAAGATCTCAACGCCTTTTTGGCGCCGGACGAAGCCGATATTACGGGCGAGGATTACATTATCCAGCCCCCTGACCGAATCACGGTGGTCGCCAGTGATATTCCTGAGTTGCGCGGCAGCGGCACTCAATTGGGACAAACGCAGGAGATACGTCCTGACGGAATGATTTCCTACGAAAAAATCGGCGAGATTCCTGTGGCTGGAAAAACGCCGCGACAAGTGGCCGAATTAATTGCCCAGCGCCTCAGCGATCTGTACAAACTGACCGGCGACTATCCCATTGATGTTCGTGTCAACAATCAGAGCAAACTGTATTATGTGCTCGGTCAGGTCCGCCAGCCCGGTGCTAAAATCTTTACCGGTCGCGAAACGACGCTCTCGGCGCTGGCCAAGGCCATTCCGACCGATTACGCCTGGAAGGAACAGATTCAGGTCATTCGGCCCTCGCAGGTGGTCGGAGAGCGTTCAAAAATTTTCCGCCTGGACTATCGCGATATGGTCATTCGCGGTCGAACCGACCAAATCGTGCTTTTGGAAGAAGGCGACATTATCTATGTCCCGCCGACGGTATTTGCGGCTATCGGTATAACGGTCGGCGAAATTGTCGGCCCGATCCTGCAGGGTGGTCGTACCGTCCAGATGATGGGCGGGCTGTAATCGCCGATTATGGGGGGATTGATCTGTCATGAATGCGCAGCGGTTGTTAAAACGTATTCATATCCTGGGGACGGTATGGTTCCTCGTATGCGCCGCGGCCCTGCTGGTCGTGTCGTTGCGTCAGGCGGGGGTCAACTGGTGGCTGATCTTTTCGATCTCCGGTTATGGGGTGGTATTATTTGCCTTTTTTCTGGCACTGTATTTATTTGCACTGTTTCGCGGCGTGGTCCGAGCGCAATGTATCGAAGAGCACCCGCTGTCCACCTCGCCGGCGTATCTGTTTTTTTATGACGCCGCCCCGTTTCTTGGTGCGGTAGCCGGACTGCTCGGCAGTTACGGGATTTCCGAACCTGCCGCGATTATACGCATTGTGGCCGAGGGAACGCTGGCCATGACGTTTTTGACCTGGGTGCTGTTGGATTCGGTCATTGGTCTTGTTGAGGCCATCCTTCCGGAAAGCCGGCGCCATCGAGCACGACGGCTGGCCGAGGCCAGGGCCGAAAAACAACGCATTCAGCGTGAAAACGTCGCACTGCTCGAATCGCTGGAGCAGCGGGAACTGAATTTACGGCGTGCGTGGGAACAAACGTTTCGCGACAGTGTCGAAGAGCTGGCCGAGTTGTACTGCGACCCCGGCGGTCGGTTGCGGCAGATTCAGACCAAAACCGCGGAAATAGGAGCAAAAGCCTGGCACATGGGACAAATTGCCTGTATGCGGTTTGTCCATCAGATGATTCGGGACCGGATGTGCGATCGCGCGCAAAACGGCTGCGTCGATTATGCGGCCCTGTGGTGGGATGGGATTGGAACGTGGCGGCGCCCCAAAGAACCGACAGCCGCGTTGATTCAGACGTCAAGCGCACACTGATGTAACGTTTGCGTGTGCGGAAATTGAAATAGAACAGATAATCTGAACTCAATTTAATTTGAGGGGAGTGATGATGATGCAGCGAGTGTATTTCTGTGTAATGCTTATCGGTTTTGCCGCAGGTGCGGTTTTTGCGCAGCAGTGGTTTGTCAGCCCGGCCGGATCGGACGACCCGAACGGCTCGCCCGAACAGCCCTTTGAAACGATTCAGCAGGCGTTGGATGCGGCTCAGGATGGCGATACCCTCATTCTGATGCCGGGCGTATATACCGGGGCGGGCAATTACGATCTCCATTCATCCGGCCTGTCCCTGACGATTCGGTCCATCGAACCGGACAAGTGGAATATTGTTGAGTCCACCGTGATTGATCCGCAGCAGCAGGGCGGCGTCTTTATCTTCACCTCCGCTGAGCAGGACCGTATTGTCGTTGAAGGCCTGACGTTTCAAAACGCCGTCAAACTTGCTCCGTTTAATTCTTCAGGTCCCTATGAGCCGCCGTATTACGTGGAGCCGCATGGGGCGGCACTATTTGCCGACGGCGGCCAAATCGATATTCGTTTTTGTCTCTTTTATAACTGTCAGGCCGAGCTGGGCGGAGCCGTATATTTCGGCGACGTTGAAGCGACGGTGAGCCACTGTATTTTTGCCGGCAACGTTGGCTGGAGCGGCGGCGCCCTCATTGCGGATCTGGGCAGCCGTGTCAGTCTCGAACAGTGCACGCTGGCCGGAAACATGGCGGATATAAGCGGCGGTGCAGTGTCCTCTGAGTTTGGCAGCACGGTGCTGATTCAAAGCAGTATTATTTGGGGCAATGAACTGATTGAGCCGGATGCTTTGGGGCCGCAGCTTTACGCCGTTGACCAAGACAGCCGCATTGAGGTGGCCTATTCGCTTGTGCAAGACGGCCAGGACGGAGCATACGCCGAAGGCATCGCCGCTGAGATCATTCTCGACGAAAGCGTCATCGATGCCGATCCTTTATTTGCATCGTTTGACACCGAGCAGTCTCCATTTACATGGGACCTGCGGCTTCAGAGTATGTTCGGGCGGTGGAATCCTGCGGTTCATAATTGGGTGATGGATGCAAATACCAGCCCGTGTATTATCGCCGGACCGATCGAGGCCGACTATTCACGCGAGCCGTGGCCGAACGGCCGCCGCGCCAATATCGGCGCCTACGGCAACACCGCCCAAGCCTCGCTGTACGGCAATATCGCCGATTTGAATATCGATGGTCGAGTCGATATGACGGACCTGGCCGCGCTGGCGGCGGTCTGGATGGATGCGCCCGTCGATTACGAGGATTTTGACCAAAACGGCCAGGTGGACATCGCCGACCTGATCACGCTGGTCGAAAACTGGCTCTGGCAAATGCCGTCGTTCTGAAACGCAGGTAGGGTAAATCGAGGAAAATGCCATAAAGTTAGTTTATGCCGATGTTTATGGCTTGTCTTTCCTTTTTTTGGGATTTCTTGTTGACTTAAAGGAGAAGATTTTATACGATGAACCTTGAAAATTGAATACTTGAAAGTCCACTGGACTTTGGCGTCTCCGTCTAAACCGGCAAAGTTTTTAACTGCGAGATGCGAAGGTCAGTGCCCCCGGTCGGGGCGCTGCCGAAGCATGTTCGCAGTGGGGCCTTGCCGGGCCCAGACGGAGCGTGTGAGTAGGCGGTGCTCCATAATATTCTCTTCAGGAGCGTTCCCGTCGGCTAATACAGGGACGTTTCCTCTCAGGGCTGCGCGACAGGGCATTTGTATGAGAGGAGAAAATAGTGGGTAACTATCGGATCGGGAGAAAGTGAAATGGAGACTGAAAGGACATATCGAAGAAGTAGGGAGTGTGTATCGGAAGATGGATGGGTAGCGAAAGAGCACGGCAAGGATTTCAGGGTGTCCCCGTGTGTGCGTTTCAGAGTGCGGCAGGAGGCGAAAGAAAAAGCCGCAATTCACGCAGGGCAACAAGCCTTACCCAAGCATAGGTCAAGATTGATGTCTGTGACTTTTTCCGTTACACTTTTTTTGGGTGCGACAGCCATTTTATTTGGAAGTACCTCGCCTCTGTTTTCGAGTGCTGATCCCAATCAAATTCAACCCGCATCGCAAGAAAACGCGTTAATTACATTCAGTGAATTTCCGGTGGGTACGTACATTACCGACCAGTACGCGTATTTGGGTATTGTTTTTGGAGGCGATAATCCATTTATTGCGACGGATGGTGCCAATCCGACAAGTCCGGTCTTATCAGGTTCGCCTCGGTTCGAAGGTGTCATTGAAGGTTATTTTGTCAATCCCTATGATGGAGTGACCCCTGCGACAGTTAGCTGGTTTTTGTTCGATGCCGGATATTTTGATGAGATAGAGACTACTCGCATCGAATGGTTTGATCGCAACGGCATCAAATTGGGCGAAGTGCTGAATTCGCAGTTGGGAATTGAAACTTTTTTGATTGAGGATGTAGGCATTGCTTTTTGGCGAATCGGCATGATAACATCTGATACCGCAGGATATGCAATTGACAATGTGAGTTTTGGAGATCCTTCTTTACTGTATCTTATTAAATTTGATGACGTTGACGAGAATGACTGCCTTAGTCCAGAGCAGGAACTGACCTATACGATCTGCTTTGACAATGCGTATGGACTGTCGCTGACAGACGCCTACATTATCGACTGGCTGCCCGAAGGGGTTAGCTATCCGCCGGGGACGTGGAGTTACGAGCTGGGCGATCCGAACGATCCCAATGAGCCGCCGTTTTATCTGATCCCGCCGGATCCGGGATATGACCCGGAAACACACAGCTATGTCTGGCCGTTGGGCGATATTGATCCGAATACGTGGGGGTGTGTGGATTTGACGGTGGTGGTCAACGACAAGGCCGTGCCGGGCGGGATTTTGCATAACGTGGCGGAACTGTGGGGGACCCTTCGGATGCCGGACCCGAACGACCCCAATCTGCTTAACCCTGAAACCTTTCTCATCGCCAGAGCGACACTTGATACGGACGTATGCTGTTACGCAGGAATCGCGGAGATTCTTTACGTCGATCAGTCCGCAACAAACGGCGGCAACACGGGACTGAACTGGCAGAATGCGTTTCTCGAACTGCGGGATGCGCTCGACTATGCGCGGTCGTCGCTGTGCGCACAGGTACACAGCATCTACGTCGCCCAGGGACCCTATTATCCCGGCGACAATACATGGGACACCTTTGAGATTCCCGACGGCGTTGCCGTCTATGGCGGCTTTCCCAAAGGCGGCGGCGACTTCTGGCAGCGAAATCCCCGGCGATTCAATACAATCCTGAATGGCCGCATTGACGACACCACACGAAACGAAACCGTCGTCAGAATGGGACATGAGACACTGTTGGATGGGTTTACAGTGACGGAAGCAGGCCCTTATCCTTTTGGTCAAGGTATTTACGCTTCAGGTGCTGATTTTGCCGTCACCCATTGCCGCATTGAAAACAATGAAAACTACGGCCTTTACGCCGAGGATGGAAACGTCTCGGTTTCATGGTGCACCATCCGAAACAACAAGGCTGACGGCATTCGCCATATTGGCGAAGGGTTTGCGCTGATCGTCGAGAATTGCTGGATACGCCAGAGCGGACGATATGGCATTGCCT
>JBNRMN010000007.1:0-3537 GCA_050309605.1 Anaerohalosphaeraceae bacterium
TACTGCCCCACGGCGGGGTGAGCGATTCGTTCCAGACGCCCTGCAAATTGGCCGGCTGGGAGCCGGGACGACTGGAGGCAATCAGTAAATACCGGCCAAACTGAAAATAAAGCGCTGCCAAATGCGGGTCATCGCCGCCCTTGAATCGCCGGACGCGCTCGTCGGTATCCCACTCGGCCGCCTCGGTGCGCCCCAAGTCGATATCCATCCGTCGAAACAGGGCCTGATGGTCAGCCGTATGGCGCTGCTTGATCGCTTCATAGGAAAGGTTCCCGACGGCATCCAGAGTAGTCTGGCAGCGTTGAGCCGGGTCGGCGGAGAGTTCAGCATAATTGACAAAATTCGTCGCTGCCGAAAGAATCAGCACAGCACTATCGGCGCCGGTCACAGTCGCCCCGTCTTGTGAGACCGCAACCCGTCCGCCCTCGGTATGGACACGAAGACGTGCCTCAAACCGCATCCGGCTTTCGGTGCGGTTTTCGTGCCGCTGGCTGACTCGGCCTCTCAAGCCCAGCACATCTGCTGCGGCGGCAAACTGTTCGCTGCCGCGATGCGGACTGGTCAGCGTCGCCTTAACGTTCAGCGCCCCCGGCGTATCGGCGGACAACCGAACCACGATAACCCGATCCGGATAAGAGGCAAACGCCTCGCGTGTATAACGCACGCCGTCAACGGTGTAGGCAACGCCCGTCAAGGCGGTATCCAGATCAAGCCACCGGCGATAATCAGAGACTTCGTCGTGGCCGTCAAAGGCCAGATTCAGATCGCCGAACGGCTGGTAGGAACACTGCTGTAAGGGATTGCTCATGAACCGCTGCATCGCCAATTGTTCAGCTTCACGCTGCTTGCCCTCGAACAGCAGCCGCCGCAACTCAGGAAGCACTTCGACCGCGCCGGGATTCTGGTAATCCTGCGGCTGGCCCGTCCACAGCGTATCTTCGTTAAACTGGATGCGCTCCTGTGCCGTGCGGCCGAACACCATCGCCCCCATATGGCCGTTGCCGATAGGCAGCGCCTCGACCCATTGCTGTGCGGGTTTGTGATACTGTAATATCCAGTAATCCGTTCGTCCGTCTGGGGGCGATTCGGCAGCGTTGCTCTGTCGGCAAGCAATCATCAGCATGGACGCGATGGCCAACATAATCCAACTTACAGATGTCCTGTAATTCATCAAAATCTCCTGTCAAACTGAAACACCGGTCGTCATCTACTTGTGCATAACCGTATATCCTAACGGAATAGATACTGGACGAAGAAATACAGGTTATTTCCCCATTCGGTCGCGTCGTGACCGTGGCCGCTTGTGTTCCAAATATGGGGAACCTGGTTTTCCTTGAGATACTCATGAAGGTTTCGGCTGATGCGAAACAATCCGTCCTGGTCGCCGCAACTGAGGTACAGCAGCCTCAACTGTTCTTTGGCTTTTGCCGGATCAGGTACCAGCTCGGCAGGAGCTTTGGTATTGGGGGCAGAGGAAAAGCCGCCGACCCAGGCAAAGACATCCAGATTGCCCAGGCCGAAGTTCAGCGATTGTCCCCCGCCCATGCTCAGACCGGCCAGCGCGCGATATTGACGGTCCGCGATTACGGAGTATCGAGCTTCAATAGCGGGAATTACATCCTTGAGCAGGTCGTTTTCAAACGCGGCAAAGGCCGGCGCCGTCGCAAAGACATTGCCCTCGGCGCGATCGTTTTTCTGTGCTCGACCATTGGGCATAACAACAATCATCGGTTCGGCCTTGCCGTCCGCAATCAGATTGTCCAGAATCACATTCGGCGTACAAAACCGCTGCCATTCGGTCTCATCGCCGCCGATGCCGTGCAGCAGATACAAGACCGGGTATTGGCGGTCCGTCGAATACCCCGGCGGGGTATAGACAAGCATTTTGCGCGTCGTGCCGACCGTCGAAGAGTCGTATTCGATCATTTCGTTTTTGCCGCGGGCGATATCTTCCCGTACGGCGCGGAATCCCGCCGGCGGTTCGCCAAACGAAAATGCTCCATGCGGCGCTTCCGAATCATTGCGCGTGGAGGTCTGACGATCGCCGGCGCTTGTCTGAGCCGCCGTTTGCGGAATGATTTCAATCGCATTGATGGCCGGGTTTTCGATCTGGCTGACAAAATCGATTCGGAACCGGCCATCGGTCACTTCCACGGGAACCGTTTCGATATAAGCAATGTAAGGACCGTCGGCTGCTTCCCATATATCAAAATTCTTGAATTCTTGGCCCTGAACGGTGAAGGAAAAGACGCGATTGCCCGGGCCGTAAATGCCATCGAACGTTTCAGCAAAGTAAAGTTTGGCGATATACTTGCCGTTGGGAAGGTTCCAGCTAAAGGAATCCATCGCATAACGCTCGGTCAAAAACAGAGACCGATCTCGGGTCTCCAAGATGATTGTATCCGGATCGCGGTCGATGGTGGCGCCGCCTGTAAAACCCTGATCCGGCATCCAGACGTTGCCGTTTGAATCCGTAAACGGCACGTAGGCACCGGCATTGATTCGAATCGTCTCGGCTGCTGGTTCTCGTGCCGAGGCTGCCGGGATGGAAGCATTTTGAAATACAAGCTGAGCAAATTGATAAATGCTTCGCCGCCATGTCTGCCACTCATGGGCGGTATCGGGCGAGACATAAGAGACGGCGTTGATACCGGCCTGCTGAAGCGAATCCACAGCCGGCCCGAGACGACCCGGATTCTCGCGGCTGCCGCAACTGACAAATACAAGTTTAATTTTCTGTTTGAAGGCATCCATATCAGCGATGTCTGAAGCGGAAATAGTCCCGCCGCTGAAGAGGCCGATATGGGAGAACATGTCAAGGTTATTCATCGTGATCAACCTGGTTTCCATCCCGCCCATTGAAAGGCCGGCCATCGCGCGATGAGACTGGTCGGGGCGTGTGCGGAAATTGGCATCGATGTAAGGAATCAGCTCATCGACAAGAACCGTCTGAAACGGACGAATATCAAACTGTCTGATGCCGCCGAATCGGATTTCGTTCGTCATCCCGTAGGTCATTACGATGATGAACGGCTGGGCCTTGCCTTCGGCCAGCAGGTTGTCCATAATCAGATTCACGTGTCCCTGATTGCTCCAGCCGGTTTCATCCTCGCCCCAGCCATGCTGCAGATACAGCACCGGATAGCGTTTGGACAAGTCGTTGTCGTAATCTGGCGGGGTATAGACAAAGGCTCTGCGAATCGTGTCGGTGCTTTTGGAGGCGAACAAAACCTCCCGTACATGGCCATGGGGAACATCTTTCAGGGCGTAGAAGTCCTGGTCATGAGCGGGCACTTCAACGCCGCTTCCCCACCGGTTGGCGCCGAAGAAAAACATGCTTCCCGGATCCGGCACCTGGGCGCCGTCGATCACGAGCTGATAATAGTGGAACCCTTCATCCTGAGGCTCCAAATCGCCTGTCCAGACGCCGTCGGAGTCTTTGGTCATCGGGTATCGCACACCTCCGATATCCAGCAGAACGCTCTGTGCCTGCGGCGCTTCAATGCGCGCCCGGACGCGACGCTCGGAGTTGACCTG
>JBNRMN010000008.1:0-44148 GCA_050309605.1 Anaerohalosphaeraceae bacterium
GGTATATTCGAGCCATTCGCCGGCTTCGGCATAGACGGCATACGCCGCGCCGCCGTCGTTGACGAGCATAATATCCACCGCCTCGTCAGGGCGGTACTGACCATAGCCGTTGACTCCGGAGCGGTCGTAATACGAAATCCACTGGCCGCCGATGTCGTAATCTTCAAATTCCAGCCGTCCGGGGATTTCGATAGGAGTGCCCCCATACGGCATTCGGCTGGCGAACCGCAGCCAGTTCACGCGAAAGCCCGTGCCGATAAATTCCAGTTTCAGTTGAGCATTTTCCCGGTCGGGCAGGGGCAGACAAGGCGCCGAGACGGTCTGCCAGGTGGTCAGCGAGCCGGTGTCGGGCACCTCGACGGTCGCCAGCAGTTCCTCATCCAGCCAGACAAGAATCTGTCCGCCGGTCTGGGTGGAGGCCACGCGGGCAAAGACGTCGGTCTGGGCGGCTGTACTGTGAACCGTATAGACCAGCCATTCACCGTCCTCGATGTCGCCGATAGCATGCGCTCCTTGTTGATCGGTCACGGCATAGATGTCCACGTTTTCAAATGTTCGCAGTGCACCGCCGGCATTGCCGATGGTGGTATCGTAATAGGCAATGTCCGGGCCGCCGAAATCAAACTGCTCGGCCTGAATCGTGCCGGGGATCGGATGCGGCTGACCGCCCCACGGCGTCAACCCCGACCGCTCGGAGACAATGTGCCCCACTTCGGAAGGCGACAAAGCATAACTGTAAACACGAAAATCGTCAATCCGCCCCTTAAACAGAGGGTCATCATTGAACTGGCTGCGTCCGATATAATTTCTGTTTGCTGCAAAATCAGTCGGCCGGTTAGTGACATTATGATTGACGGCGACCGGATCGCCGTTGACATACAATCGGGCGGTATTGCCGCTGAGCGTTACTGCGATATGCACCCATTGGCCGACGGGCAATGGGGCGGTTTCCACGATCTGTTCGCCGCTTTGGTATAGAACCCCGCTGCGGATGGCAAACCGCAGGGTATTATTGCCGGATCGCGGCGTCAGAAACATATATTGTGAAGTGCCTGTGCCGAAATCGAAGATACGCTGCCAGGCATTGCCGCCGTCCCAATGGACCCACGCCGCCACGGTGAACGCAACGGTCGCCGCTTCGGACGGCAGCGCCACATAGTCGCTTGTTCCGTTCAGTTCAATGGCCTGTCCAATCATACCGGCGGTGTACTGCGGCGATCCGACCGCCGTTGCGTGATAGTTGCCGAGCAGATCATTCTCATTGCCGTCAAATCCCCAATGCGCGACGAACCGTTCAGTTGTCAAGCGGGCCGGCCGCGAATTCAGAGAGGCCGAACCCGAACGCGAAACCGTGCAATAGTAAAGCCCTTCGTCGCCGGCGCTGACATTGGCGATTTGGAGCACGGATGTCGTTGCTCCGGATATGTTGCTGCTGTTGGTCAGAGGGGTTGGGTTACCCTGTTTGTACCACTGATACCCCTGGGCGTTGGCCGCCTGAATCTGAAATACGGCTGTCCCGCCGAGCGGGACAATCTGCGGTGCGGGTTCCTGGGCAATCCCCAAAATCCCCATATCGCAGACCAGGGCGGCCGTCATCCGGATATGACGTATCCGATTGATGAAGCCGTCTTCATTGTCGTAATTAAGCCCATACGGCCAGAAATGCGTACCGTCGCCGTGAAGCACCGCGCCGGGGCCGTCAAATGTCTGAATAGCGGCGGCGGCATAGGCCCCATTGACGTGCCAATTCCAGTGCGTTCCCACGCCCAGCGTATGTGCGATTTCATGAAGGGCGACGCGGGTATTTCGCGAACCGCCGAATCGAATCGACCCGTTAATATTTCCATCGGCTGTGGGAACGCCGGCATTATACTGAATATTCAGGTGTTTATTAAATGAGCCGTGTTGGTTGTAAAGGGCGACCGCCTCGGCGATGGACGTCTCGATTTGGCTTCGAATATCCGTCGGCCAGCTTGACGGATTGTTGAGCGTATAAGTAATGTCGGCATAGAGACACACAGAACCGGCAAGCAAAAAGCTGAGAAGAAGCATACATAATCGAGCGGCTTTAACCGCTTCGGGGCGGGCTTGTGTGCTGCGGTTGTCGCGGCCGTACTGCGACATCCCGACGCTTTGATGACAGGACACCATAACGAAAACTCCGGTCTGCAATTGAATCAGTAACTGAACGTTCAGATGTTTACTCGTTAAGAGCAAATATCGTACTTTTTTAGCGCACAATTTCGCGGTTTTTCATATTTTCAGACAAACTGATCTTTCCGGATGAACATTAAAGAGAGTTTGATGTGCCTAAAATTCGCCCTATTACATCCGAAAGACCGAATCGTCAATGACCTGGCCGCAGTAGAAGCAAACCGAATGGCGTGCGCCGACCATTCGCCCGCAGTTGCTGCATTCGACCGATTTTCGCTGGTTTTTGCCGTCCAGTGTGCCGTCGCGCATATCGATTTCGTACAGTTTGTTGTGCAGGTCGTTGAGTGTCAGGCCGGTGCGTTCACTGAGCAGCTCCCATAAAGCCTCACAGATCAGCAGGGTTTTGGCCTGATTCTCCTCAAGCATTTTAAGCGACCGCTCAGCACGATCGACGCGGCTGGCGGCGCGGGCGGCATCGTGTGAAGCGGCCGCAGAGGCCATCACCGAGTCGAGATTACCGGACGTCATTCCGAATAAGCCATTTAATGGCGGCATTGCGTGTCTCCTTTCGTAAAAAGTCTGTGATTCACCCCTTTTTGCCTGTAACAATCCAAAAAAACAAGAACGGTTCCGCATTTTTCTTTTATATGGATTTTGCCGGTTTAAGGCAAGTTTAATGCTCGAGAACTGTGCGGCCGCGCAGTCGCTGTGTCGGGGACGGCAAAATCGGGTTAAGTCGTAACAGATACCGGTCGAAAATAGAAAGACGAGAATGTCTTGAGATAATTCGATAAAATGGACAAAAAAACTGTATTATTCGTGGATGACGATGAGAAAGTTCTGGAGACCCTGAAGCTCGGCCTGATCGGTGAGCCGTATGACCGCCTTTTCGCCAAGAGTGCCCAAGAGGCCGTGCAGATGATGGAATCCGAGACTATCCACGTCATTGTATCAGACTTGAAAATGCCGGAAATGAACGGGTTGGAGCTGCTGCGGATTGTGCGGGAAAAATGGCCGTCCGTGGTACGGATGGTTTTGTCCGGACATACGCAGGTGTCAACACTTCTTCATGCCATCAATTGCGGGCACATCTACAAATTCATCGTCAAACCCTGGACGCTTGAGGACGATTTCAAGCCGGCCGTTCGCGATGCCCTTGCGTATTTTGATTCGCAAGCCGTTCTGCGTTGACCTGAGTTTTTCAAGCGGTATCCAATCGACATTGTCTTCAAAAAAAACCGGTTTACACTATGGTTTTTTTCGAAGAAGCACACATTTGATTGTCATATTATAGAAAATTATCCGCCCATCGTCCGTAAATATGGTTAATAAGTGCACCGATCATGCGATTTATAAATAGGTTGTGGGTGTGTGAATTCGTGAAAAAACAAAAAAAATTCGCAAAATGGTAATTTGTTTTTCAAAAAACGTGCTATAATAAGTTAGTTCTGTCAGCTCTATCATGTTGAATTTTTTGACCCGCTTTCAGATTGACTGTCCAATTGGGCGGCATAAACTGCATATTCTTATATGAGGCGTCATATTAACGGACGAAACCAATTTTTAATGAGGTTAAGCATGGGCCGAACAAGAAAAAAAGGATTTACGTTAATTGAACTGCTTGTGGTCGTTGCCATCATTGCACTGCTGCTGAGTATTGTCGTACCTTCTTTAAATCGTGCCAAGATCTATGCGCAGCGAATTATGTGCGGAAATAACCTCAGACAGCAGTCGCTGGGGATTATGCTGTATGCCGAGCAGAATGATTCACGGGTTCCGTGGACGTTAGCCGGAGTGTGGTTGTGGGATGTGAGCTTTTGGTCCACCAACCAAATCAAGCAATACGCCGGCTTTAAGGAAAATGATACGTTTTTCTGTCCCGGTAATCGTTTGGCGACACCGGAAGACGCACGCTATTGGCAATACGGTTTAATTGACGGCACGGGGCCATATCCTAACCCTGTACCTCTTCGTGACGAGACTACGATCGCAGAGAATCAACAAAAATACGTTCGCTATCGGGTGTTGCCCTATATCTATATGCTTCAAAAGTATGATAGTAGTGGAAACCCCTCTCTTGAAAGTACGTTGGTAACCGGCGAACAAGCCAAATGGATTACCAAGTTATCCGATGTACGAAATGCCGGTTCCACCGAAATGGTTGCCGATTCAATCATCGCCGGTACGTCTGATTTGGGCGGCCTGGCCTTTTTTGAAATTACAGCCGGCGGTATCGATGAATTAAGCGGGGGGGTGCTTCGAGATAATTCAAACCACAGATCGCGTCATAACTTTCCGACGGGTCATACGTATCGCGGCCCTAAACCGGAAGGAGGAAACATAGGTTTTGCGGACGGCCATGTCAGTTGGCGAATGTATGGGGATGCGGTCAATCCGGATATGCGCTGGCGTTACACCACTGCTGGGATGCGTTTCTGGTGGTAGTGCATTGTTTTATCATAGGATCTGCTCAGACCTGTTTTTGTACAAAAAACAGGTCTCTTTTTTTTGGGGCAATTTTCGCAAAACGTCCTGAAATTTATCAAAATAATCATTGACAGTCCCGATAGAGAAGGGCTAAAATGCCGGTCAATTCAAGGTCTATTGAATCTGTTTTCATAACCTGAGCACGGGAGGCTTTACAATGAACGGATTAGTGTTTCGGATGGGTTCAGCGGTCATTCTGGCGGGCGCGTTGGTGTTCAGCGGCTGTGCCGGGTTGAGCGAATCATCACACACGCGGGAAGGGAAAGGCAAGATGAGCATCACACAATCGGATTTCGGCGTCCTGGCGGACGGACAAAAGGCCACGCTTTACACACTGACCAACGCCAACGGGGCGGTCGCCAAAATCACCGACTTCGGCGGCATTGTAACGGAACTCTGGATGCCGGACAAAAACGGCAAACTCGGCGACATTGTGCTCGGCTTTGATTCCGTGGAAGGCTATTTAAGCGATGCGTATAAGGCCAGCGGTCCGTATTTCGGCGCCCTGATCGGCCGTTACGGCAACCGCATCGGCCAAGGTCAATTCACACTGGACGGTACAACCTACACGCTGGCGACCAACAATGGCCCCAACCACTTGCACGGCGGTCTGAAAGGCTTTGACAAGGTGCTGTGGAAGGCCGAGCCGGTCAAAGGCAGCGACGGCGTGGGCCTCAAACTGCGCTATCGCAGCAAAGATATGGAAGAAGGCTATCCGGGCAATCTGGAGGTAACCGTAGTCTATACGCTGACCAACAACAATGAACTGCGTGTTGATTACACCGCAACCACCGACAAGCCGACGGTCTGCAATTTGACCAATCATAGTTATTTCAATTTGGCCGGCCAAGGCAGCGGCGACATCCTCAAACATGAACTGATGCTGAATGCCGATCATTATACACCGGTTGATGAGGGGCTGATTCCCACCGGCGAGATTCTTCAGGTCGAAAATACACCCATGGATTTCAGGCGTCCGACGGCCATCGGCGCCCGCATTGACAACCATTTTGATCAGTTGGTGTACGGGCAGGGCTACGATCACAACTGGGTGCTGAAGAAAAACCACAACGGCGAAATGACGCTGGCGGCCCGCGTTCGGGAACAGACCAGCGGGCGCGTGATGGAGATTTGGACCACCGAGCCGGGGATTCAGTTTTACGCGGGCAACTTCCTGGACGCAACGCTGACCGGCAAAGAGGGCAAGGTCTATCGCCATCGTTACGGCTTCTGTCTTGAAACGCAGCATTTCCCGGACAGCCCCAACAAGCCGCAGTTCCCGACGACGGTGCTGCGTCCGGGTGAAACCTACAGCACGACGACAATTCACAAGTTTACCACGCGGTAAGCGGAATGGGTCTTTTTCGGCGATTTTCTGAACTCTCATAGAAAGGGGAAGGCATGACGTCTTTACATTATGTTGACTGGCTTGTTATTCTGGGTTACTTCGTCATTGTGTTCGGTATTGCGTGGTGGGCCTATCTGAAGGAAAAGATGTCGCAAACGACCGACGAATATTTTCTTGCCGGACGCAATCTGGGCTGGTGGGTCATCGGAGCGGCGGTGTTTTCGTCCAACATTGGTTCTGAACACCTGGTCGGTCTGGCCGGTTCAGGGGCGACCGACGGGGTGGCGATGGCCCATTACGAGCTGCACGCCTGGTGTCTGCTGGTGCTGGCGTGGATCATGGTGCCGTTCTATATGCGGTCGAAGGTCTTTACGATGCCGGAGTTTCTGGAACGGCGATTTTCGCCCATCAACCGAACCGTGCTGTCGGTGATTTCGCTGGTTGCATATGTACTGACCAAGCTGGCGGTGGGTATTTTTGCCGGCGGGGTGGCCTTTGCCGTCCTGATCCCCGACATTACGTTTATGGGGCTGGACAGCTTCTGGATCGGTTCTATTCTCGTGATTGTGCTGACGGGCATCTATACGATTATGGGCGGGATGCGTGCGGTGGCCTATACCTCGGCGATTCAGACGATCATCCTGGTGGTCGGGTCGGCCAGTGTGACCTATTTCGGCCTCAAGGCGCTCGGCGGCTGGGGCGAACTTCGCAGTTGGGCCGGTTCGGAGATGTTTAACCTGTGGAAGCCGCTGGTGCCGGAGGGAGTCGAGGCGACCTGGGCGCCGGTGAAGGAATCGACGCGCATGGCCTGGTATTTCAACGACAACTACCCCTGGATCGGGATGCTTTTCTGTGCACCGATCATCGGCCTGTGGTACTGGTGTACGGATCAGTATATCGTGCAGCGTGTGCTCGGCGCACAAAACGAGCAGGTTGCCCGTCGCGGCTCCATCTGCTCGGCGGCGCTGAAGCTGCTGCCGGTGTTTATCTTTATCATTCCGGGAATGATTGCCTTTGCATTGGCCAAAAGCGGACAGAACGCCGCTTTGGCCGAGACGTTCTTTGACGAGAGCGGCCAAATCATCCGCGACAATGCTCAGCAGGCATTCCCCAGGCTCGTGGCCGAAGTGCTGCCGATCGGCGTCCGCGGGATCGTCGTCGCCGGGCTGCTGGCGGCCCTGATGAGTTCGCTGGCCGGGGCGTTCAATGCCTCCGCGGCGCTGTTTACAATTGATTTTTATTCAAAACTGCGCCCCGAAGCCACTCAGAAACGAATCGTCTGGGTCGGTCGTGTGGCCACCGCCGTAATGGTGCTGATCGGATTGGCCTGGATTCCCGTGATCAAAGGCGGCAAAGGCCTGTATGACTATTTGCAGGGGATTCAATCGTATCTGGCGCCGCCGATTTTTGTCGTCTTTTTCTTGGGCGTCTTCAGCAAACGGCTCAACGCCAAGGGCTGTCTGTGGGCACTGATTGTCGGCTTTGCGCTGGGGCTTTTCCGGTTGGCCGTGGATACGCCGGTCAAATTGATCCCCGATTTTACGTACCCCGAAGGGTCATTCTTCTGGGTTGTGAACAATATGTACTTCCAGTACTATAGTTTGGTTATCTTTTTGACCTCAATCGCCGTGATGGTGGTGGTCAGCTATATGACCAACGAACCGGCTTATGAGAAGATCAACGGTCTGACCTACGGCACGCTGACCGAGGAAGACCGCAAAGCGTCGCGGGCGTCGTGGAACAAGTGGGATGTGATTGCCTCGGCAGGCGTCCTTGTGGCGATTTTGGCGGCGTACTTGTATTTCCGCGGTTAATCAGGAAAACAGAACCGATGTTTGCTGGATGAGTATGAGGTGAGACGATGGCTTATGTCATAGGAATGGATTACGGAACCAACTCGGTTCGCTGTCTGGTCGTGAACGCTCAGAACGGACGCGAAATCGGGACGTCGGTGTTTGAGTATCCCAGCGGTCAGGCGGGTATTTTGCTGGATAAGAACGACCATAACGTGGCGCGTCAAAATCCGGCTGACTACCTGAAGGGCCTGGAAGTGACGGTGCAGGAAGCGACCCGACAGGCACAGAAAACGGACACGAAATTTTCACCCGATCAGGTCGTGGGCATCGGCGTGGACACCACCGGCTCGACGCCGATACCGGTGGACGCCGAGGGCGTGCCGCTGGCAATGAAGCCCGAATTCAAAAAGAACCTGAACGCCTGCGTGTGGCTCTGGAAGGATCATACCGGCTATGCCGAAGCGGCCACAATCACCGAGCGGGCGGCCGAGATGCGGCCTGAGTTTCTGGCCAAGTGCGGCGGGACCTATTCGTCAGAGTGGTTTTTCAGCAAGATTTGGCACTGCCTGAACGCCGACAAAAAGGTGTTTGGAGCGGCCTATACGTGGGTGGAACATGCCGACTGGATACCGGCGGTGCTGACCGGGACCGATCATCCGGACCACCTGAAGCGGTGCCGCTGTGCGGCCGGCCACAAGGCGATGTTCAGTGAGCAGTGGGGCGGCTATCCGGACAGAGAATTTCTGACCGCGCTGGATCCGCGCCTCGGACGGGTGCGCGACACACTGCCCGATGCCACATACACGGTGGATACCGCGGTGGGAGGATTGACGGCTGCGTGGGCCAAAAAGCTGGGACTTGCCGAAGGCATTCCCGTCGCGGCCGGGGCGTTTGACGCGCATTTGGGTGCGGTCGGCGCCGGCATCGGCAAAGGGACGCTGGTCAAGATCATCGGCACGAGCACCTGCGATATGGTGGTCTGGCCGAATACTGACGATGTGCCCGACATTCCCGGTATCTGCGGGATCGTCGATGGCTCAGTTCTGCCGGGCTTCTGGGGACTGGAAGCGGGGCAATCGGCGGTCGGCGACATCTTTAACTGGTTTGTCAATTCGATTCAGCCGGGCGGCAAAGACGCCGGTTCGCATACGCAACTGACCAAACAGGCCGCCAAACTCAAGCCCGGCCAATCGGGCTTGCTGGCGATGGACTGGAACAACGGCAACCGCACGATCCTGGTCGATCAGCGGCTGACCGGACTGCTGCTCGGCCAGACGCTGCACACCCGGCCGGAAGAAATTTATCGGGCCTTGATTGAGGCGACCGCTTTCGGAGCACTGACCATCATCAATCGGTTTGAGGAATACGGCGTCAAGATTCGGCAAATCGTCAACTGCGGCGGCATTGCCGAAAAGAACCCGATGCTGATGCAGATCTATGCCGATGTTACCGGACGTGAAATGAAGGTGTCCCGCTCGGCGCAGACCTGTGCCCTCGGCTCGGCGATTGCCGCGGCGGTGGTGGCCGGCCAGTACAAGACTTTTGCCGCCGCCCAGAAGGCTATGTGCGGCCTGAAACCTAAAACCTATAAGCCCGACCCCAGGGCCAAAAAGGTCTATCAGCAGCTTTACACACTGTACAAAAAACTGCACGACAGCTTCGGCGTCAAAGGACACGGCGAGGACTTGTCCGGCGTGATGAAAGACCTGCTGGCGATCAAGGAAAAGGCGAATGCATGACGTTTTGAAAAAGCAGGTGTGCCTGGCCAATCTGGCTTTGGTCGAACATCATCTGGTGGTCTTTACGTGGGGCAATGTCAGTGCGATTGACCGCGCCAGCGGGGTCGTGGCGATTAAACCCAGCGGGGTGGAATACGATGCCCTGACACCGGATAAAATCGTCTTGCTGGATCTGGACGGCAAGGTGCTCGAAGGCGATTTGAGACCGTCGTCCGATACGCCGACGCATCTGGAACTGTACCGCCGCTGGCCGAAGGTCGGCGGGATTTGCCATACGCATTCACGATATGCCACGATGTGGGCGCAGGCCTGTCGGGAAATCCCCTGTCTGGGCACGACGCACGCCGATCATTTTTACGGCCCCGTGCCGGTCACCGACGCGATGAGCAAAGAGGAGATCGCAGCCGACTATGAGCTGAACACCGGCAAGGTGATCGTGCGGCGTTTTGCTCAGACCGATCCGATGCAGGTCCCGGCGGTGCTCGTGGCCAATCACGGGCCGTTTACGTGGGGCAATGACGCGGCTTTGGCGGTCATGAACGCGGTCGTCCTGGAAGAAGTCGCTCAAATGGCTCAAGGCGCCTTGACGCTGAATCCGCAGCAGCCGCCCATTTCGCAGACGCTTTTAGATAAGCACTACCTGCGAAAACACGGCAAAGACGCCTATTACGGCCAAAAATAATTGAGCGCCGCGCGGACATTACGGTCGTCCGTCCCACAGATACATCACCTGCGGGATGAGCAGTTTTTCAAGTTCGGTGCTGATGTGCAGCCGGGTGTCGTTTTGGGCGGCCAGCAGTGACCACAGGGAGAATTTTTCACGGTATTCCACGACCATCGGGTTGATCAGGCCGGCCATGTCGGCCAGCGTTTCGACCGCCTGTTCAAAGTAGCCGATGTGGTCGATTAAATGGCAGGTCAGGGCGTCGGGTGCGGTAAAGATGCCGCCGTCGGCCAGTTCACGCACCTGCGCTTCGGTGAGTTTGTCGCGTCGGCCTTCGCGGACCAACTGTACAAATCGCTCATAAGCCGGCTGGATGATCCGCTCGTCCAGATAGTGCCGCTGTTCGTCGGTCGTTTCGCTGAACAAGCTGGGCCAGTCTTTGCGCCGACCGCTTTTGATTATGACAGGGTTGATGCCCAGTTTTTCTTCCAGCAGGTCTTTGATGACCAGATGGTTCATAATCACGCCGATGGAACCGGTAATGGCGGTCGGTTCGGCCATAAGGGTGTCGCAGGCCACGGCCGAATAATACCCCCCCGAAGCGGCCACCGACTGCATAAACGCCAGGGTCGGATTGCCGGTGCGTTCTTTGTATCGGCTCAGAGCGTAATGAATCTGGTCGCTGGCCGCGACGCCGCCGCCGGGGCTGTTGATGCAGATGATCAGGCCGCGTACCATCGGGTCTTTCTCGGCGGTTTTGATCTGGGTTTGCAGCCAGTCGCTCATCCGGCCGTCGATGATGCCGTCGATGCGAATGGCGGCGATTTTTTCGTGGCGGTTACCCACGACCAGCGTGGATTCGATGACCGTATCGCTCAGTGCAGTCGGCGTCATCACCGTGGCCATTGCGATGACCGCCAGAAGCAGAAATAGATTGGTCAGAAGCGACAGCACAAACAGCACCGTCGTAAATAGCCGCCATAGGCTGAATTTTTTCCGCTTGCGCGGCGGCTCATCGTACGGACGGCGATAGGGCGGCGCGTCGGCTCGGGTGGTATAATCCGTAGGGTCATAATCCATCATAAGATCCCTTCAGTTGATAAGGTAAATTGTATGTTGTATATTGGGCATAACATGCCTTGTTTCTGCAATGATCAAGGACTGGTTCAAATTATACCGGTTTTGCGATTGGCCTGTCAACACCGGACTTGACAGACGACGGCAAATCGACATAATATCGCGATTTCCGATAGCCTTCTGTAAAGACGCATAGCGATGGTATCTGTTTTCCAAAAACCCAAAAAAAAGAAAAAACAGCGCAACGCCGCACGGGATTGGCTTGCCTATGCCGCGATGCGCACCGCGCTGTTTGTGATGTGGCTGTTTCCGGTGAGCTGGAACCTGAAGACCGGACGCCTGCTGGGCAGTCTGATGTGGCGTTATTACCACCGCGGCCGGCGGCGGGCGATGGAAAACCTGCGCGCCAGCTTTCCCGATAAAGACCCGGCCTGGATTGAGCGGGTCGGGCGGCGGTCGTTTCAGCAGATTGCAATGCTGGCAATTGACATCTTTTTTACCCCGCGGATCGTCCATAAGGACAACTGGCGTGATTACTGCGCCCCGCGCAACATCGAGCGCATCAAATGGCTGATGCAGGAGCAGCGCGGACTGATTTTGCTCACGGCTCACTACGGCAATTTCGAGATCGTCGGGTATATGATGGGGCTGTTCGGTTTTAATATCTACAGCATCGCCCGGCCGCTGGACAACCCCTATATCAATCGCTATCTGTACGGCATCCGCCGACGCAAGGGACAGAAAATCATCGACAAAAAGGGCGCCACCGAACAGATCGAGCAAATCGTCTCGGAAGGGGCGACGCTGGGCTTTATCGCCGATCAGGATGCCGGGCGAAAGGGCGTGTTCGTGGATTTCTTCGGCCGCAAGGCCAGTACCTACAAAAGCATCGGGCTGCTGGCGATGCAGTACAAGCTGCCCATCGGCATCGGGTGCAGCCGTCGAGTGGGGGACCGGTTCTTTTTCGAGATCGAATGCACCCGGCTCATTCTGCCGGAAGAATGGGCCGACAAACCCGACCCGCTGGCCTGGATCACTCAGCAGTACACCAAAGCCGTCGAAGACTTCATCCGTCAGGACCCGACGCAATACTGGTGGCTCCACCGTCGCTGGAAGAGCCGTCCCAAAGAAGAACGCCGAAGGCAAACGGAATAATCATCGAAGTTGGGCGCCAGAAGGTAAAAAAAGCCCGTATGGAGCATACGGGCTTGATACAATCAGAGGGGCAATTCTGTTTTAATTGATTTCGTCTTCGATCCAGCCGAGCAGTTCCCGCAGATCGGTGATCTGCGTGTCGCCCATATGGGCGATGCGGAAGGTGAGGTCTTTGAGCTTGCCGTAGCCGTTGCCGAAGACGGTGTTGTGCTTTTCGCGCAGGGCCTTGTTGACTGCGGCGATGTCGATGTTGCGGGTGTTTTTGAACGTCGTCAGTGTATTCGAGGCGTACCGCTCGTCGGGAAAGACTTCAAAGCCCTGATGCTTACCCCAGTTGCGGACAAAATCGGCCATCTTTTTGTGCCGTTCCCAGAGGTTTTCCATGCCCTCTTCAAGGAAGCGGGTGCACTGGTAATGCAGCGCCATAATATGCGGAATCGACGGCGTCGTCGGCGTCTGATCCTTGGCCTCGGTCTTGGCAAATTCCTGAAAATCAAAGTAATACCCGCGTTCCGGCACGGTTTTGCTCTTTTCCAGTGCCCGGTTACTCACGGCCGCAACGGCAAATCCCGGCGGAATGGAGAAGGCCTTCTGGACCGAGGCAAACGCCACATCCCAGCCCAGATCGTCAAAATGAAGCGGCAGACCGACCATCCCGCTGACTGAATCGACGAACACGAGCACATCAGGATATTTTTCCTTCATCAGTTTGCTGATTTCATAGACCGGATTGGTCAGGCCGGTGCTGGTCTCATTGTGCACCAGGGTCAAAATCGGATATTTGCCGGTGGACATTTTTTCGTCGATCAGCTCCGGGGTAATGGCCTGTCCCCATTCGACCTTCAGTTCTTCAACCTGACGGCCGCAGGCGCGGGCCACGGCGGCAAACTTGTCGCTGAACGCACCGCACATCGTGCACAGCACCACTTCGTCTTTTTGGACGCAGTTGCGGATACAGGCTTCCCAGATACCGGAGGCCGATGAGGTGCTCAGGAAGACATGCTGCTCGGTGAAAAGCATCTGTTTGAGCATGCCGACCACTTCGCCGTGAAGCTGAGAGTAGTCTTTCAGTCGATGGCCCAGTGTCGGTCGAGCCAGTTGCTGCAACACTTCCGGCAGGACATGCACCGGGCCGGGGATAAACAGTTTCGGCGGATTTCTCCAGTCAATCATTGCGAACACTCCTGAAAATGGGGGTTAACGAATTTCGGTTGAATCGGGTCAATCGGCAGTACATTGACGGCGACGCCGGAAAACAGCTTGGGATAGAAGAACGTGGATTTTTGCGGCATCTTCTCGCCGACCGCGGCAATGTCCTGGACCTGTTCAATGCGGGTGGGGTTGACGAAAAAGACCGCCTCGGCCCGACCCGCGTCGATGCGGTCAATACAGCGGTCAATGGCGTTGCCCAGATCTTTGATATAGTCCAGATGGCTTTGTGCGGCCAGCTTTGCCTCGCAGATACCCAGGTGTTTTTCAAGAATCAGCCAATGCAGTACGTTGACATCCAGGCTGCGTGCGGCGTAACCGGCGTTTTCAGCGGCCTTTTGCATTGCCTCGGCGTTGCTGAGAAGAAGGGTATAAAACACCTTGCCGCCGGCATACAACCCGAAGATATTGCGGGCGTTTTGGCCCTGGCGAGTCATTTGCTCGAACATGGCCTGGCGAGCGGACCATTTTTCCTGTTGTGATGCAAACGGGTAGGAGTCAATCTTGAAATCCGATTGCAGCTTGTCAATGAGCGATTTCTCATCAAAATCGGGCATATTGACGATCATTCGGTGGGTCGGCTGAATGACCAGGCCGGGATTGCGTGTATTGATAAAGGTCATCATCAGATACTGCGCTTCGTCGCGGCCCGTCTCGGCCCAGTAATTCAGCGCCGTTTCATAGCGGTGATGTCCGTCGGCGATGATGGTGGTCTTGTCTTGCATCATTGCCGTAAACTGATCCAGGGTGGCCGGGTCACTGATGCGATAGATACGATGGCGCACTTGTTCGGCGTCCAGGAAGTCCAGCACGGGATCGGACGGGGCGACGCCCTCAAAAATCTTGCGGTCGGTATTGGCCGGGTCGTCGTACAGCATAAAAATCTGACCGAACTGAGCGGCGGTGGCCCGCGTTAGATTCAATCGATCGGCTTTGGGGCCTTCAAGGGTCTTTTCGTGTGCCCGCACGCCCTTGCCGAACGGCTCAATCTGCCCCAGGGCGATGATGCCGCTGCGCTGATACGGTTGCTCGCCGATCTGAAAATCCTGCACATAAGCATAAATGGACGGGCTGTCATCCTGAACCAAAGCACCCTTGCTAATGGCTGACTGAAGGTAGTCTCGTGCACGGGTATAGACATTGTTGTCAGGCTGATCGTCGGCTGTAGTCTTGCCGCGAATGGCCCGCACGATATTAAATGGGTTTTGCCGGTACAACTGATCCTGCAGGGCCTGGTCAATCACATCGTAGGGCGGTGCAACGCAGGCGCCGGCATCACCCACCACCGCTGAGTTAAATCGATAGGCCTTAAACGGTTTTATATTCATTGTTTACTGCTTTGTTTTGTCCTAAATTAGTTTATTGTTCTGCCTGTAACAACAAAGTGCCCTTGAGGCACAAACGAAAGTGGTACTATAACAAATATAATGCAGTTTTCAAACAAAATACACAGGATTTTATAAAACCACGAAACTTGCCCTGTAACTCTTGTATCAAAATCCCTTGAGTGATTTCAGGGATGTGGTAAAATCCGTTTTGTGATGACAATCAATGACAGGAAGCCTTATGATGAGTGCCCACGAACGAACCGATTACCAGAACAAGATCATTTCTCGCTATTATGAGAATCTGGATACAATCACGCTGACGAAATTGCAGGAATGGGTTACCGAGTTGTATCTGGCCGAGACGGAAGCTCAAAAAAATCGACTTTGGCAGCGGGTTGAAAAGGCGATGGCCAAAATCAACGTCAGCCCGTCCATCGCGCGGCATATCTTGCAGAAAAAGGACGTTCGTCTGTTGGCCGAGCATCTCAACGACTGGCTTAAAAAGGCCAAATAAAACAGAGGCCAGAGACCCGCTGGAGCCGATCCCTGACCTCTGACCTCTGAAATCTGACTGTCGTCCGTTATCGAATTTCCAGCAGCACCACACTCATCGGCGGCAGCGTGGTTTCGAGCGTACCGTCTTCGATTGAAACGGCCGAAAAGGCGGCCGGTTTGACGGCGTCGGGATGTTCGAATGTATTGTGCGCATTCATCGCCTCGGCGGTCAGCACACGGGCCGATACGGTGTTTGCTGTCATGCCGTTGAGGGTGCATTCGAGCGGGGCCTCAGCGTTCGGATCAAGATTGCACAGGGTGATGGTCACCGCGCCGTCTTTGGATTTTGAGGCCGAGACATTCAGCGACGGCAGTTTTTGTCCGTCGTGCTCATAGGCGCTGCATTTCAATTCGTGCGGCAGCAGGGTTGCATCCTGATGGCCTTTGAACATCTCAAAAACGTGATACGTCGGCGTCAGGAACATCTCCTTGCCGCGGGTGTGTACCATCGCCTGAAGGACGTTGACGGTTTGGGCGATATTGGCCATCCGCACCCGCTCACAGTGCTGGTTGAACGTGTTCAGGAAAATACCCGCCGACAGGGCGTCGCGCATCGTGTTCTGATGTACCAGAAAGCCCGGATTGCTGCCCGGCGCCGGATTCCACCATGTGCCCCATTCGTCAAAGAACAGGCCGATGCGTTTGCGCGGGTCGTGTTGATCCATCACTTCAATGTGGCGACGGAGCAGTTCATCGCAATCGAGCGTTTTCTTCATCAGAGCAAACCATTGCGCTTCACTGAAATGAACGGCGTCGCCCTTGTCGCCCCACGTGCCGGTAAAGACGTAATAATGCAGGCTGATGGCGTCCATACGGCCGGCGGCCCGGCTGAGCACGACATCCATCCAGTGGGTATTCCAGTCGCTCGGCCCGCAGGCGATCTTGACGATGCGATTGCCCGAATAGCTGCGGACGTAGGTTTGATACCGTTTGTACAAGTCGGCGTAGTATTCCGGCGTCATGTGGCCGCCGCAGCCCCAGTTCTCGTTGCCCACACCGAAAAAGCGGACTCGCCAGGGTTTGTCGCGGCCGTTTGTACGGCGCAGATTGGCCATCTCACTGTCGCCGTCAAAGGTCATATATTCGACCCAGTCCTGCATATCTTTGATACTGCCGGAGCCGACGTTCCCGGCGACGTAGGCCTCTGCGCCGATCAGCTCGCACAAGTCGAGAAACTCGTGTGTGCCGAAAGAGTTGTCCTCCACGACCATGCCCCAATGGGTGTTGACCATTTTGGGGCGCTGATCTCGCGGGCCGATGCCGTCTTTCCAGTGGTACTCATCGGCAAAGCATCCGCCCGGCCAGCGCAGCACGGGGATATTCAGCGCTTTGAGTGCCTCGACGATGTCTTTGCGGTAGCCGCGGATATTGGGAATATCTGAATTTTCGCCAACCCAGATACCGTCATAGATGCATCGGCCCAGATGCTCGGCAAAGTGCCCGTAAATCTCCGGTGCGATCGTCAGTTCTCCCCGGTCGGCGTGAATGAGCAGGGTGTTGACCCCGCTGTTTTCCTGAATGGTGGTTGCAGCCCAGGTCGGCAGACCGAGCGCAAACAGGCTCAGCAGTAAGCAGCGTGCATTCATTGTGGGTCTCCTTAAATCGTTTGCATTTCTTGTTTTGTTTACCATACCACACTGTATCGGGCAATGTGCGGATTGTCAAACGAAAAAGGTCGAAATTGGTAATTCATTTTCCAAATTACGAATAGTGAATCTGAGAAATATCGTTCCCGCAACACAAAATTCTCCAAGAAGTGCTTTTGCGGGGCGTTGTTTTTGCCGAAATAGGGGGTGTAAAACCGGATCGGGGCGGTGCAGCGACCTTTGCACCGACGCCGGCGGCCGGTGAAGAAACGGCATGACAGTTTAAGACGGAGACACAAGCCATGTTCGATTTTTTTGGGTTCAGAAAAAAATCGCAAAAGACCAAAGTACTGGTTGTGGATGATGAACCGAATATCGTCCAGACGCTTAAAGACCGCCTTGAAATGAACGATTATCAGGTCTTTGTCGCTCAGAACGGTGCTGAAGGCCTCAAAACCGCTCAGGAACAATCGCCGGATGTGATATTATTGGATGTAATTATGCCGATAATGGACGGTCATGAAATGCTCGAACAACTGCGTCAACAGGACTGGGGAAAGCAGATTTCGGTGATTATGCTGACCGCGCGCAGCCAAGCGCAGGACATTGCCCGAGCGAGAGCCTGCGGTATTGAGGACTATATCATCAAGCCGTTTGACCTGAGCGAACTGCTTGAAAAGATTGAAAACATCGTCGAACGCCGCAAGACAACGGTCGGCGCCTGACCTTTATCGGATGGCGCCCCAATTGGTGGGCTGGTTGTTGATTGAAATCACGCCCGCCCGGCGAATGCACCATAGGGCGGACGATTGTTTGGCAAATTCCAGCCGCAGCGAGACAAACACGATGCTGCCGAAAGCGGCGTAGCGGCTTTCGGGGTTCAAGTGCACCACGGTATTCATTTCCATTTGTGCCTGTTGCTCGTTGAGTGTCAGTTCAATGTGCTGAAATCGCACTTTTTTAATGGACGCCCCGTCAAGTGCCCGTTCAGCCGAAGCCAGCAGTTCGGCCTTGCTGCGATGGTAGCCGTCATCATAAGGCTCGCAGATGAGCGGGCCCAGCAGCGAGAGATTTTCTTCAATGGCCGCGGTTCTGCATTGCCGGACAATGGCGTGAATCTGTTCTTTGTCGGTTTGGACGGCCAGATCCAGGCCGATTCCCAACGCCGCCAGCAGCAGCGGGATCAGCAGCGGACGGTAGCCCCATTCGGGTTTGGCCTGGCGAACGATGGCCGCCGGAACGATGGACAAGGCGGCAATCGTCAGCAGCAGCCAGGGGTTTTCGAATACATTGGTCATTTCTTGGGGTCCTTCTCAACGGGAAGCTGCATTTCCATTGCACGGAGCAATTCATTGGTCATCACATCGGTCAGATCGCTGCGCAGGGCGGTTACGGTAATGTACCCCGCTTCCAGAGCGATGGTATCCGTGCTATAGCCGTTTCGGTCGTCGCGATGGGCGCCGCCGCTGAGACGATAGGTCGCCTGCGAGCCGTTGTGCCGACAGTCATAAAATTCTTCGAATCCGCAGGTCGATTGAGGCACCACCTGCACCCCCTTGGGCGGCCCTTTGGACAGTTGCGGGATGTTGATGTTGGCGACCTTGCCGTGCGGCAAATCTTTGAGCTGTTCAATTACCCCCAAGGCGTACTCAGCGGCCCGGTCGGCGTCAAACGGGTCGTCCAGCGCCGCACTGACGGCGACAGCCGGCAGGGCGTAAAAGGCCCCCTCTATCGCGCCGGCAACCGTGCCCGAATAAAACACATTGATGCCGACGTTTGCGCCGTGATTCATTCCTGAGACCACAAGGTCGATTTTTTCATTGGGTTTGAGCAGTTCATTCAAGGCCAATTTGACGCAGTCAGCCGGCGACCCTTCAATGCTGTAGCCGGCAAATTTACCCATAATGTCCACAAACTCACAGGTAATCTCGTCAAGCGTGATGCTGTGCCCGGCGCCCGAACGAACGTCCGACGGCGCGGCGACGGTAACCTGTCCCAGCCGTGTCAATTGTTTGTGCAGCGCCGCCAGCCCCGGGGCGAATATCCCATCATCATTGGTTAACAGTATATGCATACCCTTCCTATACACGCAAACATCCGGTTTGTCAATTGACCGTTTCCATGGCGCAGGATATAATAACGATTATGCAAGAATGGACAGGACACAATACGGACGGATGGGCAGTGATGAGTCGTCAGGCGGCTCAGGCATTCGACAGTCGAGCTATCCACCAGATCGGAATACCCGGCGTCGTGTTGATGGAAAACGCGGGCAGGGGAGCTGCTGAGGTCATTTGTGAGCTGTGGAAATCGAAACCGCTGTTGCGGGCGGTTATTTTTTGCGGCGGCGGCAACAATGGCGGCGACGGATTTGTCATTGCCCGCCATTTGTTCAATCGGGGCTGCGATGTACAGACGGTTCTTTGCGCCGCGCCGCGCCGACGTGGCGGCGATGCGCAGATCAATTATGAGATTTGCCGTCGAATGGAAATCAATAACACCGTATTGGACATAGAATCGCCGAATACACTGGAAGCCGTTCGCACCCTCACATCGGGCCGGGACGTCGTGGTCGATGCGCTGTTTGGAACCGGACTGGAAGGCGAGCTTTCTTCCTCGTATGCGGCTCTGATCAGTTGCCTCAACGCACAAAACATCCCCATTGTCTCGGTCGATATTCCCTCCGGCCTGGACTGCGATACCGGTCAGCCGCTTCCGGTCAGCATCGAAGCGGCTGCAACCGTGACCTTTGCCGGTCTGAAACAAGGTTTTGTCCAAAATCCCCAGTCCCGTCAAGCTACCGGGCGCGTTTTTGTCGCATCCATCGGCATTGAGCCGAGTGTTTAATTGACTCCCATTTTGGCTGAAAGCGTGTCGTAGCCAATCAGATATAAGAATCGCTCGTAGTTAAAGACCGGCACGCGAAGATTGCCGGCTTTGGTGAGCATCTCGTTGTACACCTCAGCGCGTCGGCGCGAGTTTTCATATCGCTGAAATGCAGTGGGATCAACGTCCAGCTCGTCCTGCGTCGGACGCGGCGGAACGACCGGTTCGGCCCCTACGATCACAAAGTCAGTATCAATGGTAATATCGTCCCGAACAACGCCGCCCCAGCGTTCAATCAGTTCCTTGACCTGTTCGGCGCCGTCGGGATTGATGCGGCCGTCGCGCGTTGTGTCAAAATCGCCGACCACCACAAATTGATTGCTTGTTTTGGGGTCCCAGATCAGGTTGACGACACGATCATCCGGCACGATGGGGTTTCGCCGGTCCCATCGCACGATTCGCGCGACGCTGACTTGCTGGCCGACCTGAAAGACCTCGATTTCCGCTTTGCCCTTGCCGTCTTCAGGGATCGGAACATTGCTTTGATAAATGGCGAAGGTCAGGCCGGGATAGACGCGGTCTTGTCGTCCGACGTCAAGCGTTACCAATTCATTTTGCAGATCGACGCGAACGATTCGCGCATCCGGCCGGTAAGCGGGCACTTCCACGTCCGGACGGGGCTTGATGGCTTCCAGTTTGGCCAGTGCATCCTGAAGCAGCGATTCGTTTTCCTGCAGCCGCCGCTCGGTTTCCTGCAGTTCAAGCTGGCGTGCCCGCAGGCGCGCCTGCTCATTTTCCAGCCGTTCACGATAAGTTGCGATCTGTTCTTCGGTGGCGTTTTCCATCTGCCGACGAAGCTGTTCAAATTCTGTGCGAATCTGATCGGTCAGTGATTGGGAGGTGTCCAGTTCGCTGAGAAACAGATTCTGCCGCTGCTGCATCTGCTCCTGAAGACTGTCAAAATCATCCTGAAGTGCATAATAGGCATCCTGAAGCTGCTGTAACCGGCTGCGAGCGCCGTCCAGCTTTTGCTTGAGATCCTCGATGACGTTCAACAATGCGACGCCCTCAACGCCGACGGCAGGATTGGCGTCGGTGCCCAAGGCCGCCATGGTGTTGTTGATCTGCATAATCACGTCGTTGACCTTGACATCGGACGGGATTTCCTCCGAGGGGTCCTGTCCGGTAATCGCCCGATACAATGTGTTCACCAGCGACTGCATTGTGGCCAGATAACTTTTTCCCGCTTCGGCCTTTCCGACGATACGGGTCAGCGCCGTCTGTTCGCGGGCGGTCGCGAGCCTCTCGGTATCGGTTCGCAGGGTCTCAAGCTGCGTACGATATTCTTCCGATTTGACATAAAAAATAACGGCACAGACCGTTGCAATAACAAACAGCCCCACAAAGGTAATCAGCGAATACAGCATTGTATTGCTTTGCGAGCTTCTGGCTGCCATAAGCCTCTACTCCTAAATAGACCGCAGGTTGCAAAGTATTTATTATTCCGACAAAAAATGCCCCCTATCAGGGCGGAATCAGCAATGTAGTATGGGGACAAAGAGCGTTGCCGTCAACAAAAAACATTTTGGAAAAGCCGCTTTTTAATGCAGTTACCGTATTTTTCAGGAAAAATACAACACTTATGGCCTTTTGACGTTTCTATCGTTGGGCTGTTGCTTCTGTTCGGGACGGGTGGGCGGCTTCGAGGTGTGGATTGTCCTTGCTCTTTCAGGAGAAGGTGGTTAAATGGGATCGTCAGGGTGGATAACGCAGCGCTCAGAGGGGTTTGGACGACGAGGCCGGACCCCGGCCGAGCATGGCTAATACGGAAATCAGATACTTAAAATCCCAAAAGGAGACGTATGAACTTAAATGGCTTACCGGATCAGGCGCGACAGGCCGTTAAACTGCTTGTTGAGACGTTGTCGGGGCGTCTGGACGAAAATCTGCTCAGTCTGACGTTGGTCGGCAGTGTGCTCAGCGGGGAGTATTGCCCCAAACGCAGCGACATCAATTCAGTTTTGGTGGTCAGGCACAACACGCCGGAAATCCTCGATTTTTTGGCCGAAATCGGCCCGAAAATGGGACGTCAGAGGCTTTCGGCGCCGCTGTTGATGTGGCCGGAGTATATCCGGCGCTCCTGCGATGTGTTCGCGGTGGAATGGCTGGATTATCAATGGCGGCATGTGACCGTTGTCGGGGACGATCCGTTCGCCGAATTGCGGTTTGAGAAACGCGATGTTCGTTTGCAATGTGAACGGGAGTATAAATCGGCGCTGGTTCGATTGCGGCAGGGGTATATCCGTTCCGCACGCAAGCCGGCGCTGATTGCCGAGCTGCTGGCCGCAGCCGCGCGGGAGCTGATGCCGTATTTGAGGGCAACGCTGTGGCTGGCTGACGGCGAACGGCCCGCTGCGGCGGCAGAGACCTTTGAGCGGCTGGGCGGAGTGGTCAATGTCTCTCTGGACGCGCTGGCCCGGCGGTATGCCGGACGTTATGAAATCAAACGGCCGTCTGCGGAGGCGATGCAGACTGATTTTGGACAGGTCTGCAAAGCAGTGGGATCATTGGCCGACTATGTTGATAAACTGGAGGTGTGAAGGTGCAAAAATCAGTTATCCTAAATTTCATTTTTCTGGTCGGTGTCGTTACGGCTGTTTCGACAGACCTGCCTCAGCCAACTCATTACGTCGAAGACCGTGCCGCGATTATCAGCACAGACTATCGGCACAAACTCAATGGCTTGCTCCAGGAGTTGGAACAGAAAACCGGCGCTCAGTTTATTATTTTGACGGTGAAGACCACCGGCGCGATGCCGATTGAGCGGTTTTCCATCGAGGTGGCCGAACGCTGGAAACTGGGGCGCAAAGACCGCGACGACGGGTTTTTGTTTACGGTGGCCGTCCAGGACAGAGCGTTTCGATTCGAAGTCGGCTACGGACTGGAAGGCTTTTTGACCGATCAGTTCTGCGGGCAGGTCGGCCGCCAAGTGCTGGTCCCTTATATGCAGCAGGGGCGATACGCCGAGGGCATTTATCAGGCGACTCTGGCATTGACCGACCGAATGGCTCGACATTATAATGTGACGCTGACCGGAATGCCTCGCGGCTACAGCAATCCGGTACCGGACAGGCTTTCGGTGACGCCGTGGTGCAGTCTGCTGCCTTTCATTATTCTTTTTCTGGTCTTTATGACCGCCGCCGGGCGCGGCACGCCGTTTTGGCTGTTATGGCTGCTGCTTGGCCATCGCTTCGGGGCCTCGCGCAATGGCTATTATTCAGGCGGCTTTTGGGGCAGCAGAGGATATGGCGGCGGTTCCGGCGGTTCCGGCGGTTTCGGCGGTGGCTTCGGGGGCTTTGGCGGAGGACTGGGCGGCGGCTTCGGCGGCGGCGGGTTCAGTGGACGATGGTAAGATTCATAACAGATGACGGAGATAACACAATGAAACACCGAACAGGCAGTGCATTGGTCGTGCTGGGGGTGATGTTGGTCGTTGTTGTAATCGCGGCGGCAATGATGTTCAGTTGGTATCTGGCCGGTTACAACAAGGCGATTCGGCTGGAAGAAGAGGCGCGGGCGGCCTGGGCCAACGTGGATTCGGCCCTGCAGCGGCGAATGGATTTGATTCCCAATCTGGTCGAAACCGTCAAGGGCTATGCCGCTCACGAGCGGGAACTGTTTGAGCACATTGCCGACGCCCGAACAAAATACTTTCAGACAGACAACGTCGATAGCAAGATTGAAGCGGCCAACGAAGTCGGTGCGCTGCTGAGCCGATTGCTGATGCTCCAGGAGCAATATCCCGACCTGAAGGCCAATCAGAATTTTCTGGCCCTGCAGGACAGCCTCGAAGGGACGGAAAACCGCATTAATGTGGAACGCATTCGCTACAACAACGCCGTCAAGAATCTGAATATCTATACGCGCGAGTTTTTCGGTTCGTTTTTCTGCCGGCGCGCCGGGGTGGAGCCGATGGAGCTGTTTGAGGCCGCCCCCGAAGCGGCTCAGCCGCCGACGGTGGATTTCGGGCAGCGCTGATCGACGCGTCAAAAAACCCCGAAGAACAAGACGATTAACGCGATTCAAAGGGCGCTGGTCTGCCTTGTTTGCGATCGTGTGCGGCCATGCGCCGGACTTTGCGCTTGATCTGTCGGATAATCCATTTGTCCTGCCGTGTTAGTTTCTTTTTCTGCCGATAATGCAGATAAAACCGTAGCCGATCCGTGCGGCTGACGGCCCGGCCCGGCGCCGAGTAATAGAGTTGCGACAAGTCTTTTATGCGAAAACGTTCGCTCAGCAGGATCGGCCTGATGACGCGCTGCAAGTCGATTAAATGCAGCGTTTGGTGTTTGTCCAGAAACACATGGCACAGGTACAAATCGCGATGGCGACAGCCGGTCGAATGAAACCGCCGCACGAAATCGGCGACCTGGCGGATGAAGGCTTTTCGCTGTCGGGCCGCTTGCGGCGTCAAATCCGCCATGCAATCCGGCAGTTTTTGTTCCAGCGACGCGCCGCCGTCGATCTCTTGAATCAGGATGAAACTGCGTTTTTCAAACAGCCCGCCCCATTCAAAACCGTAGGCAATGGTGTGGGGTGCGGCAATACCGGCTTCCTCCAGCAGCTCAGTCAGGTGGCCGTCATAGACGCTTGTGCAGCAGCGGCGGCGATGATCAATCCAGTTGCGAATCTGCTGCATGGCGGGGGGGTGTTCGTAGCGTTTCAAATAGACCGTCGGTCCGTCTTGGCCGAGCCGAAAGCATGTCCGCGACCGATGCGGCGATAATTTTTTTTTGGTCAGATCAGCGCCCCGGTCAAACGCAAAGATGCTGTCCGGCGTCGTCAATCCCATTTCCGTCAAGGCCGACACATAAGCCGGGTCTGAAAAAAAGCCCGGCGCCAGTTCATAGTCGGGCAATTTATTCATCGCAGTCTCGGCTCAGGAAGGTTTCGGCGGCCTGGATCACCTGTTCAACCGTGATGGATTCCATACAATAATGTCTCGTTGCCTTGCAGACCGGCTTGTCGCACGGCACACAGGGTCCCTGCCCGACAATGCGAATTTCATCGGGGTAGTCTGTATGTGTCCAGGCCGGGTTGTTCGGCCCGAACAGGGTCACCACTTTACGCCGCAGGGCAATGGCGATATGCCGCGGGCCGGTGTCATTGGTCAGCACCAGTGCCGCCCGATTGAACAGGGCTTTTAACTGTCCGCCGGTCAGCGGCGTGTTGCCCAGGTGAATCAACTCAAAGCGGCACAGGGATGCGATTGCCTCGGCCACCTGCCGCTCGGCGGGCGTCGGTGCTACCGAGATGACCACCTGCGCGTTATGCCGCTCGATCAGCGCCTCGGCGCAGGCCGCAAAACGCTGCGGCGGCCAGAGCTTGCTCGGCCCGAATGCTCCGCCGGGCACAAGAATGACCAGCGGCTTATCGGATCGTGCGATGTGCGGAAACAATCGGTCAACCGCGTCCTCGTCGGATTGTGCCACGTTCAGCGCCGGCAGAGCGGTCGTCGGCGCAGCACCCAGCGCCTCGGCCAGTTGCAGATAATACATAACCGATGAAATCGGCTTAAAATGTCCCCTGTTGTCTTTCGGCGGGAAGATGCGATCCGTCAGCAGAATTGACCGGCCGTCGCGGGCGTAGCCGATGCGACGGTCGATTCCAGCCAGCCATACCGTCAACGCTGAGCCGAACGAATTTTTCAGCAGGATGGCGGTATCGAATGAGCACGAGCGCAATTGTTTGATCTGTGCAGCCGTCCCCCGGGCCGGATTGACCCAATCGTCGGCACAATCCGTCGGTGACAAAATGGACTGCGTAAACGGCGATGCGAAAAACGTGATTTGCGCATTGGCGTAATGCGCTCGCAGTGCCTGCAGCGCCGGCGCAGCGCAAATGGCGTCCCCCAGCGGCGACGGCAGCCAAATCACAATGTGTCGCGGCGTTTTCATGGATGATAGGAGCAACAATCACCTGCTTTTGTCGTGCATCAGCAGCAGGGCGATGACCAGCAGTTGCAGTGCGACGGCATAACCGATCATCGTCTGTACGGACTCTGTGCCTCGTTCTGCGTCCAAACCAAACCAGATGCTGACGACCAGGCTAAACACAGCCAGTACCTGCACCAGCCAGGCCAGCAGCATAAAGACGGAAAATTCACTGTATTGATCGTATCGGTGTTTGATTTTAACGCGATGCAGAATTTCTTCAAGAAGCTGATGCGTCTGGTCCGACGACGGGATTTCCGGCAGCGGCTCATGGATGGGTTTAACGTCCTGGGTTGATTCAGGGGGTGGCGGCTGCGACAGGGGACGGGTTTGTGTCTTTGGCCGCTGAGTGAACGTCCTGGGTTTGTCGTCTGTCGTTGGCGTGTTGGCGGACATAGCCTGCGGCCTCGGCGTTTCGGGCTGTTCATCGGCCGCGGGCCAGACCGATTGGTCAGTGGGGTCGGTCGGCATTGCCTGTGGTTCCGATGGGGGGGGCGGCGTCGGCGTTTCCGATTTCGGTTGTTCCGGCTCTGCGGTGTGGGCCTCGGCCTGTTGGCGCATTGTGCGCGCAGCCTGGGCCTTCTGCTGGAATTCGAACATCCGCAGGATATTGACCGCTTCGCGCAAATTCACCGCCCGTTTATCCGGTTCCGGATCGTCCGGCTCGCGAACCTGGGGCTTGCCCGGCGTATCCAGCAGGATCGTCCGACATCCCGCGCGTGTTCCCGCGGCCACATCCCGATAGGAATCGCCGATCATCCACGATTGTGACAGATCAATCTCCAGTTCCTCGGCAGCCTTGAGCAGCATCCCCGGCTGCGGCTTTCGAAGATCGCTTTCGAGCGTATATTGCTCTACGGATCCATCCGGGTGATAGGGGCAGTAATAAATCGCATCCAGATAGACTCCCTCATCGGCCAGCAGCTTTTTCAGATGATGGTGAATCTGTTCGAGTGTCTGTTCGGTAACGATGCCCCGCGCGACGCCGGATTGATTGGTAACGACCACAAGCAGATAGCCCATCTTTTTGAGCATGGACAGCGATTGTCCGACGTGAGGCAGCAGTTTGACCTGAGCCGGGTCGCTGATGTAACCCGGATCGCTGATGAGGGTGTCGTCTCTGTCCAGAAAAACCGCTTTGTGCGTCATGGTGTGTGCGTCTCCTTTTGAGGTTCATTGATGCGATTGAGTTTTTCAATGGTCAGCGTGGAGCTTTTTCCTTCGACCATCGGCGCCAGCACAACCCGGCCGCCGCGCGATTCGACAAATTCGCGTCCAATGACGCCTTTATTTGCCCAGTCCCGTCCTTTTACCAGGACATCCGGACAGACCGTCTGAATTAGGTTCAGCGGATCCGGCTCATCGAACACCACCACATAATCAACGCACTCCAGCGCCGCCAGCAAGGCCGCCCGGTCATGCTGATTGTTGATCGGGCGCGTCGGGCCTTTGAGCTGCCGCACGGACGCATCGCTGTTCAAACCCACCACCACAACATGACCGTGCTGTTTGCAGAATTTCAGGTATTCGATATGCCCGCGATGCAGTACGTCAAAGCAGCCGTTGGTAAAGACAATCGTTTCGTTTTGTTGGCGATGATAGTCCAGTTCGATACGCAGGGTATCGGGGTCCTGGATTTTGCCGGTCTTGCTGCGATGACGGGAGAGAATTTCATTGACGATTTCATCCACGCTGACGGTCGCGACGCCGAATTTTTCCACTTCAATGCCGCCGGCAATGTTGGCCAACTGCAGCGCCGTATCCAGACCCGCGCCCGCCGCTGTGGCGACCGCCAGCATCGCCAGCATCATATCGCCGGCGCCGGTGACATCATAGACCATTCGCGGAATGGTCGGCAGATGCCGTCCACCCTCAGCGGTTTGCAGGTACGCCCCTTCTTTGTCCAGGGTGATGACCACCGCCGACAGCGACAACCGCTCGCGCAGCACGGCTGAGGCCCGCTCGGCGTCATCAATTGTCTCCACGGCAAACCCCACGGCCTCGGAGGTCTCTTTGCGATTGGGTGTGATCAGCGTCGCGCCGGAAAACTTGCTGTAATCCCGCCCCAGCGGCGGATCGATCAGAATCGGTTTATTCGCTTTCCGGGCCGATTGAATCAGGGTTTGACATATATCCGGTCGCAGCATTCCTTTGTTGTAATCCTGAAGACAGACCACATCGCAGTCGGCCAGGTGTTGTTCAAACGCCGTCAGCAGTTGGGCATACTCCGCATCGCTCAGCGGCTCGGTATATTCTTCATCAATGCGCAAAAGCTGCTGGCGATGGCGATGCTGCGCCAGACCGATGATGCGTTCCTTGCTGATGGTCGGGCGCGTGTCCAGACGCAGCAGACCGGAGACGTCGGCGCCGCTTTTTTCGAGCATCGCCAGCAGTCGGTCGCCGTTGAGGTCGCTTCCCAGTACCCCGACACAGGCACACCGTGCGCCCAGCGTCAGCACATCGGCCGCTACCGAGGCGGCCCCGCCGCCGCAATACTCACGACGGACGACTTTGAGCACCTGCACCGGCGCTTCCGGACTGATGCGCAGGGCGTCGCCGTAGATGTAGCTGTCCAGCATAAAGTCGCCCGTCAGCAGCACTTTCGGCGAGCCGAGCTGGGTTACTGTTTTTAATAAGTGCGTATAACTCATCGTATTTCAGTTTGTTTTGTTTTCCGGTACGCGGCTCTTGTCTTGCGATGGACCAAGCACCGTATCAATGTGAGTTTTCAGCTTATCGACTCCCTCAGCAAAATCCAATTCCATTGCCAGCCAGGCCAATTGAATATCGGCCTCTTCCGGCTTGAGCAGGGCCGCCTTGACCCCATCCTTTTCGGTACATAAGATAACCGTTGCGCTGCTCTGTTTGGCCTGACGGATAATGGCACGAATATCATCGGGCTTGTAGCGATAATGGTCGTTGAATATCCGCGTTCCAACGATGTTGATGCCGTTGTGTCGTACCGACTCAATGAATGCATCGGGATTGCCGATGCCGCAAAACACAAACGCACGTTGATGCCGCAGCGATTCCAGCGATAAAACAGCCGCTTCGGTCGTTACGGCATGAGTATGGCGGCACGCGGCCTTGACCACCGAAACGTGCGGGGCCAGTTGCCCTATACGGGTTTCAAGCCGCTGTAGTGCCTGCGGTTCAACCTGGTCATAACGTGTTATCACGATGACCTCAGCGCGTTTAAGTCCTTCGAGCGGTTCGCGAAGCAAACCGGCCGGAAGCACTCGTTCATAGCCGAACGGACACGTTGCGTCCAGCGTTACGATATTCACATCACGGCCGAGCCGGCGATGCTGAAAACCGTCATCCAGGACCAGCACGTCGGCGCCGTATTGCGATACCGCCTTATGCGCCCCGGCCGCGCGATCGGGATCGACCACCACTGTTGTATTCGTACAAGCTCCCGCCAGCAGTGCCGGCTCGTCGGAAAGCTGTCCCCGTTGGGTCTTATAGCCCCGCGTCAGAATCGCACAACGACGGCCCTGACTTTCCAGGTATCGGCACAGCCAAATCACCAGCGGGGTCTTGCCGGTTCCGCCGGTGGTGATGTTGCCGACGCTGATGACCGGTACCGACGCCGCGACGGTTTTCAGCAGCCGATGGTCGTACAATCGGTTCCGAAAGGCGACGGCACAGGCATACGGCACGGCAATCAGCCGAAGCGTCAGGCGAAGGACGTTTGCACCGGGCCGCCTGTCAGCGCCGCTAAGCAGTTGTCGAAACGTTTTCTGATTCACGCAGACCATCTCTTAAAAAGGCGGTCGCCGCCGCGGCCAAGCGTTACCGGCCGGCCTTGATTTTCGCGATAATCGCGTCGGCCATTTCCTGTGTTCCCACGGCGGTCGGGTCGTTGCGGTCGGGCTTCATATCGTACGTTACGGACGTGCCTTCTTCAATGACCGCCGCGATGGCGTTTTCCAGTCGGTCGGCCTGATCCATCATCCCCAAGTGCCGCAGCAGCAGCACACCGCTGAGGATCAGGGCGACCGGATTGACCTTGTTAAGCCCCTTGTATTTCGGCGCACTGCCGTGAGTCGCCTCAAAGATTGCCCCTTTTTCGCCGATATTGGCGCCCGGAGCCATTCCCAGCCCGCCGACCAGGCCGGCACATAAATCACTGAGGATATCGCCGTACAAATTCGGCAAAACAATCACATCGTACAGTTCGGGCTTTTGCACAAGCTGCATACACATATTATCGACAATGCGGTCTTCAAATTCGATATCCGTATAGCGCTTGGCGACTTGCCGGCTGACGTCCAGCCACAGCCCGTCGGTAAATTTCATAATGTTGGCCTTGTGCACCGAGGTGACTTTTTTGCGTCCCATCTTGCGGGCGTATTCGAAGGCGAACCGAACGATGCGTTCCGTTCCTTCGACCGAAATCGGTTTAATGCTGATGCCGGTATTCGGCCCGATTGGGCGGCTGCTGTGGGCGTTGAGCCAGTCGATCAGTTCCAGGGCCTCTTGGGATCCTTTTTCGTATTCGATGCCCGCGTATAAATCTTCGGTGTTTTCGCGCACCACGACCAGATCGATATTGTCATATTTGCTGCGTACGCCCTTGTAGCTCTTGCAGGGCCGCACACACGCATAGAGGTTGAACAATTGTCGCAGATGCACATTGACGCTGCGAAATCCCGTGCCCACCGGGGTTGTGATCGGGGCCTTCAGGGCGACGCCATTGGCTTTGACCGATTCGAGCGTCGCTTCCGGCAGGGGGGTTCCGGCGGTTTCCATTACGTCCACGCCGGCAAGCTGTACATCCCATTCAATCGCCGCACCGGTGGCGTCAATGCAGCGCCGCGTCGCTTCCGCGATTTCCGGTCCAATTCCGTCGCCTGTAATCAAGGTTACTTTGGTCATTGATTCCGATTCTCCTGTTTTCAGAAAGGTTCATCTCAATGCATCTGTATGCACATCGGCAAAAGGGCATATCTTACCGTCTGGCCCAGGGTGTGTCAACAGGGAAAAGGCTGCATTTGCCGTATTCCAGATATAAAACTACCTGAAAATGCCTTTGTTTTGTGGTTTTGTCCTTGAATCCTGATGTGTGCTCGCTACAATACCGGTTTATTTTTCCGGACTGAGAGGGTAACCGTCTCTCGGAGGATACGCTGTTGACAGAATCCCGCAATCCTGACCGCTTGCCGCTGACGCGGATTCAGCGACTGATTGGTCGCTATATGCTTCAGTCCAAGCAGACCAAGGCCAGTGCTTATCTGACCGTTCGGGCCGACCTGACGGAGCTGACCCGTATGCGCAAAGCCTACTGCAAACAGGTCAAGGTCAGAGCCACCACGCAGGATTTTTTCATCTGTGCCATCGCGCGGGCCATTGCCGCTTATCCGCTGATGGCCGCGGCGTTCAGCCAGGACGGACGGTTTCTTGAGATCAGCGAACAGATCGGCGTCGGATTTGCCGTCGCTGCGCCGCAGGGGTTGGTCGTTCCCGTCGTGCAGGATGTGGAACATAAGAATCTACCGCAGCTGGCCGCCGACAGTGAAGCCCTGCTGAAAAAAGCCCGCGCCAACAAGCTGCTGCCCGACGATTTTGACGGGGCGAACATCGTTTTGACCGGACTGGGTATGTACGGCATTGAATCGTTTTACGCCATTAGTCCTCCCTCGGCGCTGGGGATTGTGTCTATCGGCAACATTGAAGATGTGGTGGTGCCGAGTGAAAACGGCTTTCTCACGCGCAAAAAAATGTACGTTTCGCTGGCATTTGATCAATGTATCGTCGATGAATTTTACGCCGCCGCATTTCTCGGCTGTATCGCCGAATCGCTGGAAGATCCCTGGTCTCTGACACGCGATTGAGCGGTTCTGAATCGGCATCTGTATTCCCATTTCCTTGCCGATTTTCTTTTTGACCCTGCACACCAAAAAACGACTGAACTTTTTTCAAAAAAGTGTCTTGACAAAACGTAAAATTGCTTGATAATAATACTGAAAATCATGATCGCACTGGTGCGATCTGTCCCATAAAGGCTGCTTCACAATTCATCCACGGAGCAGTCTTTTCTTTTTACCCCTCAGGTTCTTCCGTTTCGGTATGGGGCGGCGTCTCAGGCGGCGCGTGATCTGCGTGAGCCGACAGGGAGTGGGGTTGTTCAAGGGTGCCGGTCAGCAGCCAATCGGCCATGGCCATATAGTCAATCGCACCGTTGCACGTCGGTTCATACTCAAAAATCGTCTTGCCGTAGCTGGGCGCTTCGGCCAGTTTGATGTTTCGTCGGATATGAACGGGCACAATCGCGGCCTTTGACCACGGCGTGTCGCTGTCGCGGGCACTGCGGAGAAATTTGTCAATATCTTCGCGGACCTCCGAGGACAGACTCGTGCGGCTGTCGAACATGCACATCACAATCGCCGTGACCTGAAGGGCCGGATTGATCCGCGATTGAACCAGGGCGATCGTTTGCAGCAACCGGCTAAATCCTTGCAGCGCAAGGAAATGCGGCTGAACAGGTATCAGCACTTCTGTCACTGCCGCCAGCGCGTTAAGCGTCAGCAGTCCCAGCGACGGCGGACAGTCAATCAGCACATAATCATAGCGGCCGCGGATAGAATCAAGGGCCTTGCGCAGAATGATTTCCCGGCCCACCTCGTTGACCAGCTCGCTTTCGGCTCCGACCAGATTGATGCTGGCGCCCAGAACCCACAGATTGTCCCGCACCGGAACGGCCGCTGAGCCGATATCCGCCGCGCCGGTCAGCACGTCATAGACGCCCGGCGCGTCGGTCTCACTGTCGGCGCCCAGATGAATCGTCAAATGCGCCTGCGGATCCAGATCGATGACCAGGGTTCGAACGCCGGTCAGCGACAAGGCGGCCGCGACATTGGCCACCGTTGTCGTTTTGCCGACTCCGCCTTTCTGGTTGAGCACCGCTATCGTTCGCACCGGTTACGTTGCCTCCTCGGAAACCGACGGGGTTTCGTGTTGTTTGAGCGTTTTCAAAACGGCATCCAGAACGCCGTTGACAAACCGCGGCGCCTGTTCGGAACTGTATTTTTTGGCGATTTCAATCGCTTCATTGATGACGACTTTGCAGGGAATGTCGTGGCAGTAGCACAACTGATACACCGCCATCCGCAAGATCGCGCGATCCACGTGCGAAAGCCGCGACAATTTCCATCGAATGGCGGCACGGGTGATGACGCTGTCGCATTCCTCGACAAGCTGCCAGGCGCCCTTGGTCCATTGCTCGGCCAATTGAAGCGTTAAGTCGTCGTCGGTCTGCTCGCGAAAAAAACGCCCCACCAGTTCCATAACGTCTTGGCCCTGTACATCCAACTGGCACAAGGCCTGCATGGTCAACTCACGGGCCTGGGTTCTGCGATCAACGGTCACGTTGGAAAATCCCTTTGCACAAACGATTGTCGGCACCCGATCCGTTCCTCACAGTTTGCTCATCAGATCGGCCATTTCGATGGCCGCCAGGGCGGCGCTGGCGCCGGCGTTGCCTTGTTTGGTACCTGCCCGCTCGACAGCCTGTTCGATGGTGTCGCAGGTCAGCACGCCGAAAATCGTCGGCACACCGGTCTCGTAGTTGATGGTGCCGACGCCGCGCGAAATCTGCTGACACACATAATCGTAATGGCTCGTCTGACCGCGTATGACCGCTCCGAGGCAGATTACGGCGGCATACTGACCGCTTTGTGCCAGTTTTTTGGCTGCGACGGTGATTTCGATGGTGCCCGGCACCCACACGACGGTGACCTGCTCTTCGGCGGCTCCGTGGCGCAGCAGACAGTCAATGGCCCCGCCCAGCAGTCGGGACGTAATGAACTCATTGAATCGACCGACCACAATGGCATACCGATGGGGTCCGGCGGTCAGATGGCCTTTAATTTCCTGAATCATTGATTTTGTCTCCTGTCCGGTTCCAAAAGCCTGACACTCCACTGCAATTGACATACCTTGTGCTGTCCTATTATGAACCATTTATAGGACGCTGTCGATACCCTACTGATAAAAAAGCGGCCGGCATCCGCAAGCGGCCGCACACCATATCGCTTAAACTATCGAATTATAAAGGGTTAACAACCGGTTTGCCAGAAAAATCTTTGGGAAATTGCACACACGGTCGCTTTTTACAGGCTTGTTCGCAAGTGCCCGTCGCCGTTTTCCGATACCCAAACAGTGACGGACGGTTGTTTTGTTGTTGAACACGGACAGATAGGGACAGGTTATTTATGGATCATCTATTTGAATCGGAACCGAATTTTGGTCATGAGTGGGAGCAGGCCGAGCTGCTGGCCGAGGAGGCGTTTGATCTCTATGAGAAAGGCCAAATGCGCCACGCCTTTGAAAAAATGACCGAAGCGGTCGAAAAAGGACCGGAAAACGGCTGCTGGTATTTTAATATGGGGTTGGCGCTCGACGGGATGGAGCAATACGAAAAGGCGATATTCTGTTATGAAAAGGCACTTGAATTGTTGGACGATGATATTGAGGTGATGAACTGTCTGGGGGTGGATTATACCCGGACCGCTCAATATGATCGGGCGCTGACTGTCTTTGAGCGGATTGAACAGATTGATCCGCTGTTTGAGCCGGCCTATTGCAACCGAATCATTACCTATACCGAGATGGATCAGCACGATAAGGCTGAACAGATGTTTTATTTGGCCCAGCAGATACACAGCGATTGCCCATTGTGCTTTTATAATATCGGGAATTCCCTGTTTTCGCGAGGGGCATATGAGCGCGCCATTTGGTGCTGGCAGAAGACCGCGGAGGTTGATCCCTCCCATCCGCAAATTCAATACCGTCTGGCCCAGGCCTATTGGGTCAGCGGCAAAGGCCAACAGGCGCATTCCGCCTTTTTGAATGAGATTCGCAAAAATCCGGCCGATTTGGATGTCTTGCTGGATTTTGGAGTCTTTCTGCTCGAAAGCGGGGATATTGAGGCGGCCAAAGAGAAATTTAACCGGATCCTTGAGTTTGATCCGCATTTCTCGGCGGCGCAGTTTTATTTGGGCGAGGTGTATCGGCTTCGCGGCCGGACAGATGCGGCGGTGCGGCACTATCAGCAGGCGATGAACGCCGACGGTCGCATGACTGGGCCGAGGTATCGTCTGGCCGAGATACTGATTCGTCAGGGCTTAAACGACCGGGCCAAAGCGCTGCTTTGGGCGGAGTTCAAGATGGATGTTCCGGATCTGGATGTGCTGGTGGGGATGGGCGCTATGTTTTTGCAACTGGATGATTCGGAAGGGGCGGCGCAATGTTTTTTGCGGGCGTTGGAAGTGGAGCACCGGGAACCGCGTGCATTTCGCGGTTTGGCGTTGGCCCTGACGCTGCGCGGCGAATATGCCGGCGCCCGTCAGTGCCTCGAACAGGCGCTGCGGCTCAACGATGAAGATGCGATGACATTGCTGGATGCCGCCTGGATATGCGCCCGGCTGGGGGATTGGGACGCAGCCAAACTTTTCGCGTCGCGCGGCCAGGCCCTTCGCGGCGGCCAGGAGCCGTATCGCACCGCATGCGAGACCATACAGCGGGATATTCAAAGAGGGCAGTTGTCGGCGTTTTGGCGACGCTTCCATATCCGCCGGTAATCCGACATACCAAACCGGCCAATGCGATTAGGCCGTGTGGTCGGGCGCCTGACCAAAGATGTCTTCATAAAGGTCGCCGAATCCGTTGTCCAAATGGCGGGCGTAATAGGACTCCATCACGTTGGTTCCCTGCTCTTTGATTTCGAACATGTTGTCGGTCAGCCCGCTGCGAATCATCAAAACGATAAACAAACATGCCGCCATATTGACCAGGCGATCCACGAAGGGGACGGCTTTTTCCATTCGGCTCGGCTCAGGCACGGCGCGGCGCAGCCGCTCAGCGTGCGGGGTGTCTCGTACAGACCCTTTGAGGTATTTCAGTGCGACCGTGTTGGCTCTGGCAAGCAAGTCTCTGGACTGCGGCTGCATCCGCATCAAACTCAGCGCCGCATCCACACGCCCGATCCGCGCCAGACGCCGCTGGCAGCGCGGACAGCCTGCAATATGTGTTCTGCACTGTTCAGTCAGGCGGTTTGTCAGTACCGACCACCAGCCCGGTCGAGCCGTTCGCAGTGGCTTGCAATGTTTATAACCTCGTGTATCGTTCATACGTCACCTTTTATTGTCTCACATCAGAAGACAGAGTTCAGACCTCGCCGGTCGGATCGGAATCCTGTATTGTCTGTCCGCTGTTATGTGTCGATTGGTCCAGCCACACGGCCAGAAGCTGGATTGCTTTATGTCGATAGACCCGGGCAGCGCCCGGGGTGATGCCCAGAATACGGGCCACATCGCTGTAGGGCATTTCGCCCAAATCACGCAGCACCACCACATCGCCAAGATAGTCGGGCAGCCGGGCGATGGCGTTTCTCAGCTGCTGCTGCATCCGGCGTGTGTCCAGATCGCCGCCCGGATCAGTTTCGTAACTGTCGAGCCGGTCGGACCGCAGACGCATCATGGATTCTCGACGAAGTTTTTCGCGACGAAGCATCGAAACGGCGATGTTGGCGGCGGTGCGGAACAGATAGGCACGAATATGCTTCGGTTTTTGATCGGGGGTCATATTGGCCAGTCGGACGAATAGATCCTGGTAGGCGTCGCAAACATCCGTTTCATTGCCTAGTATCCGCCACAGCAGCCGGACCAGCGCCGGGCCGTTGGCCTGCATGGCCGAGAGAATCCACCGCTGGCTTTGATCGACGGACTGAACCAGCGATCGGTCCCATGTAAGCTGCAACATGACGGGGTTTATGGCCATAACACCTCAATCGGAAACGTCTTGTCTTCAAAGGGTATGACGTTTGGCTAAACTTTATGTTACCACACCCTTCATAAAAAACGAAAAAAAATTTATCGGCTCTGATTTATGAGGGCAAAGACGGAAAAAAACAAAAAAGCATTGATTTTGCGAACCTTTTGAATAGGATGGTCAAGGTGTGAACAAGATGTCGAAAGTGTCTAAATTATTTAAGGAGACCTGAAATGTCGAGATCAAGTGCTTCACTTATTCTGCTGATAACCGTTGCGTTGTCGATTTCCAGCACGCAGGCTGTGGAAGGTGTTCTGCAAGGGATGCCCGATCCGACGATCATTGAAGGCGACGACGGGCGGTTTTATATCTTTGCCACCGGTACCGGGTTGCCGATTTATCGTTCCGATGATCTGGTTTCGTGGACAGAGATCGACCGTGTGTTCGACAAACCGGTTCCGGACTGGGCCAAGCAGGCCATTCCGCCGACCGAAGGCATCTGGGCGCCGCATATCGTCAAACTCAACGGCAGGTACTACGCTTATTACAGCGTCTCGTCATTCGGCAGCCAGCGTTCGGTTACCGGCGTGGCGGTCAATGCAACGCTTGACCCGGCTTCGCCCGATTATCAATGGAGGGATTTGGGACTGGTGGTCGAATCGTCTCCGGATCGGGATGATTTTAACGCCATTGACATTGCCGTCTTTCAGGATGACGACGGCAGGGCGTATGCGGTGTGGGGGTCGCATTGGGGCGGCATCAAGTTTGCTGAGATCAACCCCGACACGGGCAAATTTACGGCCGAGGCCGAGCGTTATCCCACCGTCGCCACACGCCTGACGGGATCGCGGGCCGTTGAGGCGCCGTTTTTGATTCGCCGTGGGGAATATTATTATATGTTTGTTTCGTTTGATTCCTGCTGCAATGGCGCCGAAAGTACCTATAAGGTGATGGTTGGCCGGTCCCGAAAGCCCGAAGGGCCGTATGTCGATTTCAACGACGAGCCGATGACCCAGGGCGGCGGCACACTGGTTCTGGCCAACAATGACAACTGGCGCGGGCCGGGACACAACTCCGTTCTGCAAAGTGAAAAAGGCGATTTTATCGTGCACCATACCTATGACACCTGCCATCTCGATAGCCATCGCATATTGCAGATTCGACCCATGTACTGGACACAAGACGGCTGGCCGGTGGCAGGCCAGCCCATTCATGCGGCCAATCCTCCTCGTGATTATGACGGCCGTTTCACCGCCGAGTCAGTGGTGGGAAGCTGGCGTGTCTCTATCGATTACGGCCCGGAGCGGATTATCGATCTGATTCCCGGCGGGCGGATTGCCAATCATCGTCGAGCGTCCTGGAGTGTGGCGAATAATCAGATAATGCTGACCTGGCCCGGCCAGGGACAAAGCACTTCGATTGACCGCTGCATCATTGAGCCGACCGGCGCGTCATTTATCGGCCGCAATCAGGACGGCGCCGTCATTCGCGGGGTCAAAATCTGCAACTAAAAATGCAATTTTCGAGCGTTTTCAGAAAATCAGAAAAAAGGCCGGCGGGTGTTTCCCGTCGGCCTTTTAATTGTCCAGGACAGTTTAATAAAAACGCCTTAGTCTTCCTTCTTTTTACGTTTTGAAGCGGTCTTCTTGCGCTCGCTGTCGGTGTCCGAGGCCGCGTCAGTAACTTTCTCATCATTGTCGGCTGCGTCGGTCTTCTCAGCGGATTTTTTCTTCTGAGTCTTCTTTGTTTCTTTTTTTTCGCTGGTATCTTCTTCGATGATGTTCGCTTTTTGAAGAATTTGTTCAATGGATTTTTGCTCGCGAACCTGCAGGATGAATTGGCTCAGAGAACCGTCGCGGGCCAACTCTTCACGCATGCGCTCAGGCCGACGGCCGCGAACCGCCGCGACATAGGCGATGTGGCTGTTGATTTCTTCCTCGGAAACCGACACATCCAGCTTGTCGGCCAGTTTGTCCATAATAAAGAACATCTTGAGCTGTTCTTTGGCCTGCTGATCCGAGGAGGCCCGAAGCCGATCCATCTGCTCGTCAATCTGTTCACGCGACAGGCCCTGCATCAGCATATTGGAGTATTGACGCTGGAGAATGGATAATGATTGGCTGGCCACGACCGCTTCCGGCAGTTCCAGTTCAACCTTGTCGCGCAGGTATGCATACACTTGTTCACTCATGGCGGACTGCGCCTCGCGTTCGGCCTGCATTTCCAACTGCTCGCGAAGCATCTCTTTCAGATCGTTTTCATCGGATGCGCCGTATCGTGACAAGAAGTCTTCGTCCAGCTCTGCCGGTTCAAGGACTTTGACCTCCTTGACGGTGATTTCCACATCCACTGTTTTGCCGCGGTAGTCTTCATTGTAGTAAGTCGAAGGGACCTGGACGGTGGTCTTTCGTGTATCGCCGTGTTTGGCGTCTTTCATCAATTGGTCGAAATCTTCAATGGGAATCCCGGCAACAAAGGCGGTTTTGCGGACGGTGATTTCGATGTTATCGCGTTTGTCGCGTTCATGCTGGTCTTCGATGGTAAGAACCGCATCGGCGATGATCTGATCGTCCGGTTCGGCCGGTTTATCTTTCGGCGCCCAGACACCCGCCCGACGGCGCAGCATCAGCAACTGTTCATCGACCATTTGGTCGGTGACTTCTGCCTTGGGTTTGCTCAGGGTGATGCCTTCCAGGTCGGGAAGTTCAAATTCCGGTCGGATTTCGACTTCAAAATCAAATTTCATCGGGCCGGTTTCGGGCATTTCGATCTTTTCATGGTCAATATCCGGATCGCCCAAAGTCTCCAGCTTGTTGTCTTTGATTGCTGCCTCGGCCGCTTCGACAATCAATTCGAGCTTGGTTTGATTGGTGATGTCGCTTCCGAAGCGTTTTTCGATCAACCGCAGCGGGGCACGGCCCTTGCGAAATCCGGGTACCTCAGCGACCTTGCGAAGATCCTGATACTTCTTATCCAGATAGTCGCGGATTTTCTGCTCCGGAATTTCGATTTCAATCTTTTTTTTGCACGGCCCGGCCTCGGATACCGTGACGATGTTTAGAATGTCGTCAGCGGCCTTTTCGTCGGTGGGCGGCTCCGTATTTTCTGTGTTTTCGATCTTTTCGTCAGTCATCGCTCAACTCTCCTGATTCGGGGTTTGATGCCAAAAATATGCACAAAACAAAATCGGCCGGCTTTTCGCGCCGACCGAAGCATCCAAATAAGCCCGAAGGCTTTTTCAAACGCTTAAGCGACCTGCGCCGGACTACCTGTAGCCGGTACCTCGCAAAAGCTATATTGAGGTTTCAAAAAAAGACCTAACTTCTTTCAAAACAATACTTTAACGCCATTTGTGCCGCATTTTCAGAGCGGGTGATCGGATTTGAACCGACGACATTCACGTTGGCAACGTGACGCTCTACCACTGAGCTACACCCGCAAGGTTGTTATTAACTATACTCTATGTTCACAAAAAAACAAGTCCTGATTTCAAAAAAATGGATTTTAGTGTGAAAAAAATTGGTTTTGCATTGATTATGTTGCGTGAAAATGCATCTCCTGTCGGCGGTAGTGATCGGGGGCGAGGCCGACGATTTTTTTGAACACGCGCGAAAAATAGTACTCGTCTGAAAACCCCACCTCGCGGGCGATTTGATACAGGGTCTGGTCGGTGCTGAGCAGCAGTTTTTGGGCTTCTTCAATGCGGCGTTTGTTGATGTATCGGATGGGGGAAACACCTATATAACGGCTGAACAGATTGGAAAAATAGGTCGGATTCAGCTTGGCCACCTCGGCCAGTTCCCGAATCGTCAACGGCTCCTGGAGATGGCAGCGGATATACTCCAATACCTGCTGAAATCGCGTCAGTCCGTACATCGTGTTGACGGTTTGCGGCGAATCATAATCGCTGAAAAATACCGCCAAAAGCAGCCGCAGCAGGGCGTTGGTCTCCAGCAGATTGGCCGGCGTTTTCTTTTGATCGAGCTGGTGGGCCCAATCAAGCGCTCGGGGGTAGATGGGTTTTCGGGCATCATATTCAAAAAGTGCTCGGTTCGGGTTCAGCTCCAGCAGCCGGTCAAACAGGGCCGGGCTGATATGATGCCGATGGGCCGAAGCCTGATAATGACATTTGAAAATCGAAAGAATATCCAGTCCGGTCTCAATGCGTGTCGTAAAGTGGATATAATAATGCGTAAGCGAGTCCGGGCAATGCATCGTCACGTGCGTAAAGCACGGGATCAGATACAGCCCGCCGGCTCGCAGATCGAAGGTTTGATCGTGATGGGTAACCGTCGCGCCGCCTTCTGTTACCAGATAGATGCGAGAGTAGGGATTGTTGACGTTGCGGTAGTTCCATTCCTTTCCGACGCGACAGTTTTCGATATTCAGGATGTCGATTTCCATCGTATCCAGGATTTTTTTCAGTCTTTCCATACGGACAGTTTACCCCTGAACCTGTAAAAAATCCATCAAAACGATAAATATTCTATGGCAATTATCCCGCTTTGCTTTTATGGTTTCAGAATGCATTGAACCAACTTCAGGTATTCTTTTTGAAAGGGTTGTCTATGGCCGCAAAAGTAAATGCATCACGTCTTGAATCGTTTTCCAAGGCTGCGCCGCGTGTGCCGGTGATCGGCGTATTTTCCCCGTGCGATCCGCGCGTCGATGCGGACAGTCGAAAACGTGCCCAAAACATTACCGCGATGGTGGCCGATACCATCAGCGGGCAGGTGGTCATGCCCGATCAGCAGCCGGTTCCGGTGGTTTATTCCGATGTGCTGGTGGACGGCGAAGCGCAGGCTGATATTGTTGCACAGCAGTTTCGTCAGGCCGGTGTGAACATTCTGGTTTGTGCTCCGGATACGTGGGCGTTTCCGCAGTTGACGGGCATTTCGGTGTTGCAGCAGTTTCCCGCCGAGACACCGCTGAACATTACCTGCGGCAACAGCGGTCCCAAGCCCGGCGTGGTCTATGCGCACGCGCTGGCCGGGGCGATTAGTCAGTCCGGTCGGCTGGTGCATCTGAATGTCGGCAACTGGCCGGATACGGGACTGAATCCGAAGATGAGCAAGGCGACCGCAACGGCGCTGATTGACTGGTGCTATGCGGCGGTTACCGCGGTCGCGCTGCGCGGCCGGCGCGTGATGGTCTTCGGACATGATTCGATGGGGATGGAAACGGCGCTGGCGCACATCATTCCCACACGCCGGACCTTCGGCGTTGAAATCACCCGGCTGGATATGAAATTGCTGGCTGATATGCTGAACAAGGGCGCGTATGACAAAAAAGAACTCAAGGCGCTGCGCGGCTGGTTTGATGAGCATGTGGGCAAGCGACTGGAGTTAAAAACCGAGGCCGACAGCAAGCGGTTTGACCAGTCCTTGGCGATGTACCTGATCAATCGCGACCTGATGCGGGATCTGAATGCAGTCGGCGGCGGGTTTATGAGTCAGTTGGAGTGGGGCAGCGATCCGCGCGGACTGCCGCTTCCGGTGGCCGATGCCATGGAGTCGATGTTCAACAGCACTTTTGATCACAACGGCCCCAAGGCGCCGCTGCCGTATGCGACCGAAGCGGATATGCAGGGGCTGCTGACAATGTTGTTCTTTACGTGGCTGTCCGGCGGCAATCCGCCGTTGTTTATGGATTTTCGCAAGGTCTGGGAAGGCTGGGAAATCAAGGCACTGGCCGAAAAGACCGGTGTCAAGGTCAGCCCGAAGGCCGACTATATCACCAAGGGTCTGGTCGATGGCGACAACTCCGGCAGTGCAGCCTTTGACTGGGCGGCCAGCCCCGGCGCATCGGTCAAGGAGATAATGAAGAAAATTCAGATGCCGTTGGCCGACGAGGGATATTTCCCCGGCGGGGGCAACAGCGTGACCTTTATGACCCCGGCCGGGATCAACGGCATCGCCGGACGGGTGGCCTTTTGCGGGCAGAACAATCGTTTCAGCCTTATCTGGGACGAGGCTTATACGACCTCGGTCCCGGCCAAGCTGGAAAAGGCGATGTGCAATCTGACCAACTGGAACTGGCCGCATACCTTTGTCGTGCCCAAATATGCCAGTATGCTGGAATACAAGCAATACGCCCCGGCCAATCACTTCCATATGACCTGGGACTTGCCGGCGACTCGGTTGCAGTATTGGATGGATCTGACCGGTGTTGCCAGTGTGACGCCGTGGGCTGCGCGTCCGGCCTTTGTAGAGGGCACGGATCGCCCGCTGCCGCTGCTGCATTTGCTCAATCCATGTCAATGATGGTTATATTCTGTTGGGAGTTTTTTTATGAATCGAAGACGATGGATGGTATGGTTCTGTTGTCTGGTGCTGGCCACCTTATGGGGGTGCCGGCAGATGACGGCGATCAAGCCGGTTCACCCGGAACGTCTGGATTACTGGGTATTACAGTATCACCAGCCGGCCGATGAATGGGTCGAGGCGCTGCCCATCGGCAACGGCCATATGGGGGCGATGGTGTTCGGCCGCACGGCACAGGAGCGCATCCAGTTTAACGAAGATACGCTGTGGACGGGCCAGCCGCAGGATTACCAGAATCCCGGCGCCGTTGAGGTCTTGCCGGAATTGCGACGCTTGCTTTTCGAGGGTAAACAACGGGAAGCTGAGCAGTTGGCAATGGAGCGGTTTATGAGCGATCCGCTGCGACAGTGTTCATTTATGCCGTTCGGCGATCTGAATCTGGCCTTTGACGGCCACGACGAAGTTTCTGATTATCGCCGGTGGCTTGATCTGGATACCGCCTTGACGGGCGTTGCCTACACCGTTGACGGCGTGCGTTATACACGCGAGGCGTTTGCCTCTTATCCGGGGCGGGTCATTGTGGTGCGGTTGTCCGCCGATACGCCGGGGGCGCTGAACGTTAAGGCGACATTGACCAGTCCGCATCGCGGCAGCGAACAGTTTGCCGCCGCAGCGGATGTGCTGGGTTTGAAAGGCCGTGTCAGCCAACGCCATGAAAACCAGACTGAAAGCCGTATGACATTTGAATCCCGGCTGCATGTTCGCACTGACGGCGGGCGCGTCGAGATTTCAGACGAAGGAGCGGTCATTGCCGGCGCCGACAGTGCCGTGCTTGTGCTGGCGGCGGCAACGAACTATGTCAATTACGCCGACATTTCCGCCGACCCGGCTCGACGCTGCCGCCGCATTCTCAACGGTGTGCGGAATCTGTCGTATGACCAACTGAAACAGCGTCATCTGGCCGATTATCAGGCCCTGTTTAGACGGATGGATATCGACTTGGGACATACTGAAGCGGCCACGTGGGATACGGATGAACGCGTCCGGCGATTCAAGGGCGGCGATGATCCGCATTTGGCAGCGCTTTATTTTCAGTTTGGCCGGTATTTACTGATTGCCTCCAGTCGTCCCGGCTCCCAGCCGGCCAATTTGCAGGGCGTCTGGAACGAATCGCTCACCCCGCCGTGGGGCAGTA
>JBNRMN010000009.1:0-36278 GCA_050309605.1 Anaerohalosphaeraceae bacterium
AACTGCCAATTTTGACTACGAGATGCGAAGGTCAGTGCCCCCGGTCGGGGCGCTGCCGAAGCATGTTCGTAGTGGGCTGGCAGGCCTAGGCTGAGCGTGCGAGTAGGCGGTGCTCCTTAATATTCTCATCAGGAGCGTTCCCGTCGGTGAAAACAGGGACGTTTACTCTCAGGGCTGCACGACAGGGCTTTTTTGTGAGAGGAGTAATAATCGGGCAACAAAAAGAGAACAGGAGAAAAACGAATGGAGACAGAAAGGACGTATCGAAGAAGCACGGAGTGTGTATCGGAAGATGGGCGGGTATCGAAGGAACCGGAGGACACCCAAAACAGGGTGAGAAAACGCACAGGGTACGGAGCCAAACGATTGTTTTTCATTTTTGTTATCATCGTTCTGGCCGGAATTCGCAGCTTTGCGGCGACCGATGTGCTGTTCCTGATTGACACCACAGGGAGCATGGGAGGTTTAAACATTTTCAAGACGGTGTTGACTGACATCCTTACGGCCATTGACGCAAATTCCCTCTGTCCGGAAACCGTCACGTACGGTGTGGCCGACTACAGGAACTATACCGACGGCGGCAATTATACGGCCTACGGCGTCAATCTGGTTTTGCCATTTACCTCCAGTGTTCAGGCGGCTTTGACGGCCATCAACGGGCTTACTGCTGACGGCGGTGGAGATGATCCGGAAAGCCAGCTCAAGGCAATGGTCAGCATTGCCGACAACTGGCTGACAAGTTCCGGCGATCTGGGCTTTAACGGGCGGCCCGGCGCGCAGCGGATTCTGATCTGGGCAGGCGACCAGCCCGGCCACATCGCCGGTGACGAGCCGGGGTCGAGTGGGCCTCCTCCAGCCGGGTATTACCCTTCGCTCGATGATACGATTGACGCTTTGACCTCGCAGTGGATTACGGTGTTTGCCCTCAATTCGGCCGGTTGCAACACCGGCTTAAATGCAGCTTACGGGTCTCCTCCGCGTCAGCAGGCCAGCGAAATTACAGAGGCAACGGGCGGCAAGCTGTACTGCAACGTCGGGTCGGTCGGGCAGGACATTGAAATTGACATTATCGACGAGTTGGCGTGCTTTGCATTTACCAAGGATGACGGTATCGAACCCAACGACTGTGTCGTCCCCGAACAGGAAATCACGTATACTATCTGCTGGACCAACGATTCCAGCCGAACCGTATATGACGCCTTCATCATCGACTGGCTGCCGGAAGGGGTTTCGTATCCGCAGGGTGCGTGGGGCGTTGAGTTCGGTGATCCGAACGACCCCCAATCGCCGCCGTTTACCTTTATCCCGCCCGATCCGGGATATGATGCGGAGTCGCACAGCTATGTCTGGCCGATTGGAGACATCAGTCCGAGCTCAAACGGCTGCGTGCAATTGAATGTGGTGGTCAATGAAAAAGCCGTTCCGGGTGGCATCCTGCACAACGTGGCCGAACTCTACGGCACGGTGTACGACCCGAACCACCAGAATCCCGTCGAGAGGCTGATTGCCAGAATCTTCAAAGACACCCAGGTGTGCTGTTATGCGGGAACGGTGGAAATTCTTTATGTGGATCAATCCGCAACAAACGGCGGCAATACAGGACTGAACTGGCCGAACGCCTTTCTCGACCTGCGGGATGCGCTGGAGTATGCGCGAACATCGATTTGCGGCCCGGTACATTCCATCTATGTTGCACAGGGGACGTACAGCCCCGGCGATAAATCCTCCAATAGTTTTGTCCTGCCGGACGGCATTTCCGTCTATGGCGGATTCCCCAAAGGCGGCAGCGACTTCTGGCAGCGTAATCCAAAACGGTATCAAACCGTGCTGAACGGGACAGTGAGCGGCAGCCCCTAATTGGGTGCAGCCAGCCTGAAAAAAAACGTGACACAACGGAATTAAATAATGGCAAAATACGAAATCTTTTCCGAGGAAACGATTATGAAAAGAATACTTGGACTTTTGATATTTGCGTGCATGTCTGTTTCGGTGTCCCTTGCCGGCTACTCCGACGGGTACATCACCGCCGGCGAATACGAGGGGGCGGTTACCTGGACCAACAGCAATCAGCCCCTGATTGTCGATGGCGGCGGGGCAGCCGACATCGAGATGCGAAATTACAGCCGGCTCGAAGTGCGGTCAACAAGTACACCCTTGGGGCTTCTTGTCGGCGGGATTCAGTACATTGCTCTAAAGAATAACAGCCATCTGGATTATTACGATGGCGAAACATTCAACCTTATGCTCTATGATAACACTACAGCCAATCTCTATGGCGGGCGCATCGACTACCTTACCAGTTTCCAATACACTGCATCACAACGCATTAACATCTACGCCTTGCCCGGTTGGTCGTGGATTTCAGATGACCCGCTCGAAGGGATTCAAGGACAGTGGTGGGATGAATCACCCTTTCAGATGAAATTTGACAACATAGAAGGCCGGGCTCCAGTCTGGATGAATGTCAATGTGATTGTTCCAGAACCGACAACTTTGCTGTTAATGACAGTGGGATGTGTTGTGATTCGTAAAAAGAAACCCCGGATTAGGCCGATTTCACGGAATCTGATTAATTCTTCGTCGAGGGCTTTTTACAGAGTTACGATGAAAGCCTCTGTTATGTTTTTGGTTTTCAGTTCCGCCGTTTCCTTTGCCGGATATTCTGACGGCTGGATCACCGCCGGCGAATACGAGGGACATGTTAGGTGGACCAACAGCAATCAGCCCTTGATTGTCGATGGCGGCGGCGCCATCGGTATCGAAATGCGCAACCATAGTCAACTCGAAGTGCGGTCAACAAGTACACCCTTGGGGCTTGGAAGCGGAATTCAGGTTATTGGCCTCAACGATTATAGCCATCTGGATTATCGCAATGGCGAAACATTTAACCTCATGCTCTACGGTAATGCTACAGCCGACCTTTACGGCGGGCGAATCGACTACCTGACCAGTTTCCAATATGCCGCGACAACGCATGTCAATATCTACGCTTTGCCCGGCTGGTCGTGGATTTCCGATGATCCGTTGCTCGGTATTCAAGGTCAATGGTGGGACGGTTCGCCATTTGATATCAAGTTCGATAATAAGGAATATCGGGGCTATGACCCGGTCTGGATGAATGTCAATGTGATTGTTCCTGAGCCGGCCAGCCTTCTGTTGATGGCGGCAGGACTTGTGCTGGTTCGAAAACGGTGATTTATAAAGACACGATGTCTGATAGGAGAAGAACATGTTTAACAAATTATTTTGTCTGTGCATATTATCGTTTGTTTTGAATATTGTTCAAATTGGTGCTGCCCAGCGTAACAGCGTGATTGTTCGGATGGGCCATAATACGGTTCTTGACGGCTTCACCGTAACCGGGGCAGCAGAGGCTTGTATTTTGGGTGAAAACGTTGATTTTTCAGTCGAGAATTGCACCATATCGGATAGCGATAATACTGGAATTCGTGCAATTAACGGCAATGTTTCCCTGAAGTGGTGCGATATCAAACAGAATGAATGGTATGCGGTGTATCATGAAGGCGAAGGTTTTACGCTCCAAGTGGATAATACGCACATCCGCAAAAACAAACAATATGGCATTTTCTGCCAGAATTCAACCTTGATTTGCACAAACAGCATTGTCTCCGAGGCCGATTTAAGCCAAACCGGAAACGCAGGCATTACACTGTTTAATGCATCGAGCCAACCATTCATACAAAATGTTACCGTTGCACACAACAAGTCGGTAGGAATTTGGCGGCTCGGCGGCGCGTTACCGGAGGTTCACAATTCGATTATTTACCACAATGCCGGCCCCGCACTTGCAGGCTTTTCGGCCGATGATGCGGCATGGTATAGCTGCATTGAAGATGCCAATTCAGTCAATTACAACATCAATGTTGACCCGCAGTTTGCGTACTTTGACCCGAACAACGTCCGTCTGTCACCCGCCAGTCTCTGCCGAAACGCCTCCAATCCCTATCTGGACTACAGCGGCCAGTTGGACATGGACGCCCAGCCGCGCGTGTATGGCATTGCGCCGGATATGGGGGCATATGAATTGACCTGCGACACCAATGTATCGAATGCGTGGGATGTAGACGCGGATGGATTGGTCAATCTGCTTGAGTTTGCCAGATTCTCGCGTGTCTGGCTGGCGCATGACCCCAACGACCCGGCGGTATCTGACCCGAATCACCCCGACTACGAGTACCATACCGCCGACCCGAACGGGCCGGGTTATGTGACGCCTGCCAGTATCGTGGCGTGGTATCCGGATGGCCACACGTTCAACTATGTTGCCACCGGGTCCAGTCAATATCGCATTGACTTGGCCGATCTGATTTTCTTCCTTGAGGATGCGCCGTGGCTGTGGACGGCCTGCTGGCGGACGGATTTACAGCCGGAGATGATGATGGCCGGTTTTGGCGGCGAACAATTGCAGATGTTTTCAGCGGCAAAGACAGTCTCTGCACCACCTGTAGTGGAGCAAAAATCCGTCCAAAAACAGATTCTTGGTCTGGCCGCTACGATTGTGTCGTTGGAGCAACTCTGGCTTGAAGAGCCGGACATCCAACAGCAGATTGACCCCGAAAAGTGGCAGCGGTTCATGGAAGCGGTCTATGGTCATCTGCTGGAGTTGCACAATGAGTCTGTTCAAACCAAGTAGAAACTTTATTTTGACGAGATAACCCGATTGCTGTGTGCGGGAGTTTTCCCGCACACAGCGAACCCAAAAGAATGGAGAAACCGATGATGAAAAGAATGGCAATGTTTTTTGTTTGTGTGTCTGCCGGTTTTGCCGGGTACAGCGATGGCTTTCTGACTGCCGAAGATGGCTATCAATATTTTGTTAGATGGTCGAACTCCCAAATCCCTTTAATTGTAGACGGGGGTGGCGCAGAGGAGATTTCAGTGCGGGACAGCGGCCGCCTGATTGTACAATCGACCTCGAAGCCATTGATAATGGGTGAGAGCGGCGTGTATGATATTTTGCTTTTTAACGGACATCTGCTCTATCTGGATGGCGTCACTGAATTGATCCGCATTGGCGGCAATTCTACCGCAGTCCTGAAAGGCGGAAGCATCAATTGGATTAACAGTATGCAGTTCACGGAAAAGACAAATTCCGACCCGCATATAGACCTGTATTGTCAGCCCGGCTGGTCTTGGATTTCTGGCAATCCTATGCTCGGTATTCAGGGCAACTGGATGGACGGTTCGCCGTTTGAAATCAAATTCAGCAACGACTCAACCTATGACCCCGTATGGACGAATATCAACATCATTATTCCTGAACCGACAAGCCTGCTCTTCTTAGCCGCTGGCGGTGGTATTTTGCTTCGGCGATACCGTCGCTGAGCACAGAGAAAGGGCCTGCCTGTTTCCCTGCAGGCCCTTTCTATTATAAATCGCTATGAACTTGTAAAAGAACGGGGGGTGGAAGCGATTAATACGCTTCCATTTTTTGATAGCCCCAGCGGAAAGAGACACTTTGTAGTTTGGCTGGCTGGTGATCTCGTCGGCCGTAGTTATGAGGGGCAAGTTTCTTACTGTTTCTCAACAGGAAAACCGACAGGAACCACGACCTATGTCGGGGGCATGTTCGGCAGCTTTCAATCAAGCTATTCCTGGGGTCTTTTCTGGGACATGCAAACCAGTGATATATATTACGGAGGCGATAACCAAATCAAAGGACGCTTCACCGCCCAGATGCAAACGCGGTCCACTTTTGAAGATAATTATTGGGATTTTAACACTGTCTGGGCGATATGTGAAGGGACGAATTACCCGCGGCTGCAATGGCAGATACCGGCAGCCGATTGGGTCTGTCCCGACGGTGTAAATGCAGAGGACTTCATTTATTTGGCCAACCGCTGGCTGCTGGAAGAGTGCGGCAATTCAAACCACTGCGACGGCGTCGATCTGAACACAGACGGCCTGGTGGATATGAACGACCTGGCCCGGTTTGCAGCCTACTGGATGCTCGAATGATCTTGTGAATTCGCCATTGCAATTATTCGAGCCAGACATCCAGCCGCCGGATGCGGCGTTGCCGAATTGCTTCGGCGTCCGTACCGACCAATTCGGTCGCATTCAAGATGCGTTCAGTGTTGACGGTATAACGCACCGGCCTGACAGCCTGCGAACCGTAGGTGTTTCGCCCGGTCGGGTTATGATAAACCAGCAAAATGGATCCGAACAAAGCACAGGCAAACGCCTTTTTCGGAATGCTGACATCCGTTTCATTCCAGCGAACGGTAACGGATGGGTCCGTAGTAAACCACGCACCGGGCAGCACCGGCTGAAGTGCAAAAGTCAATTGACCGTTGTGCATTCGAAAGGGCTGTCTGCCGACCGTCAGCAACCGCCACAAATGGATAAACTCGGCGGTCGTCCCGCTGAGCCGCGCCACATACCCGCGACCGCGCGCCTGGGGATCGGGACAGTCCGACGACGCGATAAAGGAACTGTTCTCAAGAATGCTGCGGCCATAGACATTCGGCTCCATAAACGGAACCAGCATCGTCTCGGCATCGGCGAAAAATTCCTCATAAAGGCCGTTTCGGACCAACTCCAGCAGATATTTCGAGGACATATGCAGCCAGATCGATTCGTTTTCAAACCATCCCCGGCTGAACGTGCGGGCACGGCCGATTTCCGGCGAGCACCGTTCCAGACATTCGTTTAATTTATACATCGCCAAAGAAGAATCAAACAAGGGACTGCTGCGAACCGCGCGGTAAATCCGGCCGGCCTGCTGCGGTGTACAAACTCGCAGCCAATGCACCTGGCCTTCCAGAAACAGCGGCAGCGGTTCAGATGAAAATTGACGAATCTCCACATACGCCTGTCCCGTATCCGGATTGACGCGATCCGCCGCATCCTTCGGCTTGTGCAAATAATAGGTATGCAGAAGACCGGTTTTCGAATCAACCGCCCTGTTCAAACCTGTTTCAAAACGCGCCGCAACGGCCTCAAGCATTTGCCGAAGAATACGGCCCGACACAATCGTTGTCGCCTGCGAAGCATTGTGATAAATCCGCTCGCGGAAGTTTTCGCGAATCGCCGCACATCGCGGCCAGTCGTAATCGCCTTGCGCTTCTTTCAGCACGTTCTCAATCAGCTCGGCAACCGCGCACGGAAATTCCGTATCCGGCAGCGTCGGCAGCGCCTCAAGCAGCCATCGCGCCAGACGCAGCGCCTCGGCCGTCTCACACGTCGATGAACCGAACAATCCCGGCAGGCCGTTCATCGCATCATTCCAGCCGGGGCGTCCGGCTTCCATTTCAATGCCGCGTCCCTCATAATCCAGCGACACCGCCTTGATTGCCAGCAGCGCACACAGTTTGCCGAGAACCGTAACCGGCGGCAGTGCAGCCGGCGGCACGGGCGTATCGGCCACCGCGTTCAACTGAAGCGGGCCGTTGGCACGGCGCAGATATTTGCGTGTACGCTCCAGAACGCAGGCCGGCTCGGCAAACCATTCAATGTCGGCACGCTGCGTCAGCATCGCCTCCACACGGTCCGGATATATCGCCTGATAGGCCTCAATCAAGTCAAGAATATACGTCCAGTGATCAATCCAGTATCCGCCTTCGTGACCGGAGGCAGCCAGGTCGGTTTCGCACTGTTCCAGAACAGAGTACAACCACTGTGTCCGGTCTTCTATCGCCACCTGGTATTGATCGGCCCAGCCGAGCAGTTGACCGGGCAGAAAATTGCCGCGTACCAGCTTGACAAACACCGCTTTGGCCTCCGAATCGGCCGCCGGACACATCGCCTCGGGGTCAGCGTTTCGCAGCAAACGCCACTGATAGCCCGTCACGGCCAGAGGATTATAACCGTCCGCCTGAAGCAGACTGACGAACATTCGAATCTCCTGATCGCCCGTATCAGGATAAAACCAGATGTCGCTGCGTTGATTCTGACACATATCACGGAAGTTTCCTTCGCCGCCGGACAATGGACAGGCCGGCAAATCAAAATAATTGTAATCGCGTTCGGCGTCGCCATGGCGCCGGGCATACAGATGAATCAGCCGCGGTCCGGAGGCCGAGGGCAGCGCCGTCGGAATGCCGCCGCGAAGTACATTATCCAGGAAATTCTGACGAGCATACGCATTCAGAGTCGATTGGGACGAGACGGTAAACGCAGGAGCGGTGATGGCGTGCATCAACTGACGGCTCCGGCGCGAGGCCCGCTCAAAATCAGACGGCCTTGAAAACGCCGACAGAAACGACTGAAGCAGGGCCTCACTCGGCGCCATTCCCGACAGGGCCGCAAGGGTAATCGAGTCGTCCGGCGCCAGCGTCAGTTCAAACGGCGCCATCGCACAGGGCAGCTTGTTTTCCGACACTTGCAGCGAACGATCCAGCTTGGGCCGGCGGATAAATTCACGCGGCGTAATCAAATCCTGGTCGGCTCCGAAAATCAGGTCGGCATCGTAATACGGCTCAATCGGAAACAGAACATCGCCGTCGCTGAGCCAGGCAGCATAAAAATTTCCACGGCGGACTTGCTGTACTTCGGCCTCGTCATGCGCCATAACTTTGGCCGCATAAAACGGCACGTGTCCGTTGACCAGACGTACCGAGGCATACGCTTCATGAATCCGCCGCATCGTCTTAATGCCCACCTCCGTAAAGCCCGCCGGTATAATCAGCGGTAAACCATCCAGACACTCCAATCGAAGGGGCTTTGATGAGAGATTGGTCATCGTCAGCAGACGAATCAGGGAACCGATAGGCTGGTCAACCGGCGAAAAATAACAAACCTCAAAGCGCACACCCAGCGTCCGATTGTCCTCGCAAAGCCTGAGTCGATCCATATCAACCCACATCGTGCGCTCATAGTCGTACTGCGCAGAAAGGACGTCATTTTGAAACGGTTCATAATACCGCCCGTCGATTCTGCAAAACGTGCGAAAGCCCTGGACGCCGACCAACTGATAGGCCCAGTTAGCCGGCAGAAATTCAACAACAGCATGATCCTTGTTGCCGACGCCGAAGGAAGAGACCGCCTGAGCGCGATTGACATACAAACACCATAGCGGCACACCATCCGGGCCGCCGATACCGGGCAGAAAACTCGCAAAGGCAGGCTTCGTGTCGTAATGACGAATTTGAAACTGCCCGAAATCACCCAGCGCATAATCGGTTGACCGATCCGTTTTGTCCGCTTTCGAAATCCCGTGCGCAAGGCCCGCCCGCTCCGACCCTGGTCCCGACTTGTCTGAAGGCGCTGTTTTCATCCCCATGCCTCAATACGATCTTTGCCTGTCGCTTCGGGCGACAATCGAAGTGCCATCGGGACGGGCGGTGGTTTTACGAATGACCAGTTTTTCCGGCAGGACGATATGTCTGCTGTCGGCGCCGGAGTTTCGAATCTGCTCCAAAAGCAGCTCGGCCGCGATTCGTCCCATCGCCGCCGCGTTCAGATCGATAAACGTCAGCCCCGGACTCATCACCCGATTGGCATATTCATCGCAAAAACAGATCAGGCTAAGCTGTTCAGGTACCGAAATGCCCAGCGTATGAGCGGCCTGCAGCAGATGCAGTCCGCCCATGTGGCCATACGCCAGAATCGCTGTTACCCCGCGTTCAAACACTTTTCGCTTCAAATACGCCTCCGCCGATCCGGTCTTGTCATGATCGCTGACGATCGGTTCCAGCCCGCGGCGCTCCATCGTCTCGACATACGCGGCATAGCGATCCTGAAGACTGCTGTGGCTGACCAGAACATCGGCTTCCAGGCCGCAGTCGTCGTGCGCGACACCGATCGGCGGCTGAGCCGAGGTCTGTGTCGAATACGGCGGCAGCGGGCCGCTGTACGCAATGCGGGTATGTCCCAGCTCAATCAGATGCTCCACGGCCAGCCGGGTGCCGCCGATATCATCGGGCGTCACCGAACAGCCCTCGTGCGGACAGCGACCGTTGACGATGACATACGGAATGCCCATCTGAACAATCTCCTGCATCGTCGGCCGGGTACACTGGGCCAGAATAATCGCCCCGTCAATGCGCCAGGCGGGCATCTCGCTTTCATCCGGGGCATGACGCGACATATCCACCGTGACGTCGTAGCCGTCGGATACGGTATCCACCACCTGTGCAATGTTGTTGACGACCGTTTGATAAATATTGCCCAGATCACTGAGGGCGTGGTTGCCGCCAAAGATATGGATCATTTGGGTCGAATGCATCGTCAAGCTTTTGGCGATCAGATTTGGCCGATAATTCATTTTTCGCGCCACTTCAATGACCCGCTGACGCACTTCTTCCTTGACCGAAAAGCCATTGCCCAGACGGTTGTTGAGTATTCGACTGACCGTCGATTTGCTCACGCCCGCCTGCTTGGCGACATCATCGAGGCTCGGCATCCCGCGTTTGACAGAGTGTGATTTAGCCATAATGTACAGTCTTAAGAAACCGGTTGTTTCAGCAACAGAATCTATTTATTATAGTCTTTTTGCCCCGCAGAATCCAGTAGTTTATCAACTCGTCGGCAATTTGTCCCCTGAAATCATCATTTCGGCCGCAAAAAAACGCCTTACCGCACCAATTTTAACGCATATACGCCTATCTGATTGTTTCCCTGACCACCGTGAAAGAAAATTGATATGCCCTTCATCGAGGTGATATCCACCCGTCTGAGACCGTGCTGGTTGCCCCAGTTGGTTCGCGGCTGAAGTGTCTCCAGTTCAAAGCGATACGTATAACGATCCGCCCTGCCCTGAATCATCGGTATCACAAAACTTTCACCGTCATCGCCGCCGGAGGTATCATATCGCTCGGCGTTCGGCGCATCAACGCCCGCTTCATCCCAAAAAATGTCAAACACAAGCACCTCGCCGTCGCGCTTCAACTCAATCCGGGCGTCGTCGGCATGATACAATGCAGGATCGTGAATCGGGACTTCTGAAAGCACATTGTTCATGAACCATGTTTCCCTCCGTTCACTTTCATGCTCATTAGAAACCGTTTGCTATTATATCGTTTTTATTTTTTATGTCAAGTCTCTGTTGACAACTTATGGGGGGGGGGTGCTATATTTTCGCCGGTTAATGCCATACAGCGGATGATAAAAACCGGTCTATGACACAAAAAAAGAGGACGCCATGAGCCATTTAACCCATTATATCACAGCCCCCGAAGACCGCATCCCCATCCAACAAAAAACCGCTTATGCCGTCGGGATGTTCGTCAACAACTTACAGGCAGCCGCGTTGCCGGCAATGGTAGTGATTTTGAATCTGGGCCTGGGTATGGATCCGTTGCTGGTCGGCCTGATCGCCGCGATTCCCCGCATTTTCGACGCCGTTTCAGATCCGATGGTGGGCTATATCTCGGACAACGCACGAACCCGATGGGGCCGACGCAAACCGTTTATCTTTGTCGGGGCGCTGCTTGCGGGGCTGATCTTTGCCCTGATGTGGCAACTGCCCGAAGGGCACAGTCAGGCCTTTTATTTCTGGACCTTTTTGGCCGCCTCGATTTGCTTTTTTTTGGCCTATACGGTCTATGCGACACCCTTTGTGGCCTTCGGTTACGAAATGACTCCGGATTATCACGAACGCACGCGCCTGCACGCCTTCGCCAACACGGTCGGGCAGATCGCCTGGCTCGGCGTGCCGTGGTTTTATGCCATCATGGCCAATGAAAAGCTGTTCACGGACACCGTCCACGGCGCCAGGACATTGGCGATCGGCGTCGGCGTCACTGTGGCCGTGCTGGGGATTGTCCCGGCCGTATTCTGTCGAGAGAACTATGCCTCGTTGGGTCCCGTTGAACACCGTAAAGGGTTTTGGGGTAATATGAAAGAATTCTTCAGAGGGATCGGGACCACCTTTCGGTGCAAGCCCTTTGTCAAATTATGCGCGGCCACCTTTCTTGTTTTCAACGGGTTCCAGCTTGGTATGTCCTTTTCAATCTATGTCATGATATATTATCTGTTTAACGGCAGCGACGCCGAGGCCGGCAAACTCCTGGGCTGGTTCGGGATGCTGACCTCGATTGCCACCTTAGGCGTGATCCAACTGACCGGCTGGGTAGCAACTCGAATTGGAAAACGCAATACCTTTCTGATAACCATTTCGTTGTCCATTGTCGGATACGCCCTTAAATGGATTGGTTACAATCCTGAATATCCCTATTGGCTGCTTTTTGCCGCCCCGTTTGTGGCCTTTGGAACCGGCTCGCTGTTTACATTGATGGGGTCGATGATCTCCGACGTCTGCGATTATGACGAACTTCAGACGCAGCAGCGACGCGAAGGCGTCTTTGGCGCGATTTACTGGTGGATGGTGAAAATCGGGATGGCGATGGCGGGGCTGTTGACCGGTGTTTTGCTGAAAACTTCCGGCTTTGATGTGGCCCTCGAAGCCGCCCAGTCGGATCACACACTGCTGCTCTTGAGAGTGTTCGACGTGGGTATCCCGATTGTGACCTCAGCAATCGCAATCGGTATCATTGCAACGTACACCATTACTGAAAAAAAGGCCTACGAGATTCGCGCGGAACTGGAGCGGCGGCGCGGCAAAGTGACCGTATCAACACCGGATTCGGAATAACAACCGAAGACATCAAGAAAGCGACACATATGCAGAAACGCATTTCAGTCTGTTGACGGTCAGCGGCCTGCGCATACCGATTCGGGCCGGCGGCGAGCCGTTGCCGATTTCTGAAAAAAGGCCGGAGAGCACATCCCCGGCCTTGCATTGACTTACACTTCCATCGGCGCCTCACCATACCGCTTCCATCGGCGCCGCGGCGGCTACGGCATACAGCCGAGCTTTTCGCTCATACATCCCAGCCAGTCGGCGGCAAGAATCGCCAGATCGTTCAGATCAACCGTACAATTTCCGTCCAGATCGCCGGAGAACGGCACATCAGCCGGATCGGCAAAGGCAGCCTGGCAGGCGTCCGCATAGACGCCGACATTCACCACATCCGAAGTCGAGCCGACGGCATCCTCAGCCGTCAGGACAAAGTAGAACCACCCCGTATTGTCAAGGGTCACCGTTGTCGTATGGGTATTCAGTCCGTCTTCAGGCTGGTCAATGATGGCCACGGGGTTATGAATCGTCACCACCGTTGCCGGATCGGTTTCCGTCAGGGCCGTATCCAGCGACCAGGTCATCGTCAGCGGACTCTTGCCGTCATCGACCACCGAACCGGACAGCGTCAATGTAACCTGTCCCGGCTCATTGGTGTCCATCCCCAGCCAGAGATACTGATCCGACCCGGCATCCGCATGTCGCGGCGCCGCATCAAACGTATTGAAATACCAGGTAAAGCCCTCAATGACGCCAGCGGTTGGATCGTTGATATGCACCGCCCAGTAATAGTACTTTTCAGGCTGAACGGGATAGCCTGCCTCGATCAAATTGACCGACTCGGCGGTGATGCCATCGGCCACCTGCACAACCCCCGCCTCAATCACATCCGGGCCGAGATTCGGGTCATAGAGCAGAGTCTGGTCGCTTTCAAGAATAAAAACATCGGCGGTAAGCGTATCGCCCGGACGATTGGGATCCGGATTGGTCCAGCTAAGCACAGGATCGGCAGGAAGCAGCGGATCCCCCACGGCCGGAACCGGTTTCAATGCCGGCGTCCGCCCGTCCGGAAAACCGATTCGGACATTGTCATACCCATAGAGGGCCACGCCGCGACCATTGTAGTTGACATTGGTGACAACAAATTTCAATGATTCGGCGTTTGAGGGGATCGTATAATTAAAGGAATACGTTTGCCAACTGCCGGTAACGGCAAATTCGGAGGCGGCTTCCCCAAGCAGACCGCTGTTCCATGACTCAATCTTCAGCCCGACGGCGGTGTTGTTGCCGGCTGACCCCAGATCAATGATATCGACCGTCGGCGAAATCGTCGTTCCGACGGGAATTCCCCATTCAGCCAAACTCTCGGTGCCGACCTGGTACCACACCGACCAGGTGTTGTCGGAAGATTGAAGGGTAACATAACCGCCTGGGTTGCCGCCGGTCGCGGTATGCCCGGGCACCCAGGGACCGCCGCCGCCGGCGGCGTTCCAGTCGGCCGCATTGATGTCAAAGCCGCCGTTGTTGACCAACAGCGCATAAGCCGGCATCCCCGTGACGGCGGCCGCCAGCACACCGACCACAAAACACATCCGTCTCATCGCATTACCTCCTAAAAAAGTAGTAAATTGTTGTTTTCTTCCCTGTACCTGACCTGACAACCTCAATGACCTTCTTAACCGCATCATCCGCCTCAACTGTAACGATGGAGTTGACTATATCCGATTCGTTCACCCAACGCAAGAAAAAATACGCGGCAAACTTGAAAATTTCACCATAACAATCGGTTGCTACTGGGCATGTTCTTGTGGCGTATCGCCGTAGTCCTGATGAAAAAAGGACTTGGAAATTTCCGACATCGTTTTGTGAAATTTTTTTATTTCGGCAAAAAAATGCTTGACAATGCCGAAAAAATTGGTTATTTTTGATAAAAACCGATTGCTAAGCAATCGTGTTGATACAATTCCATTCACTTTTTTAGGAGGCAGTATGATGAGAAACGCAGCGGTCATTTTAGGGGTTTTGTGTCTTATCGGAGTCGCGCAGGCGGATTTGGTCATCAATGGCGCCGACCCCGGCGCGGCCTGGGCCGGATGGATGAATGTCTTCGAACTCGATCAGACCTATCTGTGGGGCAGTGCTTGGGGGGCGGCGGACCTTCGAGCCACCTTCGACGACAACGGCGTGCTGACCCTCGCACCGAACACGAATGTCTGGAACCCGGAGGATGCTTACTGGGTCAAGCCGGATAACACGGGCAACAAAATCATGGAAGCCAACTTCATGCAGGAATTCGGCGGAGGCGCCCTTGCCGGCCAGACGGTTACTTTCAACTATATCGTGGGAACCCATACCCTGTCGGATGATTATACAGCGCGAGCGTTCATCAAAGTGCTGGATCCGGACGCCGGCTGGGCCACCGTTCAGTATGAATGGCTGGAACTGACCCCCGGCCCCGGGAGCCTTTCCCTGGCCATTGACAATATCGCCAACGCTCATACGCAGATCGGATTCTCACTGATGGGTGTACCGGTCGATCCGGCTGGTCCTGCGGCCGCCACCGGCGTGACCATCATTCCTGAGCCGGCATCGCTGGCCCTGTTGGCACTGGGAACGGTCCTGCTGCGGCGACGAATGTAATGCCATCTATCACGGCATGGCTGAATCGTACAGACCGGAATAATCAGAAAATGAGCGTTCCGGTCTGTATTGTGTAACTGATATCCTAAGTTTTGTTCCATCGGGGGGCGCAAGCAAGCCTATGAAACAACCAACGACGACACACGTTCGCAATACGGTTTATCTGCTGTGTGTGCTGTTTGTCTCGGGCGTCTGTCTGCCGCAGGCCGTCTATCCGCGAGGGGATTTTAACCGAGACGGCTGGGTGAACCTAAATGATCTGCTGATTCTGGCCGAATACTGGCTGGAAAACGATTCGCCGGCTTGCGCCGGCGATGCCACAGGGAACTGCCGCGTCCGATTTGCAGACTTTGCAATCATGGCCCAACATTGGGACACGCTGTATTGCAGCCCGGTATCCGCCGCTGCGTCGAGCCGGGAAAACAGCTCTCTCTCGGCCGAGAAGGTGGTGGACGGCACGCTGGCAACACGCTGGTCAAGCGCATTTCAGGACAACCAATGGCTGGAGCTGGATATGGGGCAGCTTCGCACCCTAACCGGCCTTTGCATCTTTTGGGAAGACGCATACGCCGCCCGATACAACATCGAAACCTCCGTTGACCGAATCCACTGGACGCGCGTCTATACCAACGACAACGCCGCGGGGCATCTCAATGATATTTCGTTTGCGCCGATCATCGCTCAATACATCCGAATCAACTGTCTCCAGCGGGCCACCTCGTGGGGGTTTTCGATTTATGAAGTGTTTGTCAAGACCGACGACGACTGCCTGGCCGCCGGTCAGTGGGAACTGGTCTGGTCGGATGAATTCACCGACCCAACAATCAATCCGGACAACTGGACCTTTGAGATCGGCACCGGGAACTGGGGCTGGGGAAACGGGGAGTGGCAATATTACACAAGTCGGCCGGAAAATGCACGAATAGAAAACGGCAAACTCGTGATTGAGGCCCGAAAGGAAAACTACGGCAACAGAAATTACACCTCCGCCCGACTCAAAACGCAGGCCAAGCAGACGTTTCAGTACGGTCGTATTGAAGCACGCATCCAAATGCCGGTCGGCGGACACGGGATATGGCCGGCCTTCTGGATGCTGGGCGAGACCTTTGCCAATGAGGGATGGCCCAGATGCGGAGAGATTGATATAGTCGAAATGATGAGCGGTTCGTTGAAGGATAACCGCACGGTCACAGCGGCAATCCATTACGCCGGCCTCAGCGGAAACCACACCTATCAAAGCGGCACGTGGACCATCAGCAGTCCCTTATCAGAACAGTTCCGCACATATGCAATTGAATGGGATCCTGCGGGCATTCGCTGGTATCTGGATGATATCAACTACTACACGCGAACGTCCTGGAGCAGCAGCGTCGGGCCGTTTCCCGCACCGTTCAACCAACCGTTCTTTATCATCCTGAACTTTGCCGTCGGATCGCACTGGTGGGATCAAAACGTGACCGAGTCCACGGTCCCATTCCCGCAAACCATGGTCGTTGACTACGTGCGGGTGTATCGCAAAAATGGATGATCCGGTTTGATTTCGTTTTTCTCACCGAAAAAGATTCGAGAACAGCTTTCTGATCTCGATTCTGCAAATCCAAAGGCAATTATTGAACTCAACCCCGGCCTCTTGAGAGGATTACACGATGGGTCATCCCATGGATGAGCTTTATGCCGCGCGGGGCAGAGGCGGAGACGGCGAAGGTGTGGTCGTCGTCGGGTCGTCGGGCGATTCGGGGTTCACGGTCGGCGGCGGCAGCGGAGGCAAGCCCCAAGCCATACGCGCCTTATCGCAGCGTTCGTTGGGCAGACCGTTTTCCCACGCCACGGGAAAATCCCGACAAACTGATGAGCGTTGGTCGTAGATGCTGCAATAGATATGCTCTCCTATTTCACCGACCAGCGCGACACAGCGCGGTTTGGGCTGATTGGTGCCGCGCATCACCCGCCGAAAGTCATTGAGCTTTTCGGTCAACTCGACCGGTACGGTTCCGCCGGCGTCGTCGGCCTCGGCCCAATAAAACGACGCCCGATAGAAGGCACAACAGGCCCCGCAGGCGATGCACGGATTCGATTCGTTCTTGTCAGTTTCCATAAGCAGGGTATAAAATCAAATTCCAGTCAAAAAATCAATAGGCAATCCGGTCATTTTTTCAAGTATCTTTGACGCTGGTCGGCTGGGAATTTTTCGATGGCATAGCGCAGCATCGTCCGGGGCATCTGGTCGGCATGGGCATCGAGAAAGGCTTTTTCGACGGCAAGACGGCGTTTACCGATCTCACGAAGTATCCAGCCAACGGCCTTGTGGATGAGGTCTTCGGGGTCATGAAGAAGCCGCCGGGCAATTGCGAGGGCATCGTCAAAGCGGTTGTTTCGGATGAATGTCAGAGTGGCGAGCACCGCAATTCGCCGCGGCCAGAGTATCAAGGCCGCGGCCAGATCATAAAGGGGCTGCTTGTCGCGATCAAGCAGGAACGCTCCGACGATGTTCGGCGCTGACAGATCGACCAGGTCCCAGTTATTGATCCTATGTATTTGCTCCAGATAAAGGGTATAGATGGCCTGTTTTTCAGGATCGTCGCCTCGTTCAAATTGTCGAACCAGAAGCAACAGGGCAAAAAGCCGCTCTTCGTGATAGGCCGACCGCAGCAACTTGAGGATATGCGGCCGCGGCAGTTGGGCGTATGGCCCCATCTGTGACCGCAAAGCAGGCACACGAATGCCGAGAAAGCGGTCGCCATAGCCGTATTGACCCTTTGCAGTCTTGAAATACCGCTGCGAACGCTCCGCGATAGCCGGGTCGGCCATTCGCCGGAGCACTGCGCTGACCTCTTGGGCGGTCTGGTTCGGCATTGAGGTTACTGTCCGGCCGGCTGAAGAGCGGGTCGAGCCGCTTTGAGCGGGGTCGGGAAATTATTGAAGTTCAGCAGCCGGGCAATAATTTGGGGAATATCAGCGATGTCGTGCGTCCCCGTAAAATGAGATGAACCGGGTCCAAACGCATAAATCGGCACATCTCCGGCCGTATGCCCTCCGGAATTCCAATCGGCCACCGGCTCTCGTCGGTCGGCCTTGATCAGCAGCCCACCCGTCTCATGGTCGGCGGTCACAACGACCAGCGTATTGGTGTCGCGTTCGGCAAAATCCAACGCCTCTTTAACCGCCAAATCGAACAGCAGCGTCTGACGAATGGTATTGTCGGTATCGTTGGCATGGCCGGCCCAGTCAATCTGACTGCCCTCAATCATCATAAAAAATCTCGGCTCCGGTGCAAACCAATCTGCCTTTTGACTGAGCAGCCCGATCGCAACGCGGGTCATCTCATCGAGCATCGGCTCTGGTGCGTATGTCGTCATTCCGTCGTCGGCAAACAACCCCACCGCCGGACCGGAATTCAACGCCGCCAATTGGTCGCGACTGAAGACCACCTCATAGCCGGCGGCGCGGGCTTCTTCGATCAGATTGCGGCCGTCTTGTCGCTCCCCCGCCGGCTGAGGCAGCCAGAATTTGCGTCCGCCGCCAAACAGGATGCCGACGCGGTTATCGAGCATGTGAGCGGCAATTTCGACCTGCATATTGCGGCTTTCCACATGAGCGGCAAAACCGGCCGGCGTCGCATGGCTAATAGCCGACGTGGCGACCAAACCGGTGCGAAACCCCTTGTCGCGGGCTTTCTCAAGGATGGTCTGCCAGGCCGTGCCGTCCGGCGCTGTGCCGATGCGTCCGTTATCGGTCTTGATGCCGCAGGCCAGGGCCGTGGCCGCCGCGGCTGAATCGGTAACGAGTCGGTTGGCCGAATGCGTTCGCATATGCCCGGTCACCGGCATCCGCTCCATATACAGCCGACCGTCGGGGCCGACCGCACGATACCGCGCCAGGGCAACATGATTAAAGCCCATCCCGTCTCCGATAAGCAAGATCACGTTACGGGGACGATCGCCTCCGATGTTTACCATCAAACCGCTTTCATCGGGGCCATGATAAAAGGAAATGTCTTTAACGTCACGGTCAGGATCAGGGGTGGGATAATTCCACACCTCGGCGGACAATGGAAAAACAAAGATGCTGAACATCAGTAACATGACAACGGGTGAACAACGGTGTTTTGCTTTCATCTGAATCAACCTTTCGTTTTGGCAAACCAAACATTCCTTTCGCATACGTTACATGCCGATTTCGGCGTCGGTTACGTTGTATCGTTCACGTTGTCGTTCCGGCACTTGCCGCAACAATTGGCGGGCTTCTTCGGCGTATTGGGTGTTGGGAAAGTCGCGAATCACCTCACGGCACATATCAATCCCCCGTTTGTAGGACTGAACCCCCATCCTGGAGCCTCTGATAAACAAATCGCGAATGTAGGCCAGTTTCTTCTCCGCTTCAATCTGCTGATGCTCGGGCAATTCCCGCAGTTGAGCGGGCTGGTGAGCCTGGGGCCGGCGCCCCGGAGCGGCTTGCGGGCGAATCTGGTTCGGATCAGCCGGCCGGTTCGGTTCATTCGGATCGAACGGGGGCATCATTTCAAAAGGCCTCCGCCCCGACGCGATGTCAAATTCACCGGGCATCCTCGACGACATGCCCATCGAATCGGCAGCCGATTGAAATTCTCCCAGATCGATCTGGACGCCGGTCAGATGGGTAAGAATAAAGGCCGGCATAAAACCGGTTGCCGGACCGGCATACTTGACTTGACCTTCTTTGTCCGCGATGACCATAAAAGGCGACAGCGCCTGCAACCGTGCAAAATGCGCCGCGCCGGATTGCGGATCCGAGGCGACTACCAGCGGCGCTACGGTGTCATGTTCGCTGACGATCTTCGGCGCCGCAACAGATGAGTTGGTATTGATTTCGACAAACTTCACATTTTTTTGAGAACTTAACACATCCTTGAACACCTCAAAATACGCCTGCTGTACGTCAAGGCTGTATCGTGCATTGCCCCCTGCCGCCGTCGAATAAGACGGTTCCGGCTCAATCGGCGGACGCTGACCGGGGGTGAGCAAGTTCGGATCAATGTCTTCCTCGGCCTGCCAGAAAAAGGCGCAAAGCATATCACTGCCGGGTGTGTACGTGACCTTTTGCCCGTCAAGGGTTCGGTATTCCTGACGCGAAAAACGCTCTCGGAGAAAGTCGCGTCGAAGCGTATTCAGGTCAAAATCCAGGACACCCGCTTGTCCAAACGGTGCACCTGTGCTTTGAGCAAGCGTCTCGACGCCCATTTCCGCGCCCCGGCCGCGCGGTTGAGGGCGCTGCGGACGTCGCGCGTCGGGTTGCTGACGTTGAGGACGCGGCGGCTGCGGTTCAAGGGGGCGGCGACCATAAATCAATGAAAACACTGTCTGACTGATCCACGCATCACCGTTGTTCATGTCTTCGCGACAGGCACGCACCGCCCAGTTCAAATTGCTGACCGGATCGTCCTGATAATAGGACGTCCAGGATTGAAGCAGCATGTACACCGCCTTTTGCGGCGCATCATAAAGAACCGCATAGCGCCGGTTTTCTTCGAGCAGTTCAGCCGCCTGCTGAATTCGATGTTCACTTGGGCGTTGGTTGAGATTGGCTTTCTCAAGGATGTCGTCAAGAGTCCGACTCACGTCGGGAAATGCCGCCTGAGCTTCCTGCCGTAACAGCTCCCGGCGAGGGTCGGCCGTATCCGTCGCGGCATACGCCGCCGCACATAAGCTCAACAGTAAAATACTGCCGAAAATAGGTTTGCCTGGCATTTTGCCTCTCCAGCTATTGTCTCTCCAGATACTACATGAAAACACTGAAATGTTTATGAACCACCGCTCTTCAATTATATCAGAGAAATCCGCTGATACAAAGAAAAAAAGAAACAGAGCGGGGGTGCATGAATGATTTCAGGCAAAATTTATGGAAATAGTCCAGGATTAAGTCCCCATAATTCACGCTTAAGGCTTGTCCGGGGATATTTTATATGCTATAAGACCTGAGTGTTTGAACGTCTCGTAATTCGAGGTTGATTTCGTTGATCCCCTTGCGCAGCCGCAAGATAAATCGGAGAATCCAATGACGCATTTATTTATTAAGGACATTCAGCCGGGCCGAACGCTGGAGGAAACGTATATGGTCTCTCAGCCGGTGCTGCGGCACACCAGCCGGGGCGATTTGTATATCGCGATGTTTCTGTCCGACAAGACCGGCAAGGTCAACAGCCGCATCTGGCAGGCCACCGAAGAGCTGTATCAATCCATCCCCAGCGAGGGGTTTGTCCGCATTCGCGGCAAAAGCGAATTGTATCAGGGCAACCTGCAGGTGATTATCAACGAGGTGGCCGTCGTCAGCCCCGAAACAGTCAATTTGTCGGATTATATGCCCCGCACCGAAAAGAACGTCGGCCAGATGTATCAGCAGGTCAAAGACATTCTGGCCGCGATCCAAAACCCCGATCTGAAACGGCTGGTCGATGCGTTTGTGGCCGATCATGAGCTGATGAAGCAGTTCTGCGCCGCACCGGCGGCGATGTCGATGCATCACGCTTATCTGGGTGGACTGCTCGAACATACGCTCAATATGCTCCAGGCGGCCCAGGCACTGTTTCCGCTGTATCCGAAGATCCAGAAAGACCTCGTGCTGGCGGCCATTTTTCTGCACGATATCGCCAAGACGCAAGAGCTGTCCTACAAAATCAGTTTCAGCTATACCGACACGGGCCAGCTCCTCGGGCATATCATTTTAGGCACGCAAATGATCATCCAGAAGGCCGACATCCTTGCGCTGGACGGCACGCCCGTTCCGCAGCCGATTCTCGACAGTCTGATGCATATCGTCGTCAGCCATCACGGCCAGTACGACTTTGGCTCGCCCAAGCTGCCGGCCACGCCGGAGGCGTTTATGGTCAGCTATCTGGACAATCTGGATGCCAAGATGAATCAGACAACCGCGCTGATTGAAAATGATGCAGCCGAAGCGCATTGGACCAGCTACCAGAAATCGCTTGAGACGCGGCTGTACCGCAATCGCGTTATTGACATCGATATACAACCGGGCTAATCGGTCTGCCCATGTCAGAGACACCCGCAATGAAGCCATTACGGGTGTCCTGACAGGTTCTCCCCTCACGAAGCCTCATATCAATTGTGTTATAACGTATCCGGTCTTTTTATTTATACACCTGCCGCCAGAAACCTCGGATGTTACTGCCGCGCAGATCGCAACTGACCGGACCTTTTCCCCAGAAGTAATCGTTATAGCCGCCCAGAACTCCGCCGGGACCGACCGGCCCCATCACCACCGACTCGACGGAGGCCGGCTGCTCTTCGGCTTTGGCCTTAAACCAGGCCGTCCGTATGGGCAGCGGCGGCAGGGTGACAAATAAGAATTTTCGACCAAGGGTATAATCGGCAAACCGTCTGCCGAATTGAGGCCAGTCATAGGCGTTGGTTTGAAAGCCCAGCAGCAAATGCAATCCGTCAAATGTCGGACCCCATCGCGTGGCCCAGCTTTTTCCGCCGTAATCGCCCTTGAGCACCTGACATGACAGCAGCGCCAGCCATTCGAGGTCGTGATTGCCCCAGGCGCCGGCGGCATCGGTATAAGTCAGCGTGCCGTCATCCTGGCTGCTTTCAAATGTAAAACCGCCGCCATAGCCGTGGCCGATGTAAAAGACGATATCGGCATTGTCCACGTATTGGGTATCCAAACCCGCCGGGGGCTGCTTAAAGTCTTTTTCCCAGGCCGAGGTACCCGTCCAGTTAAACCGCTGAGCAACGCCGTCCTCTAAGAACCGCGAGCGAAAACCGCTTTGGTTGACCGCCCCCAGGTCCGAGACCGCGCGTGAAATACCGAAATCTCGGCCCACTGCCGCCGGAACGACGCCGCCGGTCTGAGCAACCTTCTGCTCGTAACCGACGATGACCGTCTGTGATGTCGAAACAAGAATGCCGTTATCGTCAATAACGTTGACCGTGAGGGTTTCCGGCCCGGCCTGCTCACGCGGAAACGCCCAGTACTGAACGCCCGCCTGGTCATCCGGTACTTCGCTCAGATCAGTTGAGGTCGAATGCCAGAAATAGCGATAAGGCTCCTGACCGCCGCTGACATCAGCCTGTGCCGCAACCAGATAGCCCTCTTGGACCCCTACTTCCAAATCAACGGACGGCACGAATTGCGGATCGGCGATGGCCGGTACCAGACGGCGCAACTGGTGGAACTGGGCGCCTTCCGGCGTGAAGATGATGCCGCCGATATCGTAATGCGGAATCAGTGTCTTGACGCCCTGCTCGGACAGCGGCGGCGCAAAATAGACCAACTGGGCCTCCTGCTCCGGCACAAATCGCGCCGCTGCGGCGGCCCCAAGGGCGCGCTGCACGGCCTGGCCGGGTCCGAGCAGCGGAAACGTCTGTCGTCCCGGCTCGACGCCGCGACGGGCAAACACCAGTTCCGTTACATTACCCTGAGGATCAAACGCCGCGCTCATCTTGGCGCCCGGCCCCATGATGGGGATATTGTTCAGCGCTGGATGGAAGTGAACGCGCGTATCCGTCTGAACAGCCGGAAGCAGCAGATTGCCCTGCGTATCCACTAACTCAAAGGTTGTGTGCGACGTTTCGGGCTGACCATCCCCCAGCCGAATGCCGCTTTCGGCCAGCGCACCGAAAAACTTCGACAGCGCCGTCTGGGGGGGTGTTGGAACAATTTTCAGCAAGGCCTGCTCGTCAATCGCCTCAAAGACGATCTCGCTGCCGTCTTCCACATCCGGCGTATCCTTGAGCAATTCGCGAATCAACTGCTCATCCTCAACGGGTACGGTCGGCAAAGCAAGATGCTTTTCCGGGTCAATAAACAACAGCGGCTGACCGTCTTCAATCACAACCAGTTGGCGCGGAATCCCCAGCGCCTGGGCCAGCGCTTCGGCCTGTGCCGGATCGATACCGACATCGGTTACCGTCAGCACCGGCAGCTCGCTCGGCGGCGAACAGTCCGTCAGCCAATTTTGAGCCAGGATCATAAAGTCCTGTAAATCCACTTGGCAGTCATCGTTCAGATCCCCCGGACAGGGAATCAAACACTCCGCATTTGCCTGCGGTACCGCCGCCGCCAGCAGCAGCCCCACAGTGCATAAACTAAATAGGATGTGTGTATTCATAGTCGAATCCTTTCTGTCTGAATGGTTCAATGTCGCATTTGCCGGTCATCGACCGGACAAACGGGTCATCGAACGGTTTTGTATAAACAATTTCCATCAATTAAAAACTGTCATCTATCGTTTCGTGGTGTGTTCCGGCAAGCCATTGCGAAGCCAGCACAGCCAAATCGTGCAAATCCACGACGCAATCGCCCGTCAGATCGGCAGTCGGCACGCCCTGCGGACAATAGGCAGCATACCCGATTGCAAACGCTGCTCCCCGGGGACGTGAATCGTCGGCGGATATCGCCAGAATCTCATGTCGGCCCGGCTCCAAGGATACGCCCAAATCGTCGTCGTCCGGCAACGGCATCCACGGACGAATCGAAAACACAAACTCGCCCTGTGCATTCGTAAGAGCCGTGCCCGCGGGAACGTCATTGATCAAAATGCGGATCGGGTCATTCGGGGCAAAACCGCATCCCTTCAGCGCCATCACATCTTGACCGGGACGACTTATGTCCTCCATCTCAAGCCTCGGCTCAATGCAGCAGCCGGTCAGACGAATCGCAAACGGCTCGGTCTGATCCAACAGAAAGATCGGTTCGCCCAGCCGATGATCCTCATTGAAGCTGTTGACCTGACACAAAACAGGGTTAGCCGAGTGAAGGTTCAACTGAAGCAATTCGATGGGGATCAGCAACTCAACCGTATGGTCATAGAGGATGGGTATCGAACCGTCAAATTTCTCGTTGGTGTGGACTTGCACCGGCTCCGGCAGCGTCCATACCTCGCCGCTTTGAAGATCAATCGCAGCGGCATATCCGCCCCCCTGAGTCAATCCGTGCACCTGAATCAGCAAATCAGGGCCGGGAAACATCGGATCAATCTCAAAATAGATATCAAAGAACGAATTGACGGCAAACTCCGGAAAAACCGCCCCGCGATGGATTTCCAATCGTCCCACGGCCCCTGGCGTAAAGGGGTTTTCGGCAAAGAAAGAGACCTCGCGAATATCGGCATAGGCCACCGTCGGGGCATCGGGGGGCAATTGGCCTTCTATCAGCACATCATCAAAATCATCCAGCGTCGCACCGCGCAGGGTCGTGCTGAAACTGACAAAAAACGGCGAAAATCGCCAGCCTCGGAAAGCGGGCAGCCGCGGCAGCCTGAAGGCAGTGCCGCGTTTTTTGGCTTCGGGGAAGATTTCTTTGATGTCATTGGGATCGATCAGGGTCCCCCCTTCGTCGGTGGGGTACATCACGTCATTGGGGTCGTCGCGGTGGTCGGTTACCGTTAAAACATGGATCAATTCGTGAACAATCGTACTGCCGACGGAATTGGCGTCAGCCGATTCAACCACCACAACCGGCTTGCGATGCACGGCCCAGCCGATCGTGCCCGGCTCTTCGACCCAGCAATCGTCGGCCAGGGTGATTTTCAGTCCCGTACCGTCCCAGTTGCCGTCCTCGTCCTGAAACGTGTTTTCGATCTCCCTTTGGCCGTCCCGAAGCGCCTGGTCACCTTCTTTTTCGGTCAGCTCGCCGTCTTTATCCCCGATTTCTACGTTTTGGTTGGTTTTTTTCACTACCAGGCGGATATTGGCCTGTTTGAATATCTCATTGGCTACTTTGATGGCATCGTCCAGCTTGCTCGCATCGCTGTCGTCAACGATATTGACTATTACCGGCAGGATCACCCACTCCTGGTCGTCCGGTTCCTGGGCACTTGCCGGCACCAGAAAAACCGTCAACAAACCACTGAAAATCAAAGAAAGGACAATTCTTTTTAAGAAATGGTTGTTTTGCGTACCCATCGTTTCTCCCTTTCAAAAGATGAAATATCTCCTCTTTTATTTTCCGTTCGCCCCCCGCTGATTGTCTGTATTTAGCACATGATCACACCCTTTCAACTGTGGGTATTAGAAATAGGATTTTTATGGTCTTACTTATATTTCAAAAAAAAATCTCCCCTCCACTATTTCATATTTCAATTCACAACAACCTTTTTCACACTTTACTAATAGGAATACTAAACTAAGTCGTGTTTTGTGTCAATAAAAATATTTTTCATCGGGATAGAAAAAATATAAGTTTTTTATCAACAAATGCTTATCGATCCAAAAATAACTCAAAATAATTAGAAATCATTCGTCTAAGCAATTGACTTTCTACAATCAGTCTCTAATATACGAGTATGGTGGGAAAAATACTGACATTGCTGGCCCTGCCGGGATTGCCGCGATTTTGGCAGGTTGCCGTGTACGGTCTGGCGGGGATCACCGCAGGGATGGGCGTCGTCGTGGTGCGCATCTCAAATGCGGTTTCCTACTTGTCCGACAGCCCTGAAACGTGCATCAACTGCCACGTAATGACTGACGCGTATGCCTCGTGGCAGCGCGGCAGCCACAGCCGGGACACCACCTGCAACGACTGCCACGTCCCGCACGACAACATTCTGGCCAAGACCGCTTTTAAGGCGATGGACGGGGCACGGCATTCGTTTGTCTTTACCATGCGCAAAGAGCCGCAGGTTTTGACGCTGTCCAAAGGCGCCGTTCCGGTGGTCCAAAACAATTGCGTCCGCTGCCATGCGAACCAATTTCAAATGATCCGACTGTTCGACACCCAGCAGCAGACCTGCTGGAGCTGTCATCAGAACATTCACGGCGATATTCACAGCCTTTCCGCCTCGCCGCGGCCGTTGCGCCCGGCGCTGCCAAAGGCCGGCATCGATATCAGGAAATCCGGAGATTAGCACAATGAAGAAGATTCATAAAACCAAATTCGCAGACCATCGCCAGGCTCCCATTCGTATTCCCTTGTGGCTTGGTATTGGACTGGCGGGCCTGCTGGCCGTTGCGATTATTGTGTTGGGGCTGTTGTCGGTCTCCATTATGGAGCGACGATGGGAAGCGCAGCGTCCGACGATGATTGTACAGCCGTTGGATGACTGGGAACCCGACAACGCCAAATGGGGCCAAAATTATCCCCACCAGTACGAAAGCTATCTGCGGACCCGCACCACTGACACGCAAACGCTGTTCGGCGGCGCCGTTCAGCGCGACTACCTGGAAGACTATCCTGCGCAAGTGATTTTATTTGCCGGTTATGGGTTCAGCAAAGAATATCTGCAGGCGCGCGGACATTATTATGCGTTGGAGGATGTGAAAAATACCGAGCGTCTTGCGTATCCGTTCCAGGCGGCCACATGCTGGACGTGCAAGAGCGCTGATGTGCCGCGAACGATGAATGAAATGGGTACGGCGGCGTTTTATGCGGCCAACTTTCACGATTTGACCGACCGGATGACCCATCCGATCGGCTGCGTGGACTGCCACGACGCCGAGACGATGCAGTTGCGCATCAGCCGTCCGGCGCTGGTGGAGGCCTTTGCCGCACAAGGCAAAGACATCACCAAGGCCACGCTTCAGGAGATGCGGTCGCTGGTCTGTGCTCAGTGCCACGTGGAGTATTATTTTGCCGAAGAACCGCGCAATTACCTGACGCTGCCGTGGAAAGAGGGGACGAATGTTGAACACATGATGGCGTATTATGACGCGATTGATTTTGTCGATTATGTGCACCCGATTTCCAAAACTCCCATCATCAAATCGCAGCATCCCGATTATGAGCTGTATCGCCACGGCATTCATGCCTATCGGAATGTGGCCTGCGCCGATTGCCATATGCCCTATCGCTCCGAAGGCGGAATGAAGTTTACCGACCACCACGTCCAAAGCCCGCTGCTGAATATTGCCAATAGCTGCGCGGTGTGCCATCGCTGGAGTGAAGATGAGATTCGTACGCGCGTTGAGAGCATTCAAACGACGGTTTCCGACGCTATGGTCAAGGCCGAAGAGGCCCTGGTCAAGGCGCATTTTGACATCGCCGCAGCCATGCAGGCCGGGGCCGATGAGGCGGCGCTGGCCCCGCTGCGGACACGGCTGCGACACGCACAATTTCGCTGGGATTATGTCTCTTCAAGCAATGGGATGGGGTTCCACGCCCCGCAGGAGTCGATGCGCATCCTCGGCGACGCAACCCGTCAGGCTCAGGAAGTCCGCATTGAGGCGGCCCGTTTGCTGGCCCGTCACGGGATCACTGAACCGCCTTCTTATCCGGATATTTCTACGCGACAAAAAGCCTTTGAAGTAGCCGAGGCATTCGTCAACAATGCCCCGATCGAGTTGCTGAAATAAGAATGGCCGCCTTAACTCAACCTGAATGATGGCCGGTTTGAGAGATCAAAAATCCAAGATCAAAGAGCAAAATTGAGGATTCGTCCTTTCGGACGAGTAGTTTTTGGCCTTTTTCAGAAAACATTAAATTCTTTTATAGACTATATTTATGTCAAAACAGGCCCGGTTTTCAGTCAGTTAAGGTCTTGAATGAATTTAGACTGGTCAGCGATAGACACACCCGCCAAAGGCGTCGTAAGCCACGGTCAGCGGAAAGTCTGTAAATTCCAGTCGGCCAAGGGCTTCTGCGCCCAAATCGTCCCAGGCAACCAGCTCATAGGCAGAAATGTATTGACTGAGCAATGCCCCCCCGCCGCCGAGTGCGGCAAAATGCACCGCCCCGTATTGAACGATGGCCTGTTGCACTTCAGGGCCGCGAATGCCTTTGCCAATCGTCGCTTTCAGCCCGCGAGCCAATAATGCAGGGGTAAAGGCATCCATTCGCGAGGCCGTGGTCGGACCGGCGGCTCCGATGACCCGTCCCGGTCGGGCCGGCGTCGGGCCAACGTAGTAAACGACCTGTCCTGCCAGGTCAAACGGAAGGGGCCGTCCTGCCTCAATCAGGGCGCAGAGCCGCTTATGAGCCTGGTCGCGAGCGGCATACACCGTGCCGCTGAGCAGCACCTCGTCGCCCGCTTTAAGGTCTCGCACCGTCTGGTCGTCCAGCGGCGTGTGAATGGTGTATGGCTGAGTCATTGAATTAGTCCTGTGAACATAATGTTGAGGCTATTGTAACTGCCCTGCGACCTCACGGCAACCCAATTTACCTTTATAACTCTATTTTTACATCCGGCACATCTTGTTTTTTATTCAGATAGGTCATTTTTACACTTGATAATTCGTATTTAATGGGCTATATTTCTTCTTTTTATGTGAACCGGAAATGAACTCAAGGTAAGCGGAGGTTCAATATCGTGGCAAGTCTAAAGGATATTCGCAATATTGTTTTATTGGGGCACGGCAACAGCGGCAAGACCTCACTGGCCGAAGCGATCCTGCACAAGACGGGGGTGACCAACCGGCTCGGCTCCATCGATGAGAAGAACACCGTCAGCGATTTTGACGACGAAGAGAAAAGCCGCGGCAATTCCATTCATTCGTCGTTGCTGTACACCAATCACAACGGCAAGCTGATTAACTTGATTGATACGCCGGGGTATCCGGATTTTGTCGGCGGCGCGCTGCCGGCGATTCCCGCGGCCGATACGGCGGTCCTCGTGATTAACGCGGCCAACGGCATTGAGATGAACACCCGCAAGCTGTTTCAAGCCGCCACCGCCGCGGGCAAAGCCCGAATGATTGTCGTGAACCGCATAGATGCCGACAATATCGATTTGGCCGAACTGCTGGGACAGATCCAGGAAACCTTTGGCACGCAGTGCCGCTGCGCCAATCTGCCGACCGACGACAAAACCTCGATTATTGACTGCATTGCCGGCTCCAGCGGCAGCTCGCCGGTCATGGATCCGCAGCAGGCCCATACAGAACTGATGGAAAGCGCTATCGAAGCCGATGAAGAGCTGATGGAAAGCTATCTGGGCGGAGAAGAAATCAGCACAGACAAACTCGGCGCGGTCATCGTCAAGGCGATGCAGGCCGGAACGCTGATTCCCGTATTGTTCACCGACGCCCGCCACGAAGTCGGCATCACCGAACTGCTGAATGTGATCGCCAACTACGCTCCGTCGCCGGCCGAGGCGGCCCCGGCAGTGCTGAAAAGCGGCGAGGAAACGACTGTTGTCACACCCGACCCGAACGGTCCGCTGTGCGGATTGGTTTTCCGCGTCGGCTTCGATGCCCGGTCAAATATGAAGCAAGCCTCGATCCGTTTGTTCAGCGGCAAGCTGACCTCTGCCACGCAACTGATGATTAACGACGCCCGCAAGCCGATTCGCCCCGGCCATCCGCTCAAGATGCAGGGTGCCGAAACCAAAGAGGTGGAAACGGGTGAATGCGGCGATATGATTACGCTGTCTAAGATTGATGAGCTGCATCTGGGCGATCTGGTCCACGACGGCAAATTCAGCGGCAAAATCGAGATGCCGCCGCTGCCGAATCCGATGTTTTCGCTGGCGATGGAGCCGGCCTCGCGCGGCGATGAAAACAAGATCAGCGCGGCACTGGACCGGCTGACCGATGAAGATCCGTGTTTTAAGGTTACTCGCGACGCCCAGACCAAAGAAATGGTCATCAACGGGTTGGGCGATTTACATCTGCGTGTGATGTTGTCCAAGATGGAAAACCGCTATAAGGTCGCGGTCAACACCAAACCGCCGAAGATTCCGTATCGCGAGACCATTACCGCCAAGGCCGAAGGACACTACCGGCACAAAAAGCAGACCGGCGGCGCCGGGCAGTTCGGCGAAGTGTATCTTCGGGTCGAGCCGGCTGAGCGCAATTCCGATCCTACGCTGGAATTCTCATGGGACATTTTCGGCGGCTCAATTCCGGGACAATACGAGCCGGCGATTCTCAAAGGCATCAACGATGTAATGGACAGCGGCTGTCTGGCGGGCTTTCCGATGCAGGATGTCAAGGTCTCCATTTATGACGGCAAGTACCACCCGGTGGACTCCAAAGAAGTGGCCTTCCGCGCGGCGGGCAAAGGGGCGTTTCTGGATGCGGTCTTAAAGGCCAGGCCGGTCTTGCTGGAGCCGATTGTCAATATGGAAATCACCGTGCCGTCTGAGAATATGGGCGACATCACCGGCGATTTGTCCAGCCGACGCGGCCGTGTGACCGGTCAGGAAATGCTTACCGGCGGGATGATGGTCATCAAGGCCCAGGTCCCGCTGTCGGAGGTGGCCAACTACAACAGCCAACTCAAGAGCGTTACCGGCGGCCAGGGCAGCTATTCGATGGAACTGAGTCACTACGAGCCGACGGCGCCGAACATCCAGCAGCAAATCATCGATCAGTACAAGAAAGAAAAAGAGGAAGAAAGGGAATAACCCCCCCCCAACCCATAGACGTATCTTTTCAAGCCCGGCCCATCGGTCGGGCTTTTTTATTTCACCGAGTGGTGTTATTGACAACTTTTCTGGAAAGGTTGCAAGCTGACTACTCTCATAAGCGACGTCCTCCTGTTGTCGATACCAGCCTTAACGACAAAAGATAATGCACTTGCCCTTTTGTTAACGCACCATCGCTTTTGGTCTCACTGTTTTACAACTCTCCTTCTGTCTATTTCAGGCAAGTGCCATTATATCGTCTCGATGAATGAAGCCAAGTAAATCAAATAATTCTGCTGGGATAAGGCCCATAGAGAAAAGCACCCCCAGCCCGTACCCGGCCCGGCAAAAGTACAATTATTATTCGCGATGGACAGCCGAATTGACTATTGATGCACAATCTCATCATCAGCCCTGTAAAAAAGCGACATGATCGTTTCTCTTGATTGAGCGGATTCAACTCATAAGTGCAACTGAGTCGCCAAAATTGTGGTGAGCTGGTATACTCTCTCACTGGATTTTGGTGACCTCGGTTAAAAGGAACACTTATGAGAGAATACAAGCAACTCACCGAAGAGGATCGTATCGAGATTTACGCGATGAAGCAAGCGGGAAAACAACAAAATCAGATCGCTGCGGCCTTGGGCGTATCGCCCAGCACCGTCAGCCGGGAACTGTCCCGCAATACCGGCTTGCGCGGATATCGCCCTAAGCAGGCCCAGCAAAAGGCGTTACAGAGACGCTGGGAAGCTCGTAAAGCCGTGAAAATGACGCCGGAAACCGTCGCTTATATCGAATCCCGACTCCGCCAGGAACATTCGCCGGAACAGATTGCCGAACGCATGAAACGCGATCCCACCTGGGCCGGCCCGACCGTCAGCCATGAACGCATTTATCAGCATATCTGGCAGGACAAAGCGGCCGGCGGAACCCTGTATAAAAAGTTGCGCATCGGCGGCACCAAGCAGCGACGCAAACGCCGAAACAGCCGGGACAGGCGTGGAACCATCAAAAACCGGGTGGGCATTGAAAAACGCCCGCCGATTGTGGAACGCAACAGGCGCATCGGCGACTGGGAAGGCGACACGGTGGTCGGTAAGAATCACCAAGGGGCGATGGTTACCCTGGTGGACCGCAAAAGCAAACTGACGCTCATTGGCAAAGTCGATCGCTATACCGCCCAAGCCGTTGAGCAAACCATCATCGGACTCATGGAAGGGCTGCCGCGACGGAACTATACACTGACGGTGGACAATGGCAAAGAATTTTCAACCCATGAAGCGATTGCCCGAACGCTCGAAATCAACGTCTTCTTTGCCGACCCGTACAGTGCATGGCAGCGGGGCTTGAATGAAAATACCAATGGCTTGATCCGCCAATATGTGCCCAAAGGAAGTGACATCCGGACATTAACCGATGAGCAGATTGAACACATCATGGAACGTCTGAATAATCGACCCCGAAAATCGCTTGGCTTTTTAACCCCGAATGAAGTATTTTATGAACGGAAAAAATTAACCGGATAACAAAACGGGATTTAACTCAGTTGCACTTGGGAGTTGAATCCGCCTTGTTTTAATTGAGCTGAATCGGGATTTTCTTTTAACCTGATTTCATATTCCCCAAATGCCTCACGATACATTGTATCGAAATCAAAGGATTCGTCCCCAGACAAGTCTATGGTTGCAAGATACTTCCTTCTCCCTTCGTCTTCAAAATATAATTCCCATCTATTGGCATGTTCGCTGTCATCCTGAACCTTTTCGAGCTTATACGACAGATGGCTAAAACCGCAGGTAAATAACACGCCTGCTCGGTCGGGACCTAAATAGCCCCAAAGCGGATTCAGTTTTCTCACCGAGTCCGGCCACCAGATACTGTTGATCTGAGTGGTTTCGTCCTCCGACTCTATATGGGAACAAATTAACGCCAAATCTCTGACAACCGGCCCATAATAGCTTTGAGAACGCATTTTAATTTCCAAAAATAAAACACTGATAATGCCTGAAACGTACAAAAAGCCAACAATAATGAAGGCAATCAATGCCATTAAACCGATAAAGATATTTCTCGCCATCTGTCCTGTCCCTTCGAGACTGACTTTAGCTCTTGGATAGGGGCCTTTACCAATCCCCATACCGTTTTAATGATCTTTATTTGTTGCTATGTAATATAGCCCGACGATCCAAATCATCATTGAAATAGGAATTATTAGTCCCATTGCAAAATATTGATAATAAATAAATTTTCTGGTGTAGAACATAAAGTAAATTGAAGGGATGTGTGTTAGTAAAAATAAAATTTCTGCCACTATAAATAAATTCCAGCCTCTGTTTGTATTTTTCTTCTTTCCAAGGAAACATACACATATGACCGCTGAGTAAAATATTGTCCAGAACCACCATACTCCCCAATGGAATAGTATAACCATAAATATTCTCCGTTTCGTAAAACAATCACACCCTCTGTGGGTGACTTCTGTTCTTACACCATCAGTTATTCTGCAACTCCCACTCTGTCTACTCCAGACAAAAGTTATTCACACTTACTCCTCCCTCCTAAGCTCCAGAACAAAGTCATCGATGCCGGCAGGTACAAGACAAAGCAGGTGCCGGCTGCGTTGATGGGGGAATAGATGCAGTTGTTATGTTCTCTTTCTCCCAGCCAAAAATGCTCCGAGAGCAAAAAGGGAGATTGTGGCGGGTTCGGGAATAGGCGTCATTAGAAATGCCTGCTCTCGACCATCAATGATTCCAATGCCCACAATTTGACCATATATATTGATATCAATGGCACTTTTCAGATAACTCCATTCGGAATCGACCGGCAAATAATCATTCAAATCAATGATTTGCATCCCTTTCCATAGACATGCGTGCTGTGAGCCGTCCGCTATTTCGGCAAACCCGACAATCAACCCATTTTCGTTTATACTGTGTGCTTGAGAATTAGTTCCGCCAAGAGTTCCAAGGTCATACACATGTCCATTTTCCCACAATGCTGCATGATATATCTGGGGAGCCGGCAAAGCGGAAAGGTAGGAGTACCCGACGGCTGAGCCGGAACTATTGACGCTCCAAACCATGTCGGAATCACCCCCTAAGCCCTCAAAGAATGTTAATTCTCCATTCTGCCAAATATACCCTCTTCGAGTATTGAACTGCTCCAAATCGGGACAAGCCGTCCCAACGATATGCCCGGAATCACTGATAGCAAGTGCAATCCCGCCCAACGGTGTCGGATAATTAATCGGAGCAAAACCCGCGCTCATGTTTCCGGCGTAACTGACAAATTTCAGTGCCCAATAATCATCGCTTTGCCGCGTATAGACTATCATCTGCTCGGAGTTATTGATTCCATAAGCCGTACTATGCTGAATATCTTCGGGCATATCAAAATACTGCATACCTATTTGGCTGTTCCAATAAAATGCGGTCGTTGGGCTGACGGTATCTTTCTTTACAGAACCAACAATTTCACCTTGATTGTTAATCGAAAGTGCACTGCTTTGATATGTATCCGGCGAAAGAAGAATGCTTTGATTTGCATTCCACACAAAAGCCTGTGTCGGAAAGGGCTGTTCGGATGTGCGTTCATATCTTACAGTGCCCACTACATAACCATAATCATTGATGGCATATGCACTGCTTTCAATCCCCCCAAATGTTCCTAAGGCAATGATTTCATATTTCTCTGAAAAACCAGACGCCGAAATCAGTAAGATCGAGAATACTGTACTTGATATTTTGCTCATTGATGCAACCCCTTTCAGCTTTTTATTTCCGCCCCATTATCCTTCTCTTTCTCCCCGCCAAAAAGGCTCCGAAGACAAGGAGGGAGACGGTAGCAGGTTCGGGAACGATGATGATGTCAGCGGTAACTTCAACGCCATTCAAATAGATAATATTAAACGTATTATTTAGTGCCGTACCATCTGCCAACGTACCTGTGATAGTGCCAGTTCTCTGGTAGTGAGTCTCAAACCACTCTGTAAGCGGAACGAAATCGCTTAGACGATCTCCATAAGAAAGAGTTTGCCCGTTAACTTCAAATCCTGTTCCATAAAGAAAAATACTACCACTATCACCCACCCTCAAATAATCTTCAATAGACCCTCCAAACACTGAAACAATAGAATTCCCATAACTACTGAAGGCTCCAAGAGAACCCCCGTATATAGACAGATGAGCATTTTCGTGAAGAGTAAGATGATTAGTATCTCCCCCTATAATATTAACAGTAGAATTTGAAGTCGCACTGCTATACCCCTTAACTAAGCCATCAGTTATGGTAATCATGTTATCTCCCTCTGCATGAAAACCTCCGTAATTGACTGTCCCACCATCAATATTAAGAGTAGCGTGATGATATAGATAGATACTACCGAAAAATAAACCACCCTCAACCAAATTAACGTGTGTGCCTGGAATTATGTCATTATCGGGATCTAATTCTAGATCACTATGATAATAGGTGCTGATAGTGTGAGATTGACCATCAATCAAAGTTAAAGCCATCACTGCAGGATTGACAGACAACAGGACAAGTAAGATTTGAAAAACAAATGCCTTCTTCATCAGTTTCTCCTTAAAGCCACTTCTGTTTTCTCGTACACAAGTCACATTATATCCACTTCCCAAGAAGTGTCAAGTAGATTATAGGTCATACCAGTATGCTTAAATTAGATAATCCGTAAGATTTTAGCCGTTTGAAGCAAAAATTTTAAAAATTCTTTGAAAAATTCATATTTTAGACTTGCGCCATCCTGTATTTTGAGTATTGTTTCGTGTAATGAAACAACGCACGGAACAATCTGTC
>JBNRMN010000010.1:0-72935 GCA_050309605.1 Anaerohalosphaeraceae bacterium
GCATCGTCTGGAACGATCTGACGGAACACTTAAAGAAACTGTCCAGTGGAACGCAAATTGTCAAAGAGCTTGGGCGACTACTGATCGCCGCATAAATCTATGTTTAAAAAATCAGTCAACTTGAGTACTTAGATGCTTATGCAGCAATTGATGCGGCCGGCCTGGTGCTGGGACAAGTTACAACAGAGAATCACCCTACTATTCCCTATGGGTATGTCATCAGCCAGAATCCTGCTGCCGGAACCAAAGTGCCGCCAGGGTCAGCCGTTAATGGGGTGGTGTCAATCGGGCCGGTGTTGGTGTCCGTACCCGATGTAACCGGCATGACGCAGGCAAACGCACAAGCCGCGATAGTTGCGGCTGGACTGGTCGTGGGAACCGTTACAGAAGCCTATAGCAATACAGTGCCCCCAGGAAACGTGATCAGCCAGGACCCTCTTGGCGGAACTCAGGTTTCGAAAGGGTCAACAGTAAATTTGACCATTTCAAAAGGTGTAACAGCAGGTCCCGTCCCCAATTTAATCGGGATGACTCAAGAATATGCGCAATTTCAAATAGTGATGAAAGGATTTGTAGTAGGAACGATTTCGCAGGAATACAGCGAGACGGTGGAGTCGGGTCATGTGATCAGTCAAAACCCTGCTCCTGGAACCTTATATTTGCATGGTTCGCCTATAAACTTGGTGGTTTCAAAGGGGCCCTCAGCCACTGTTCCCAACGTAGTCGGTATGCATATCTCAGATGCCTTTGCATCAATTAATGCGGCAAGTTTAGTAGTCGGTACAATAACACAACAAAGACATCCCTTTATTCCATATGGTCATGTTATCAGCCAAAATCCTGTTGGCGGAACCATCGTACCACGAGGGTCAGCCGTTAATGGTGTCATATCGATGGGGCCCTGATATTCACGATACGATCATTGGTCTTTGGTTTTAATCGAATCAATTTAGACACCTGAAGCAGACAAATAGCTGAAAGCTAAGAGAAAAAAAGTAGAAGATTGGTATAAGGAACTCAATTTATAGGAGAAAAGCAATGTTACCGGCAAATAAAAATTCGATGTTCGCGGGAATTGCCGCGATGGGTATGATGCTGTTGACGGGGTTGCTTCAGGCCGCAACGGGAGTCGGAACTTCAAGCAGTTTTGCACTTGCAAATTTCACCGGAGATAAATTTCAAATTGAATCGGTTGTATCGGAATATGCCGGCGTATTTGTTCAGGGAGTGAGCCTGCAAAATGAGATGACGGCTTGGGTTAACTGGCAAGATAAAACGCAGGGACAGGTCTTTTTTAATTTGAACGGCAAACAAAAAATCGTCAATACGACTGAATTCTGGGCAAAGACAATCTTTGATATGGGTCAGGATTTGAATTATTTACCCGGAGCCAGGAATGAGTTAAGTGTCTATGCCGTTGCCGCGGATAATACCCAGACGCCCGTCTATACCCTGAATTTCGGAGGAACACAATTGCCGGATTGGACAAGGCATCAAGGACGTATAGCAGCTGTTATTGAAACAGACAAAGAAACGGCAAAGAAAGTCAACTATCAAGGGAATTCCAAATATAAGGATTTTTCTATAAATGCCGTGGCAGATATCCCGGATTTGATCCCTAAAATTGGAGGTAAATGGGGCCTTGAATTGGACCCATTATTATTTAACTGGGATTTACTTTCAGATTTCTCCGAGCCTGGTTATAAAGCGGATTTCAGTCTTACAGGCGGCTGGGGTGGAAGACTTTGGGGCGGAGACCACGGAGAGGCTGAGATTGAATCCAAAATCAATGGCAGCGGGCGATGTATTCCTGAATTTAAACTTCATGACCTGGATGTGTATCTTTATGCGTCGAGGCAATTTAAAACTCCTGATGCACGTCTTCCTTTCTGTCCTGTAGATCCATGTCCTTATTTTAATGCAACCATCAGGACGGGGATCGGAGGTCATATATTCCTCGAAGAAGGAACACCGGATTTGGTGGCGGGGTTGAAATTTAAAAGGGGAACTTTAACATTTGATAGTTCGATCGCAGGAACAGTAGGAACCAAGCTCTCAATCCTCTGGGATGCGTCGGGGACGATAGGCGGAAACCCCTCTATCACATTTCAATTTCCAAAAGCCCCCGAGGGCGACACCAATTACTGTTTGAGCCGATATATTCAGAATATCTATTTTAAGATATTTGTCGAAGCACGAGTCAGAGCATTACTATGGACAAAAAAATGGGAAGAGACATTTGATGTTTCCCCATGTCCTGAAACATCAGCGATGCAGCTGATACCAATGCAAAGCATGTCAACTTCCGTTATTGAACTGATGAGCCGGGATTACCTCGATGCCGAACAAGGCTATTGTGTGTTTCCGGTTGATGACCCTGATCTGATGCGGCCCATGGCGATAGACGGTTTGCCCGGACCGATATTGAATGTCGGACCTTCGCCGAGGCCTTCGATTGCGGCCACGAATGACATGGGGGTGCTGGTATTTGTCTATGATGACGCCTCCAAGCCGATTGGCAAGCATCAGGAAATCTACTTTGCGCGATGGAACGGCAATCATTGGACCACGCACGCACCGATTACGGATAACCTGAAAGTGGATACCCATCCGGCTGCGGCGATTGACGAAGCCGGAACCGAGATTGCGGTCTGGATGCAGGCGCCGGAGATTACCGGAGCCGAAGAAGGTCCCGAGGATATTATCGGAGATTTCGAGGTTGTCTGGTCAAAATACAACAAGGCAACGGGAAGCTGGCAGACTCCGCTTGCGCTGACCAACAATCAATATGCGGACATCTTGCCGTGGTTTGACAGGTCTGTCCCCGGTCAGTTGCGAGTTTGCTGGATGTCCAGCCCGACCAATGCAATTTCCGTGTGGGACGACGATTCTGTTGCGCCGCTGGTCAACCTGATGGCCGCGGACTGGAACGGGACCGGCTTCGGACCGGCGTATGAAATCGCTGAAAATCTGCCGACCGCCTTGCCTCCCGCCGTTGCGCGCACGGCGACGCATGAAATACTGACCTGGCTGAATGATCACGATGGCAATGCGGCGACATTGGAAGATATCGAGGTGGTCGTTCGCACTCGTCTTCGGGGCGGCCAATGGAGCGAGGAGTACTATCTGACCAATGAAGCGGCCATAGCCAAGGTATCCGCAAATGTGGCAATTGATCGAGCGGGCATGCCGATTGTGGTGTGGACAAAAAGTCAGGTTCCGCAGATGCTCTCAAACGGCGAACAGTCCACAACCGACCAGGTGTGGTTTTCGGCTTTCATTGATGGTATCTGGACGGAACCTGAGTTGGCATTCGAATATCCGGGAATATCAGAACCGACTCTTTATCGAAACCAAGCCGGTAAGATTGTCATGTATTGGACTGCCCTTTCCGAAGAATTTGTAGATATCTATTACAGTGTGCTGGATGCCGACTATATGCTTTGGTCGGCGGCTCAGCAGATCACCTTCGATCAGGATGTCGAAACCATGATATCGGTAACAGAAAGCGGCGGCAATATTCTGGCGGCTTATGTTAAAGAGCGGATTGATATGTCAGACCCTAACCTTCCACCGCAGATTGGTCTATCGGACATTTATCTGCTTGAGCATATCCCAACGCGAGATTTGCATATTGCGGACGTGGATATCTCAGTGTCGGCGGATCCGCTTGTTGAAGTTGTGAACTTTGCACGGGAATGGCTGAATCAGGATTGTCATGAGCCGAACTGGTGCAATGGTCAGGATTTCAACAATGATGGCGTCGTCAATTTTCAGGATTTCTCTGTTCTGTCCGGCACTTACCATGCATATAACATTCGTCCCGGCCGAACCGTTAATCTGACCGCAAATATTCATCTGTCAGGTGATTATATTGCTGAAGATATCAGGGTGGACTTTTATAATGGCGAGCCGATGGGCGAATTGATTGGAAGTCAGCAAATCCCGATCATGATTCCCGGCCGGCCGATACCCGTGAACTTAGCGTGGCAAATTCCATATATATTGGATACAGGGTTTGTGTCAGTGGTGATTGATCCGGAAGGAATGATCCCCGATGATAACACGGAAAACAACTGTGCATACAAGAACGTTCTCAATGCGGATATGAAAGTGGGACAACCTTCTATCGTTGCGTATCCAACTGTGGATCTTGCTCTGGTAGCGTTTTCAGTTCACAACAAGGGCGGCCAAACATTGATGTCTATTCTGTGTCGTGTGTATATGAATGACCTGGAAGGCTTGCAGATATATGAGGATACAATAGATTCACTGGCTTGGGGCACATCAACCGAAATACAATTTGTCTGGGATGTCTCGGATCTTGAGCCGGGAACGTATGAACTGTTTGTCCTTATTGATGCGCTGGGGCAAAACGTTGAATTTGATCAAAGTCGGCATGCAGCACAGGCGACGGTATCGATTCTCCCTGATTTACAAATTCAGCCGTGGAGCATTCAGCCTGCCGAGAATGGTGTGGAGATGGTGGTACGCAACGTCGGACCAAAATCCAGTCAGGCAACGGTTGTTAAGGCGATTCGAGACTATGTGCTGATTGGAGAGGCTCAGGTACCTGCTTTGAATGCCATGGCATCTGCAACAATTATGATTCCGTATTCAGAGACTGTCACGGATGCTGTAGTAAAAGTGATTGTCAATCCGGATTCAGATGGGACTGACGAAGTTTCTCTGCACAATAACTCAAAGAATGTGTATTATTCTGTGCCTAACGAAGCTGCTGCGTTACCGCAACAAGGTCATATCGCAGAGCTGTTCTCCCTTGCAAAAAGTTGGCTTGAACTGCCATTGGGAGAGCAGGAGGAATTCGTTTATACTCAACAGAATCTTCTGAGCATGAAGTAATTTGAATATTAGGCACAGAGTGGCTGCATCGCCATTCACAGTGGCAAGTAAAAGCGACAACAGCCGGGGTCGTCGAGTCGGCGGCCCCGGCAGGAGTTAATACGAAATGGTTCTGGTAAAACAGAACCCCATAGAACAGGAGAAAATGACTATGGAAACGGTACGAAAAACAATGTGTTTAAGAAAATGGTTTTTCAAGTCCATCTTATTGGGTAGTCTTGCCGTGGGGCTTTCAGCGGCAATCGCGGCGGCTGCCAAGCCCCCGGCTCCGGAACCGACGCTTCAGTATCAGTTGATTGACTTGGGAGCCGAGGAGTTTGCGACAAGCACCCATTCTCACATCATCGGAATAAACGCCGATGGCGTAATGCTTGTCGGTTATTCAAGAAGGGTATATCTTTCAGGAGCGGGATTTTCCGGCAACTATCCTACCGACCCTTACAAGATTGTGTCTGAGCAAGTAGATGGGCAGCGCATCTGGATGCGCCAAGATCTCGAGATTCCTGAAGGTCCTGTGGCGGTCGAGGCGATGTGTATCAACGACAGCGGCTGGGTCGTCGGTATAGCTCTGTTTCAGGATGACCCGATGGCTGAACTTTATGGACGTCTCATTGTCTGGGACGCGGAAGGCCAGCCGACTTTCCTGGAAGACATCGCTTTGATTGACTGGTGGGAAGTTGGCGACATGAACAATAATTTTCAGATAGTGGCGTCAGGTCTGACAGCTGACAGGTACGTCAGTGCCCTGGTCACAGTAACGTGCCAGGATGACGGCATTATCGTTTCATGGGTTGACTTGGGATGTAACGCTCAGGGTATGAACGAAAGTGGAGAAGTTGTCGGTACACTTTTCGGAGGTCTTCAGGCCGTTCTGCTGCGCAATGCTGGGACCGAGGGTGCACAATTGATTACCCTGCCAGTCGCCGGCAGTGAACGAAGTGCTGCCCGCGATATTAACGAATCCGGTGTAATCGTCGGTACGGCACACTTTGTGACTAACGGTCAAAAAAGCTACACCCGTGCTTTTATGTGGCAGATTAATGATGCAGGAACAGTGACCGCGACCGATCTCGGTGCTTTTCCCGGTATTGATGGTGTCGATTGGTACGGTTATACGCCGTACGGAATCAATGATACGGGGCGAATTGTCGGCACCTGCAGCTATTATGCCAAAGGCAACACAAGGGCTTATAAAGGCTTTGTTCGCGAAAACGAATATCTGTGGGATTTGGAAACCCTGATGGTGAATCGTCCGGCCGGTATTAATGGTCTTTGTGCCTTTGGGATCAACAATAACGGCTGGATCATCGGGGAATACCGCACCGATGCAGCCGGCTGGCGGAATTGTGTATTCATTCCCGTCTCTTTAGAACAGGCCGGGATCACGGTGGTTCCTGTAAGCGGTCTAATAACCACAGAAGCCGGCGGCAAGGCAGTGTTTGAGGTCGTGCTGAATACCCAGCCGACAAGTGAGGTTGCGATTCCTATCACTTCAAGCAATGAAGCCGAGGGCGTCGTGTATCCGGACATCCTGATATTTGACCCTGACACCTGGGATGTGCCCCAGACAGTTACCATTACCGGCGTGGACGATGATATGGTCGATGGGGATGTATCTTATACAGTCTGGGTCGGCCCGACCGCAAGTGATGACCCGGTTTACGAGGGACTTTCTGAGGTTGCGGTGTTCGTTGTCAATCGCGATGATGAGGTACCAAGTGGACCCACAATCGTTTCTGTCAGCAACATCAGTTACTCCACCATCGGCGGAAAACATCTGCGGGTTTCAGTTGAATTGAAAAATAATCTTGGAATGCTGGTATCCAATGCCTCGGTCTCTGCGACATTGTATAGGAATTCCAGTTCCATTGTATCGTGGACCGGCACGACGGGTTCCGATGGCAAGGTGACGTTCGCCTACAACAACGCACCTTCAGGCACATACACGACAAGTGTTACCCAGGTTCAGGCTGTCGGCCTGTCTTGGGACGGCCAGACGCCGGACAACACATTCACAAAATAGTCATTTATGCTTCAAGGCCGATGGGTCGCCTCTCGCAGGCGGCTCATCGGTTATTTTCGGGGGAAGCCAAAAGTCGAACGGTAGCTTGATATCTTGTATTCCAGACCTTCCTACCGTTCCCTCCCAGCGGCAATCCAGCGTCCACAACATTCCACCTTTGACTCTACTGCCAGTAGGTTATGAGTCTACTTTAGAGTACATTGCACATGTAGCGGGAAAAAGGTACGCTCAAAACTGGAAAATAAGGTCGGGAAAAAGAGAGGTGTAAAGCAGTTGACAGGTGGGGGACAGGAGGAAATTCAGACAGTTTATTGTATCTGGCTATTGTCCGGAAACTTTAATTGTCGCCGATCAGAAAAGTACGATATCGATTGGTCATCGCCAAAGTGGTTATTTGGCACAAGGTCTCTGCCGCTCCTGTCCTGTTGGTCATCAGCCGCGATCCGGCGGGCAAGGAAAAGGACGACTTTTTCGTTACGACCGATCTGAGGTTGACGCCCGCTCAGGTTATCGGCGGATTTGCCGGACGCTGGTGTATCGAAGATACGTTCAAGAATGTCAAGCAGTCGCTGGGCAGCGAGGAACCGCAGACATGGAAGGGCAAGGGGCCGGAACGCGCCGCGGTGATCGGCTTGTTTCTGTATTCGGTGACGTGGGCTTGGTATCTGAGGCATGGCTATCGAAAAATCAAGTTTCCGATTCCGCCGTGGTACACGATCAAGACGCACCCCAGTTTTCAGGATGCGCTGGCCGCTCTGCGACGGGCGTTGTGGCGAAAACGAATTATAACGATGTTCGGCAATCATACCGTACCTGCACGAATTACAGAATTCCTTATCAATGCCGTAGCATGAGAATACAGATATTTTGCTTCTTTTTGAGAAAATAATTCGTGAGGTATCATTGCATAAGTACGGAAGCCCCACTCAAAACCTGTTACAAGGCGGCCAATATCGTCTTTTGGCAATATTGTTGCGGGGCAGATTGGCGAACGGTTGATTATTGTGTTCATTGGAGCAATCACAGTTTTCCAGCGAAAGGAAAAACCAAGATGGGTATCCTGAACAGAATCAAGCCCATGTTATGTGCGGCCAGGTTTGGATGTGTCGTTCTGTTATGTTTATGTGGTGTGGTGCATGCGGCGGAAAGAAAGACGACCAGCAAGTGGGTTTATCCGGGGCCGGATGGCAAGCTGGTTTACAAAACGACCCCGGCCGGTGACCGGATTATGGATTTTTCTTATGCCGGCTATATGGGCGGCGGGATGGCGCTGCCTGACGTGCCGGTCAAAATGACAGTCCGGCCATCGGGCGAGGACGATACCGCCGCGATTCAGTCTGCTCTCGATACCGTTTCACAATTGCCGCTGAAGGATGGGTTCAGGGGTGCTGTTCTATTGGAGCCGGGTGAATTTATCCTTTCTCGAACAATTACCGTTTCGACCAATGGGGTGGTATTGCGCGGAAGCGGGGCCGAGGGTCCGACTCGCTCCACCCTGAAAATGACCGGTCGGCCTTTCAATGCGATTGCCGTTCGCCTGTCCGGCGGTCAGTCGCGCGGGTCGTCGCCGCCTTCCGATCAAATTCAAACGACACTTGCCGATAACTATGTTCCATCGGGTGCGATCCAATTCTCTGTCGTCGATGCAAGCCGTTTTTCTGTCGGCGATACCATTCACGTTCGAAAACCGGTTACCGCGGCGTGGGTCGAATTGATGGAAATGCATAATTTGGTGCGGGACGGTCGCCCCCAGACGTGGTTGTCAACCGGCTCGACAATTAATACCGAACGGCTGATTGCGGCTATTTCGGGCAATACAATTACGCTGGATGTGCCGTTGTCCGATTCGTATGATTCAGTTTACCTGAATCCGCCGGGGACAGAAGTAATCAGGGTGAATCCGCCGGAACGCATCCGTCAGGCCGGCGTGGAAAGTCTTCATATTTTATCTCCGCTCCAACCGATCAGTCATTCTCAGCCTCATTTCACGGCGTTGAGAATGAACGGCCAGGACTGCTGGGCGAAAGATCTTGTCATTGAAGAGACGATGAACAGCGTATCCGTCGGCGGCCGTCGAATCACACTTCAAAATATTGCGGTTAATCGCAAGGCGCGGCATCAGGGGGCTTCGCGTCCGGCGGAATTTGCTCCCAACGGCAGTCAAGTTCTGCTGGATCGCTGTTCGGTCAATGCCGACAATGTTTGGTTTGTCGCCACCGGAGGCCGACTGTCCGGCCCGATTGTGGTCCTCAATGGCGAATTTCGCGGCGATAGTCGTGCCGAATCTCACCAGCGATGGGCCACGGGGATGCTTTTTGACAATGTGCGAGCTCCGCAGGGCGCGATTGAATTTCGCAATCGAGGATCGATGGGATCGGGTCATGGCTGGTCGATGGGTTGGGGGGTATTATGGAATTGCGTGGCCGATCACTATATAGTTCAGCAGCCGCCCGGTGCGGCCAACTGGGTCATCGGGTGTGTTGGTCGCAGTCGTCTTACCGCGAGACCTTTTGGTTCCGAGCCGCTATTGCCCGAAGGGATGCTGGATTCACACAACGAGCCGGTAACGCCGCAAAGTCTGTATCTGGCGCAGTTGGCCGAGCGTTTGGGGGCTGAAGCGCTCGGACATATCGGTTACTGAAAAACGGTTACAAAGAGCGGCACAAAAAACGCGCTGCCGACAGGTGCGGCATTATTTTTACAGAAAAAATGTGTAAGATTTCGTTGCCTTATGCGAATACAATAATAAGTCTGCATAAATGTGTATGTTGTTTGAATGTCAGCAAGCTGTTCGGTGTGGAGTTTCAATATGAAAATGAGTTCTAAATCGTTTCAAGTCAAAGTTCACCTTGTTTTTGTATGGTTTTTTCTGTGTTTTCCTGTGTTCTGCGTTTCGGATGTTATTTTAGATGTTGATTGGGGTTCCTTTCTCTCTCGCAGTGACTTGGTATGGACGCAGTTGCCGACTGGCTGGAAGGACGGGGCGTTTACCGGTAACGGCATTATCGGAACGGTGTTCTGGCAAGAAGAGGACGGCTCTTTATTTTTTGAGGTCAGCCGAACGGATGCGTACGATCACCGTAACAACAGTTCGATTTACACCGGCCGGTATCGTATGCCGCACGGGAATTTTACACTTGATTTCGAGGGTGATAATCCAACCGGTCAGTTGCGATTGGACCTGTGGAATGCTGAGGTTCGCGGCCAGATCAAGACCAGCCGCGGTTCAATGACGCTTCGCACCCTGACGCATGCGATTGACGACATCATTTTGCTGGAAATTCAACCCATCGGCGGCGAATCGCTGAATCTTGAGTGGCATCCGGATATTTGTCAGACGTCTCGTCCGGAACAACGCGGCAGGCCCGGCACAACGCCTTATCCGCCGCAAACACGCCATACGGTTGACGACGTTACAGTCAGTGTACAGGAGATGCCCGACAGCCCTGAGTATGATACACAGGGGCGCGGTCCCGGTCAGTCGGCAACCGGCTGGAAGATCGTCAACGGCGGCGACGGGACCTTTTATGTCTATATCAGTCGGACGCATTCCTGGCCCGGCACAACGGCGAAACAGCAGGCCGCCGACAATGTCAATCGAGCGGCGGCAAGGGGGGTGAGACAGTTCATTCAGACCCACCGTCAGTGGTGGCACGACTATTATCAAAAGAGCTTTTTATCGATACCAAGCTGTCGTTTGGAAAGTTTTTACTGGATTCAGATGTACAAAATGGCCTCGGCGACGCGGGCCGACCGGCCGATTATCGATTTGGCCGGGCCGTGGTATTTACGCGGCACGCCGTGGCCGGGTATCTGGTGGAATTTAAATATTCAGGCCACGTATGCGCCATTTTATGCGGCCAATCATAACGATACGGCCGATTCGCTGATCAATTGGATGATCAAATATAAAGACAACCTTGAATCCAACGCCGGCGGCAACGGGCGGTATGCAATTGGTCGATCAGCGCCGATTACGCTCGAACGCCGTTGTCCGACATCGGGTTATGAGTTCGGCAATCTGGGCTATGCGCTGCACAATGTGTGGCAGCAGTATCGCTGTACAATGGATGATGAACTGCTGAAGGAAAAGCTGTATCCGCTGATGCGGGGACATTATCGATTTGCGATGGATTATTATGTCGAAAAGATGGATGACGGCACATATCATCTCAAGCCGAGCGGTTCGCCGGAATATACGCGAGACGGGTATCCGCCGCCGCGAAACTGCAACTATAATCTGTCGATTTTGAAGTGGATGATGACAGCGATGGTCTATGCCGATGATCGTCTTAATCTGAACGACCCGATCATTTCGGAAGTCAAGACCGTTCTGGGCAATCTGGTCGAGTATCCGGTTCATCCTGAGGAGGGCTTTATGGTCGGTCAGGACCAGCGGTTTGCCTATTCACATCGGCATTGGTCACATCTATTTATGATTTATCCGTTTTATGAATATACATACGATGATCCGGCCCAGGGTGCGTTGATTGATAAGTCGCTTGAGCATTGGTTGTCCTATTCGCAGGCTTTCCGCGGTTATTCGTGGCTGGCGGCGGCCTCAATGGCGGCGATGAAGGGGCAAGGAGATGCGGCTTTGGATTATATTCTCCGTTCGCTGGATCATCCACGGTATCCGGCGCAGCCCAATACATTCTATATCGAGGCCGGGCCGGTGATAGAAACGCCTCTGATGGCTGCACGGACGATTCAGGATTTGATATTGACCAGTTATAACGATGTCATTCGGGTATTTCCGGCGGTTCCTGCGGCGTGGAAAGACGCAGCATTCCACACCTTCCGAGCGGAAGGGGCCTTTTTAGTCAGCGCCAAACGTGAAAAAGGCAAAACCGTGTTCATTCGTATCGAAAGCCTGGCCGGGGAACCGTGTCGTGTTCAAACCGGAATGACCGGTCCAATCAAAGCGTACGGGGGGCGCGAATTCACGTTGACTGATGTCGGCGATGGAGTCATAGAGGTTGATCTTCGCAAGAGTGAGGCGGTTATTCTTTATTCGGACGATCTGCCCGAACGAAGACTTCAGCCTGTGAATGTGTTCGATGCTGACAATTATTGGGGAACAATTGCCGACGGTCGTAAACCGGAGATACTCAAGATTGGTCCGGCACAGAACTGAAAAACGCTTTATTGTTTTCGATTTGTGGACATTTTTTTGAAAGAATACTGAATCTGTGAAGATTTTTGGGATTGTCCATACGATGTTGCAGCATTCGGGAAATTATTAAAAGAAGGTCATCGATATAAACGGCGGCGGCAATTTGCCGGCTGACGAGGCGCAAATGAATGAATTTCAAAACACAGAGGAAATGACGCTTCATTGGACACAATGTCAATCTGTTGTGTCTGCTTATATTTCTTCTGCGATTCCCAATTTTGAAGACGCCAATGATGTTCTTCAAAGCGTGGCGTTGACCATTGTTCGTGCGTATGACAAATACGACAAACAATCGTCTTTCACGGCGTGGGCAATTGGCATTGCGCGCAACGAAATACTTCACTATTATCGCAAAGTCGGGCGCGACCGGCATGTTTTCGATGATGATTTGGTTCAGCAGATTGCCCAGGTTTATCAGGAAAACGAAAACGAATTTTCCGAGCTTAAAAAAGCGCTGGAACAGTGTTTGTCAAAGCTTCAAGGACGATGGAAAGAAATCATTCAGTTACGATATTTGCGCGGTATGGATGCTCGCCGCATTGGTCAGAGTTTCGGGATTTCTCAGAATGCGGTGTTTGCTCTGCTGCATCGGATTCGCCAGTCGCTTCGTGAGTGTATTCAGCGGACCGTGAAATATGAATAATAACGACAAGACAAGTCCGGAGCAGTTGTTTACGATTTATTTTGACGGTAGTCTTTCTCCGGGCCAGCGTCAGCAGTTGGTGGAATGGCTCAAAGCAAACAAGTCGCATATCAAACAGTTTGTTTATGCCTCTTATATCCACCGGGGAATGTACGATATTCTCTACGGTCAAGACACCCACAAAATCATCAGCCGAGGCGTTGATACGGAGGGGGTGTGTGCGGATGATTTCTGGAAAGCGTTGCTGGAGGAAGAAAAAAACGCGCCTTCGGTTGAACTTGAACAATCCGATGAATGTAAGCCTGATGTGATTGTGCCCGACCGCAGTCAGATTCAGGTGACGCGCGGGCATATTAATCGATTTGCATGGGGCACGGCGTTTGCATCCCTGGCGGCGTTTTTTTTCCTGTTGATGTATGTCCATCTCAATCCGAGACCGGTTTCCGAGCCGGTGGCGGCGGTCAGCGATGTCATCAAAGTTCAGTCTCATGACTGGGATCCGGCCCTTCGTCCGGGGGTGCGGTTGTTGACGCGGGACGGTGTGTATCGCGTGGGGCAGGGACTTGCCAAAATTCAACTTGACAACGGGGTTCATGCGGTGATTGAAGGTCCCGGTGAATTTGAATTGATCAGTTATGATGAAATCGCACTTCACTCCGGTCGGCTCTTCGCCTCTGTGCCGCGTCGGTCGGTGGGGTTTATCGTCAGTACCTCCAATGCCAAAGTCATTGATCTGGGGACTGAGTTCGGCGTATATGCAGACGGATACGGCGACACCGAGATCCATGTGCTGGATGGACGAGTGTCTCTGGTCTCAGGGATGCGGGCCGACGTTCGACATTCACAGGTGGTTTCTGAATCTCAGGCGTGTCGTGTCAGGGGCGATTCCGAGACCATTGAGCCGATTGACTTTCATCCCACCGCATTTGCTCGGGATATCAATTCAAAGACGCGGTTTATTTGGCGAGGTCAGCCGCTGGATCTGGCGGATATAGCGGGAGGGGGTAACGGATTGGGAACCGGTCGATTGAATGTATGTATTGATGTGGCCACCGGCAGGCTCAGAGAAGATATACCGCGAGCTCGCATTCAGTTGGAAAAGCCCTATGTGGCGACGGAGCAGTTGCCTTTTGTGGACGGGCTTTTTATTCCGGACGGACGAAACGGGCCCATTGAGGTGACCTCCGAGGGACATCTTTATGAGGCGCCTGCGACGCTGGGAGAAACGTATTACGGCGTCTTTAACGGCTCTGTACTGCCGCTGCGAACGGGCGACAATTATGTGGATCATCCCGTTCAGTTCAGAGGGACTATTTACGGGACTTCCGAACAGCCGGCGCTGATGCTGCATTCCAATTTGGGTGTGACGTTTGATTTACAGGCCATTCGTAAGACGCTGCCGCCCGGAAGACGTATCACAGGTTTTTCGGCTCGCTGCGGAATCGCTGAAGGTCCGCTGCGTTCGCGGCGCGACGAGGATTACTCGGACTTTTTTGTGCTGGTCGATGGCGTGGAGCGATTTCGGGCGGTGGATATGAATTATCTGTCGGAGATGAGGCCGGTGAAAGTGGAGTTGACGGACAACGATCGGTTTTTGACGTTGATGACCACGGACGGCAGAGACGGAACCCTTCATTTGGGCTGGTCGTTCTTTGCCGAGCCGCAATTGACCGTCGGTTTGGAACACGAGTAAGCGCATGGAAGAAATTGCCTGATATTCAGCGGAGAATTGTGAAAATGAAAGTTTCAAAAGGATTTACGCTGATTGAACTGCTGGTGGTGATTGCGATTATCGCGCTGCTGATGGCCATCGTGGTCCCGGGGCTGAGGGCGGCCAAGCTCAAGGCGCAGCTTGTAATTGATATGTCCAATTTGAGCGGTCTTGCCAAAGCATGGTTTATGTATTCACAGAATTTTGACGGTGAACTGATGGGAGGAAACGCGCCGGGAAACGCCGGCGGCGGTGTGGCCGGTTCGTGGACGAGGGCGCCTTATTTTACATGGGTGGATTACCCGATATCGAAAAGCAATCCTGCGCAGTATGCCGGTGCGGATTTTGACTATCAGGAAGAGATTCTCGGTATTGAGAACGGGCTGATGTTTGACTATGTCGGAAAAGCGGAGATGTATCACTGTGCGGCGGACAAGCGCTATTTGAGTCCCCCGGCGCGATCCGGGGCCGCCTCTTTGCACGGGGGATATCGGTCTTATTCGATGACCGGCGGCGCACGAGGCGGCACGTGGAATGCGACGCTGGGTCGATACGCGGCGACAGGAGCCAATTTTCAATATGTGGCGGTAACCACGTTCTCACAGATCAAATCTCCCGGCAACAAATACATTTTCGTGGAAGAAAATGACGGACGCGGTCTGAATGCCGGCCCCTGGGATCAGGATATGCGGCAGTTGACTCAGCCCAGCTCAACGTGGCGTTGGGTGGATGTGCCGGCGGTTTGGCATATGGGACGCAGCAGTTTCGGATTTGCCGACGGTCATGCGGACGCTCACAAATGGAACGATCCCGACTTGATTCCGGCGGCCGAGGAGGGTGTGCAGTATGTCCCCGTCAGTCCGGCCGGGGTGGAGGATTTTGCCTTTATTTTGCACGGTTTTCCTTTTTTGGAATTGCCGTGAAAGGCGATGGAAATAGAGATTGCGAGATATGATGATTTGATACATGACGGAAATTGATCATAGGGTTAAGGATTGTCGCAGACACATTCAGAAAACAGAGAAAGGAGAGTTGAGAGATGAAATGAGAAAGGGTGATGATTCCTGATTTCGCGTGGAAAACGTGGAATGATGGTGTCAACGTCAGTGTGTAAGCGTGTTTTTGATTTTTCGTACAGACAGCACGTTTCTTGCAGTGAAAAGAAAACTGTAAATTTGTTTCGGAGGATGTATTATGAGAAAGATGAGATTGATTTTTATGGTCATTGCGACGGCACTGATAGGCATCGGTGCATTATCGCCCGTCCGTGCGGAGTTGGTGGCGCACTATCCCTTTGACGACGGGACCGCAACGGATATCTCCGGCAACGCCAATCACGGTGTCCTTGTCGGGAATGTGGCTATGTCGCCCGATCCCGAACGCGGAAATGTGATGTATTTCCCCGGCGGAAACGGCAACTATATTCGCGTGCCGGCGAGTCCCAGTTTGAACGCCGTTGCGGCATCTTATACCTTGGCGGTGTGGCTGAATCGTCCTGCCGACACCATGGGGCAGTTCATTGAAAAAGGCGGAACCGGCCGCAGCGCGTGGTATGAGCCGCCGTGGGGCGTCCGTCTGGAGAGCGACGGTCTGCTGCGTTTGAACTGGGGCAATACTCCCTGGTACACGAATTCGGCGATTCCTCTTAATACCTGGACTCACGTGGCAATAGTCTTTGACGCTTCTCTTCCGTCGAACCAGCGAAAGGTGTACATTGACGGCGTGCTGGATGCAGAAAGTGACTGGGCTGCCGCAAGTACGAACACCTATGATCTGTTCATTGGTACGGACTGGTATAGCGGTGTTTCGCGATGGGGTCTCAATGCGTATCTGAGTGATCTTCAAATTTTCAGTACAGCCCTGTCCGAGTCCGATATTATCAACGTGATGACTGGGACGGGAGTAACGGATATTGACCCGCCCAACGGTGCGATTCGTGTGCCGGTGGATCAGGTTCTTTCGTGGAATCCTCCAGAAATAGAGGATCCGAATTTTGTGATAACGGGGTATGATGTTTATTTTGATCCGAATCAGGTCAAAGTGGCCGATGGCGATATTACGGTGAAAGTCGCAACCCATCAACCTGAAACCACGTATGATCCCGGATTACTGGACTATGTCAGAACCTATTACTGGCGTGTGGATGTGGTCGGCCAATACGATAATCTGCCCGATCCGAATATCTTTCCCGGGGCGGTTTTTTCCTTTACGACAATGTCCTTGTCGCCGGAAATTATCGGTCAGCCGGTCGATCAGGTGCGCGGCCCGGCCAACGGCAAGCCGGACGCCGTTCTGGCGGTCGAAGCGCTGAATGCGACCCATTATCAATGGTATAAAGACGACGCACCGATAGCCGGTTCCACGGATCCGACGCTGACGATTGCCGGCGTTCAGCCGGGCGACGAGGGGCAATACTATTGCGTCGTGTCCAATATCGACAGCCCCGATGAAATTCAATCAAATACGGTCTGGGTCGAATATGCCCGCCTGACCAGTCAGTGGGATTTCGAACAAACCCTGACGGATGCGATTGGCGACTATGACGGCATCTATTACGATCCGAACGAGTCGCCGGGCGTCTTTGCGACCGACAGCCGGTCGGGCAATTATGCGGTTCAGTTCGGCGGCGAAGACGATTGGGTTGAGCTGCCGGTGACGGCCTTGCCCAAAGCCGGCACCGAGATGACGTTTGCCTTCTGGGCCAAGAACTTCACGCCGTCGGTGGGGACGGTGACGTTGTACGCCAGTGCGGACGCCGCACCGGGTGACCGTCTGATCAACATCCATACCCCCTGGAGCAACAACAATGCTTATCTGGATGTCTCCAACCCCGATGCGGGCGGAAGTTATGATCGGGTATCCGCCGGCGGTGCGGTAAACGGGGCAGTCGAGCCTTACTGGATTCACTGGGTCTTTACCAAAGACGCGGAAACCGGTGTGATGCGAATTTACCGAAACGGTCAGCGGGTCGGCCAGTCAACCGGTCAGACGCGACGCTACTCTGGCGCCGACCGATTCTTCCTCGGTGCCAATCGCAATGCCGACGAGCAGTTCGGTCAGTTCTTCAATGGGCTGATTGACGACCTGAGGATTTACAACTATGCTCTGGGTGAGGTTGAAACGGCGTATTTGTATTATGATATGGCCGGCGAAAAAGTATGTGTTGACCCGGCCGATCCTGTATTGGCCCTCTACGACTTTAACGGCAACTGTAAGATCGATCTGGGTGATATTGCCGAACTGGCCTCCCATTGGCTGACTTGCCAGCGGGTTCCGGATTGTATTGAACGTCCCTGAGACGTTTCAGATCGCATCGTTCAAATAAAAGACGTTTAACGTTTGTTTGAAAGGGGATAATGATGAAACGAGTAACAGGTCATATGTGGATCCTGCTGACGGTTCTGGTGATGGGAATCGCCGCCGTACAGGCGGACCTTTCTTTTGTCGATGATTTTGAGAATCGTACCGGCCACATCCACAATACGCCGACCGCCGGCGGAGACGGCACGTGGAGTACGAACAATGGGACAACCGGCAATGTGGTGCTTGAAACGAACAGCGGCAGTACGGTGGTGCGTTTTATGACCACCACCGCCGGAGACGGTCGCGGCGTCGGGTTTGCCGACATCGACAATCCGGTTGAGAACACCGAGAAAGGGATTCTGTTCTTCCGATTCTCGGTGCGTTCTGAAAGCAACGCAGCAGATACGTATCTGGGAATCCACGCGATGTCCGGCACAACACCGTTTGGCTCCAGCCAGCGGGCCAATCCGCAGGATTATATTGTCGCTGGGTTCCGCCTTGTCAACGGCGAGGGCAGTCTGGTCAATCTGGTGAACACAAGGGACTCCGATTCCGTCTTTTTGTCCGGGTTGTCCCGAGGGCAGTGGTATAATTGCTGGATTGAAGCGGATAATGTGGCCGATACGTTTAATCTGTTTATCAGCGAAGCGGACGGCCCGGCCGGACCGGCAACCCTTCCGACGCCCGCCGACAAAGTTGGCGATACCGTTCCCTTCGGCGTGGCGACGGATGATCCGCTGACCGGTGCGTTTTTCGGCACACCCAGTATTGGATCAACTGACAGATCAACCCAGCAGTCGGCACGTGTGTTCATTGACGAGGTGTATTGGGACGGCGACAGGGGACTCAGTTCGCTGGTTGCGCAGAATCCCAATCCGGGCAACAATGCCGCTGGTGTGGCGCCGGAAGCGATCCTGTCGTGGGAAGCGCCGGACGATGAAAGCATCGGGCAGATACTGTGGTATGATGTGTATATGGATCCCAATGAGACAAAAGTGGCGACGGCGGATCCGGCCGCTTTACGAAGCGCTGCTCAGACCGAAACCGCTTATGATCCGGTGCCGGATATGCTGTTTGACAGCCGGTACTTCTGGCGGGTGGATACGACGGTTATTTTTGCGGCCGATCCCAATCAGGATATGGTAATCTCCGAAGGCGCTGTCTGGTCGTTTACCACCAAGACGCCCGCCCCCGAAATTGTCGGCCAGCCTGAGGATGTGCTTGTCGGGCCGGGAGAAACGGCGGTCTTTGTGGTGGATGTCAGCAGCCCTTATGCGACGGCATCCTATCAATGGTATGCGTCAACCGACCGCGCCAACAATACGCCGGCCGATGATGTGCTGCTTGCCGGGGCAACATCGGAGACGCTGACGCTTTTGGACGTGTCAGCGGCTGACGAACGGTTTTATTACTGCGAAGTTTCCAATGTGTATAACGGGACGACCTATACGGTCTATTCCGATGCGGCGGCGCTGGGCGTCAAGCGCAAAGTCGCCCACTGGACGCTCGATGAACTCGTGAACGGACAGTACGCCGACAGCAGCGGTGAAGGCCGTCATGCCGATCCGAACGGCGTACCGGCCTTTATTCCCGGCGTCAATCCGGATTTGACCGGCAACGGTGTTGTCGTTGATCCGGACAATGGCTGGGCACATGCCGGCACGTGGGATCCATCGCTGTTTTCCGGTCAGTTGACGATTTCGATGTGGGTCAAATGGGCCGGTCAGACCACCCCGTTCAGTTATCAGGGGTTGATCGGCAAGCGAAATGTCTATAGCAGCGATATGCGGTGGCAGTTGGAAATCGCAAACAACGCAGCCAGTCTGCTGACCTTCAAGAGCAATATCAACGGCATTACCGGACCGATTTTGCCGGTTGATGAATGGGAGCAGGTCGTTGTGACGTATGACGGGGGCACCGCGACGATGTACCGCAATGGGACGCCGGTGGTCAGCGGGCCGGTCACGCTTAACGACGGCTTTGCAGCCAATATGATGCTTGGTGCGGTCGGCTGGGATCCGACATCGCCGACGCCGACGTCGATTCTCAACGGTGCGCTGGATGACATTCAGCTTTTCAACTATGCCCTCGATCCGGTAACGGTGGCCTATTCTTATACGGACATCTCCGGCGAAACGGCTTGTGTGAATCCGGATGATCCGGTTTTGCTCCGGTATGACCTGGACGGCGATTGTCAGGTCGGGTTGGGCGATCTGGTGATGTTGATAGAGCACTGGCTGGCCGGACAACTGGTGCCGGATGTTATTGATCGTCCGTAGCATAAGGTTTTGCAGAGGGAAGCGTCGCCGCGGCGGCGCTTCCCTGATTGTTAAGAAGAAAGGGGGCGCTATGCAAAGCATAATCAAACGAATTGGTCTGGCAGTATTTTTTTTGACGGCGGCGACGGTCGGCTGCGCCGAATTACTTCGCGCGGAAGATTTTGATACCACGCCCGCCGGCAATATTGACGGTCGGGATGCGACCGGTCTGCTGAGTGGTTTTTGGGATACAGAACCCGAAAGCACCGGCAACTGTGTCGTGGAAAGCATAGACGGCAGTCAGGTGATGCGTTGTATGACCACAACCACCGGAGACCGACGCGGCGTGGCTTTGGCGGGAATTGAAAATCCGATTGAGGATACGGAATCGGGGACGTTGTTTTTTCGGTTTATGTTTCGGTCCGATTCCGAGATCATCAAGACCTATATGGGACTGCACGCTCTGACGGGAGCAAATCCGTTGCAAACTTCCCAGACGCAGAACCCCTGGGATTATATCACCGCCGGATTTGCCGCCCTGGACAACGGGTCGGGATTTGACATTAAAACAACCGACGGCTCGGTTACGCTGAAGGCCGGTTTGATGCGCGCTCAATGGTACGATTGCTGGATTGTAGCCCATCATGCTGTTGGTACGTTTGACTTATATATCCGTCCTGCCGACGGCCCGGCCGGAGCGCCCATCCTGCCGACCGAAGAAGACATTGTGGTTCGCGCGCAGCCTTTCGGCAGTTCGACAGCCGATCCGCTGACGGGGGCGATGTGGGTCTGTCCCGGCGTCAATAATGTTGATCCCCAGACCACACGCATGTATCTTGATGAAATCTGGTGGGACGGCGATGAGGGGCTTGTGCTCAGAACCAAAGCGGCTCGCAATCCCGTTCCCGCCCACCGTGAAACACAGGTTGCATTGGACAGCACGCTGTCATGGGATACTCCGGATGATCCGAATGTGGCCGAAGTGCTCGGCTACGATGTGTATCTGGACCCCAATGAAACAGATGTCAGGGTCGGCGCCCCATCGGCGTTGGTCAGTACCGGGCAGTCGCTGACCTATTATGAGCCGCCTGTTGGTTTTGACTATGACACGGAGTACTTCTGGCGCGTCGAAACGACCGTTCGCATGGATGATCCGAATCAGACGGTATGGACGGCGCCGGGTGAAGTCTGGAGCTTTACGACGATGACGGCGCTGCCGGTACTTACACAACAGCCCGTGAATGTGATCGCCTCGCCCGGCCAAACGGCGGAGTTTTCGGTTGCGGTCGAAAGCATCAAGCCGGTGTCTTTCCAGTGGTACAAATCCCCCGATCGCGCCAACGATACTTTTGATGATGATGCGGCGGTGCCGGGTGCCGATGGACCGGCATTGATCCTGTCGAACATCTCGGCGGCGGATGAAGGTTTTTACTATTGCAGGGTGTCCAATCCGTCTGTTGCCTATTCCGAGGTTGCGGGGTTGGGAGTCAAGCGTGAATTGGCATACTGGACACTGAATAAAAGCGATTACGATGCGGTGAATGAGCTGTATCTCGACGCGACGGGCGGTTTTCATGCTGCGGTTGCGGTTGCCGGCAGCGTGCCGGTGTTTGTTGAGGGAGCGACCGACACTGTTACCGAAGGCGCTGTTGCTTTTGATCCGAATACCCGCGGCGTGGTCAGTTTGCTGAATCCGTCGGAGTTTACCGATCAGATGACGCTCAGCGCCTGGGTCAAGTGGGACGGCGGCCCGCTGGGCGAGTTCGGCAATGTCATCCTGCAAAAAGGCCAGACGTGGGAAACGCTGATGTGGACGTGGAAACTTCGTCAAACCGGCGATGGTCGAGCCGGCGTGAGGTTTTATAACAATTACGGCTATTCAGCGCAAACGGACAATTTGATTGAAAGCAACGTATGGACACATGTCTGTGCGACGTGGGACGGGATTGCTGGCCGTGTGTATATCAATGCGGCGTTGGCGGCAACCGATACCACAGGCGCTCTGGGGCCGGATACACTCGGCAACCTGCTGATTACGGGCACAGCCGATGACGATTTTCCGGGGGCGCTCGATGAGGTCCGCATTTACAACACGGCCTTTGATCCGGTTGAGATTGCGTATTTGTATGTTGATGTCAGCGGCATGTCGATATGTCTTGATCCGGATGATCCAATCCTGCAAATTTATGACTTCAACAATGATTGTGTTGTGAATCTGGCTGATGTTGCGGAGATGGCATCGCACTGGCTGACGTGCCTGATGGTACCCGATTGCATAGAGCGGCCGTGACGGACATGATTTTTGGCGAGGCGGTTGCCGATGCTGCGGAACTGCCTCGCGAACTTTTGGATGTGGCGTTGAAACGTCAAGCGGGCGTGTTCTGTTGTTACTGAAATGCAGAAATTTGATTATGGGGGTGTTATGTACCGGATGACGGAGTTTGAAAATAAACCATTCTGTGTTGGCCGATGGCGGGTATTATACTTATGGTGTATATTGATTTCAGGCGGTATGTCGGTTGTTTACGGGGTTCAAAGTGAGTTGGCTTACATTGGTGATGACGGGCGGCTGACCTATGATCTTTACGCCAACGAGGGCGAAACAAATGCCGTCAATCGGCTTCCGGATTTTTCGTTTTGCGGTTATCAAGGCGGCGGCGTTGCCATTCCGGATGTGCCGGTGCGCGTGACAGTCCACCCTCAGACCGGCGACGACACGCAGCGTATTCAATCCGCCATCAATACGGTTTCGGCGTATCCGCCCGACGCTGATGGCTTCCGGGGCGCGGTGCGGCTCAGGGCGGGACGATACCAGGTCTCATCATCGCTGAGCATCCAGGCAAGCGGGGTGGTGCTGCGAGGCGAAGGACAGGATATTCTGGGGACGGTACTGGAGGCCGTTACGCCATCGAACTATGATGTCATTATTCTTGGCAGCGGAAGCGGCAGCTACGGTGTGCAAAACGGAACGGCGCGTACGATCACCACGTCGTATGTCCCCTCCGGAGCAATCAGCTTCGAAGTGGACAATGCAACCGGTTATTCGGTGGGCGAATTGATCATCGTTCAGCGCACCCCCAACCAGTTCTGGATTGATGACCTGGTGATGGGACAGTGGGGCTGGACGCCGAGCGGATATAATGTGGAGTATGAGCGATACATTACCGCTATTGCAGGCAATACGATCACTGTTGATGCACCGCTGGTTGATGTGATTCAGGACAAGTACGGCGGCGGGCGGATTTATAAACCGACGACGATTTCCCGCATTCGCCAAAGCGGCGTTGAAAATCTGCGTATCGAGTCGTGTTACGCCGGAGATACCGATGAAGAGCATCCCTGGAATGCCGTTCGGGTGCGTTATGCCGAAGACAGCTGGGTGCGCGGCGTGACGGCGCAGTATTTTGCCTATTCCTGCGTCAATGTGTCTGCTTATGCAAGACGTATCACCGTTGAGGATTGTGCCTATGTCGATCCGAAGTCCATCGTGACCGGCGGCCGTCGATATTCCTTTAATCTTGAAAGCACGGCCACACGCATTCTCTTTCAACGGTGTTATTCGCATGAGTCCCGCCATGATTTTGTATTGGGTTCCAAGACGCGCGGCCCCAATGCCTTTGTCGATTGTTACGCGGATCGGTCATTTGCCGACAGCGGGCCGCATCATCGCTGGTCCACCGGTGCTTTGTTTGATAATGTGTATTCGAGTAATACGCTGGCGGTGGAAAACCGCCAAAGCAGCGGTTCCGGCCACGGCTGGTCGGGCGCCCAAATGATATTCTGGAACTGCCAGGCGACGAATCAGAAATGCGATACTCCCAAAGGTGCGATGAATTTCGCCATCGGTTCTAACGCCAATAAACGCGAAGGCTCCTGGGCGCCGGAAGAGCCGTTCGGCTGGTGGGAACATCAATGGCAGGTGGTTGTTCCCCGTAGCTTATATTTTCAGCAGTTGGCGGACCGACAGGGGATGACAGCGGTTAATGCCGTCACATTGCCTGCGCAGAGAGAAGGGCGCATCTGGGATGCCTTGTCGGCATGGAAAGGGAAAGATCGCTTTCAGCCCAGTCCACTGAGGGAAAACCCCAAAGACCGGCCACTGGACATCGGTTCTGCGGTTCTCTTTGAAGTTGTTCCCCGGCCGGGTGCCGTGGTTGTCGAATACCAATGGTATGAAGTATCCGATTCCGATTACATTAGGGTCGGAGTCAATAGTCCGCTGCTGATCCTGCCGAACGCCCAGGCCTCTGACTTCGGACGGACGTTTTTCTGCCGTGTGGTCACCGACAAGGGACCCTACTGGTCGGAGCGGGCGAAAATCGCGAATGTGGCCGGTCAAACCAATATCGCTTTGGCCCAGCCTACCCTTGCCAGCAGTGTGTACGGCAGCAGTTATACCGCCGACAAGGCCGTCGATGGCGCAAATAATACATTTTGGAATTCCGCAGCGTCGGATGATTTCCCCTGGTGGGCGGTGAATTTGCAGCAACTGTATCCTGTTGCCGGTGTGACCTTTGTCAATCGAGCGACATCGACGACGTCGCTGCTGGCGCGGCTGAGCGATTTGCAGGTGGATGTATTGGACGGCCAATGGCCGGAATATGAGGTGGTTTTTACGTCCGGCCTGATCAATCCGGGCAACGTGATGAACATTCAGAACGACGGCTCAAACGGACAGTTGACATATTATCTGCCCACACCGGCAACAGGCCGTTATGTGCGAGTATCCAAGCTGACCGGTCCGGATCGGAGTTACTCGGATACCCAGGCCAACATCGCGGAGATTCAAATCTATGCCGCGCTAACTATTCCGACAGCACCGCAGCAACTGACGGCTCAGCCGGATGATGGGAAGATTACCCTAAGCTGGCAAGAAGTTGACGACCCTGATATTTCCGGATATGTGGTCTATCGTTCCGAGACGGAAGGCGGGGGCTATGTACGCATCGCAGAGGGGCTGGCCGAATCTGTTTATATTGACGAGGATGGATTGAACATAGACCAGCGTTATTATTATCGTATTCGTGCAGAAAACGGTGCCGGGCATTTGTCGAACTTATCCGATGAAGTGTCTGCGATACCGCAGTTTTCTCCCGCGACGCCGAGAGGCATCGGCGCCGCCGGCGGCGACGGCGTTGTGCAGCTTGTCTGGGAGCCGAATACCCAGCCTGACTTTTCGTATTATACGTTGTATCGCAGTCGGCGTGCCGATGCTGATTTCCGTCCGATTGCCGAAGGGTTGACGGGGTGCGATTACCTGGATGAAAGCGTCGAAAATGCTAAGACGTACTATTACACGCTCACCGCCACGAACGCAGAAGGGACGGAATCGATGTTTTGTAAGCCGGTGGCGGTAATTCCGAATGTCTCGGCGTTTTTTCCTGTGAACGTTGCGTTACACAAACCGACGACGGCCAGCAGTTATTACGCCGATGCAGCGCCGGCATACGTTGTCGATGGTCAGATTCTGGATTATCCTTACATTTGGCACTCAGCGCGGTTTGACACGGATTTGCAGCCGTGGATACAGATTGATCTGGAGGCGACTTTTATAATTGAGCGCGTCTTGATTTATAACCGTGCCCACCCCGGCACCTATTCGCGCAATCGCGATTTTGATTTGGATATTCTGGATGAGCAGGGGAGATTGGTCTGGTCAAACTATGATGAAACGACCGGTCGGGGTGAATTGATCAATCAGGGCAACTGGATGAACAGTCCGGCGATGATTGATTATATCGTGCCTTATAACGCTTCGGGGCGTTATATTGTACTGACCAAACGCAGCAATTTGGCGGGGGATGCGGCCACAGCCAATATATCGGAAATTGAGGTTTGTCGGAGACTTTCAGTCTCGCCGGTCACCGGTGTGGCGGTTCAGGCCGGGGCAAGGTCGGTGCAGCTACAGTGGGACAGCCACCCCGATACGGCGGCGGATTTTCGTATTTATCGACGCAGCGAAACCGACAGCGAGTATCTGTTGCTGGGCCATAGCGGAGGGCTGAATACGTTTAGGGACGATACGGCGAAGTGGGGGGAGCTGTATTATTATATGATTACAGCGGTGGACGGCGGGGGCAACGAGTCCGGATACTCCGAGGAGCAGCCGGCGATATGGGTTCTCGCGGCCGATTTGAACGATGATGGAAAGGTGGATATGGAAGACTTCGCCGTTTTCAGCCGCCAATGGCTGACGGAGGATTCGATTCCTTCGGCCGATAATGCGTTTGAAGACGGCGACAGCGTTGTCGATATCGATGATTTAATTATCTTGATAGAACAATGGTTGATGATCAATTTTATCGAAAGGACAGGTTCATGAGGACGTTACACAGGCCAGGACGTTTATTTCTTGCGGCAATCCTTATCACATTCGGTGCGGCTGGCATCAGTGCTGCGGCGGATTATTCGATTGTCTCACCGGACGGGAATATCACAGTTACGGTGATGCACAATCAGGATGACGGGACGTTGTCCTATCGTGTTGAAAGCCGAGGCCGTGAAATTATTTCAACCAGTCCTGTCGGCATCCATACCAGCCGAGGAGATTTTCGCTCCGGATTGACGTTTGGAAACCGATCAATCGACACGATTGATGAAACCTTTACTCTGCCGCACGGGAAGGTATCAACCTATCGGAACCATGCCAACGAACAAACCTTGCGGCTGAGCAGGGACGGGCAGGCGATCCACATTCTGTTTCGCGCCTACAATGACGGCGTCGCCTTTTGCTTCGTCATCCCCGGCAGCGGAGACATTGAGTTTTTTGAGGAAAACAGCGTCATCCGTTTGGCCGGACGGAATTTTACATATTGGGGACAGCAGCACCCCAATCGATACGGCTACGAGGGATCGCTGGGGCCGATCGACGGCGAACGTTTGTCCATTCCGGTACTGTCCCACATGAAAGACCGCGACCACTATGTGTTGATGGGACAGGCGGCCACTTATGGGCATTATATTCAGCCGCATTTTGAACGTTCAGGATCGGCCTTTTACTTCCGCTTTCCGCTGGATCAGTCGCGGGTCGGTCCGGTTCGCAGCACGCTCCCGTTCCAGTCGCCGTGGCGAATGATCATTATTTCGCCGAATACACCGGCTCGGATTGTGGAGTCCTGTTTGGTGGAAAATCTCAATCCTTCCACCGATCCGAGGCTGCTGAATCCTGATGGAACAGTCAAATCATGGGTTCGCCCCGGCCGGGTGATGTGGGATTTTATTGCCGGCGACAGAGACAAGCCGGCGATGTGGGTGGATTTGGCCGCCGAGATGGGCTGGGAGTACTATTTGGCTGATGCGGGGTTTGCCAATCGCTGGGGCGGCGGGCAGGCCGTTCGCCAAGCAGCCCAATACGCCGCTTCGAAGCATGTTGGTATTATCGGCTGGGCGCATACGCGCGATTATGACACCTATGAAAAGGCCGCCGCCAATATGCGCCGCTATGCCGAGTGGGGACTCAAGGGCGCCAAGATTGATTTCTTTGATCATAACACGCTCGATGAGAATTCGAGAGAGTGGCGCGATTATGAGGACACGCAGCGAAGTCTTCAGATGCGCGACTGGATATTTGAGTTGGGCATCGAGAACCAATTTTTGCTGGAACTGCACGGCAATACCATGCCGACCGGTGAACGACGACGCTATCCTCATCTGATGACGCTTGAAGGCGTTGACGGAATGGAGCGAAGAACCAAGCCCGCCGCCAACGACCTGACGATTCCCTATGTGCGAAATGTGATGGGACCGGTCAGTTACACCGTTATCCATTTTGACCGGTCGCCGGGGTCCCATGCCTATCAAATGGCGATGCCCATTGTTTACGAAGCCGGAATGATGATTTATGCCGAACACGGACAAAAGCTGCTTGACTGGCCCGGCAGAGAGATGATTCAGGATGTTCCGTCTGCGTGGGACGAAACCCGATTCATCGAGGGCAGGCCCGCTGAATACATTATTATAGCCCGGCGAAAAGGACAGGACTGGTTCGTTGCCGGTATGACCGAGGAAGCACGTACGGCCGACATTTCTTTGAAGTTTCTGTCTGAGGGGCGCGACTATGCCGCTCTTCTCTTTAAGGATGAAACGCATACCACAATGGGCAGAGAAAGACGAATCGTAAAGCAAACAACCACATTGTCTATTCCCATGCGGCAGCGGGGCGGCTTTGCCATACGCCTCAGTCCTGATACCCCTGCGGCACCTTAAAGAATGCGGCGGCGGAAGGGTATTTTGAGATGGAAGTCTATATGCAGGAGAGATGCAATATGTTCAAATCGGCTTTTTGTCAGTATGCGGCCTGTATCATTGCCGCGGCGGGCTTTGTTTGCGCGACCCACGCCGCGACGTATGAAGTGAATTCCATTGCCGCACTCCAGTCGCGCATCAACAGCGCCATGCCGGGCGACCGGATACTTGTTGCCGACGGGACTTATACCACGTCCGCTTCGATTACGATCAATCGGGTCGGCACGGCGGTGCAGCCGATTGTGATTGAAGCGGAGTCCATCGGCGGCGTCGAGATCGCGGGAACGCATGGGTTTACTCTGAACAGTCCGGCTGCTTACATTCATATCCGCGGGTTTAAATTTACCCATCCGGCCGGACGAAACACCATCAACAGCGGAGCAACCCACTGTCGTTTCACGCGAAATATTTTTGAATGTACCGGTACGGGTAATTTCCTTCTTGTTGCCGGTCATGATGCCGAAATTGACCGCAATGAGTTCCGTAACAAAAGCACTGACGGCAATATGATCGACGTACGCGGTTCAGGCAGCCAGATTGCCCGTCGCGTTTGGATTCATCACAACTATTTCCGTGATTTTTTGCCGTCCGGTTCGGGCGACGCTGAAACGATTCGCTTTGGTCTGAGCGGTTTGAGTATGTCCACCGGCGACGGACTGATCGAATACAATCTGTTTGTCAACTGCCGCGGCGAGAACGAACTGATTTCGAACAAATCCAGCGGCAATATCTACCGCTACAACACCTTCCTGAATTCGGCAGGCGCCCAACTGACCCTGCGCCACGGCAATGACTGTCTGGCGTACGGCAATTATTTTCGCGGCACCGATGGTCTGCGGGTTTTCGGCGACCGTCACGTGATTTTCTCCAATTATTTTGAAGGCAACACGCAAGGTGTTCAGATGGGCAACGGCGGCGGTGAGGTGGCCGACGGTGATCCGCTGACGAGCCATGACCGACCCGACGATGTGGTTGTCGCCTTCAATACATTTATCAATAACAACACGCATTATCGCATGTCCGGCCGTACCAATGGTCTGGGCGCTGTAAATATCACAGTTGCCAACAATATCTTTCAGGGCGGTGGAACGGTAGCCAGCCTCAACGGTCCTTATACCGGCTCGTGGCTCGGCAATATTCGCTGGAACACCGGCAGTGCCGGCGACATGCCGTCCAGCGGCTATCAGATTGTCAATCCGCTTCTGTCGCCCGATGCAAACGGCGTCTATCATCTTCAGGCGGGCAGTCCGGCCATCGATGCAGCTCTTGGTGCGTTTCCGCTTGTTACGGTCGATATGGACGGCCAGCCGCGGGACGCCAATCCTGACATCGGGGCGGACGAGTTTTCCGATGCGCCCGTGATCGCCCGGATTCTGACGGTTGCCGATGTGGGCCCCTTTTCCAATCTGCTTCCCTTCGACCCCGATACGCCGACCGATCAGCCGTTGACCGTCGGCGATGATGTGGTTTTTCGGGTTATTCCTTTGCCCGACGTCACGGTGCTGAGCGCACAATGGTTTGAAGTAACGTCGTCAGGACAGATTGCCGTCGGCACCGATGCGCTCACACTGACCCTCCCCAAGGTGCGAAAAACGGATGCGGGAAGAAAGTTTTTCTGTCGTGTCACCACGGCCCGGGGCACGTTTACGTCCCGCACGGCGGAGATTCGTTCACCGCATACGGATTTGGTTATGCATTTGACTTTTGACGACGGCACGGCAAACGATCTTTCCGGACGTGGAAACCACGGTATCTTGATGAATGGCGCCGCCGTTGTCAATGATCCGGATCGCGGTTATGTCTTGCAATTGGATGGGGTGGATGATTATGTTGATGCGGGGACGGCCGATTCTCTGGATCTCAGTGTTCGCGGACAGGCAACGCTGGCGGCATGGATTAAAATGACAAACAGCAAGGTTCATCATGCCGTTATCACCAAGGGCGAATGGAAGGACGCATACTCCCTGCTGATTAAAGGCGACACCGGCGATGTCCTCTGGACCGGTAATCCTGTCTCGGTTTTTTCGTCCGATCCGATTCCGACGGGTATCTGGACGCATGTGGCGGTGGTGATTACCGGCAGTCTGGCCACTTTTTATATTAACGGACAGGCCTCCGGGCCGGCCAATCAGAATCGGGGCGGCCCGATCAACAGCAATCCGCTTCATCGTCTCCAGATTGGCCGCGAGGACCGCAGTACCGACGGCACATTGGCTCGATGGTATTTTGACGGGCTTATGGATGATGTTCGACTATACGCCGCGGCGCTGACGGACTCCGATATTCGGCATATTATGAATCCTCCCCCGGCCGCCGACATCAATGGTGACGGACGGATTGATTGGAGCGACTTTTGCTATATCAGTGCTCAATGGGATACCGACGGTGCATTCAACCCTTCAGCCGACATTGCGCCCCCTCAGGGGGATGGTCGGGTGGACATGGACGATCTGAGTATATTGATTCAACAATGGCTGACAATGAATGAAAGGACATCATGGTAATTCAAAGAGGATGGCCGGTTTATGTACTGGTATGGATGTTGCCGTTCGGTGTGGTTCATCTTTTTGCAGAGGGGAAAAATGATTTATCGGCCGGTGTTGAAGGGAATCTCGAAAATGAATCGGCGTTGCGACTTTGGTATGATCAGCCTGCGGGAAAATGGGACGAAGCACTGCCGCTCGGCAACGGGCGGCTGGGTGCGATGATGTTCGGCGGCACGACCGTCGAACGATTTCAGTTGAATGAAGAGACGCTCTATTCGGGCTATCCCGGCTATCGGGATCAGCCTTTGAAAATCGGCGAAACGCTGGATGACGTCTCGGCCATGATTGCCCGTCGGCAATTTGCCGAGGCCGATCAGTATATAACCCGTCACTGGCTCGGCGGCGCACAGGCCTGTTATCAGCCGCTGGGTGATTTATACCTGGATTTTGTACCCTCCGGACAGGTCGTCGATTACCGTCGCGAGCTCGATCTGGCGACCGCGGTTTATCGGGTGGTGTATCGGCAGGATGATGTCGTCTATACGCGCGAGGCGTTTATAAGTCATCCCGACCAGGTGCTGGTGGTGCGTCTGACAGCGGATACCCCCGGACGGATTTCATTTTCGGTTCGACTGACCTCGCCGCACCCGACCGCCCGGAGCACTGTCGAAGGTCCTTCCGGCTTGCGTTTGTCCGGCCAAGCGCCCGGCGCGGCGCTGCGGCGCACACTCGAATGGGTCGAAGAAAGAAATGAAACATATAAATACCCTTTGCTCTGGGACGAGCAGGGAAATCGGCGTCATGGTGATAAAACGGTTCTTTATGGAGCCGAGGCTGACAACGAGGGGATGTTCTTCAGTGCGCATCTGCACATTCAAATGACCGGCGGCCGGCTTACCTCGCAATCCGGCATGCTGACGATACATAATGCCGATGCGGCGGAACTTCGTCTGGCCGCTGCAACAAGTTTCAACGGGTTTAACAAAAACCCTGTCCGTGAGGGCATCGATCCTTCGGCGATAACGAATCAACGACTTCAGGCTGCCAGCCGCTATTCGTATGCCGGTCTGCGACAGCGCCACATTCAGGATTACAAGCCATTATTTGATCGCGTCGCACTCCGAATCGGCCAAGTCGGTTCGGAGGCTTCTTTGCCGACCGATCAACGTATTGCACTGGCCGGGCAGGGTCGAGATCCGGGCCTGATGGTTCTGTATTTTCAGTTCGGTCGTTATCTGATGATTGCCGGCTCGCGTTCGGGAACGCAGCCGCTTAATCTTCAGGGCATCTGGAATCCGCACATCATTCCTCCCTGGGCCAGCGCTTATACGATGAATATCAACACCCAGATGAATTACTGGCCAGCGGAGGTAACCAATCTTTCAGAGTGTTTTGAACCGCTGCTTCGGCTGACGCGCGAGTTGGCCGTTGACGGACGACAAGTCGCCCGCGAGGTGTACGGGATGAACGGCTGGGCAGCACATCACAACACGAGTATTTGGCGATGCGCCCAACCTGTGGATTTTGTCGCACGCACGGCTTATTGGCCGCTGAGTTCCGGCTGGCTGTGTCAGCATTTATATGATCATTATCTGTTTAACGGCGATCTAGACTATTTGCGTAAACAGGCCTGGCCGCTGATGAAGGGCGCCTGTGCCTTTTATCTGGACTGGCTTGTTGAAGATGACGACGGAGCCTTGGTCACGCCCGTCAGCACGTCGCCCGAAAATGTATTTTCCTATATCGACGCTGACGGAAGCCGCCGGCAAGCCAGTGTGAGTCAGGGGGCAACGATGGATATGACCATTATTCGGGAGCTGTTTACCAATACGCTGCAAGCCGCTGAGCAGCTTAATGTTGAGCCGCAGTTTCGCCGCAGGCTTCGCCAAGTCCTGCCCTTGCTGAAACCCATTCAGATCGGCAGACAGGGGCAGATTCTTGAATGGCAGGAAGAGTTCGACGAACCCAGCCCGACGCACCGTCATATCTCACATTTATACGGTCTTCATCCCGGCAATCAGATTACGCCGCGTCACACACCTGAGTTGGTCGCGGCGGCACGAAAAACGCTTGAGACTCGAGGCGACGGCGGCACCGGCTGGAGCAAAGCATGGAAGGTTAATTTCTGGGCGCGTCTGGAAGACGGCGACCATGCGTATAAGATGCTCTGTGAACTGTTGGCCGGCTCTACAATGCCGAATCTGTTCGATACGCATCCACCGTTCCAGATCGACGGCAATTTCGGCGGTACAGCGGGCATCGCAGAAATGCTGCTGCATAGTCATGCCGGAGAAGTTGTTCTGCTGCCGGCATTGCCCTCAGCGTGGCCTGCAGGTTCGTTCAAGGGGCTGCGTGCCCGCGGCGGTTTTGAAATAAATATCGACTGGCAAGCCGGTAAAATGACATCGGCTCGCATTGTTTCGCTTCTGGGCAATTCGTTGACGCTCCGTTACGGCGATGTTGTTGTTACCTGCGATACCAAGCCCGGCCAGACAATGACGTTCGATGCAAATCTGAAATACATCCCGTGATTTCGTGTTGCACGAAACACGGTTTGATAAACGAATCAAGAATCAACGAGACAAGAGAAAGGCAAATCGATGAACAGGACGGTAGGTATTTTTCTGAGTATGTTAACGGTCTTGATTGTGTATGGCGGAACTGTTAAAGCGGCTTCGAATACCTCTCTACGGCTGACGGATAACTGGGAATTTGTACGCGGCGATTTGGGCGGCGTATGGGAGGCGCTTCGCAGCGACCGGTTAAGCAACAGCCTGCCGGTCTGGCAAAAAGTCTCTCTGCCGCATTGTTATAACGCTTTCGATTCGGTCGATCCGGATGGGCCCTATTATCAGGGACCGGCCTGGTATCGCACGCAATTAACAATTGACAACCCCTGGCCCGATGGACGCACGCTGCTTGTGTTTGAAGGCGCCGGCCAAAAGACCGAGGTCTATATTGACACCCAAAAAGTCGGCGATCATATCGGCGGATATGATGCCTTTACACTTGATATTACCGATGCCGTCAACACGTATCAACAATCGCCGCATTATCAACAGGCCTCCGCCGACCGATACATCCGTCCGGGCCTGATTCCGCTGACGGTACGCTGTGAGAACACCCGCGATCTGGAAATGATTCCGTCCGATCTGAGCGACTTCAATCTCTACGGCGGGCTGTATCGCCACGTTCACCTGGTCTATGAACCGGCGATCTCATTGGAACAGATACACATCAAAACCGAACGACAGCCTTCGGACAATGAATGGCTCGTCAGCGTCGAAGGACGGGTGTACAATCCTCTGCGATTTAACAAGAAGACGACGGCAACCGTTCGCCTCTTTGCTCCGGACGGTGAGCTGGTTTTTACGACGCAGACCGATGTTTCGTCTTTACAAAGCACCCAGATACTTGCCCGATCAAAACTGATCGATCCGGCGCTATGGTCCACACAGAAGCCGCATCTGTATCGGTGTGAGGTCGTGCTGCAAAGCCCGCGCAGTCACTCCATCATCAACGAGCGATTCGGTTTTCGCTGGTTTGAGTTTGCCGAAAAGGGACCTTTTTATCTGAATGGTGAGCGTCTGCTGCTTCGGGGGACTCATCGCCACGAAGATCATGCGGGTCTGGCCGCTGCAATGACGGACGACTTGATGGAAAAAGAAATCCGTCTGATGAAAGCCATGGGCGTCAACTTCCTCCGACTGGGGCACTATCCGCAGTCGCGTCATGTGCTGCATCTGTGCGACGAGCTGGGTATCCTCGTCTGGGAGGAAATTCCCTGGTGTCGCGGCGGTCTCGGCGGTGAGCGTTATCAACAGCAGGCGCGCGACATGCTGCGGGCGATGATCGATCAGCATCGCAACCATCCGTCTGTGATCATCTGGGGGCTGGGCAATGAGAACGACTGGCCCGGTGATTTTGAAACATTCGACCGGGAGCAGATACGCGGCTTTATGCGCGAGCTGCATGAACTGGCACACCGGTTGGATCCGCAGCGCAAAACCGCGATTCGGCGATGCGCCTTTTGCAGCGATATTGTGGATGTCTATTCGCCGTCCATCTGGGCGGGCTGGTATCGGGGTCGATTCATCGAATACAAAGACGTCTCCGAAAGCGAAATGCAGAAGGTCAATCATTTTCTGCATGTCGAATGGGGCGGCGACAGCCACGCAGGCCGACACGCCGAAAATCCGTATATTTATCTGGCGGACGTGGCCGCGACCGGACAGGCCGACGAACGCGGCATGGATTTTATGATGACCGGCGGACAGGCCCGCGCCTCCCGCGACGGCGACTGGTCGGAAAGCTACATCTGCGATCTGATTGATTGGCACCTGAAGGAGCAGGAAACGATGGACTGGCTGACGGGTACGGCGTTCTGGATCTTCAAGGATTTCTCCACGCCGCTGCGACCGGATAACCCGGTGCCGTTTATGAACCAAAAAGGCGCTGTCGAACGCGATCTGACGCCGAAAGAGGCGTATTACGTTTATCAATCCTACTGGACCGAGACGCCGATGGTCCATCTCTATGCCCATAACTGGCCGGTGCGGTGGGGGGCTTCGAACGAGCGCAAGACGGTTAAAGTCTATTCCAATTGTCCGAACGTTGAGCTGTTTGTCAACGGCCGATCCGCAGGCGTAAAACAGCGAAACAGTCAGGATTATCCCGCCGCCGGGCTGCGATGGTCGGTTGCTTTCCGAAGCGGGATGAACCATTTACGAGCCGTCGCCCGAAAGGATGGGGTTAACGTGTCCGATGAGATCGTCTTTCGTTATGAAACGCGGCGCTGGGGGGACCCGGCGCGTTTGACGCTGAAGATCGTTGACCGCTCGGATGATCATGCGGTAATTGAAACCACTTTGCTGGATGAAAATGGCGTCATCTGTCTGGACAGCCGTCAGTTCGTGCGATTGGGTCTGACCGGCGACGGCACGTTGCTGGATAATCTCGGCACCTCCCGCGGTGCACGTAAGGTTCAGTTGTATAACGGCCGGGCGCAAATCAGTGTGCGTCTCAACGGCGGACAGTCTGTCGCCTCGGTATCCACCGACGGATGCCCAACGACGTTTCTGGAGATCGGTCCTGATCCGATGAACACGACATTGAAAGAGACGCCGCGAGCGGAACGGGCCTCGGCGGCGGCGCGCATAGACCGTGAACGTATCCTGAAATTGGCCGAATCCTATATGTCGATTGAACCGATTTCGTTGCGCGATTATCCGGCTCCAGCCGATTATGTCGGCCCCGGCGACTTTTATTCGATGGGAGATTACTGGTGGCCCAATCCCGATACCGAAGACGGATTGCCTTATGTCCAGCGAGACGGCCAGTCCAATCCCGATAATTTTACCGAACATCGGATGGCGGTTCGGAGACTTCGCGATGCGGTTGCGGCGCTGGCGGCGGCGTATGCATTGGACGGCAACGAGCGTTTTGCGCAGAAAGCGGTATCGTTGTTAAACACCTTTTTTGTGGATAAAGACAAACGGATGAATCCTCATTTGCTTTATGCGCAAGCGATTCCCGGAAGAACCCAAGGACGCGGCATCGGGATTATCGACACACTGCATCTGGCGGAAGTGCCGCTGGCGATTGAGGCACTGAAAAACTCGGATGCGATGACATTAGAAACTCTGGACGGCCTGAAACAGTGGTTTGCCGACTATGCCGATTGGATGACCACTCATCCGCAGGGCATTGATGAAATGAATACGGAGAATAATCACGCTGTGGCCTATTTTGTTCAGGTGACAACCTTTGCCCGCTTGGTCGGCGACGAGGAAAAGCTGGAGTTGGCACGGCGCCGGCTTAAAGAGGTCATTATGCCGTCTCAGATGGCGCAGGACGGCAGCTTCCCGCGCGAGCTGACCCGCACCAAACCCTACGGCTATTCCATATTCCAGTTGGACAATATGAGTCTGTTGTGTGAACTGCTTTCGACTGAGCAGGACAATCTCTGGGTATTCACACTTCCCGACGGACGAAATATGCAAAAAGCGATGGAATTATTATTTCCCTATTTGAAGGACAAGTCGCAATGGCCGTATCGCGCGGACATTGAGCATTTCGAAGATTGGCCTGTTCGTCAGCCTTGCCTGCTTCTGGCCGGATACGCCTTCGGACGGCCGGATTATCTGTCGCTGTGGAAGACGCTGGATCCCGACCCGACGAATTTGGAAGTGCAGCGGAATATGGCGGTTACCCAGCCGCTGCTGTGGCTGCTCAGAGCCGAGGATGTACCGCTGCTGAAAGCCAACTAAAAAACAAAGGTGTGCAGAAACCCAAGAAATCAAAGAGTCTGCGAAGGGTATTTCAGATGACTTACAGAATTGCGCATTCTGCTCGAGTATCCGTTCTGCTGAGTGTGGTTTTCATAGCAGTCATTCAGACTTGTGCGACTGCCGATACACTGCCGGACGACCTTCAATTAACAGAACGTCAGAAGAAGCCTGACTTGGTGTGGTGGCGTGAATCGATGAAAACCCGCGACCAGCGGCTGGCGTGGTGGGAGGATGCACGTTTCGGCATGTTCATTCACTGGGGTGTTTATTCCGAACCCGGCGGCGAATGGAAGGGAAGACCGGTCGGCGGTTACGCTGAACACCTGATGCGCAAGTGCAAAATTCCCCGCGCCGAGTAGATCGAACGACAAAAATCGAACTGGCCGCAGAGCGCATAGACGGCCCGGATGTTCGGATTGTCATCCCGGCTCAGATGCCGCATCCCGCCGACAGTGTCATTGAGGTGATTTTTGAGGGCGAACCAGTCGTTTCAAAATCTCGACTTCTTGATCCGGCGGCTCCGCTTAACCGGCTGCACGTGTTTGACAGCGACCACCACGACGGTGTACGCTTTATGGATGGCAAGGCCAACCGCGATTGTACGCTGGGATGGAATAATCCCGACACGGCCATTATCTGGAATGTCCGTCTCGATACTCCCGCTTTATTTGATCTTCAGGCGGTCGGCATTCATGGGGCACAGGGCGGCGGAACTATCGAACTTAAGATAGGTGAACATCTTTTTTTCGGCACGCTTAATGGTAACAATGCAGATATTCCGCTTGGCCGAATTGATCTTGCGGCCGGAACACATTATATTCGTCTTCGTCCCTTAACGACGGACGGCACTGATGCAATCCAACTGCGTTGCGTCGATCTGATAACCGTACGATAATCCGCTGATTGGCGTCTCACGGCAAGGGGTCAGCGTTCAACGACGGCTTTGCCGATTGTTTTTAATTGGTCCAGATAGGGTTCGGGTATCAACCCGTCGGGCCGGACGGGAACGTCCCAGGTCACGCAGCCGCCGACGTCGATGATCCGGCGAGTCCAGGGAATGACGACGGCTTCAAGGTCCTCGTAACGCGGCTTGCCGGTGCCCCATTTTTGACCGAGATAGCTGAGTTTATGGACGCGCGCACCATCGACCCGGCCGTCCGCTTCAATACGCCACAATCGGGAAGTCTCAATCTCGTTGATTTCACCACCTATATAATCCTCATGGGGCGTAATGGAAAGGACGCGGTCAATGACGCCGCGGTTGAAGGCTACCGCGCTGCGGGAATTTCCTGCACGTGCCGCAGCGGCGAAACTTTCGAAGTTGGGCGCATCGGGATGGCGATACATCGCATTGGGCCAGTAGCAGCCGTCAAACCACCAGCCGGCCACATGCTCGCCCCAGCGCAGCGACCATTCCCGGATGACCTGTTCCCATTTAAGCTGAAATTCCCGGTTGCGATGGGGGCCGGAATGGTACTCCAGGGCTTCCACGGCAACCCGATCGCGTCCCGGCGCCCCGGAAGGCAGATAGGCGATGAGTTTGATGTTGTATTTTTGCAGAGCCTTGGCCGTGTCAAGTATTAAGTCGCGTCGTGAGCACTTGCTTGGATGAATACCGACAAGTCTGTCATACGTTGTGTTGGGCGAAAGGGTGTAGCCCGAATTTTGTCCCACGGTCAGGATCAGATAGCCTGCTCCGGTGGAGTGGATTTGCTCGGCCAGCCCTTCGACGTCGAAGTTGTCGATCATTTCATTCCATTTTTCGACGTTCATATCAATCGTGTATTGTCGCGCCATCCAGTCGGCCAGGTAATGGGTCATCACGCCCCATTGGGCCTCTTTCATCCACACGGTGCGGTCTTCTTCAGCGTTGGCACAAATTGGCGCTGAGGCAAGGATAAGCAGTGTCATACAGAGAAGCAATGACGATCCGGAATGGGGTACAGGAAACTGCGGTTTCATAGTCAATATCTCCCGATTGTAAGGATTAGCGGCTTGTCGGTACTATCTGTTTGAATTGTTCGGGCGTTGTCTCGGTGCGAATGATAACAAGGCTCTCTTTCTGCGCGGTGTCAAATTTCAGCAGATCGCCGGAAAGGGTTTCAGAACGGCTGCCCTTGCGAAACACAATCACGTCCTGTTCGTGCCATGGATTGCGCAGCCGACATTCGCCGCCGTATTGCGAATGTATTTCGACAAACTCAACTTGGCCGTCTTTCATGGCGGAGCTGACAAGAAACCCGCCTCGACACAACAGCGTGTAGTGGGCATCCCATTCAGCGGGCCAGGCGGGAAAGACGCGAATAACAGGGGGTTTTCCGGGGGACGGGGGAACGCTCTGGATCAGCGCGTTATGCAGGGTGTCGGCGGCTCGACCAAGACGCTGGGCGCTGGTGGTTTGCCGGCCTTCCCGCTGATCCATACGATTGGCCATTACCGGTGCTCGATCAGGAAAAGAAAGCTGGTTCGGAAGCAGGTATCGGACATGGTCAGCTCGTCCCATCATAGCGGAAGTAACTCCAAGCTTGGACAGAACACCAATTCGGGTATCTTCATTGATACGGCCACGTCCGTAACCGTTGTAGGTTGCATGTGCAATCTTCATTGTTTCCGGATTCTCGTTTTCGAGTGTGCACAGATCAAAGAACCACATCGGCATGGTGTTGCCGTCAGGGCGTCCGGTCCCGCTGCCCTGGACAATCGGCGGCAGCGCCCGAATCCAGTAGGGGGCCTCGTCAGCACGCCGATCGGATGCTCGTACATCCGGATGGTCGCTGGTCGGCAGCGGCGATAAATGATCGAGCAGCTCCTGCCAGAGTGGACGCATATCGGTGTCTCTGTCAAGGATTTCAGAAGCTCTGATGACCACCGGAAGAATCCCCATCATCGAGGCGATTTCTTCATCGGTGTTGCGTCCGCCCCAGATAGACTCGTTGCTGTTGACATGATGAATATGGTATTTGCCGTCCGCTTCTTTGCGGAGATTGGGATAATGCCGATAGAACTCGGCGACCCCTTTCAGTACTGGGTACGCACGATCGGCCAGCCATTTTTCGTCCTGCGTGTATTCATAGCGCAGCCAGTATTGATACGCGATTTTTGCACCGCGGGAAAAAATATGCGTTACATGGCCGAAGGGACCGCCTCCCTTTTCCGGATAAATCCAGTACCCGTCTTGCCAGTGTCCGTTTGCTTTCCAGTTCCAGCGGCTGGCGTGGGGCAACCGATGACGGGCATAGGCGAGAAATGGCTCGGATTTCTGCTGCCAGGGTTTGCGCAACAGGTAAAGTTCCTGCATTTCTTCGGCAATGTCGTCGGGAAGCTGCGCCAATCCGTCAAAGGAGAGCGTTTCCGGGATGAAAATGCCTTGACTGCCCCATTGCTGGCGGGCGGCCAGCGCGCAGGATTCCAACATCGACGAATACATATCAAAATGGGGAGCCAGCAACTCCGTATGATTGGCGGCCAAAAGAGCGCTGTTGTACAGACAGCTTTGATTGGCGCCCCAGTATTGTCCGCCCCACTGGCGCGTATCGCCGCCGGTCGTCCACAGCATCCCGTTGAATTTAGCGGGGAATGTGCCGCGTGAGGTACAAGCCATGAGATAGAGATAGAAAGTGTAATGCGCTTCAATCATCTCGGCCGTGCCGTCATCACTGGACAAATGCACAAATGAACGGCTCCAGAAATCATGCCACCACACCTTGTTTGACGCCGCCAATTGAAGAAATTCCCGCTCGGCGGCATAGTCCAATTGCGTCAGGGCCGCAGAAGTCAGATCGTCTTCGCGATTGAAGCCGGCCGCAGAGGCGATCAAAACAGTAAACGTTCCCCGGCCCGGCTGTGCCACCAGTTGCCACCGGCGCTCATCCGCCTGCCTGATTTCAGAGTGGCGTCCATAGACGCCGACGGCAACCGCAGAACCGCAATAGTAGTCCTCTTCTTCGAATCGTTGGGTCAGGATAATCGCTCCGTCGCGGCTGTTCAGAGTGGAGCGGGCGACATGTCCGGCGGTTCGTCTATCCGGATTGCGCAGCATCCTTAAATTCACGCTGACGGGACCGGGCTGTTTGCGCTGGTCGGTCACGTGCAGGGCGATGACATCCTGTTCGTGCCAGGCCAGCGCCTGAATCTGTATATCCTTGCCTTCGACCCGTGCCAGCCCGTCATAACAGGAAAGATGCTGTTGTGTCTGTTCATCGGTGAAAACAGCGTCTCCGTATTCAATAAACTCCACATCCACAAAACCGGCGCCGCCGCAATAATCGGTGTGGCGCTGGGGGAAATTGCCTGTGGCGCTGCCGTTGGCGAAGATGTCCACTCGGTTGATCTGCATCTTCAGTGTGGTCGGCGTTGTCCACAACAAGGTCCCCATACGCCCGTTACCGATAGGCATACCCGCCTCGCTTTGTTCGACGGGTTTGTCGTATCTCAAGTCTGCTCGCGCAACAAGTCGGGCATAGTCCGGCTGAAGCATCCGTGATTCGGCTTGAACGGGTGTCAGCGATAAGGTCGAGCCGAAAAGCAAAACGATGCACGAATAAATGAGGCGCAGGGCGATTTCATTCATAGCATTGTTCTCATTGAGTATTCGATCTCGTTTCAGTTAAAGCGGATAGTCCATTGAACCGGTCGATTTTCTTTTGATTCAACGACGACTCTTATGTAAGGGCCGTCCTGATCGACCAATTGAATGCGGACTCCCGCGGCGTCATCGGCTGCGGATACGGCAGTATCAGCCGCCCGCCAAACGCCTTTGTCTTTCATTGCAACAATTCGCAATTCATACGGATCGCCGCCGACCACCTCGCTGATTCCGTGAAGGGCGTTGGCTGTGCTGTCCCACCGTTCCTCCTTGACATCAATAATGCCCTGGGTGATATGACGGGAGGTACTGAGCAGCCGAGGTGTATTGCCGGCCGGAGACAGTGAGATAATACGGCATTGAGCCTGTCCAAGCTCGGCTTGGATCATGCCCTTGAATGGCTCGATAAAACGATTGCCCCAATAGTCGAATCCGACATACGTTGTCTCGCCGTCCAATCCGATTTGTTCCATAGGATACTCAATGGTTGCGGTCTTTTGGTCGTCCCAGTTATACAAGGCAACAATATCACGGCGCACTCCGGACGCATCATCGCTCAGCAGCCAAATACGGGGAATTTTCTGTTCAAACAAATCGACCGGTCGCGGCGTTAGGGTATGTGTGGGCATAGTGCGCTTCAAAATATCCAGCCGTTCTTCGCTCAGCTTCGTATAGTCGGTGCTGCTGGCGTTAAGCTGGCCGGCAATGGTGACCCAGGAACAGAGTGTTCGAGCCTGCTCCAGCGGTACATCATTCTGACGAACGTAAATCGGGTCGGGGTCATTGTGCCACACGCGCCGATGCAGGAAATAAACCCGGCTGCCGTAATCCGGTCCGCGAAGTATTCTGTCCCAGTTACGATTGTTGTCCGGACCGATTCGCATGGCATCCACCAGTCCCATGGCTGGTGCAAACGACCGCATATTCTGAGGAATACAGCAGCCCAGGAAATAGACCTCTTTGCCGGCCGCCTGCCGAACGATTTGCAGACCCTTTCGATAGGCCTGAATGTGCGTCATGGTCGGATCATACAATGTTGACTCGCCGAGTTCATCATCCCGATAGCGGTCATTGACATACATCAGGCGAGTGGCGGTGCCGGTAAACAATCCATCCATTTTGAAGTATTCATATCCCCATTCGTTAGCCAGTCGGTCGGCGATGCGATAGACATAACGCTGGGTCGCCGGATTCGTTAAATCCAGCGATGTGCCGCCCCATCGCGTGTCGAACGGCTCACCGTCTTTTGTGGCGAACAGATGCTGCTTGTCGGCGAAATAAGGGTCATCATACGTTCCCGCAAACGGCATGTACCAGATGCCCGGCACCAGTCCGAGCGATTTGATTTTATCGGCGGTGGCTTTCATCCCCGACGGATAAGGCCCGTCCGGTTTATGGCGTTCAAAAATCTTCTGGGGGCCGTTGGAACGCACGCCGTCCTGCCACCGGTCGTCAATCTGAACAACGGAGAATCCGTAGGGTTTAAGATGTCTTTCGGCAAATTCCGCATTGGTAATCAAATCTCTTTCATTCGAGGCGCCGGCGTGATACCACGTGCAATAGACGACCGGAAGCGGCGGCAGGGCGATGGCGTACCATTCGGCTACGGCGTCGGCATACGCCTCCAGCCCCAGCCGCGTATCGTCAAATCCGCCGAAGATGAAGGTTTCGAGGGCCTCGGTCTGTCCGGCGTCAAGCTGGAGGCGACCGTAGTCGATGCGGGCCTCAAGAGAAAGGGTGTTATCTTGAATGTCGCTGAAGACAACGCCGCTGCCGCGTTCATTGCTCAGCCACGCCGCGGTGATGCCGCGGCGGGTTTTCGGGTCGGCAACCGCCAAGAAGGCGTAGCTGCCCGAATTGGACTGTTTATCCACACCGCTCAGTCCGCCGGTGCCGAGAGCTTTGAGCTGATCAGCGACAAAAGGCAGTTCTGCGGTAAGGGTAAAAGGTGTGTACCGTTTATAGAGTGTCTGCTCCGGCTCGGCGTTTTCAAGTGTTGTCTGAAGAAAAACAAACGGACTGCCGCGGTAGAGCGTCAATGTATGTATATTTCCGTCTTGGCCGCCCACTTCAATCGTTCGGCCCCTTCCGAACACAGAGTCTTCCGTCCCGCGGACACGCGCCGTCGCGGGCGGATCGGTGAAATGAACCGCATAAACGGTATCCGCCCACCCCTCGCTGAACCGAATCGAAATCGCTCCGGTTGCCGGACTGTAGCTGACCGTTGCATGGGCGTTTTCGATCTGAAGATCAGCATCTTGTGCGGCGACAAACGAGCTGGCGAAAAAGGCAACACTTAAGATAAACCCCTGAATTCCGTAACGGCGATACGTTCTCATGCCAAAAAATCCTTTCCGTTAAGTTAAAAAATTTGCTTCGACCGATAGTCGGATTCCTGTTTGTTTACGGATTGTATAGAAAATCATTTTTACGGTATGACCTTTTTGGTCGTGCCGCGTTGCTCTCTGTTTATCCGGCGCCCGGGGTTGCTTGGGGTTGATTTAATTCGAAGTTACACTCCAGCGAATCGCCTGTCGTACGAGCGTCCTGTAGGCCGGATGGGCGTAAGCGTCAGGGCCATGCCCAAGTTGAAGATAACAGATATTAGCGTTTTTGTATCGGCGCACCCAGCCGATCTCTCGGCGATTCGTTTGTGCGTCTGTTGTCAGCAGCAGATGATTATCCGGCTCTACGGCGTAATGATTGTAGGTCTCGTCGATAAGCTGAAAATCTCCAACGCCGACTGTCACCGGATGTGATGCGTCCGTTACATAGATGTTCATCTGCACATCATGCTGATATGTTCCGGCCGGATAGACGACGTCGTCCACCTTGGTCGGTTCTTGATAATACTGCCCGCCGATGATGCGGCGATATTCCGGCCATGTCTGGAAACTGCACAAACTATGATGCAGCGCCACCACGCCGACGCCCTGTTCAAGCAGACGAATGAAATTGGCCTGTCGGTGCGGAGAGATCGATTGTGTCATATTATACAACACAAACCCGTCGTATTTCCAATCATCAATGGATTCGAATATTTCGCTGTCATCGTGTAGCTCGATGTGGGTATAACGTACTCCCTCCATCTCATCAAACATCGCAAAAAACGGTTCTTTGCTGAAGCCGTGTCCGCCGGTTACCAGCAATACATGAACCGGCTCACGTGCGGGTCGAATGCGGACTAATTCGGCGCCGTGAGGCGCAACGGTCATTTGAAACTGTGAGCCAAACTGCCCCAGTTCTTTCTGACGCCACACGTCGCGGACGGCCTGCGTTCCCGACAGCGTTAAGTCCGCCCATCGAACCGTTACGACTGCGGCCTGCTCGCCGAGATTAAACAATCCCACGGCCTTTGAACCGTCTTCGAGGTCTTTGGCATAGACGCGCAAGGTGTTGTCCGGCCCTTCGCGGGATACCGTGACTCCCTGCTGTCCAAGGGCATCCTGGCTGACGGCCAGCACTTCGTCATTGGTCAATAGATTAAGCGTGAATTCGTCCAGCCGTTCCAGATCACATCCCAGCAGCAGGGGCGCCGACACCATACACCACAATGTTACGTGCGTATATTGTTCATCCGGCGTCAAACCGGTCGGCTTGGGTTCGCGGCCGCCCCAGCCGCCGGTCATGCCGACCACCATCATATCCGGATCGTTCCAGTGTCCCGGACTTTGGTAACGTGCCCACCTGTCCAGACCAAAGCCAAAACCACTCATCCGCTCCCAATTGTCGCGAATATCACCGCTGGTGCGCCAGGCGTTGAGCATATGTCGTACCTTCGGGATTTCGCTGTACTGCATACTGTTGGAATAGCTATAGACGATATCACGTCCGCTGCGGCGAAGAGCGTCCGCCATATCCCGGATCTGCTTGTCAAACGGTGCAAAATCCACCTGCGGGGCGCTGCGCGGATTCCAGTCGTATTTCAGATAGTCAATACCCCACGCCGCCCACTGTGCGGCGTCGTTATCGGCAAAAACATAACGCCCGTCGCGTCGAAATTCACGTCCTTTCATCTGTTCGGTCCATAGACCATCCGGATTGTCGGAACTGCCGCCCACATAGCCGGCGTACGTGGTAATCCAGGGCGATGAGTATATCCCCACTTTCAATCCCATCTCATGAATAGCACTGCAGAGTCCTTCCATGTCGGGAAAACGTTCATTGCCCTGAATCGCATTATAATGGCCGCCGCGTTTTCCCTGCCAGGCATCGTCGATATTGATATAGGTCCAGCCGTGATTAACCAGGCCGGACGACGCCATCGCGCGGGCGGCGCGGAGAATTTTATCCGCATCAATCATCGGCCCCCAGCAGTTCCAACTGTTCCAGCCCATCGGCGGCGTCAATGCAATTGTTTCCCCGACGACGATCCTGAAGGGTCGTTCATCGGTACCCAGAGCGTTTTTTGCATGCAGCGTAACACGATATTCGCCGGGCGTTCTCAGCGTGCCGGTGATCCGCCCCGTTTGAGTGTCCACGCGCAACTCGTCAGGCAGCCCTTCAGCAGAAAACTCCATCGGTCGGCTGCCCGTGGCCGGAATCTGATACAGAAAAGGATGGTCCGGACGCACGCCGAAAATCGACGGCCCGTTGATTCGCGGTGTCGCCGGCGGTTTCGGAGTGCGTATTTCCGGCCCGGTCTGTGCGTCGCCGTATATTAGGCTTGCAGTTGCCATCATACTTATCGCCAAGAACCACAAGCGAACCCGAACGATTTTGTGAATATACTTCATTAATGATCCTGTCATTGAAAGAAAGAACAAAGTGCTATCGTTTGCTCGGGGCGGGCTGGGGTGGGGTGACGGTGAAATCCGGCTCGGCGCCTCGATGCCACGCCAGCGTCCATAGGTCGGCGTGTGGTATGATTTTGACTTGACCGTCCACGAACACCCCGTGGGTTTCAGGACCGTGTCGATCCATCACATAACGCCCGATCATGGTGTTGACTGTGGAATTGCCGCCGGCTCCGTCTCCCAAATCATAACGATAACCGGTTGCCGGCAGCCGGTTGGTATTTTTCGGCCAACCATCGACCCAGTTGGCGTCCAAAATAAAGGGCGTATTCATCGGGTTTCTTACGGAGGCAATTTTCCCGTAGAGCTTGGGTTGATCCGCATCGACAACCAACCCGACCGATCTGTATAACCAGCCGTTGAGTCCGTAACTGCCAAAGTAATAAGGCTCGGCAGGATCATTCGGTTTGGGCCAGCGCCACGGCCTTGTGGATTCACCCCATTGATCATTGGCGGTGTCTTCGGCCTCCGGCAGCCGAGCGATGGTCTCCGGACAATATCGAACGTCATTGATGTTGTCAACGTAATAGCCGACTCGTTCCATCCACAGATGGCCTCCGCCGTAGGTGAAAAACTCGCCGTTGTTCTCGTTGACGTAAAGCATACACGCCATACTCAGACTTCTGAGGTTGGTATGGTCGATGACCTTTCTGGCGTGGGCACGGGCTTTTCGCAGCGAGGGGACTACAATGCTCAGCAGAAGTGCAATAATTGCAATGACCACCAGCAGCTCAATCAGCGTAAATCCTTTGTCTCGCTTGTGCTTCATAATCAGTTCTCCAAATGTGTTCGGTTGCTGCTTTTTGTTATCACGGGTTCTATCGATAGGTTAATCGATACGAGTTCAGCCGACGCTGAGTCGGCCGAACCCGTTTAGTCAATCACACTTTATTCAATGACATCAACACATTCCGGGAAGAGATTGCAATCCAGCCACGATTGAGCAAAAATAGCCAAGTCGCTGATGTCCACTCGGCAGTTGCCGCTCAGATCCAGCGCCGGATTGCTCACACAGAACGGCTCCTCGTACTCGACATACAAGTAGCCGATGTCCGTCTGTGTCAAGGGATAGTTCCAGACCCGCACATCGTCCAGCAGACCGTCATACGGAATGATGCTGTCCGTAAGGGCATCACCCGTCATCGGATCGATGGTCAGCTCATTACCGAAAATGAACGGCTGACGGGTCTGTTCGTCTGTTGTCGGATTGACCGGCGCGGTGAGACCCGTTCGGGTGACGCGCACCCTGCCATCGACATACAGCCGAGCGACCTGCGCCTCGGCGTCATACGTTGCCGCCACGTGGCGCCACTGACCGTTGTTGATCGCCAGCGCCGACGAGGCGGTCAGATCGCCGGTTGTGCCGCGAAGCTGCAATCGCGTGTCGCCGCCGTTGTGCGCCATGCAAACCCCTTGCCAGGCGTCCATCTCGCCCTCAATGCTGCGCGTCGATTTGGACAGATAGGTGCCCCAGCCGGTCTGTGTGCTCTTCGTCCAGAACGACAGCGTAAAGCCGCGAGTCAGAAAGCCGAATCCCTGTGTGCTGCCGAGAATATCGACGAACACATCGTCTTCGGCGGTGAACGAGAGCGATTTGCCGCTGATACCATCGTCATCAAAACTCGGCTCGATAGGTTCGACGAGGAGCGTTTCTCGGTCAACAACGCGCTTGGCCACGCCGTTCCAGCCGTTGCCGGTTATATCTTCGAGGCTGTCTTCAAACTCCCAGCGGGCAATCTGCCGATTGACCGTCAAGTAGGCCGACGCCGACTGAACCTCGGCCGGGTTACTCAGGATGCAGTAATAGTATCCCTCGTCGTCAATCTGCACATTTTCAATGATCAATGTCGGGTCGTCCGTTTTTTCTGATACGAGGACATCCGCATCATCGCCGACTTGATACCAACGGTAAACAATGGGTGTCGGGCTGGTAGCGGTAACCGTCAACTCGGCGGTATCACCGGGCAACACCCATGTCGGTTGAGGGCCGCCAAGGATAAACGGAGAAAGCGGAATCGTCGTAAAGGACCAGATTTTGCCGGCGACCGTTATTGGCGTTAGATTGGGGTCGTCATCGATTACCAGCATCGTATCCACACGCCAGAAATACGGTGTGTTGTGTTCCAGGCCACTGACGGCGATGCTGTTGTCTTCCTGTTCAGCGCTGAGCAGAGTCGCCGGATCGCCTTCGGCGACCTTTGCCTCATTCGGATCCAGATAAAGGGTATAGCCGACGACCTCTGCGATATTGGGGTCGTCGCCCGGTTCCCATGAAAGCGTCGTATCCACCGGCACGGCAATTGCGCCATTGGCGGGAATGGGATTCATCGCCTGGCGGGTGGTCAGTTCCATCAAACCGGGAACCTCGGAGGCCGGAATCGCCACATTGAAGAGCTGGACATCGTCAATGCGTCCGGCGAAAATCCACCGTAAATCTCCTGGACTGGTGCTTCTCCACTCTCTTCCGATTCCGCTGCCGGGAGCGGCCGGGCTTCCGAGGGCATGGCTTCGCACTCCCGTACCGACAAGTTCGCCGTTGATATAGATGGAAACATCATAATTATCCGAAACCGTTACGGCCACATGCGTCCATTGACCAACAGGGACAGGCTCGTCGGACAAGATAGTATCCCGGCCGCCGGTCCAAATCTGGTTAGGCGGATTGGTGTCGCCTTTGATTGAAATACCAATACCGTCTCGCCATTCACCCTGTGCAAAAACCTGGTTGTGATTCTTCTGAACGGCCATATTGATCCATGCCGCCACGGTGGCGTTGCCCCCGACAGAAAAATCCAGTTCGGGAGGATTGCCAAGGTTGATGTAAGACGACGAGCCGTCCAGTTCGATCACCGTCCCGCCGCGCTCTTCGTCATAAACAAATTGCACCGGCCCAATGACCTCGCCGTGTAATCCGTTTCCGGAAGCATCGGCGGCGGTGCCGTCCTCGAAGGTATAGAGGGCGACCAATTCCGCACGAACCGCCGGTGTCGCGCCAAAACAGATCAACGCGACCACTGCACTTAGGGTCCACAGTTTTGCATGTTTCATGATACTGCCTCCAAATTCTTCTAAGGTTGCGGGTTTACGGGTTTTTGATACCACGGACTTTTTTTCAGTTCGCATCATTTGTTCCTCAGGGTTCGACCGATTTTGCGCCGGCTTAAACCTCAATTGAAAGGTTTTACTCAATCAGAAGAACAGGTTCAGCAACGATCAGCCAGTCATTGTCAATGTCATCTCCGCCGTCGGTTGTCGTCAGCGTCAAAAACCTGTCCGTCGGTCCCAATTTCACAACAATTCGTTTGGTCTGTCGGCGGTTGTCCTGAACGTTGTAGTGTGCTCTGAGTTGTCCGTCCACCAGAATCCACATATCGGCATCGGCATCTTTTCGGCCGGAGGCTTCCGATATACCCCATAATGCCGACAGCCCGGTAATTTGGGTGCCCGGCACATAACTGCGGATCACATCCAGGTCAAAGGTGATTCCGATGTTGGTGTGCAGCGTCAAAGCGGGTCGTCCGTTTGGCGTACCGAAAAGATGATTCTCCAAAATGGTAGGCCGCGCCCCTCGACGAATAAGACCGTCCTCGCTTTCGAATTCCGCCTGCTCAATGGATTCGGTCAGTATGGGCATAAACCACCGCCCGCTGGTGGGCGGGCATTCCTCAAACAGATGTCCCATTGACGATATCTGAACCGGACTGTCTGTTTTGTTGGGAACAAAAACGCCGTCAACTGCCGGTAATGCCGGAACGGGCAAATAGCGCGAAGAGTCGGAAACAAAGTACTCAAGCCGAGTGCTGCGGTTATGTTCAACGTGTCCGGTGACCGGATTGATCATACAGAACGGCGATTGGCTGCCGTCGCCGCGTCCGCCTTTGGCAATATCGACCAAATCCAGCGGCTCCCCCTTCCAGACAAATCCTTTCTCTGAAGAGATTTCGCGTATAAAACCGGTTGCGTTGTAGGGGATGGGGCGGACGGCAGCCCCGTCATACGATACCCGCATCGCAGTTTGTTCTTGTACCACCTGGCTGGATTCGCCTTTTCCTGTACCGGCGGCCAGATTGACCGACCCTTTCATCACGTGGACGGAGGTGGCGCCGCTGATATCCACCTGAACACCAAAGCTTGTACCAATATCGATCACGCGGGAGGTATATGAAGAAATCGTAAATCCCGACGCTTCCGGGGGAATCCGTGCAAACAATCGACCTTCATACAGCTTGATTTCATTGACGGAAATAATCTCAAATTTGGCCGGTGCTTCAGCAATGATGCGTGCGTCGTTATTGAACAGGAACTTGACCGTTCCTTTTTCAAGCACCACGGGGCCTTGTCGCGTCAGATACCGGCTGTTTTGTTCAAGCGACAAGCTCGCATTGCTCCACTGGGCTTCGATACTGTCTTCGAGGACGGCCACTTCCAGCGGTGCGAAATGGGCACAAACCGCCCACAACACCAGCGCAGCAAAACTTGCGACAGCGGCTGCCAGTGAGGCGCGATTGACCTTTCGCGGGGGACGGGCCACTTTCTGAATCGGAACCGGCAACGGGCGGACGACAGGACGGGGCGTCTTAATAATGGCCGGTTCGGCGTGTTTTTCATCGTCGGCAAGCTGATGCAAGGCAACATTCAGGTAATCGACCACCTCTTTCGGGTTGTCAAGCTGAAGGTTGATTTCATTGGCATACAGATTTTTCAAAATGACCTGCATGTTGACATAGTCGAGGTAATACTTTCGGATGCAGGTATCGCTTCGCAACAGTGCATTAAGCTGAGCGACGCCTTCTTCCGTAATGATTCCCTCAATCGATTCGTGGACCAACAATCGCAGTTGGGACAGTTGTTCTATCATAATTCGTGTTATCCAACTGATAAAATACGTTGAACACAGCCTAACAACAGGGCATTGAGTCGGGCGTTAACCCGATAGACAGCGGCCAGTGAAACGCCGATTCGATGCGATATTTTTTTGGCTGTTAATCCCTCGGAATATTTTAATTTAAGAAAATCACGGTCTTTTTTAGGTAGTTTTTGGAGACACTGTCGAAGCGCACGTGTACGTTGTTCAGTGTCATCAAAAAGACGTTGACTGTCTTTTTCAAGAAGAGACAAGACGGTTTCATCTAATTGAAGATGTCTTGCCTTGTTTTTTCTTCGAAATTCCAAGATTTTATATTTTGCAATCGTAACGGCCCACGCTACAAAATCCGTACCATGTTTATAAGCGTCGAATTTTTGCCACATGGTCATGGTCGTTTCCTGCATAATATCCTCTGCATCCGATTCATTAGGGACCATGCAGAAGATAAACGAGTTGATGCGAGAACTGTTCGCGGCAAACAGACCGATAAAATCGGCTTTTTGGCCAAAGTCATCTTTTATTTCACTTTGATTCATAACAGAAATTCGTGCCATACCCAATCAACCAAAATGCCAGGGAGAGAATTTAACCGTGAACCTAATAAGCAATGATAGGGGGTGCTAAATTTTTTCAAAATAATACAAGACAAAGTTTACCCTTTCTTCAAACAAAGGCATAAGCGGAACGTGTTTTTACCAAGCATCCACTGAAAGCGGATCAACCGTGTAGAGGGCCTCATTCAAAGCCGACCACTGCCCTCCTGATAAGGCACGTGCTTTGACGGTTTGTGTTTCGGTCAAGGCGATAGGACCGGCATACACCATTGCTTCGGGGCAAACTTCGCCACCCGGACGTCGCGGATCGGGTCCGTCGAGGGTAAACCAAATCACGGCTCCGGGCACGGATGATTCCATCGTCAGTTCGGCCCCGGAGGGGATTGGTCCGTCGTGTCGGGCTGTGCCGTTGATGTGGAAAACAGGGGCGTCAACGGATGGATACAATCCGTAATGGATCAATTGCTGCAGGACAATACCGGGGCGCTGAGGTAAATAGGTCATCAGAATATAATCACGTTCCGTCCGCCAATGGGCCTGTGTCCATGGTGTTGTCGCATGTTGATCGCCCCAACGGGCCGATTCCGCAACGATGGCCGATTCAACCTGGTCGGCCAGATCTCGGTATAAGGCCGAGGCCGAATCAGTCGTCATGACTCCGTTATTAAACAGGTGCTTATGAGCGTGGTCACCAAATCGAAGACGGTATTCGGTGTTGGACATCAGCCGATTATGAAGTCGTCCGAGTGTTCGGTCGTTGGTATAAACCTTGCCGATCATATCCAGTGTCACCGGGGAACGCGGGGAGTTCAGAATATCTTCAATGTCCCAGCAGTAAAACTTAAAACCGGTGCTGCCGTCAAGCCGATAGCGCCCGAACCAGTAATTGTTGTCATTCCAGCCCCAATCCTGATTGCCGGTCCAGAAGTTCACCAGCATATAGTTAATAAAATTATCCATATCCAGCAGAACAGCAAGGGCGGGATTGCGTGTGCCGTCGGCGTTGCACCCCTGAAGTTTCCAATAAGCGTCGTTGGAAAGAATGGTTGTATCGCGCGGGTTATGGTAGTCAGCGGTCTCCAGCATCTGATTGAGAGCGTCTCGTGTCCCTTCACTCAGCTCGTAGTTTTTATGTTTGAAGACATCCCATTCTCGTTTCTCTCCGCCGTAATACGCGGCTGAAAACGCGGCGTCAGGGCGCTCCACCAGATTATACAATCCCCAGTAAAGTCCGTTGACATAAAGATGAACGAAAATGCCGTGCGCCGCGGCCGCACCGTGGTCGCTTCCCGCCGCGGCCTGCAACCGACGTCCGAATTCATCCCGGATATACTGCGCTTTGCCGCCCATCGAAGCCCAGGAGTAGCCGTCATTCCCCTGGGCGCGGAGGACAAGGGTGTTGTGGCGGGTCGCCGCCTCTTGATCGTACTCAAAAAACGGAAAATCCAGCGCACCAGGACCGTATTCGCGTTTGAACAGCAGCCGGAAAGAATGTTTGGCCGTGGCGCTTGGCCGACGAAAATAGCCGCCCTGAATACGAAGACCGCAGTTGACCTGAAGTTTCTTGTCGGAGTCGGTTTCAAAGTATTCCATCGACGCGGGAACTTCCCATAGCGGTAACCCGTCATCGACTGGAATGGCGGTTTGTGTTGGATTGGCATAAATTCCGTAAGACGGATCAAACAGATTGCCCTGATCGGTAACCAGCGAGATGACCGGCAGCGATTGCAGCGACTCGACCATCTGCCCGCTGTAGTTCGGATGCTCCACGATGCGGGGATCCATTTCATAGTCGGCCGCGTAACTGGTATTCGACACATCTTTCCAAACCGCGGGAAAACCGTCGGGAAGTGTCGGCTGATGGATGACATCGGCCGGAAAAATGTATGTATGGGTTTCAATGTCGGATGACAAATAACCGCTTTTGACCGCGACCGCTCGCAGACACGTGGTTCGAGTAATCGGAACTGGTCCGGAATACAGGATGCCGTCTTCAGGCGTTGGCCTGCCGCCGTCGATGGTGTAATAAATGGCGGCCTCCTGTGTTTTGGTGGATAAGAGGACGTCAAATGGCTGGTCGTAATAGCCGCGGGAATGACTGAACTGAATCTTCTCGACGCGCCCCGGAAAGGCATGCGGGCTGTTGACTTGCCCCGGTGTAGGCTGCTTGAAATAGCCCGACGGCCCGCATTCGGCGACCACGCCGATCAGTTCAACATCCATTAAAAAATCCTCGTCGTCCGCTGACATATTCAATCCATGAATCGCCAGTACATTCCGACCTTCACGCAGCAAATACGCGTAGGGCGTCAGGTTGATCGTTTCATACAAAATGGCCTGTGGTTTGGGGTTCTCGGCGGTTGACGCTGCGTTCCAAAGGGACGGATTCCAGACCAGATCCGCCGGCGCATTTCGGCGGGCTGCCAGAACGCCGTTCAAATAAACCGCAAAGCCATCGTCATAGCGTGCCTTGAGATACAAAAAATCGAAGGGGCGTTCGGTTGCAACGGTGAACGGAATTCGCAAAAAGATCGAACTGTTTCTGTGCTGCATGGCGTTGCGCACGTTCGTCTCAATCAGTGAAGAATAGGTATTGTTCAGCGACGCACTTGCGAGAACGTCCACTTCCGCCAGTGTCAGTGTGTTGCGGTCGCTGTTGCTGCCCGGATCATCGGGATCGGCGGTGCGATGCACGCGCACGATACCGCCGAGTATCGGTTCCGATGAAAAATCCACCGAAAGAAACGTCGGGTCATTCAGGATGTTGTGAGGGTTCAGCAACTCGGAGACATAGATATCGGTAGTGTCCTCCGGGTCGCGAATCGAGACGGTAATATCACGAAGCCGTGCCCAGCAGCAGTTCAGACGGTTATAAAGGACAATCTCCGAAATATAATACGCGCCGCCCAGGTTCACCTGCCAGGTCGAGTTTGTATCCCAACCGGCGGTATGACTAAATGTATTCAGCAGGCCATCGACGGCGTTTGAGGCAGGGTAACTTACGCTGTAGTCAGACGATTGCGCCGCCGGTTTGCCAAGGGCGAGATTTTCTGGTGTTGCGCCCCATCCGCTTGCATCGTATCCCACGCCCATGACAGCGCTGTCCCAATGGGCGTCATCAAAGGATACCGTGTGCCAGCCAGCCGGCAAATCAGCCGCCCCGGCGGGAACCCGGTAACGACAGAATGCGCCGCTCGTAACGAGGGTATCGCTGTGTCCGGTAATCGGAACGCCGTAAGACATATCTGTAAACTGTTCGGGGAATTCGGGTTTGTACTCATGGACAATCGTCTTTCCGTCCGGTTTGACCAGTGCCAAATATTCCCCTTCTTTATCAAGTGCAAAATTGGTATGAAGCGGCCCGGACGGGTCCCGCCGATCTTTGCCGGAGGCCAGAACAACCATGACATCCCCGGCGTCGATGCTTATGCTTGGAAACATCCACTTTGTCAGATTGCCCGCTTTGTCGGTCAAATACCAGCCGTGCAGATTCACCGGCCCGGCCGTCATATTGTACAACTCAATCCAGTCGGACGCATCGCCGTCCTCATCCTGGAGATCATTTTTGTTCGAAGCCAAAAACTCGCTGATGATCAGCCGATTGACCTTTTTTTGCCAGTTTTCGGAAAGATGATGATAATCGTGTAAATCGACTATCCGATCTTGATTGATGTCCGCCTCAGGGCCGTCGGTAAGCCATTGTTCAGCCATCAGGGCCAAATCCGCCATATCGACTCGACAATCCTTATTCACGTCTCCGAGCGGACAAATCGCCCCACTCGTGCACCATGAAAAATGGAACAATGTGACCATGAAACAGACATAGCCAATATGACGATAGCATTTCATAATTCTTGTCTCGCAACATAGGGAACATCGCCCATCAGTCAATCGCAAATAATGACAGCCTCTCGATATGGATTTCCCGTAAAACACTATTTCTTTCACGAACTTTTTGAAGTCAATCGTTTTTAATCCGGAACAGATGGAAAACCAGACAATATCTTACTTAAAGAAGGAGTAAAAACTTAAGGTCGAGATATTTTGTACGGCTGCGACAGCAGGGGGGCGAAAGCCGTTTAATATCATTTTTGGAAAGCTGTTTTCAGTATTGAAAACGCAGTCATCTAAAGGTTAAGAAATGGACTGCATCAGGCAGCAATGGGCTATCATAATAGCTCAAATAAGGTTCATGTTGGTCGGATTTCGAAAAACGAATTTTCGAATCATAACCGGACGAACGTACGCCGGTCCCCGTGATGCGCCCTGCCGGGGGCGGGGCGTTTGAGATGTATTTGACATGTTCTGAGTCGGAAACGGTATAGGGTCCGGCGCTGTCGTTGATCAGGGTATCCTCAAAGGTAACATTCTCGCAATATTTGACGGTACAGCCATTGCCGGCGTTGATGTGAACGTTCTTAAACACAACATCCTGAATGCGGCTTTCGGGCAGCCCGGTACACTGAATGGCGGTTCTTACTCCGCCTTCTGACCGGATGTTCTCATAACGAATATTTCTGAATACAGGCGGTCTCGGCGCCGGTGTACCATCATTATTGACACTGTAATCCATTGTCAGTCGAATGCCGAGCCGCATTCGGGACAGGGTAATATCCCGAAACACAATGTTTTCCACCGTCCCGCCGCGAACGACGTTGGATTTAATATCCAGACCTTCCCAGGAGATTCCGCTGATTGTGCAGTCGGAAACAAACACGTTTCTGACGCCGCCGGACATTTCACTTCCGATGACAATGCCCCCCATCGATCCATCAATCACATTATCGGTAATCCGGATGTCCGTTGATGGTCTGCCAACCTCATATCCAATCAGGTTTTTACCCGATTTTACGGCGATGGAATCGTCTCCCGTTTTGAAATAATTATCGAAAATATAGACATGGCTGGACGAATCAATGCCGATGCCGTCTCCGTTCCTGATCCGGTATTCCGGATTTCGGGAGATGACTTTTAACTGGCTGAATGTCAGCTTTTTGCTGTAAATCGCGTGGTTGGTCCAGCCCGGTCCATAACTGAGGGTCAGTCCATGGACATAGACATCTTCTGTGTTGATTAAGTGAATCAAACGTCCGCGAGATCGAATGCCCGCTTCACGTGCCTGAGCGCGGTCCAAAACACCCCCTGACCCATCAATGGTTCCCTGTCCGATAATTTTTATGTTGAATACATTGGGCGGGCCGTGGGTATCACGCTGGCCGGCATTTAACAGGCTTGCAAAACACATCAAGTCCCATCCTTCAAAACGCGATTCAATAAAGGGTTTATAGTCGTCCAGATTGGTCGTGCCCTTGAGTGTGCCTCCCTCAGCGACGTTAAGCGTCATATTGCTTTTCAGAAACAACGCTCCGCTCAAAAAAGTGCCTTTCGGGATCAATACCGTTCCCCCTTCGGTGCAGGCGTCGATTGCCTTTTGGATGGCTTGGGTATTGACGGTTTCCCCGTCGCCGACAGCACCGTATCGGGTAATATCGAATATCTCCCCCTTCGGTTCAGTTGTGACCTGTAGCGCATGACTCGCGGCAGAAAGTACGCCGCTTGTGTCTTTTGATTTTACTGTAAACGTATAGGAAGTGTCGGGTTCAAGCCCTGTCACATTGAAGCCGCCTTTGGTTGTTTCACCAATCAGCTTGCCATCCTGATAGATACAGTAACTGGAAAAGGATGCTTGAACCCAATTGTCCGGCTTGTCCCAGAGCAGCAGAATCATTGAATCCGTCACGGCCGCCGGCGGAGACATTAGGTTTTGAGGGGGAACAAGAGTGTCTGCATTGAGATTGCCCGCAATGACAGAACCAAGGATGGTTCCCGTTACTGCCAGTATGAGTAATGACGATTGTCTTTTCAGCATTGTAATCATCCTTTCCAAACAGTGTCGGTTTATTATTGACTGTTCGCATAAAACGGGAATTTCTTTCAATAATTTTGAAGTTCGAATTAGTTTTTGACTCGCCCACGTCACAACAGGTGGATCGTCCGGACTTTTGCTTTCGGCTGAACGGCATCGGACGGCGTGCGGATACTGATTGTCTTAGATGAGGTGCGGTTTTATCTACATTAGTGTGTCCTTGGGTTTCTTGTGCCTGTTTCTCCAATATCAGAGGACATTATTGATGCCAAGAATCTGAACATTTTTCCTTCGGCTCACAAAAAAAGCGTGCAATTTCAGGAAATCCTGAAAGAATCTCAGCCTTTCTGAGAATATAGCAGTAAATCAAACGCGCTTTTGCGGAGTTAAAGATATTGGATAATCAAGAGAACACGAAATCATTGACCCTGAACTGGACCTCGGCACAGCCGACGGTCCTGGCGTATATCTCATCCATGGTGCCTAATTTTCAGGATGCTGAGGATATCCTGCAAACCGTTGCGTTGACCATTGCGGAAAAGTACGATACGTTTGACCCGTCTTGTTCCTTTCTTTCGTGGGCGCTGGGCATTGCACAAAATAAAATTTATGATTATTTCCGAAAACAGTCGAAACAGCGTAAAATTAAAATACTGGACACCCACACCGTAGCTCAAATCGCCGAGATTTTTGAAAAAGAAAGCTCTCATCTTAACGAGATGCGCTACGCATTGGAATTTTGTCTTGGCAAACTGTCAGGGCATTGGCGGCAGATTCTTGAATTGCGGTACATTCGGGAGTTGAGCACCCAGCGCATCGCCCAGCAGTTAGGGATGTCCAAAAACGCAATTTTCATCACCCTCCATCGTGTCCGCATAGCCTTGCAGGAGTGCATTCAAAAACGATTGTCCGCGGAGCGAAATCCTCTATGAGATACGATCCGGAAATTCTGTTAAGTCTTTACCTGAACGACAACGAAGAAATGACAGACGAACAGTTTGAATGCCTTCGGTCATGGATTAACGCATCCGAGGCGCATGCTCTTCAATTTGTTCGCGCCTCTTATATGCATCGATTGGTTCATGACCATATGACGGGAAATGATTTGCAGAAGCGCTTTATGATGCCTGTCGAGCAGCAGGATGCAGAGTATCGACGCAAAGACGGGTATTGTGAAGCAGCATTTTGGGACGCCCTCTCACAGCACGAAAAAGTTGCCGAAACGCTGGTGCTGCCGAATGAGTCGTCTGAACAGCAGAAAGAATTGATTTCCGATGTTCGCCGGCGCAAAGCCATGCTGAAAACCGGACAAAAAAAAATCCCTTTCAGTCTATGGCTGTCGCTGGGTTCTTTGGCGGCCTTGTTTATGATGGTGGCGTATGTCATGCTCAATCCCCGCGTTGCCGAGCCGATCGCAACACTGACAGACAGCCATCAGGCCCAATGGCAGTGGAAGTCGCTGGAAATCGGCGCGCGATTGACCAACGCACAGTATCCGATATCGCTGCTTTCCGGCTATGCAAAATTGCAGTTTGATAACGGGGCGGATGTCATTCTTGAAGGTCCCGTCGAATTTCAGCTTGTCAGCGCCGAACAAATGCGTGTTTCCCACGGTAAACTGACAGCCGTCGTTCCTCCCTCGGCGTCCGGCTTTCGTGTGGATGCTCCGGAGATGAGCATCATTGACTTGGGGACCGAATTTTCGGTCGGCATCGACCGGAACGGCTTTTCGGCGGTCCACTTGTACGAGGGCAGCGCTTCGCTCCAGGTCGGCGAGGTCGGCAATCGCAAAACCAGCCATTTACTAACCGCCGGACAAGCTCGACGAGTGGAGGCCGCCACTGGACGGATTGAGGTGATTCCGCTGGAGCAGAACACATTTGTCCGACGTCTTGATTCTGAAAAACAGTTTCTCTGGCGGGGTGAATCGGTTGATCTGGCCGCGATTGTGGCAGGAGGAGACGGGTTCAGCCCGGTCCGCGGAATCGCCGGCATTAATCCCAAAACCGGTCAGCCGGTTACGGGATACAGGTTTACAGTTCACTATTCGACGGCGACGTACCGCCCTGTTCCCGACAATCCCTTTGTGGACGGCGTGTTTATTCCGGACGGCGGGCTGGGGGAGACGATCATTTCCTCAGCCGGTCATATTTTTAAGGATTGCCCCGATACCGCCGGCAGAAGTGACAATCCCGTCGGAGCGACCAGTCACGATATTTTGACTTTTTGCGATTATGATGAGGATGTGATTCCCGAAGCGCGGCGAAATAAAATGGCCGTCTTCAATGGAGTTGCCAGGGGGACCGTCGAGGAGCCGGCGGTTTTGATGCACAGCAATGTAGGGATTACGTTTGATTTGCAAGCCATACGAAGCCGGCTGTCGGGAGCCGAAATCAGCCAGTTTGACTGCTTCATTGGGTTGCCGGGAAGTTTGAGAGGTGCAACGTCCCGGTCGGATGTGTGGGTATTGATAGATGGACAGCTCAGATACAGTAAACACGAATTGATGCCCGAAGCCGGGTTGCTGGACATAACGATGGATCTGGCCGCTTCAGATCGGTTCCTGACGATTGCCGTGACAGATGCCGCCCACACCTATGAGCCGGGCGAAGGAACATATGCCGATGATTATGTCTATCTGGTCAATCCGAAACTGGTCTTAAAGGGGCGTTAAAAGTTTAACCAAAGTTCCCAATGACGGGATGAATAAATCGTTATTTTATTTACGGAGGTTTTGTTATGAAAAAGTTGTTGGTGTTAAGTATGATGTGGGCAGCGTGCTTATCTGCTGTCTCTGCGGCGGTGATTGTTAATGTCGAGCGTACCAACGGGTATGGGCCGGACAATCGAGCTCCAATCGGCGCGTATGAACCGGACACGCCGCCGCTGCCGTGGCCGGAAGGGGGTCTGCAGACCGGAGTCAGCAGAGCGTTAACCCCTTATGTGTATTCAGATCGGACGTTTTGGTGGAACAACGTACCCGACGAGATGGTCGGTTGGGAACACGTTCGTACCTTTAATAATGACAAAGAGCCGGAAGCAGCCGATGTGAAGTACACGGTGACGACATCTAAAGCCGCTGCCATTTGGATTGCGTTTGAAAGTCGTCTTGCCACCAGTACAGATTACTGGCGTCCGCTCGAGGAGCCCATCACTCCGTGGGGGCAAAACGCTCCTGAGTCGCCTCAGGTTTTAGTGGATTGGCTGACGCGCCATGTAGGCCCGCCCGGCACATTTACTGATACGGGTATGACCGTAAACGTTCAAGAGGGCGATCCCGGTACGACACGGACGTTTTTAGTCTATTCTGCGCAACTTCCTGCCGGTTCGTATGAGTTTACCTGGCAAGCCAATCGAAACATAAGTAATTACATCATAGGGTCCGCTCCTCCGCCGAGCAAGGCCTGGGGTCCGAATCCGTATGACGGCGAGGAGCTGGTGGAAATTGAAAGGGTACTGTCCTGGGAAGCTCCGGAAGATCCGAACCTGACGATCTACGGCTATGATCTCTATCTGGATCCCAACGAAACCAAAGTCACAGCCGGCGACCCGACGGTTTTGAAGGCCGAAGGCTTGACGGAAACCAGCTACCCAGCCGATTTGCTGTATGACACGCAGTTCTTCTGGAGAGTGGATGTCGCGGGTTTGTATGACGATGACCCGAATCAGATGACGGTGGTCAACCAGGGACCGGTCTGGCGTTTCTCGACGGCCCCCGAGGCGCCTGTGATCGTGACCCAGCCGGTCGGACAGTCGCGCGGCCCCGCTGCCGGCAGACCGGACGCCCTGCTCGCGGTTGAAGCCACCAATGCGACCGATTATCAGTGGTATAAGGACGGCGTCGAGATTCCGGGGGCCACCGAAGCGACCCTGTCGATTCCCGGCGTTACGCTCGAAGACGAAGGATTGTATTACTGCGTTGCGTCCAATGCCATCGATGCGGTGGTGTCGGATGAGGTGTGGCTGGAGTATGCCCGTCTGACCAGTCATTGGACCTTTGATGACACGTATGGGGATGCCGTTGGCGGATATGACATCATACCGGCCGCTGAACCGAACGCTCCGACGTTTGCAGAGGGCAAAATCGGTAATGCCCTTGCACTTGACGGGATCAGCCAGTTTGCACGTATTCCGGCTGAAGCGCTGCCGAAGAATCAGCACGCTTTGACGATTGCGTTCTGGGCCAGAAATGATATCGGTACGGCCTCTGCAACGACGGCCTTTTACGCCAATACGATTGAAGAACCGGGCAATCGCCTGATCAGTGCGCAGATTCCGTTTACCAATGGCAATGCTCAGTTTGATCTCGGCAATGCCGACAGCGGAGGAGGCTATGATCGTGCCAGTGCCTCTATGCGGCCCGCGGACGATTGGGTATTCTGGGTAATTTCCAAAGATGTCGAAACCGGCGCTATGACGGTCTATCAGAACGGTTCTGAACTGGGTCGGAATGCCAATGCACAACGGCTGTTTTACGGCGTTGAAGAGTTCTTCGTCGGTGCCAGGAATTTTGATGACGGACTGGGACAGTTTTTCGGCGGAGCGATAGACGATCTGAAAATCTACAACTATGCCCTGGATCCGGTCGAAATCGCCTATCAGTATCATGACGTAACCGGCGATCCGGTATGTGTCAATCCGGACGATCCGGTCCTTCAGCAGTTTGATTACGACGGCAATTGTATCGTGGACATTGGCGATCTGGCGGTCTTTGCATCGAATTGGCTCTCCTGCCAGAGAGTGCCCGACTGTTTTGAGCGTCCGTGATTAAATTGTATAGAGTGTTGAAATTGTCAATCGTACTGATCCGGGGTCCGCTCGGCGGACTCCGGATATATGTCTATAATGTAAAAGCGGCGCCAATGACGGCCGTCGATCAAAATGACCATAATGGAGAATACGTATGAAACAGACAGGATTGTGCAAGAAAGGATTTACGCTGATCGAATTACTGGTGGTCATTGCCATTATCGCACTGCTGATGTCGATCGTAACCCCGGCAATGCGAAAGGCCAAAGAGTATGCCCGAAAGATCATGTGTCAGTCCAACTACAAACAGTTGGGCCTTGCACTCGGCTCGTACGAGGCTCACACAGGTTATAATTTCCGAAATTACAATTCCGCCGCTGATGTAGATGACTTGTCGCGCCACTGGTTCTGGTATAACGGTACCGGCGACTATGCTCACGAAGCGTCGCCCTACGCCATCCGGCATTTGCGAAATTCCGGCGTGCTGCCTTCCTCTGAGGTTCTGTTTTGTCCGGGCGTCAGGAACCTGTCGTTTGATCAAAACTATCCGGCCAGCAAAGTGGTTGCGGGGGATTATGCGCCTCAGAACACAGATAATATCTATGCAAGCGTGGAAAACGGCGCGTTGCCTTCAAACGACAGACCGTTGTTTTGGAGTACTCATACATGGATTTGGAAAAAAGAGATTCGGGGAGATGTCGTCTCGGTCAATAATATGTCTTCCGGTGCGATGATGTGCGATATGACCGAAGGCAGTTGGCAATTCGCTGCGGAGACCAATTCTACATTTCGAAATTTCTTTAATGCCGTCGGCGTTTCCCGGATGTTTCAGCACTGCAATGTTTTAATGAACGATATGAGTGTCAAGAATCCGACCGATAAGGATGAAGAATTGGTTCAATGGCTGTGGAATTCAGATCGCTGGGCCGGATCGGGATATTAACGGTATTCTGTGTGGGATAAACCATCCGCGGTTTTGGGAATGTATGGAATGTCGGCGATAGGGATTTCGTACCGAGTTTGGAAGCCGGCATACTTGTCGCCGGTCATCTATCTGACAACGTTATTGTTTGGGATATTGTTGAATTATGCTTTGTATGACTCGCAAGAATCCAATCGTGTGGGTAACGTATTGTATTATCCTGGTTATGTCTTTGGACACGGCGGCAAAATCAGCCCAGCCGCAGCCGTTGTCCGCCGCGCAGTCTGTTCGCGGGTGGATGCTGCTGTCCAACCGAGTGGACGACGGCCTGCGCGTTATTGAACGGGCGAAAGATTACGACATCAACCACCTCCAATTGTCTCACCATATCATTCATGATTTACGTCATGTGCGCGACGAAAGCCGGCTTGCACGGGTCCACCGACTGACGGAAGCGGCGCATCAGGCCGGTATTCAGGAAGTCGTGCTTTGGGATCGCACGCTCTATTCGCTCAGCTACTACCCTGATGAGTTTCGATCCGGCCCGAACAATACGATTGACTTGGACAATCCGGCGTTCTGGGAATGGTTTAAGAACGATTATCGGGACATGCTCGACAAAGTTCCGGATATTCAGGGACTGATTCTGACCTTTATTGAAACCGGTGCACGGGTCGAGCGCCAGCATTCCGACCAGCTCAAAACCGCTGCGGAAAAGCTCGCCGCGGCTGTCAACGCCGTGGCGGATGTGGTCATCGGCGAACGCGGCTTGAATCTGTATGCCCGCACGTTTGCTTATGACCATCAGGAATACGAACGGATCACCGGCGCCATTGAGCTGTTCAAATATGATCAGATTCGGTTAATGATGAAAGAATCGCCGCATGATTTTCTGCTGCTCCATCCGCAGGACTTCTATGCGGGTAAATTCGATCGTCCCACCCTGATGGAGTATGACGCCGCCGGCGAATTCAATGGCCAGGGGATTATCCTCAACACCTGGCCGCAGTATATTCTCGACCGCGCCAGAGATTACCTTCAGCGCGATCATATCGTCGGCTATGTCGCCCGAACCGATCGTTATGGAACGACCCGCATCATCGACCGTCCGTCGGAAATCAATCTCTGGGCGCTGAAGTGTGTGCATGAAACATGTGATGTAACAGTCGATGAGGTTTATCAACAGTTCATCAGTCAGCGCTATACGCCCGAGGTCGTCCCTTATCTGCAGGCGGCGTTTTCGAATGCTTTTGAGATCGTCACGGGCGTGCTCTACACGCTGGGGACCAGCACGGCCAATCACTCTCAACTTGACTATGACCCGTATAATTCACACTGGGCGCGGCATGTGTCGGGCAAATGGCTGACCCCGCCCATCGCCCGGATCGGTCACGGCGTCAACAAGGAATTCCACTACTGGCGCGATGTGATCAACACGCTGGCGCCCGTGTGGGCCAAAGCCGGCGGTACCCAGCTTGGAGAGATTCCCTGGGTCGTTGAAAAAGGCTGGCTGGATCAGGAAAACGATCTGATGAACGAACACTATCTGCGTGATATCCTGACGCAACGCGATTACGCCATTGATTTGATTCGTCAATCGCTTCAGCATCTCGAAGATGCCCGGCCATGGCTTTCGAAGACCGATTTTTCGGACCTTTATCATCACCTGAAGCATACGCTGCTGACCGCCCGGCTGCATCGCGCCGTCAGCGCGGCCTATTGGGGATTTCGCGTCTATGCCCGCGGCCCGGAGCATCGCAGTTCTTACGTGATGGCCGAAACCCGCAGGGGACTGCTTGATATTGAACGTGTGGCGGCAGAGATTGAAGCTTATCCGGTTAGACCGCCGTCGGGCCAATGGAACTGGAACCGGGATGCGGATGCCGCACGCCGCTACTATCGCTGGATTGTCGAAGAAGGCTGGCCGGAACAAACACGCGGACGCAGAAATCCCTATGGCGGGATGAAATTTCCACTGGAATGATTGTATGCATTATATTATGTCGTCATTAACGGCGCAAATACGGCTTCGCCGTAAATAAACAGACTCGTTCATTCGCGATCAAAAAACTGTTCTTATGGGGGTAACGATTATGATGGCGCAGGCGTTTTTTACCAAAACACAACGATATGAAAGGGTGCATGCAGGCTTATTCTTGTTTATGACGGTGTTGTTTGCGATAAGCACTTATGCGCCGGGGGCGATAATCACCCAAGTTGCCCGCACCAATGGTCAACCCGGTGAACGAGACCCTATCGGCGCCTACGACGGCGACACGCCCCCGCTGCCGATGCCGGACGGCGGCCTAAAAGAAGGGGATTTAATCTATTCGGATCGAACATTTTGGTGGGTCAACCTACCACAGTCGCTGCTCGGTTCGGACTATATTCGTGTGTTCAATAACGACAAGGCGACCGATGAGATCGATGTGACCTATACCGTGACGACTTCGGCGTCGGCGACCGTTTGGGTGGCGATTGACACGCGCGCCGCCGATTCGTCCAACTGGGGCGAAACCTGTCCCTGGGGAGCGGCGGCGCCCGGTTCGCTGCAGCCGGTCGTGGATTGGATCACGTCCGAGTTTGCGGAAGCGGGGACGTTTCGGGATACCGGCCTGACGGTGGGCATTCGCGAGAGTGCTTCTACCCTGCGCACTGCCGGAGTGTTTTCAGCGGTGCTTGAGGCCGGGACGTATGTCTTTGGTGCGATGCCGAACAACAGTATCTGTATGTACACGATTGGCGCTATTCCTGCGATCCATTCACGGGTCATACTGTCCGCCGACGGACCAGGCAATACCTATGAGCTGATTGCAAGTGTTTTGGGGGGCAATCCGATGGAAGTGCCCGATTGCGGCCATCCGGAATTCGGCAGGCATATTACCGAGCAGTGGGATGACGAGTTGGGCAAATATGTTTTTGTTTTTCACATCCACGTTGAAGAGGATGACGACCGTTGTGTAAATTTTGATCGCCAGCGCAACGAGATCAAAACCTATGGTCCTTCGCCTGAGTACGTCAAGGGAAGATACAACGACATTCATACGTATCGATGGAAATTCAAGCTGGATGAGGGGTTCCAGCCCTCTCCGAATTTCACCCACATTTTTCAGATCAAAGCCGGCGACGGTTCCGACAGCGGCGCACCGATTATTACCATAACTCCCCGGTATGGCAGCCCCCAGAGGATGCAGCTTATCTTTACCCCCTCAAGCGGTACCGGCGGCGGCGGCACAAAGACCAGTCCGTTGTTGGATCCGTTTAAGGGCGAATGGATCGAAGCCTATGTCAGGGCGCTGTACGCGGAAAACGGCGCTATTGAAGTTGTTCTCACACGGATTCGAGACGGCGCCGTGCTGATGTCCTATACCCATGACAATCTCGATATGTGGCGCGACAACGCCACATTCAATCGGCCCAAGTGGGGCATCTACCGCAGTCTGAACAGTCCGCAGTACCTCCGAGACGAACAAGTGCGTTTTGCCGACTTTTGCATTGCCAAAGGCGATGACATTTGTCCGAGTGATGTTCCGACGTATTGTCCGACGGGACTGACCGCCGTACCTGATACCGAACAAGTCAAGCTGAGCTGGATAGCGGACCCCAAAGCCTCCCGCTATAATGTAAAACGTGCTGCCCAAAGCGGCGGACCGTATGCGATCATTGCCGCCGGCGTAACAGCTACAGAGTTTACCGATACTGAAGTGCGCAACGGGACGACTTATTACTATGTGGTTTCTTCGGTCGGTCCTTCCGGAGAAACGGGGACTTCCAATGAAGTGCGCACGATACCCCGTTTGACGTTTTTTTTTGAAGCTGAAGAGGTTATGCGTTCCGCGGTCGGTGCCGGCACGTCGCTTCAAAGCGATTCGCAAAACAGCGGCGGCATCTGGGTTGCACTGGAGGCCGCCGGTGCCGGCCCGTCTATTGCATATCTCCTGCCGAGTATCCCGGCCGGGACGTATTTGTTGAAAATGGGATATAAAGGCCATCCGAATCGCGGTATCCTTCAGGCCGCCGTTAACGGGGTGCTTGTCGGTGAGCCGCTGGATCAGTATTTTTTTCCTTCGAGTTATCCCGAACACACGTTCGGCAATGTGATGTTCGCTTCCGGAGGCGATCAAATGATCCGGCTGACCGTCATCGGCAAAAATCCGTCAGCCGGAGCGTACACATTGTCATCTGACACATTTAAGCTGATACGCTTGAATCATTCGGTCGATCTGGACGGCGATGGTCGGGTGGATTATGCAGATTTTGCGATGTTGAGTGCTCAATGGCTGACGGATGGCACATTGGTTCCGTCCGCCGATATGGCCCCCGACAGCGGAGACGGCTTGGTGAATTTGGCCGACCTGATTAAGCTCTGTGAAGAATGGCTGATGGTGTATTAAAATGGGGCGGATTTAAGATGAAATTACGATTATTTTGTCTGCTGTTATTGATGGCCGGCGCCGCTGTACCGGCAGCGGTGATAACCCAGGTCGAGCGCGCCAACGGGGCGTCAGGCGACAAACCTCCCATCGGCAAGTTTGGTCCGAGTACGTCCCCGCTGCCATGGCCGGAAGGGGGATTGCAGACCGGTATTAGCAGGGCATTAACTCCTTATGTGCACTCGGATCGGACCTTTTGGTGGAATAATGTGCCCGAAGAAATGATCGGCTGGGAACATGTCCGTACTTTCAATGACGACAAAGAACCTGATGCACTCAATGTAACGTACACGATGACCACGTCCGCCGCGGCGACCATTTGGATTGCGTTTGACGATCGCCTTGTCACGTCCACCCAATGGCTTCCGACCGATGCCCCCCTCACGCCGTGGGGCGATGGGACTCCGGAATCGAGACAGACGCTGGTGGATTGGCTGACGCGATTCATTGCACCGACCGGAACGTTTACCGATACCGGTCTGACGCTGAATGTCCAGGAAGGCGACCCCGGTACGACGCGTACGTATGAGGTATTTTCCGCTGTACTTCCCGCCGGTTCGTATATTTTCGCAAGCCAGGCTAATCGCAACATCAGCAATTATGTCATGGGCGCGGTCCCGTTACCGCTCGCGAATGAAGACTTCAGGGCCTTTAACGATTGCATACGAGCAGACGATGATCAAACGGCGGATAACGTCACCAACTGGACGGTTTATAATGGGTTTACCTCGACTATGTCAGGTCCGCTGATCGATTTTGAAACCGGTCGGCAAACCCCTGTTACGGCAACCTTTACATGGGATTCATCCAAAGGGCTGGCCGTCAGCGAAACCAGCGGCTCAGAGGACGGCGTCAGCCAGCCCCGACCGGGGACGCCGGCGTATGAGATTTTTGGAGATATTGTCGATTTTTCAGATCGAATCATTTATTACGGCAGCGCCGGATGGTGGGTGGAAGTGTCGTTTACAGGGCTTGACCCCGAAAAAAAATACACCTTTGCCACCACGGCGATTCGCGCAAAACATTATACAGACCGCTTGACGCTGTTTACCTTGACGGGGCACACAAGTGCTGTCAATAACAGTTCCGATGGAATTTACTTGAAAGATGACGACCGGACGGTATTGGTGGCAGGCGGGAATCATCTCGATACAACAGGATATGTGGTCCGGTGGGACGATATTCGCGTCCCCGACCGGGGAGACGGAACCGGTCAGTTTTCAGTTCGCGCCGAGGCCTATGGCGCCAATTATCGAGCTTATCCTTTTGGCGGATTTATGCTTGAACAGGTCAGGAATTCGCCTCCGACTGTCAACGCCGGCGATGATCAGACGATTTATCGTCCCTTGTCCTATTTGACGCTGGACGGGACGGTCACTGATGACGGACATGGTGTTCCGAATGGTTTTCTCAAGAGTACATGGTCGCAACTATCCGGGCCGGCATCGGTGTCATTTGTCGGCGATATTCATCAGCCTCAAGTGATGGCGCATTTTCCGGAAACAGGGGTTTATCGGCTTCAGCTCTCGGCGACGGACGGTGAATTGTCGGCCTCGCAAGAGGTCACAATCACTGTAGAACCGCCTCTATGTCCGGTTGGTGATCTGGACGGGGATTGTAAGGTAACGCCGGCCGACTTGGTCTTGCTGGCGACCGGATGGTTGGATGACGGCATCTGGCCGGCAGCGGATTTGACGGGAAATTGGCGCGTGGATATGGAGGAATTGAGTCTTGTAGCGCAAAGCTGGCAGGACGACTGGACAGGCGCGCTTCAGGTAACGATCAGTCCGGCCGAAGCGCTTTGGGCCGGCGCCCGCTGGAAACTGAATGATGGACCGTGGCGGTCGTCGGGAGAGGTGGTTGAATCGCTGGCAGAGGGGACATATCGTGTGGACTATGCGGTCACGCCGCCATGGGTGCGTCCGGATGCGCAGGATATTGAAATACGGCGCCAGGAGACCGCTTCTGTATCGGCCGAGTATGTGATTCCCACGCAGACACTGGCCATCAGCGAATTTATGGCGGTCAATTCAAATGTCGGCAATTTGCGTCCGACGGTGTCGCTGGACTTATCGACCGTTATTGACGGCGTGCCGGTATATGAAGATTGGATTGAATTGCAGAATTTAACGGATGAGGCAATAAGTCTTGAGGGATGGTATTTAACGGACAATGCCGACAATCTGACCAAGTGGCGATTTCCGCAGGGATACAGTATTGAGCCAAGAGGGTGCTTGGTGGTGTACGCGTCCAGAAAGGAACCCGAAAAATACGGCTATCCGTTTGTGGACGATCAGGGTCATCTGCATACCAACTTCGCCTTGGCGCGGGAAGGTGAATATCTGGCGCTGGTGCGTCCCGACGGCGAATCCATTGAACATACCTATGGTATTTTTCCGGAGCAGCGGGGTTTGGTATCATACGGCGTCGGCTCGGACGGGTGCGTCGGTTATCTGACAAGTGTGACGCGCGGCACGGCAAACACGGGGATTTACGACGGTATTGCAGCCGATCCGTCATTCAGCGCCGCGCGCGGTTTTTATGAGGAGCCGTTCACGGTGTATCTTACATGCGCGACGCCGGATGCACAGATTCGTTATACGACGGATACCTCGGAGCCGACGGCCGAGAAGGGCAGGTTGTATGACCCGGTCAATCCAATTCCGATTACGACAACCACAACTCTGCGGGCTGCGGCATACAAAGACGGACACCTGCAATCCAATACCGTGACCCAAACTTATGTTTTTTTGGATGATGTGCTTGTACAGGCGACCGATCCGGACACCGGTGCACAGGGGGTTCCGGAAGGCTATCCGACGACGTGGCCGGGCGGGTCCTATAGCGGTGCGATTGCCGGCGATTACCAGATGGATCCTGATATTGCCTCACCGACGGGACAATTCGGCCATTTGTACGCAGCAACACTGAAAAATGACTTGCAAGCCGTTCCGTCAATGTCAGTGGTGGTGCCGCTTGAGCATTTCTTTTCAATTCCGGCGGGAATTTATCCCAACCAGTCGCAGGACGGCACCGAACGGGCCGGGTCGGTCGAATTTATCGACCCGCTGACGGGCGAAAGTTTTCATACCAATTGTGCTGTCAGGATGCAGGGCGGCGTCGGAAGCGGCGGAACATCACTGCATCGCTGGAAGTATGACAAATTGTCGATGCGACTGCGATTTCGCGGCATGTACGGCGGTTCGCTGGCATATCCGGTCTTTGGCCCGACAGGGGCGGACAGTTTCGACAACTTGGTGCTCAACGCCCGTTCGAACAATACATGGTTGCATCCGGACCAGATACAGCGCATCAGGGGGGATTATGTGCGCGAGCAGGTCGCATCGGACCTGCAGCTTGCAATGGGCGGATACGCTCCTCGCGGACGTCCCGTACATGTCTATCTGAACGGGATGTACTGGGGGTTGTATTGGCTTCAGGAGCGGCCGGATCATGCTTTTGCGGCCTCGTATCTGGGCGGCCAGAAGGACGATTATGACGTGATCAAACACGGTCTCGGCGATGTGGTCAGCGGAAGCGACAGGGAGTATATTGCCTTGTTCAATATCTCTGCCGCCTCGCCGGACCCTGTGACGGCGTTTGAAAATCTCAATCAAAAACTCGATGTGACGGACTTCATTGATTATCTCATTGCAAATTATTATCTCGGTAACACGGATTGGGACAACAAGAACTGGTATGCCTCATTCAACCGATTTGATCCGCAGGGGCGATGGCGATGGCATATGTGGGATGCCGAGCATGTTATCGCCGCTCCTGAAGCGGATGTAACGGGCAAAAACAACAGTATGGCGCCAACGGGGCTGCATCGCCGATGGATCGCCAATACGGAATACCGTACCCTGTTCGGCGACCGCGTGCATAAGCATTTTTTCAACGACGGACTATTGACGCCGACGGCGTTTGCGGCGCTGTTTGCGAATGTGGCCGAGCAAATCGACCGGGCCATCGTGGGCGAATCGGCCCGATGGGGCGATAACCGTCGGCCTGAGCTGCCTTATACACGTGACGCCGATTGGCTTGCCGAATGCAATCGAATCCTGAATGACATTATCCCCGGTCGCAGAGATGTGGTTCTCAGCCAGTTTAACGCGAAGAATCCATCTTGGTATCCGACGGTTGCCGCACCGGTCTTTTACATCAACAGTGCTTATCAACACGGCGGTGATGTATCAAAGAATGATGCTCTGGCGATGCTCAATCCGAACGCATCGGGAACGGTGTATTATACGCTGGAGGGTACCGATCCGCGACTGCCCGGCGGAGGCGTTCATTCTTCGGCGACAGCCTACACCGGTGCGCTGGCCGTCACAGCGCGAACCGTTCCGGTCAAGGCTCGTGTGCTGAGCAATGGCGTATGGAGTGCCATGAACGAGGCGATCTTTACCCTTGGCCCTCCGGCGCTGCTGCATTACTGGCATTTTAACAACCTGCCGGATCCGACGATAGCATCCGCGGCGGCTGATTATACGATTTTGGGCGATGCCCTGATTATTTATCCCGGCGACGGTGATGGCTATATGGATACCGCCGACGGTTCGGACATCAATATCCGGCTGGGTCAGGACGCCGGCAGGAGCCTGCGCGTCCGCAACCCCTCCGATACACGGCAATTGCTTTTGACATTGCCGACCACCGGCTATGAGGCCGTCCAGCTCAGTTACGCCGTGCGGCGAACGACCAGCGGTGCGCAGACTCAAATCGTTGAATATCGCACCGAAATCGGCGGTTCCTGGCAATACTTTGATCAAATCACCGTGCCCGATGAGTACACCCTGTTTACGTTTGATTTTTCAGCGATACCGCAAGCCGACAACAATCCGGAGTTTGCGGTACGCATTCTGTTCAGCGGCGAGGCGGCCTCCGGCACATCCGGCAACAACCGCTTTGACAATATCGTCCTGGACGGCGTGCCGCTGGCCGGGACCAATCAGCCGCCGCAGTTGACCGCGCCGCTGCCGTTTACCGAGGCGATTGAGGACGCGCCCGTTCAGATTGACTTGTCGGCTTATTTTACTGATCCGGACGGCGACGTGTTAAGCTTTATCGCTGAAGCGGACAAGCCCTTCGTCCTGGAACCGACGGTCGCCGGTGACATTCTGACCCTGACGCCGCTGTATCGAGGCGAATCGGTCATTACGATCA
>JBNRMN010000011.1:0-6643 GCA_050309605.1 Anaerohalosphaeraceae bacterium
GTCGGTGCATTGCGCCGTTCCAGAGAGGCTTTTCGCCAATACGGGTGATCGGGATTAAATGGATAACCCGTCAACGCCGAGTGATATTCAATCTGTCCGCTACCGATGAGACTGTACGTCGCATCTATAAACTCAAATGGCGTATTATTGTCAAGATCATCGCTACAATACCAGTAATGCAGCAAGGGCACACTGATGCTGTCATTTGGCAAACCCGGTGTCGGAGCGAGAAACATCTGCGTCATATCCGGATCACCATCCGGAAATCGACCATAGGACAGACCCGGTATAACAACCGAATAATCAAGCCAATCAACAATCGAATTAACCTGGTTGACTTTGCGAAACAGATATAATGATCCTGCGTCCGAATCAATCTGAAAACTGGCGTGCCACTCATCGGCAATTGTCAGTTCCGGCTGTCCGTCCAGCCAGACAATACGAAACTGGCCCGGTCCTATCTCGGCGGTTTCAGGGAATGCCCACAGTGCCGTCTGTTTAAAATCGTTCGTCAGATAAAAATCGGCCAGACTGATGGTCTCATCGCCGGCGTTGTACAGTTCGACCCAGGGGTTGGCCTGGCCGAAGCTGTCGGTAAATTCGCCGGCGTTAACGGGCTGAACCTCGTTAATCCAGAGCGGCTCAAATGAAGGCAGTGTGGTACGCACAGAATTTTGAGCACCGGGCGTGAATTTGAGGATTGCCACATCGTCCTGCCGAACGCTGTGAGTGCTGACCAAACCCCCTTGAGTCTCAAGAGCATAGCGTAATCGAACCGTCAGGGTCGCTCCGTCAGGATTGGGCAAGTACCAGTAACTAAGGGTATAAACCTCACCATAGTCAAGGGACAAACCGTCCTGCCAGATAGCGCTGGACTGGGTCGTCCCGCCGCTGGTGGCAACCATGTGAAGACTGCTCGTGCCGGAACGTTTGACATCGGTCGTTCGTGAACTGTTGGCGTGGTTGGACGAAACCGTCCAGGTGCCGCTGAGCGGCTGTTCAAAGTCGCCGTTTTGGATATAGTTATGACCGACTTCCGGAACACTGCCGCGCACCAGAGAGATGTCGTCAATATGAAATTCTCCTGCGGACTGAAGATAGAGATAGATGCGATCCGACGGGTTTGAAGGATTCGTTACACCGGTCAGGCTGACAAACTGCCAAGTCGGCTCAGCAGCCGGATCATCATCGGTCACCGCTGCCCAGTTTCTCGGATGATCGCCCGTCTGCTCAGGATCAATCCGTTGAAGGGACGGCCCCTGTCCATTGGCCGCAGCGGGCCAGGGGGGCGCAACGCCGTAAGTGACCTCATCGAAAATCAACTCCGGCTCGGTGTCGGTGGCCGGGCGCACCAGCCGCAGCCGTTCACCTTCCGGATGCAGTCGCCCGTTATAGACTCCCGCCACCGGAAGCGTACTGCCATAAGCAGCGTAGAATGCAAATTGATCTTTCACAACCACCCGATAGCCGTTCGGTTCGATGAGCGTGCCGTCTTCAAAGTCAAAATCGATACCGCGCAGACGATACCCCGTCAGATCAAAGCCGTGTGTCGGGGAGGTGTTATGGATTTCCACAAACTCCGTATCCGGCCCGGCGGGATTATACATAATCTCATTGATGACCAGATGGTTTTCCGGAGCGGCTGCATCGCCGGTATAGGTGACCGTTATCGACGCCTCGGCGTCCTGAATCGGCTGGTCCCAACTGTCCCGGCCCTCGACCTGAATGGCATTGGCGCCGACCTGCAACGGCAGATGTGCCCGCCAATTCGTAACACCCGTCCAGGTCACCGGATAGGGACGACCATTAAACGTCAGCGTCTTGACGTTCACCGGAGCGACGCCTTCCAGCATCAGCCACGGCGTATCGGTACTGAAGGAATTGCCGCCGTGGGTATTGATGTAAAACTCACCGGGATCTTCGCTGTTTAACACTCCGATGACATAATCGCGCCGCTGAGCGATCCAGTTGGTCACCGCCCCCGGAGCGGCGACACTTAATCCCTCATCCATAAACGCAGCATAACGGGCCTGCATGATCGGCCCCATGATATCGGGATGGAATCCGCCATAGACCGCATCGTGAAACGCACGCAGATACGCTCGCCTGAAGGGCGGATGGTTATACATACGCGCAATGGTCGGGTCATTCGTCGCCCCAAATAATGTGTGATTGTAGTCGCGACTGCCGCCGCCCAGCGAAAAATCCAGATCCCATAGGATCATTTTCCATCGGTCACGAGTCGGCTTATACGTCCAGGTGTTCTTGCCGCGCTCATAGCTGTAGCCGTCCCAGTCACCGACAATCCGGCGCACCGCGAAGACCCGCATCCACTGCTCTAAATCCACCCAGGCGTTAACCGCAGCGGTATAAGCGTCGGTGCCGGGCATATTGACTGCATCGACCAAATGGAACAGGCGCGAATAGTCATCATCCAGTCCACGATTGGAGCGTTTGTTCCAACTCCAGCGATAGCGCGCCTGTTTTTTGACGCCATCTGTGGTCGTATAATCCTCAAGCCGAGCGTCACTGGAAAACTCCATATGCACGTTATCGTTAAACTCAAACCAGTCATCAATCTTGAACAGTTCGCCCAAGTCATCGTCCGGATACCAGGTACGCAGATAATCCGAATCGATATGCTGCGAATCGCTATAAACCAGACCTCTCCGCACACCGTTGACAAAGACATACAAGTAAACCTGATGACTAAACGACACGCCTAACTGTTCGGCAATCCAAAACGTCATTCGCTCGCGCTGAAGCGTATCGTCGCGATTGGGTTGTTCCAGACCGTCAAGATTAAACTCCCGTGTGTCAAGCAAACGATCGTCACGCGGAACCTGGAACGAATAAGCCGTCAGACCAGCCCAAGGGTCAGGGGGAGCAATGGGACTGACGTAAGTCGGACGAATAAAGGGACTGCCGCGATACCGGGCGCCGATGTTATGAATCACCCGATTGCCATAGACTAATGTACCGGGCAGGCGCTGATTGCTCAGTTTTTCACGGTTGGTCCACTCGTCCATAACGGCCTGCGTAAACCACATCCGATACGTCGGAAAATTCCCATTGACTTCTTGCTCACCCACACGGACCAGCGCTTCATAGGCCGAAATATCGTCAGGATACGTCGCCGAGGCGGGCTGCGGATGGCCGTCGATCGCCTCAATGTGATACGCAATCAATGCCCCGTTCGATTGAGCGGGAATCACCGCAGTAAACATCCCGTCACCGGCCACAGCATCGCCGCCCTGCCCGTCATCCCGCATCTGAATCGTTTGGAATGTAGAGGACGGATCAAGCCGGTAATGAAGAAAAACTGAACTGACGCCGTCCGGATCGCAAGCCTGAGCGGTAATAGTTACAGGCTGGTTGGCCTGCGGCAGTATCGGATAATGATGCACGTTGTAAATCGCCGGCCCAATATTATTAGCGTACGCGCTGTTCCGCCGGCCGGGGGTGCCCAAATTCTGCGGCAGCGGCATTGTGCCGACAGCTTCGAGATAATTACCTTTGAGCCTGAGGATAAGATCCGGATGACCGGCCAGCCAACGTGCCCGTGCACGAATGGTAACAGTCTGCCCCGGCGAAAAGTTGGTATTGAGCTTGATTTTGACGCGGTTGGCGCCGTTATCACCGCCGCCGGTCGCCTCAAGACGCATACTGCAGCTGCTGTTATATCCCTCCTCAGTATGCCGGCCTGAGTTGACGTGATTACCCTGGGCGATCCAGCCATCGAATCCGCTTTCAAAGTCAGGATTCGGCACCTGGTTGGCTCCCCCTTCCAGAAAAACCTCGATATCATCGACCAGACAGATGCCCGCCGAAGGAAGCAGGATATGCAATTCATCGGCAGCGCCCCATCCATGATCCAGCACGCCGGTATGCTCTATCTGCGTCCACTGGCTCTTGTCAGTTTCATCGCTGTGTGTCCAGTTGGCCCCCAGACGATTGTTGCTGCGCGGGTCAATCAGTTCAAGGCTGCTGCCATCGCGGTTGGCCCATTGGCCCCAACGGCCGCCGTCCCGATACGTGACTTCATCGACCACCGCATAATTGGTCGGCTCCTCGCTGCGCACAATGGGCATCGCCAGTGCGATGCGCTCGCCGGAATTGGCCAGTCGTCCACTGAAATCACCCACCGTATTGGTCTCGTTCAAATTCAGATGACGACTCATCAGCCACTGTTTGTCTTTAGCCACAACCAGATACCCGTCGGGCGGTATCAGCGTTCCTTCCGGAATGACGAACTGGATGCCATCGACAAAACGCCAGTCGCTCAGATCAACGGTCTGGCTGCTGTTGTTGTAAAGCTCCACATACGTATGTTCATCCAACGACAGGGATTCATAAGGATCGGCGATGGGATTGAACATAATTTCATTAATAACAATGTCACGAGGCCGCAACTGACTGTTCGGGGCCCCCGGCGTCAATTCGGCCAGATAGTAAAATTCATCGCCGCCGTCCGGATAACGTCCCATCGAAACGCCGTTCAACTGAGCGCCGAAACGGATCGCATCGATCACGCGGGTATCGTCCGGAGCCACCAGATAGATTGCCTCGCCCGATGCGCTGAGCGCAAAGCCAAGTTGGTTTTCATCATACACCAAAAAACCCGCCGGCGGAATGATCGTCCCTGTCGGAATCTGAAACCGATTTTCATCGGGCCTATCGCTCAAAAAGGCACCGGACAGATCGACCGGCTGGGTACTGTGATTGTACAGTTCGATATAATCGATCAACGGCTCGTCAGTATGAGCCAAAAACTCATTGATGACAACATTCTGTAACAGATCAACGGATCGGGGATTGTATGTCCCCGGCGAACCGCCCTTAAAAGTGCTGGCTGACCAGGCCTCGACATTGTTCTGTCCATAGGAAGGACGAAACAGCACCAGCGAATGACCTGCTCGGTCCGCAGCCGCCGGCCATGGATGCGCAGATGAAAACCCGACCTCAAGCAGCAGGGCGCCACTGCGATTGTACAATTCAACAACCCCGTCATCAGTATCCAGGCTGCCGGTATAATCACCCATTACATTATCTATCCCATAAACCGCCTGAACATCTTCAGCGGATTTGGCAATCACCAGAAACGCGCCCGGCTCAATATGCGTACCGTCTGGAAATGTATAGTCAATCGTCCCGCTCAAACGCCAGCCGCTAATGTCCTTAGCGACCAAATGCGTGCTGTACAATTCGACATACTCAACAACTCGCCCATCAGTCCGCGGCGCAGGCCGATACATAATCTCCGAGATCACCAACCCCGTACGTCGACTGGCCCGACCCAATCGCTCACCTCGCCAAAAGGGATCCTCCACAGTCCTGAACGAGCGAACCGAGCCGAGAGTTCGCGATTGCGATCCATCTGGATCATATTCATAAATATCCACACGCCAGTAGTATCGCATATCATAGACCAATCCCTCCGGAATCGGCACACACGTCTTGTCCGTTTGATAAGCGATCTGTGTCAATCCGTCATCCGGAAAAGCGGGATCATAGGCGTGCTCATCGCCGAAAAACACATCACATCGAATAATCCCCTGCGGATGGAGGGGGTCGGGATTCGACCAGCACAACTCGGAGGTCATCAGATCAACCACTGAGCGATGAACCGGCTGATGCGAATACGCACCGTAAATCGCATCAGGGCCAAGATCATGCAGAACTTCAAGTTCCGCTGAGCTTAACGCACCGTCCCAGATACGCACTTCGTTATAGCTGGCCGTGGCGGTCTCATCCCCCGACCAAAAGGACCGTCCCAGCATATTATAGGTATTGTTAAAATTCGCAAGCGTATTGTTCGTATCAAAAGAGCCACGAGGCGAACCGAGATCGTCCTGCGCAGAAGGAGCCGAATACCACGTCACGCGCGTCTGACCGCCAGCCCCCGCTCCACCTTCAATCACCATCACAATATGATATTCAACGCCCGTCGTATAGGGCGCATTGGTGTCATCTCGATTCGTCACAGTCGAATCCCACCACTCCACACGGTCCTGATTGATATTGCCTCCCCTCGACCAGCTCATCATCAGAAATTCGCTGTTACTCGTACCAAAATCAAAAATACGGCTCCAGTTTCGCACGCCGTTTTGAGTCGCCCAGAATTGCAGAGTCACTGATGAATACCCATCAAGCAAATGATTGCCCAGAAGGATATAATCGGACTGATCGCGGGGACCGCCGGTTAAAATCGCCTCATTTGATGACAGATAAACATCATTGCCGCCGACATCGATAATCTGCGCATCATTGTTTCCGACCGAGTCGATCAGATTGCTGCTAAAACTCCAGCGATGTACCAATGTCGCCGCTTCGGTGTCGGCAATCGACACGACAATCACAACACCCATCAAAAACCACAGGGACGTCTTCATAAGCATAACTCCCGTTAAATTTCCGCTGACCATGTTGGCAAGGAAACACACTATTATCCTGTTTCCTCGCTCGCTGTACTCAACATCACAGCAGTACATAAAATCTATTCCATCAGCCAGTTCTCGGCCAAAACGGCAAAGTCTTCCAGATCGACACGGCCGTCGCGGTTCAGATCGGCTCCATCGCAATGGGCGTATAAGCCGCAATCAAAACTAAGCCACCATTGAGCAAACAAACCGAGGTTTTCAAG
>JBNRMN010000012.1:0-22710 GCA_050309605.1 Anaerohalosphaeraceae bacterium
GTCGGTGCATTGCGCCGTTCCAGAGAGGCTTTTCGCCAATACGGGTGATCGGGATTAAATGGATAACCCGTCAACGCCGAGTGATATTCAATCTGTCCGCTACCGATGAGACTGTACGTCGCATCTACAAACTCAAATGGCGTATTATTGGCAAAATCATCGGTAAAGCACCAGTAATGCATCAGCGTCAGCGGTTCAAAGTGTGCCGTCAGCGAGATATCGCTGCTGAGGCTTCCCGTGAGGATCGGAGAATTGACTCTGCTCTCATCCACTGGCCCTTCCCAATGCGAAAACCGATAGCCCGGCTCGGCCACCGCTGTAACCGTAATCGGCACATCTTCAAAATACAGACCGCTCCAGGGATACGGCGATTCGGTATTGACGCCCGGCGTTCGGGCATTGATGTCGGTGCGATTGACGCGAATAAATCCCTGTTCGCTGTCGGATACATCCAGGGTCAACTGCCGATCCTGTCCCAGTCCGAAAAAGTTGCGAAGATGCGTTCGTGCATAGCCGGGACGCTGATGGGCAAAATTGCGCATGACATTGACCTGGTTATTCCAGTCATTGAGGCTGCCGGGCCGTCCCCATCGCGCAAGATGGTTCGGCATCTCCGCAGCAATCGCCGCCTGCATCCGATCAATCACGCCAACCACTCTTTCCGGCAGAAACGCCGTGTTGAGCAGATCCGCATACCGATTGATAAAATCTGTCTTGAACGTTTGGTTTTCCAGCAGTTTGCGCAGCAGATAGGTCGCCCATTGCGGATTGTTCCATGCATCCGACACCGTTGTGGCATAGGCGAGCGTGTTATTTGTATAACCGCCGGAATGACCGAATCCGAAATCCGTATCAAACAGCATCCATCGCCAGCGACCGTCATGGCCGTACGGCGCATCCGGCTCATAGGCATCGGTCCGTTTACGCCACCAGTCGTTATTATTGCCGGGCCAGTCGGTGTTGTTGAAGTAAATCTGGCAAACGTTATTGTCGATGAAATTATCCGTATCTATGCGCGTCTGAATATAAGCATAATGCGCCGGATCGGACAACCCATTGGCTTCAATATAATCGAGTGTTTGATCATAATGCAGTGCATCGCCCCGTTTGACCTGGTGGTCCCTGATATGCGCTATAAATTCCAGAATATCCAGCTCTTCCGGATCGACGCCGTATTTGTAATGCAGAAAATATTTGTCAAAACGTTCACGAAAATTATGCAGCCCCCAGTACTGGCCGTTAAAATACACCGCCGCCGGCTGATACGCCTGCGTATCGATCGGCAAATGGCTGACAAGGGCCTGCATCATCGCATCACGGAAAAACGTTTGTGCGTTATCGTTGCCGGAGTTGCGCAGAATCAACCGCTTGAAAACCTCCACGTTATGCTCGGGGAAGATCGGATAATCGAATTCGCCTTTTCCGTACCCGGCCCGTGCATACAGACGCAGCGCCTTTTGCGGAAAATTGCGCGTCCAGCCGCCGTGAATACGAACACCGATGTCCTGTGCCAGCACAACAGTCCCTTCCGTATCAAACAGCGTCAAATGAGCCGGGCGCTCCCACAAAGAGCCTTTCAAATCATAAGTCGGCGTGCCGAACAAATCGCGATTCTGACCAGCCACATAAATACCGTTCTCGTATCCGAACAAGTCCGGCTCTTGAAACGTCAGATTTACCACCGGCAGTGTATGGGGCGGCGGCACGGCCTCCAAAAAATAGGTTGACGTGACCGTCTCGGAGGGAATATAGCCGTCTCGATACGTCCGCGCACGAAGGACGCTGACAGGCGCTCGGTCGGCATCCTGCGGAAGCGTCGGCAACCCGCTGTACAGCAGCGTTCCGTCCAGTGAACGCACCTCGATATTCCGATAGCGCGCCTGCGTTCGCCAGGTGCCGACACCGACTTGACCGGCAAGATAGGGGCTGCCCGTTCGATCGGTAAAATCAAAAATCAAATCATCATTCAGCCAGCAGCGTATGCGCCTGTCTTGACAGCGCACACGAATGTCATACCACTGATTGGTATTGACGCTGCCGCCAACGCGATCAACAAAAATATACCAACTGCCGTCATCGCGTCCTTTTTCGATTCCGTGGAGGGTGTTGCTCCAGCCGCCGTAATTGACAAAATAATAGCGATTACCGTTCGCGCGGAAGAAAATCAGAAAGCCTTCATAGCCATCGGTCTTTTGTGCCTCAAGCGTTAATTCATAATTCGTCCAGCTCGTATCGCCGAACATCAAGCGAATATTGTCGGCCAATGAGCTTTGAACCAGTTCATCGCCATCGATGGACCAGTTATAACTCGGCGTTGACGGTCCGGAGCTGTTTTCGGTGTTGATTGTTGCCAGCCCGTCAGGCGACAATGCGTCGGCGTCAATGGTTACACTGTCCGTATATAAATAGCTGCGCGAATCGCGATACAGCATTTCGCCGTTGGGATATTGGTTCGTGTAACCATACGGCGTACCTTCCAGGTTGGTCGGATCGGGAACGGAACCGTCCAGTGTGTAATAAATCGCCGCGTCGGGATCATCTGCGCTCAGCAGCAACTGGAAAGGATCGGCATAAAAACCGGATGGATGGGAAACCTCAGGCGCCGCTGCAATCCCCGCATACGACGGCGAAGCTGTATTGTTCGTCTGCGGCGTAGGTTCCGTAAAATATCCCCATATCGGTCCGCCGTCCTCCACACGCCCGTAAGAAACGTCGCGAATGAGCGCGACCGGTTCAACCAAATCCATGACAGTATCGTCCGGAGCAGTCAGCTGAATCGGTTCGCCGTCAGAATTGATTGAAAAATTCGTGTGCAGTTGCGTGGATTTCACAAAAAGACGGCTGCCCGGAATAGGCTCTTCCATCACACCGTTGGGCAATTGCCACCGTACCGCCAGATGATCGCCGCCGACATCCTCTTTCATCAGCGCACAGATGTAATAGTATTGACCTTCCTGAAGATATATCGGATCAGACTCCTGAGCCTCCGGGTAACGGTCCCAGTGCCTCGGATAGTCGCTCCAGCCAGAACCGGGAATTTCGGCAATCGCCGTCATGTTAGCCGGTTCATCATCCGAGCTTAAATACAGACGCGAACCGTTGTCGCCGGAGATCCAGAAGGTATAATAACCGGAAATCGGCGGCAGAATATAGCCGTGCATCCGCTGACCGTAGTGGTCGGCAATATTGGTCGGCGCCTCAAAATAGTCCGTCACCAGATTCTGAGTGGTCGGACTATCGGGGAAACTGGGATGGTTGATCAGATCCTCGACCGTGCCGCCGGAAATCTCCATATAAACCTGCCGCAGAATACCGTTCCGATAGGTATTCTGATCGGGGCGGCGGTCTTTACCGGATGCCCAGATCAACAGATACTGGCCGGGATCAATCACAACATCGGGAAATGTCCACCGAAAGGGACGATCCACACCATCAGACAACCCCCATCCGGCCAGATTGACCGCTTCGCCGCCGGCATTGTACAGCTCGATCCAGTCCTCACAATCGCCGTCCTCATCGGCGATTGTCCCGCCGTTGGAGGCCATAAACTCATTGATGACAACCGTATCCGAAAACGCAGGACAAGGCGCCCACAAGGTGAACCAAAACACCACCGACATAAAAAGTGTGCTTATTCGCAATATCTTATTCTCCACGAGTATTAACAGGCCGCATTCTAAAATTCCATTATCTTCTTATTCCCTCAGCCAGTTCTCGGCCAAAAACAGCACATCCAACAGATCGACAACGCCGTCGCCGCCGGGCGGCGCGATATCCGCCGACGGGATGCCGGGGGCATTCAGCCATTGAGCCGCCAAAATCGTAAAATCATCCATATCCACGTACCCGCTTTGATTGATGTCTGCGGGATTGGAGTCGCGAATAAATTCCACATAGTGAAGCGAAGCCGTAGAGGTATTCAGACTAAATCGCAACACCTGGTTTTCGCCGCCGGCCAGATACACATTGGGTACGACGGTACTCTTCCAGTTGTTCCACGAGCCTGTGCTCGGCAGGTTCAGCACCGCCACCGTTTGTCCATTCTGTGAGAGCGTAAATTGCTGAGCGATGAAGGCGCTGCTGCTGCGAACCACAACCGTATAGTGACCCGGCTGAATAGAACAGGTATATTCCAGCCATTCGCCGATCTCGGCATAGACGGCAAAGCCCGGTTGTCCCCCGTCATTAATGCCCATAATATCCACCGCCTCGTCAAGGCGATATTGACCGTAACCGTTGATGTTTGTTCTGTCCAGATATGAAATGTGCTGGCCGCCAATATCATAATTCTCAAAGTCAATACGGCCGGGAATCGACATGGGAGTGCCCAAATAAGGCCGCCGATTCTGGAAATCAATCCAATTCAGACGAAAGTGTGAGCCGATAAATTCAACTTTGAGCACAGCGTCCTCTCGGTCGGGCAGAGGCTGACAAGGCGCTGAGACGGTTTGCCATGTCGTCAGCGAACCGGTGTAGGGCACCTCAATAGTTGCCAGCAGTTCATTGTCCAGTCGAACACGAATTTGACCGCCGGCCTGAGTGGACGCCACCCGCGCATAAATGTCCGTTTGTGCGGCGGCGCTGTTGACGGTATAAAGCAGCCATTCGCCGTCCTCGATGTCGCTGATCGCATAACCGGCAAAGGCATCCGTCACGCTGCTGATATCTACATCCACATCCTGTCTGAAGGCGCCGCCGCTGTTACCGGGCGTCGTATCATAATAGCTGGCGCCCTGCCTTCCGATATCAAACCGTTCGGCCTGAATGCGGCCGGGCAGGCGGTGCGGCTGTCCGTCGTAAGGAAACGTCGGCAGTGTCACTGCGATGTCATCCAGGCGCAACTGCGACCGCTTGCCGCTGTCACCGTCCGCATGATAATACCGCCACAGCAATTGCACATAGGGTTTGCCCACCGCCGCGTCCGGCAGCCGAATCGAATCAAACGGCTGGCTATGGCCGTCTTCCATGGCCAGGTACTCGACCGGTTGGCCCGCTTCCATCAGATCGACAAAATCACCGGTATGCCCGATCCGGTATTGAAGCCGAATGGCATACCGCCGTTCATAACGCCATATCGTTTCGCACAGCCAGTTCAGCTCGACCGCTTCAACCGACCGCGTATCCAGCGCCAGCAGCGCACCGCCCAAATCGCGGTCGCGTCCTGTGTTGATAAATGAGATGCCGTCCTGGCCCAAACCGTTCAGCCGCGAGCGGCCGGTCGCCATATACGGAAATCCGATAATGTCCTGATCGTCCTCATGATACCCGTCCTCGCCGTCGTGTGGAATAAAATAGGCGTATTCGAGCGGCGTTTCCGGGCCGGGATCGGAGGTGTTGCTTTGCAGAAACAGCATATGTTCCGGGAACGTATGCTCCGGCTGGTCGGGCGACCACTGACCAAAGGAAAAATTCCCTTCGCTGAGCGGATGCGCCGTGGGGTAAACCAGCAGCTTAAACCCAATTTCCAGCGGCGGATTATGCCCGTCATCAGCGATGATCGTGATGAACATATCGCCGCGATACATCGCGGTTACGGCCAGCAGACTTCCGGAGATGGTCGCCTCGGCCACCTGCGGCTTGTTCGTCTGAACGTCAAACGTCAGCGTATCGTCATCCGGATCGGCAAAATACCCGGCCAGATCCATACTCCCGGAAGCCTCTTCAATCAGTACCCGATCCGGCATGTGTGCGATCAGCTTCGGAGGCTGATTGGTCCCGGGCATCGGTGTTCCCTCCAGTGTGATATTATCAAAACGGTTATTGCCCGCCGTTCCGCCGTCGGCCTGGGCAAATGTGATGCGGACCGCAAACTGCGGGTTGTTATCCACACCAGCCGTCTCGGTTAAGTCAAATGTGTGCAGCACGGGATCATCGTCATACACGGCGTAGGTTTCAAAAGGAATGAAAGTCTGGCCGTCGATGCTGTAAGACAGCGTCTGCTCACCGGCGCCCTGTCCCGACCGCCGGGTTTCAAACATCAGCACGATTTGCTCATAGCCGGTCGTCGGCAGGTTCAGCGTCAGGGCCGCGTCAAGCGGATTGTTGATGCGCAGATGCGACCCGACCGGCTCACCCAGCCGATTGTTTTCGCCGTTAAAATCCTGTCCGGTTCCGCTGACCACTTCGGCTGTCGAACCGATGGCGGCGGTCGCCGCCGCTCCGCCGAGCGTGTACCGTGGCGACAACAGCGCTGCGGTGTCGTTAAAACTCCAGTAATGCATCAGCGCCGCGGATTCAAAAACCGCCGTCACGGACACGTTGCTTGTCATCGGCAATGTCAGCGTGTCTGAAAACGGATCGCTGCCCGCCGGTGCATTCACCCAATGCGAAAATCGATATCCCTGACGCGGCACGGCCCGCACTGTCACCGGGACATTGCGATAATACTCACCCGTCCAGGGGTACGGTGCGCTCGGCGAATTCAGCCCCGGCGTGTCGGCATCGATCACAATGCTGTTGACCTGAACATGTCCCCAGTCGGTGTTGCGCGAGACGGTTACGGTTCGCGTCCCGGACAAACCAAACCCATCCAGAAGAAAACTGCGCATATAACCCGGACGCTGCGAAGCGAACGTCTTCATCTCGCCGCCGCTGCTGATGGAAACACTCCAGCGGTTGTTGTGCTCCGGCCGCGAAGATAAAAGACGTGCGTTGTAGGCGTCGATCAGCGCGTGAACATGCGCAGGTCTAAACGACGTATTCATCAAATCCGCCATCGCATTGATGAAAGTATTGCGAAATTGCGTGTTGCGCCGCAGGCGATTAAACAGCGTATTGGTCAATCCCCGGTCGGTACTGCTCATCACACGGCTCAGCGAGTTGTTCGCATAACTGCCATGCAAACCCATCCCGAAATCGGTGTCATACAGCAGCCACCGCCAGCGTCCGTCATGGCCGTAGGGTGCATTCGGCTCATACGTTTCGGTGCGCTTGCGCCACCAGTCAATATTGTTGTGCGGCCAGTCGGTATTGTCATAATACACCTGGATGGCATAATACAGCGCCAAATTGTCCGTATCCACGCGCTGCTGAAGCCAGTTGTAATGTGCCGTCTGAGCGGGATCGTTGTTGAGCGCGTACGACACCGTATCGGTAAAATGATCCCGATCCGATGGAAAACCGGTATCCACTTGCCCATGGCCGTAAGTTAAAATCACCACATCATCGGAGTTAACACCGTAATGTCCCTCGATATACTCGTTGTCATACCGCTCACGAATATTGATCATTCCCCAATACTCGCCGTTGATAAAGTGCACCGCCGGTCGATACGCCATCGTATCAATCGGCAAATGCCGAACCAGATGATGCATCAGCGCATCGCGAAAATACGTCCTGTCAAAATCGTTGCCGGAATTACGCAATATCAGACGACGAAACGTGGTCAGCGGCTCGCCGGGCTGTCCGCGTTTTTCCAGCCCGTCAAAAAACGGAAACTCAAACGCATTGTCGTCGTCATACTCGCTGCGGGCGTATAGTCGAATTGACTTGGGAACCCATCCTCGGCTCCATCCGCCGTGGATGCGCGCGCCGATGTTCTGGCTCAGCAGCGGCGTTCCGTCGGCATCGAACATTTCAAAATGGGCCGGGCGCTCCCATTCGTAACCGCGCATGTGATAATTGGCCGGTTGGCCCGCATTCCAGCCGGCGCCGGGGTTACTGAGTCGCCACTGATCGCCGACATAACCGGCCACGTAAATGCCGTTGTAGTAATCGAAAAAATTGGCTTCATCAGTGACCACCGAGATCACCGGCAGCGCATAGCGGGCCTTGATATCGGGGTTGACAAAATACGTATGTGTCGCGCTGCGGCCGGGGATGGCATTGTCCTTATAGGCCCGCGCTCGCACCACCGTTCCTTTGAAAATGTTGCTTTGCGGAAGCCGGGTTGAATAGGAAAACTCCGTGTTGATGGTCGCAAGCTGATAGGCCTGCGGCGACCGGTCCGTAATCGTCAGCGGCGAGGTGTATTGATATGTGCGTCTCTGGCGATAGAGAAACGGTCCCAGCGACGTATCGCCTGGACTATGAGGATAGCGATTTTTGTAGCTGTAGGTTTTACCGTTCAGATTGGCCGGGTCCGGCTCGGAGCCATCCAGTGTATAGTATAGGGTGACTTCCGGATCATCATAGCTCAGCGCCAATTCGAACGGCTCGGTATAAAAACCGCCCTGACGCGAAAATGTCGGCTCGGCCAGCACTTCGAGATACCACTGAGACTCGCTGTTGCTCGCTGCCGGCGTCGGTTCGGTAAAAAAGCCCCATACGTCCCCGCCGTCCGAGGCCCGGCCGTAGGAGATATCCCGCGGAACCACCGTGGGCGGCACTTCGTCAGCCGTTGTTCCATCCGGACGGGTCAGTATCAACGGCTCGCCGTCGGCGGAAATGGAGAAATTGGTATGCGGGTTTGATTCGAACACATTCGCCAGCAGCCGCAGATCAAACGCCATATCGCTGCTGGTCGGCGAGGTCTGGTGCACCTCCACCGCCAGCACATTCTCGCCCGACACCAAGGCGTCGGCGGAAACTTCATAATGCGTCCAGCTCGGCCACTGAGCCACATAGGTCGGCGTTGTCGTCAAATAGGTGATCTGCCCGGCCGGCATATTTTCGCGCGCAATCTCCGTTCCGTTCAAATAAACAACCGCTCCGTCGTCTATCCACAGCGACAGCAGCAGTGAAGCTGCCGGCCCCATATCCGATACAGAAAAATGCCTGCGAAAATAAGTCGTAATATGCTTATTGTTAGAATTGTCGCCGTAACTGACGGTGGTCGCAACATACGGGGTGTCATCCCGCTCAGCCGGGTAACCCAGCGGCGCCGGGCCTGAGGCCCAGGCGGAATCATCAAACGCCGGGTCGCGCCATGACGTGCCCTGGTTGGAACCATCATCGAGGTATTTCCACTCAGAACCGGCCGTGACAATGACTTCTTCGCGAGTCGTCGAGCCGTAATATCTGTCTTTTCCGCTGGCCCAGACCAACAAATACCCCTCCGGCTCAATCACCCCGTCCGAAAATATCCAGCGATAAGGTCTTTCAGGATCATCCGACAGCCCCCACCCGCCCAGATTCACCGGCTCAGGACCGGCATTGTACAACTCAATCCAGTCCGGAAAATCGCCGTCGTCATCGGCGACCGTGCTGCCGTTTGAGGCCATAAATTCATTGATGACAATATGTTGTGAAAAACAAAGACCCCCGAACAAAAACACCGTAAGCACTGTTGCAATGAAGCGTCCCGAGCAAAAATAAGTCATTCTTCACCCCATTTGTAGGATATATTTAATACCAACGCCATATCACCCTATCGTCGGTTTATACTTAAACTTAGTTTAACAGATCGTGCCCAAAAAATCAACTATTTTATCATTTAGCGAACCCCCTGTTTTATCAAGCAAATGCACAAAAAGAATTGACATTGCCGTGTCATTCGCTAAGTTTTACAGTTCTTTTTAAGGTTGAAACGCAGAAAAGGACAATAAATGGACAAGACACATACTAAATGGGGTGTTGTGTTTGACGTGGACGGCACAATGGTCAGTAATACCGCCTACCATCGACAGGCGTGGTTCGAATTGTGCGCACGGTACGGTATTTCGATGACGCACGAGGCCTATCACATCAAGATTCACGCCCGCAGCAATGATAAAATTGTGCCCAATCTGTTCGGCCCGGAAGTGGACGAGGCGTTTATCCGCAAAATAGAAATTGAAAAAGAGTCACTTTATCAGGAATTGTTCCGCCCCGTGATGCGCGAAACGCCCGGCCTGACTGACCTTCTGGCGGCGTTAAATCAAGCGGGCATCCCCTGCGGAGCCGCCTCCAACTCACCGAAAGCCAATGTGGATTTTGTGCTGGACGGTTTGGGTATCCGAGGTCATTTTTCGGCCATCTTCTGTCGGGATGATGTGGCGGTCGGCAAACCCGATCCGGAGCTGCTGCTCAGGACAGCGGCCCGATTGAATCTGCCGCCGAATCGGTGTCTGGTGATCGAAGACTCCGTCTCAGGCTTTGCCGCCGCCCGAAACGCGGGTATGCCGTATGTGGTCATCACCGCCGGAGGCGACCCGTCAGAACTGGCACAGGCCCAGGATGCCCGGCAGATTTGTGAAGATTTTACCACCCTGACGCCGGACACTCTGGCCGTATTGATCAACGGCTGTCCAACCCATTAACATTTGCAGCAGCCGGACTTCAACAGCCGAGCCGCGCAAGCGGCCGGATAATAAACAAACGCCAGCCGAGCCGCGCAAGCGGCCGGATACCCCCCGCACCGTCCGCACCCCATCGGGCGGCTTGCGCCGCCGCGCTATTGCGCCGGGATGATGTTGCCGTGTTATTGTTGGTCTCTTCGGTTTGAATCAAAGAAACTCAAGCAAGCGAGCCAACGCCAAACGCCCCTGTTCATCTCGGCCGGCCGGGGCGCCGGATTCAAGATAGGCGGTATGGAGACGGGCCAGCGACTGATTCACCTGATCCATATCGAGCGTATTAGCGGGACCAAACTTGATGGCGTCCGCCTGCGAAGCGGTAAAATTCTTTTGGCAGAAGATCACGCAATGGCTCGGCTCATCGTCCCGGTCATCCAGATATACCAGCGGCAGGCCGTGGGTGCGGCAGATGATGGGACGAAACGAATAAATCTGACACAGGCCGTCTTTCAAAAATCCGCACGAAGCGGCCTCATCAAACACCGGCCTGATCCCGGCTGCCCGGACATCTTCAACAATCGCAAAAAACTCCACCGGCCAGACCGTCAGATTCATACAGCAATCAGTACACTGTTGACGGCAGCGGATATGATGAGCGTGTATGGCATACAACGCATCAGACTGCCGATCCACATCGGCACGCAATTGACGGTATTTTTGAATGACTTCATCCATCCGTTAAATTTTCCCGTCTCGGATTTTCTGAGCAATCGCGCGAAGCGACGGCAGGGCGTGGTCGAAGAACAGTTTGTAGCCCTCGCAGAAATAGCTGGGGGCCTTGTGCGTCCCGGTCAGCATCGCGCGGTCTTTGGGGCAGCCGCCGCGACAAGCGTCCAGATAGCGGCAGACAAGACATTTATTGGCGATGTCGGTTTTTCTGCGGGCAAAGGCACGCTTGACATCCGAACCGGCCAACTGCTCCATCGGCGTGTTCATCAGGTTGCCCAGCCGGGTCTGGTCGGTCACGTAAAAGTCGCAGCAAAACGCATCGCCATTGTGCTCAATCACGATATAATCATTGCAGCGACGGGCAAAGGTACACTCGGTATGCGGTCCGCCCAATAAAAAACTCAGCAGGCTGTCAAACAGGCGGATGCTGCGTTTACGAACGCCCTCGGCCAACCAGCGGTCAAAGACACGGCACATAAACCGGCCGTACTGCTGCGGTGTGATACTGAACGGCGCCGCACGAGTCGGATCATCGAAGTCTTTTTCCACACACGGCACAAACTGAAGAAACCGCACATCCATATTCTGAAAAAAATCATACAGCACGTCGGGTTGTTCAACGTTCACATTATTGAGCAGCACGAGAACGTTAAACTCCACCTTGTGCTTGCGGCAGTTCTCCAGCCCTGCCATCACGCGGTCAAACGTGCCGTTGCCGGCGCGATCTTTGCGATACACATCGTGAAGCTCTTTTGGTCCATCCACGCTGATACCGATCAGGAACTTGTACTCGGCCAAAAACGTGCACCAATTGTCATCCAGCAGAATACCGTTGGTCTGCAGGGCATTGGTTACGGCCTGACCGGATGAACCGTACTGTTTTTGCAGCGCAACCAGCCGTTTGTAAAAATCCAGCCCCATCAGCGTCGGTTCGCCCCCCTGCCAGGCGAAGCCGTTCTGCTCAAACCCCAGCGACAGATAACTGTTGACCAGCCGCTCCTGGACGGCTTGGCTCATTCGATGAGCGCCGCCGCCGAACAGCTCCGATTTGCAGGTATAAAAACAGTAGTCACAAGCGATATTGCAATCCGGCCCGGCAGGCTTAATCAACAATGTAAACGGACGAGCCATCCGCACTCCCCTATCGTGCCGCCTTGGCGGCAAACGGGCTAAGCTCTCGCAACCGGTTGATGATCGGTACGATCCGCTCGATCACAAAATCCACTTCCGCTTGTGTGTTGTATCGGCTCAGACTGAAGCGAATCGATCCGTGTGCGGCCGTAAACGGCACGCCCATCGCCCGCAGCACATGCGACGGCTCGAGCGAACCGGATGTACAGGCCGAGCCGGAACTGGCACAAATGCCGAATTTATTGAGCATCATCAAAATCGACTCCCCTTCGATGTACTCAAAGCTGATATTCGTGGTATTCGGCAGGCGATTGTCCACGTCGCCATTGACAAAGCAATCCGAACAGGTGCTCAAAATACCCTGCTCCAGTCGGTCGCGCAGCGCCCTGACGCGGGTATTTTCCTCATCCATATAGCGCATCGCCAATTCGCACGCCTTGCCCATTGCGATAATGCCGGGCACATTCTCCGTTCCGCCGCGACGTCCGGACTCCTGATGGCCGCCGTGCATAAACGTCCCGATGCGCGTTCCCCGGCGGACATACAAAACGCCGATGCCCTTCGGGGCATGCAGCTTATGCCCCGACAGACTCAACAGGTCGATGGGACTGTCTTTAAGGTTCAGCGGAATCTTGCCGACGGCCTGCACCGCATCGGTATGAAATACCACGCCGCGTGCCTTGACGATCTCGGCGATCCGTTCAATCGGAAATACCGTTCCGGTCTCATTGTTGGCCCACATCACCGACACCAGCGCCGTATTGTCATCGATGCGAAAACCGATCTGATCGATATCCAGCCGCCCCTGTCGGTCCACGCCGATTTCCGAGACGCTGTAGCCGTGCCGTTCCAGATCACGGCAGGTCGCCAGCACCGCCGAATGCTCCACCCGCGTCGTCACGATCTTGCGCTTCTCCGGAACCATCGTCAGCGTCCCCTTAATCGCTGTATTATCGCTTTCGGTGCCGCAGCTTGTAAAGATAACCTCTTCGGGATGGCAGCCCAGCAGCGCCGCGACCTGCTCGCGCGCCCGTGCAATATCCCGCGCAACATTGCCGCCGAACGAATGCATGCTGGAGGGGTTGCCGTAACGCTGCGTCAAATACGGCAGCATCGCTTCGACCACCTCATCGGCCACCCGCGTGGTGGCGTTGTTATCCATATAGATCACATTATTCATAAGGCTTCTCCCGGCCGTCGATTATTTCATCAGTCTTTTAATTCTTCCACCATCAGCGACTCGCTGACATACTCTTTCAGGCGTGCCTCAACAACATCGCGCATGGTAAACTCCGCCATCTTGCACTGGGCACACATCCCGCGAAACGCCACGATGACCTTGTCGCCTTCGACATCGATCAACTCAACATCGCCGCCGTCGGCCCGCAGCGCCGGGCGAATCTGCTCGTTGATGGTCTGCTGAATCAACTGAATCTTCTGAATATTGGTCAGCCGCCCCGGCCGAGCCGGTTTGGCCGCCGCAGGGGCGGCCTGCTGCTGTCCGATGACCTCGTCAATCAATTCGGCAATACGTCCTTTACAGCCGCCGCACCCGCCGCCAGCCTTGCAGTAATTGGTCACCTGCTCGACCGTGGTCAGATGGTTCTCACGAACAACTTTGCGAATCTCCTCATCGGTCACGCCGAAACAGGTACAGACAATGACCCCTTTGGATTTTTCGGGTCGTTGGCCCCCTTTGCGTCGATAGTAATCCTCAATGGCCGCTTCCAGCGCTTCCTGTCCCATCACCGAGCAGTGCATCTTCTGGTCGGGCAGTCCGCCGAGCCGCTTGACAATATCCTGATTGGTGATTTGAGCCGCCTGCTCCAGCGTCATGCCTTTGATCATCTCGGTCAGCACCGACGAGGAGGCCACCGCACTGGCGCAGCCGAAGGTTTGAAATTTGGCGTCGGCGATCCGCCCTTCGCTGTCCAGTTTGAACGTCAGGGTCAGTGCGTCGCCGCAGGCCATCGAACCGACTTCTCCGACGCCGTCGGCATCGTCAACCCGCCCGACATTGCGCGGATTGAAAAAATGGTCCATGACACTATCCGTATAATCCCACATATCGTTTCCTCTGCTCTAATAAAAACCGCCGCCTTGCTCAAAATGAAAAAGGCAAAATGACAATGAAAATCAAAAATGATCAAACGGTCGGCATATTGTTTTACTTGTCATTTTGATTTTTGCTCTTTGATTTTTAATTTTTCAATGCTTGTTCAAAGTCCGCAATAATATCATCAATATGCTCGGTCCCGACCGACACCCGCACATAATCCGGCGTTACGCCGGCGTGCAATTGCTCGTCTTCGGTCAATTGCTGGTGGGTCGTGCTGGCCGGGTGAATCACCAGCGTCTTGCTGTCCAGAACATTGGCCAGATGGCTGGCCAGTTTGACATGGTTGATAAAGTTCACGCCCGCCTCAAGGCCGCCCTTGACGCCAAAGCCCAAAATCGCCCCCTGCCCGTCGGGCAGAAACTGTTTCGCCAGATCATAATTCGGATGCGACGGCAGGCCGGGATAATTGACCCAACTGACCGCCGGATGCTTTTCCAGATACTGTGCCAGTTTCAGCGCATTTTCGCAATGCCGCGGCGCACGCAGATGCAGCGTCTCGATCCCCTGCAACAGCAAAAAGGCGTTAAACGGCGACAAACACGCCCCCGTATCCCGCAAAATATGCGTACGAATCTTGATGATATAGGCCAGCTCGCCCAGCGCCTCGACGTATTTCAGCCCGTGGTAGCTCGGATCCGGCTCGGTCAGCATTGGAAACTTGCCGTTGGCCCACGGAAACCGGCCCGAATCAATCACAATGCCGCCGATGCTGTTGCCGTGACCGCCGATGATTTTCGTACACGAATGCACCACAATATCTGCGCCGTGCTCGATGGGACGAAACAGATACGGCGAGGTGACCGTATTATCGCAGATCAGCGGCACACCGTGATCGTGGGCAATCCGGGCAATGGCCGGATAGTCGGGCACATCATTCTTGGGATTGCCAATACTTTCAATGAACACCGCGCGGGTATTGTCGCGCATCGCCGTGGCGAAATTGTCCGGCTCGTTGGGGTCCACGAGCGTGACCTCAATGCCCATCTTCGGCAGCGTATGCGTAAACAGGGTGCACGTGCCCCCGTACAGCGAACTGGACGATACCACATGCGACCCGGCCGGAGCGATATTCAAAATCGCCGCGTTAATCGCCGCCATCCCGGAACTGAACGCACAGGCGCCAACACCGCCTTCCATCGCTGCCAGCCGTTTTTCGAGCACATCCGTCGTCGGATTCATAATCCGCGTATAAATGTTGCCGAATTCCTTCAGTGCGAATAAATCCGCCGCGTGCTGACTGTCGCGAAACACATAACTGCTGGTCTGATAGATCGGCACGGCCCGACTGAGCGTATCCTGATCGACCGTCTGGCCGGCGTGAATCGCCAGCGTATCCAGTTTGTAATGATTTTCTGTTTCTGCCATGGTATTTATACTCCTTAACGAATAAGGGGTTCGATAGCCAAAATCAAATATTAACAATAAAAGAGCAATAACACAGAATAAACATCAAAGAACTGTCTCCGAAAAAACGCATCGTGGGCGGCATTCTTTATTTTTCAGTGTCATTTTTAATTTTTATTTTGCGACGGCACGATTTCAATCATCCGTTTTAGCGACAGTCTGGCTTTGGCCGCAACATCGGCCGGCACGGTAATGCGGTACTGCATATCCTCCAGCGACCAGAGGACTTTCTCCAGCGAAATCTTCTTCATATTCGGACACACCGCCCGCTTGGAGGCCTTCACAAACCGCCGATCCGGGTACATTTTTTGCAATGTATGAAGAATGCCGCTTTCCGTCGCGATAATAAACGTCTCGGCCTTGCTTTTCGGGATAAATTCGAGCATTTGGCCCGTACTGAGCAATTCATCAGAAATCGCCCGTACTGCCGGCGTGCATTCGGGATGGGCCAGCACCACCGCGCCGGGGTATTCCTTTCGCATCGCCTCAACGGCCTCCGGCTCAATCCAGACATGCGTCGGGCAATACCCCGGCCAGAGAATCATCTCTCGGCCGGTTCGCTCACTGACAAAAGCCCCCAGATTCTGATCGGGCACAAAGATAATCAGCCGGTCCGTCGGCAGAGAATTGACCACCGCCGCCGCATTGCTGCTCGTACAGCAGTAATCGCTCAGCGCCTTGACCTCGGCGGTCGAGTTGACATACGTAACGACCAACGCATCGGGGTGTTTTTCCTTCAACGCCCGAAGCTGCTCGGCGTCGATCATATCGGCCATGGGACAGCCGGCGGTTTTTTCCGGCAGCAGCACGGTCTTATCCGGCGACAGAATCGCCGCCGTCTCGGCCATAAAATGCACGCCGCAAAAGACAATCACCTCGGCGTCCGTCTTTGACGCTTCAATGCTCAACCCCAGCGAATCGCCGGTGAAATCTGCGATGTCCTGCACCGGACCGACCTGATAATTATGCGCCAAAATGACCGCTTTGCGATCGTTCTTTAACTGGTGTATGCGTTTAATAATATCCATTGTATTGCATTTATGTCCATTTCAGAACAGCACGTCGAAACGCCCCGTTATTGATTGTTATATCGGCTGCTGCATAAGCCGCTGCGTTACCCCGTTATTATATCATTTATGACGCGCCGGACGTGCGGCTCTTTTTGCGATAGACCAAATCGGGCTTGGAAATCGTCACAATCGTACCCGGCGGCACCGAATCGCGTATCCATACGTTGCCGCCGATGACCGCCCCGGCGCCGATGGTGATATCGCCCAGAATCGTCGCCTCGGCGTACACCGTGACGTTATCTTCAAGCGTCGGATGGCGTTTGCGATCCCGAATAATCTGGCCCCGCTCATCCCGCGGAAAACTCAGCGCCCCCAGGGTGACGCCCTGATAAATCTTGACATTGTCACCGATGATTGCCGTTTCGCCGATAACCACGCCGGTGCCATGGTCGATGAAGAAATTTCGCCCGATGTGCGCGGCGGGGTGAATATCAATCCCCGTTTTGGAATGGGCATACTCACTCATCATACGAGGAATCAGAGGCACTTCCAGATGATTCAGCTCATGGGCAATTCGATGAATCGAAATTGCCAGCAAATGCGGATAGCTGATGACGATTTCTTCAAACGACTTGGCCGCCGGATCGCCGTCGTAAGCCGCCTGCACATCCCCTTTGAGCAGTTCCCGAATCGAGGGGATGCGTCCCAGCAGCGCCATCGCATTGTGAACCGCCAGCGTGGCGCAATCACACGTGGGGCATTCCTGCATCCGGCAATTGTGACGCAGCGCCAACTCAATCTGTTCGGCCAGCTCCCGACGCAAAATCACAAGCAGTTCCATCACGACCGATTCGATGTTTTCCCGCGTTACGCGGCGCCGGCCCGTATAGCCGGGAAAAAGCAGCTCCAGCAGCAACTCAATGGTGCGGACGACTTTCTCCTTGACCGGCAGATTCTTGACGTCGATAAAGTTGATGCCGGAATCGCCTTCATACGTGCGGATTATATCTTGTGTAATCTGATTAATATCAGGTCGGCTGTCAGGTTGACACTCGGCTGCATCCATGGTTGATTACAAATTCGCGAACAATTCCGTCGAAAGATACCGCTCTCCGGTATCACACATAATAAACACAATCGTTTTGCCTTTATTTTCCGGCAGGTGCGACAGTTCACAGGCCACATAAGCGGCCGCGCCGGCACTGATACCGCCCAAGATTCCTTCCTGTCGAGCCATCCGGCGGGCGGTCTCCATGGCCTGCTCGTTGGTCACCTGCACCACCTCATCATACACCGATGTATTCAGCACATCGGGAATAAACCCGGCGCCGATGCCCTGAATTTTGTGAACGCCCGCCCGGCCGCCGGACAAGACCGGCGAAGCGGCCGGCTCCACCGCAACGACCCGCAAATCGGCTTTTTTCTGCTTGAGCACCTCGCCGCAGCCGGTAATCGTCCCGCCGGTACCGACACCGGCCACAAGAATATCAACCTGGCCATCCGTATCATTCCATATCTCAAGCGCCGTAGCGCCGCGATGGATGTCCGGATTGGCCGGATTGGAAAACTGGTCAAGCATCAAGGCATTGGGGATTTCACGACACAATCGATCAGCCTCCTCGACCGCACCGGTCATCCCCAAAGACGCAGACGTCAACACCACTTCGGCGCCAAGCATTCTGAGCAGCTTGCAGCGTTCGGCACTGGTCGCTTCAGGCATGGTCAGCATCAGCTTATAACCGCGCGCCGCACAGACACACGCCAGTCCGATGCCGGTATTGCCGCTGGTCGGCTCAACCAGGACGGTCTCTTGGCAGATCGCGCCGGCTCGTTCGGCGGCTTCAATCATAGCCACCGCAATCCGATCCTTCACAGAGCCGCAGGGGTTAAACGATTCCAGCTTTGCAAGAACGCTTGTCCCCGGCCCAGCCAGACGTTTGAATCGCACCAAAGGCGTCTTCCCGACGGTCGCCGTGATATCCTCATACACATGCGCCATCATGCTGCCCTTGTGCTATATGTTATAATTGGCGGCCTTTTTGGATCGAACGGACTTATCGACCAAATCAGCCAGTGTATAAGATTCCAGCACGCGCGTAATGGAATCCTGCAGCTCATGCCAAATCTCTCGCGTCGCGCAATCCGTACAGCGCGGGCAGAAATCGGCATGTTCCAAACAATCGGCCGGAACCATCGGGCCTTCGAGAGTCAGAAACACATCCTTAAGAGAGATTTCCTGAGGCGGACGGGCCAGTACATAGCCGCCGCGCGGGCCGCGAATACTGCGCACCAGACCGGCCGCTTTCAGCATCGCAATGAGCTGTTCGAGATACTTGTTGGAAATGTCCTCGCGATCGGCAATCGTCTTGATTTGCATCGGTTTTTTACCGTATTCCATAGACAGTTCCAATACCGCCCGCATTCCATATCGTGTTCGTGATGAAAGCTTCATAACCTATTTCTCCTGATAATCTATGGTTTCAGTAGTATTATTTGTTATATTACACACTTACTTATTTTACTTCAAGTAGTTTATCCATTTTTTGTGAAAATCAAAGAATTTTTTGGAGTCGGCGACCTATCACGCTCAAAATCAATGAACACAAAAAAATAAATACATTCAACCCTCATATTGTCTTTTTTTTGTTTCAATGAAGACCTCCTTGCTCTTGGCCGAGTCGAGGGGTATAATCACGGCATTCCTTTTGCATCAACGACAAAAAAACTGCTGATACTAAATATTCAAGAGGTAAAAATGAAGAATATAGCATTCCGCCTCGGGCTACTCATTATAACCCTGTCTATTTCAAGTGTTTTCGCCAAACGCACCGCCTTTGAGCCGACCAAGCCCTGGCCGGACAACAACGGCGTTCACATCAATGCCCACGGCGGCGGCGTTCTCTTCCATCAAGGGGTGTATTATTGGTTCGGCGAACACAAGACACAGGGGCGTCGGGGCAATACCGCCCAAGTCGGCGTTCACTGTTATTCCTCCACCGATCTGTACAACTGGAAAGATGAAGGCATCGCCCTGCATGTCAGCGACGATCCCGAAAGCGAAATCGTCCGCGGTTGCGTCATTGAACGTCCCAAAGTGATCTATAATCCAAAAACCAAACAATTCGTGATGTGGTTTCATCTTGAACTCAGGGACCAGGGCTATACCGCCGCCCGTACCGCCGTGGCCGTCAGCGACACGGTAACAGGGCCTTATGCCTATCTGCGCTCGTTCCGCCCGAACGCCGGCAAACACCCCGTCAATGTTCGGCCCCGCGATTTACGCCCCGGATCGGAAAACTATTTCCATCGCGACATTGAATCCGGCCAGATGGCGCGCGATATGACCCTGTTTGTCGATGAGGAAGGCAAGGCCTATCACATCGCCGCGGCCGAGGAGAACTATACACTGCATATCTCTTTATTGACCGATGATTTTTTGGATTTTACCGGAATTTTCAGCCGTGTGCTGATACGGATGCACCGCGAAGCGCCGGCCATCTGCAAACGCAACGACCGCTATTACCTGCTGACCTCCGGCTGTACGGGCTGGGCGCCGAACGAAGCCTCCTATGCCGTAGCCGATGACATCTTCGGCCCCTATGAGCCGATGGGCAATCCCTGCCGGGGCGTCAACCCTGATATTGGAATGGGGCCGGAATTGACCTTTGGCGGCCAAAGCACCTTCATCCTGCCGGTCGAAGGAAAGTCCGACGCCTTCATTGCTATGTTTGACGTATGGCAGCCCCGAAATCCCATTGACGGAACCTATATTTGGCTGCCGATTGAGTTTGATGCTGACGACCGAATGGTCATTGGGTATAGAGAAAAATGGGATTTGTCTGTCTTTGACTCCCAATAAAACCAAGTTGAAGCTTAAAGAGGGTTATATGTCTGAACTATATATGTGCGTGACCAAAATCGACGAGGCCGGCTACGATGCCGCCCTGCACGGCCTGGCACACAATAAAAAACAGCCCGTGGCCAAGATGCCTGACGTCGCTCAAAAACTGGCCCACAAAGACGGCGGACACAACAAATTCCTCGAAAGCATCACCGTCTGGCTGGATGTTCGCGCGCCGCGCTACTGGTGGCAGGAAGCCGACACGTTTCGCCTGTCCACCAAACAATCCGAAAGCACAATGCACACCCTCACGGACGAGCTGCTGGCCGTCGATATGGACGACGCTGCGGCCGTTCGCGCGTTTTTGGAGCAAAACTTTGAGCCGAACGCCTGCCCGCTCGACACGCTGCGGGCCATCTATACCGCCGCGCAAAACAAAGACCTCATCGGCGTCAAAAAACGCCTGCCCGAAGGGTTCCTCCAGACACGCCTGTGGTGTATGAGCTACAAGACCCTTCGCAACATTATCCTACAGCGCCGCACACATCGTCTGCCGCACTGGAAGCAGTTCATCCAACAGACACTTGAACAGGTACAACATCCGGAGCTGCTGCCCGGCCTGACACGCAAGGCGGACTAAGGAGCCATGAAAAACAATTTGGGTAAGCGTTCACCGCGTTCAGGAGCAGGCCAATAATGTTTACTTTTTCGGCCTGAAAGGCCATTTGACCTGAGCCGCGCAAGTGAGCCGGATGGCGACACGTAACAACAGCCGAGCCGCGCGAGTGAGCCGGATTGCGACACGTAACAACAGCCGAGCCGCGCAAGCGGCCGGATAATGCCGCGTCTTGAAAACGTCCCATACATCCGCATCCCCGTATCGGGCGGCTCGCGCCGCCGCGCTGTTGTCCGCGCTGGTGTTTGGCTCCCCTCCTTTTCAAGGAGGGGACGTCCTGCGCCAGCAGGACAGGGGTGGTTGCGTCACCCCGTGTTCATTCGTCGTTGTTATCTGTTTCCCGTTTGGCCGCCTCGCGGCCATCGAATTATTCTTGTTTTATACCCCCTCCCCCCTTCGGGGTACTCCCCCTTTTCAGGGGGAGAGCTTTTTTTGCGCTTCGCGGTACTCCCCCTTGGCAGGCGGAGAGTTTTTTTTGTCGCTTCACGCCTTTGGCTTGCCAATCACTCTGACAGGCGGGACACAATCCCCGAAAAATCCTGTAAACCGAACGGCTTAAAATCAGTATAAATGGGATACGTCTGTATGGGTCAAAACAAGAGAAAAAGGAGAAAATTATGGCCAGAATTTTATGTTGTGCGGTAATGAGCGTTTGTTTTATCGTTTCCGGCTGTACTAACAAAACGGAGGCTCCGCCTATGGCAGAAGACCAGTCGCATGATGGTTTTTACGGGTTCACGGCCGAGGATATTGACGGCAGGGGGGTCGCGTTGTCCGACTATCAGGGCAGGGCTGTACTGGTGGTCAATGTCGCCAGCAAGTGCGGCTTTACCCCCCAGTACGCCGACCTGCAAGCCCTCTACGACCGGTACAAAGATCGGGGGTTTGCGGTGTTGGGGTTCCCGGCCAACAACTTCGGCAATCAGGAACCCGGCTCCAACGAAGAGATCAAGCAATTCTGCACGACGCAGTTTGACGTCACGTTTCCAATGTTTTCCAAAATCTCCGTGAAGGGCGACGACATCGACCCGCTGTACGCCTACCTGACGGATGCGGAACGCAACGCCCCGCACGGTGGCGACATTCAATGGAATTTCACCAAATTTTTGATCGGCAAAGACGGCCGCACGCTTGCGCGTTTCGGCTCCCGGACGACGCCTCTGGACCCGGAGGTCATCGTAGCCGTTGAAGCCGCCCTTGCCGGGGAGTCGTTGTAATGCCCGATTATGAGCGGAACAATCTGGATCGGGCCGGCTCGCCCTATCTGCGGCAGCATCGGGACAATCCCGTCTGGTGGCAGGAGTGGAACGCCGAGACGATTGCCGAGGCGTTGCGGCTCAACAAACCGCTGTTTGTGTCGGTTGGCTATTCGACGTGCCACTGGTGTCATGTGATGGCGGCGGAGGCATTTTCGGACAGGGACGTTGCGGCGTACCTGAATACTCATTATGTATCGATTAAAGTGGATCGCGAGCAGCGGCCGGACATTGACCATTTTCTGATGGATTTTTTGACGCGGCAGACCGGCGCGGGCGGCTGGCCGTTGAACGCCTTCCTGACGCCGGAGATGAAGCCGATTTATGCCCTGACGTATGCGCCGGTGCAGCCGCGCGGCGGGATGTATGGCTTTCTGGAGATTGTCCGAC
>JBNRMN010000013.1:0-16076 GCA_050309605.1 Anaerohalosphaeraceae bacterium
GATATATACAGGACAGTCGCCCCCATCACGGGGGCGTGGATTGAAACCAACGGCGAAGCCCGCCCTCAACGTCTTACAGACGTCGCCCCCATCACGGGGGCGTGGATTGAAACGTTTGCCGCCGCACTAAATTTTAACGCGAAAGAGTCGCCCCCATCACGGGGGCGTGGATTGAAACCGTCAGGCTGGCAAACGAGACCGCATCGGTCGCAGTCGCCCCCATCACGGGGGCGTGGATTGAAACACCGCCAGTGATTCGGGCATCGGCACGAGCCGGGGTCGCCCCCATCACGGGGGCGTGGATTGAAACGGCAATTGAAGCAATTATAAGTCCAGACGACAAAGTCGCCCCCATCACGGGGGCGTGGATTGAAACTTTTGCATTAAACCACGTCTCATCGGACATCCATGTCGCCCCCATCACGGGGGCGTGGATTGAAACCTCAACGCCGACGGCAAGCGGGGCGGGAGCAAACGTCGCCCCCATCACGGGGGCGTGGATTGAAACCTTTCTCATCTCAAAATTACCGCTCAAACAATTCGTCGCCCCCATCACGGGGGCGTGGATTGAAACTGACCACATACCGAGTTAAAATATCGTGATACCGGTCGCCCCCATCACGGGGGCGTGGATTGAAACTCGTTAAAAAGTTAAACGTCTGGACGACGCAGACGGGTCGCCCCCATCACGGGGGCGTGGATTGAAACGGGGCGGGTGATGTGGATACGTTAGGGCCCGTGGGTCGCCCCCATCACGGGGGCGTGGATTGAAACACAGACGATGGATGCTGAGGATTATCGCGTTGATGTCGCCCCCATCACGGGGGCGTGGATTGAAACATTGAGACATACGACGGCGATACTGTTAATCGCGTCGCCCCCATCACGGGGGCGTGGATTGAAACTCTATCGCCCAAAACACAGGTGAACACGTCAAGATGTCGCCCCCATCACGGGGGCGTGGATTGAAACCTGAAAGTGGGGGAAACTCAGGGCAAAGAGTTATGTCGCCCCCATCACGGGGGCGTGGATTGAAACGCCCAACCTGCGGATAAACATCTCAATCGACTTGGTCGCCCCCATCACGGGGGCGTGGATTGAAACTTTGTACTGTTCATAACTTGTCCTTTCGTTAACGTCGCCCCCATCACGGGGGCGTGGATTGAAACCTCGGCTCAAACCCCCAACGGTCAATGGCAATCAGTCGCCCCCATCACGGGGGCGTGGATTGAAACAGGCCGACGTAGGCGTACTGGCGGCAGTCATTTCGTCGCCCCCATCACGGGGGCGTGGATTGAAACGGCAATACAATCGCTATACGTTACAGCGGCGATAAGGTCGCCCCCATCACGGGGGCGTGGATTGAAACAATACACAATCTTTCTGCTATACCGAGCAGCGGGGTCGCCCCCATCACGGGGGCGTGGATTGAAACTGGACACTGCTGATGCTGACCGGGATCCGTTTGGTCGCCCCCATCACGGGGGCGTGGATTGAAACCTGATGGCTCGACGTTTGCCTGCTCCGGATTTATGTCGCCCCCATCACGGGGGCGTGGATTGAAACGACGTTTAAGACGTGTCGTCGAAAATACTATTGGGTCGCCCCCATCACGGGGGCGTGGATTGAAACGCTCCAGATGCCGCCGTCGCCGTGCTTGCACTCGGTCGCCCCCATCACGGGGGCGTGGATTGAAACGGTTTTTTAGAGATAAACTCATACGGCGGGTCGGGTCGCCCCCATCACGGGGGCGTGGATTGAAACCTTTTTGGCCTTCAGCCGACCAATGATCGCGACGTCGCCCCCATCACGGGGGCGTGGATTGAAACGCCATACACGCTGTCGTCTGACGGTCGGAAACAGCGTCGCCCCCATCACGGGGGCGTGGATTGAAACGGTATCGCCCTGCGTCGCGTCGACCAGGAACCGATGTCGCCCCCATCACGGGGGCGTGGATTGAAACCTCAAGGTCGGATTCAAGACGCGGCACCTCGAACGTCGCCCCCATCACGGGGGCGTGGATTGAAACAGCGGAACCCCCTTGGCCAGCAGATCCAATCCTTCGTCGCCCCCATCACGGGGGCGTGGATTGAAACTTAACTCTTTGTTAATAAAGGGTTTGCAATCAAGGTCGCCCCCATCACGGGGGCGTGGATTGAAACGAGTAGTTTTTGGTTTTTTTGGTTTCCTTTGTTGTCGCCCCCATCACGGGGGCGTGGATTGAAACGCGTCAATGGCGCTGAACCGGCTCAAAGTTATCGCGTCGCCCCCATCACGGGGGCGTGGATTGAAACTTTCGGACCAGCGGGCTCGTTAGTTAGCCCGGCGTCGCCCCCATCACGGGGGCGTGGATTGAAACACGTCCGGCCCGTGAATCTGCAATCGCGGCCCTGTGTCGCCCCCATCACGGGGGCGTGGATTGAAACTCCGGGTATGGACGGCGCACGTCGGCTTGCGGAGTCGCCCCCATCACGGGGGCGTGGATTGAAACAGGCCTGGCAGTGGTACCAGATCGAAAAGGCCGTCGTCGCCCCCATCACGGGGGCGTGGATTGAAACAGTTCTCGGCCAACGCTGCCGGCGAAATCAAGGGGTCGCCCCCATCACGGGGGCGTGGATTGAAACGACAACGTACTCAAATTTGCCATCGTCCACGAGGGGTCGCCCCCATCACGGGGGCGTGGATTGAAACCCGATTGCGATGGCTATTTTTTTATCTTGCATGAGTCGCCCCCATCACGGGGGCGTGGATTGAAACTTTATAAAAAATTATATTGATTTTTAACTCAAAAAGTCGCCCCCATCACGGGGGCGTGGATTGAAACTTAAGCCCTTTAACCGAAACGGTTTAGATGACTCGGTCGCCCCCATCACGGGGGCGTGGATTGAAACCGCAAAAACCGTGTAGAGCAAAAGGGCTTTGGCGTCGCCCCCATCACGGGGGCGTGGATTGAAACGATGCCGCTTGAAGCCACACGGGACGTTCTGCCGTCGCCCCCATCACGGGGGCGTGGATTGAAACTGGCTTGCTGAAATTGGGGCCTTTGAATCCCTTGTCGCCCCCATCACGGGGGCGTGGATTGAAACGATTATATTGCGGAAAAGCGTCAGCGCGTGTACGTGTCGCCCCCATCACGGGGGCGTGGATTGAAACTGCCCGGGTGTACTGATATATGTCCCGATATCCGGTCGCCCCCATCACGGGGGCGTGGATTGAAACTTTGCTGCCGTGCAGCAGGCGGCGGCGGGGCTGGAGTCGCCCCCATCACGGGGGCGTGGATTGAAACGTCTTTAAGCGGCGCGACGACATCGGCCTGAGCGGTCGCCCCCATCACGGGGGCGTGGATTGAAACGGTGGTGGTATCGTCGGTATGGCTGGCAAAATCGGGTCGCCCCCATCACGGGGGCGTGGATTGAAACATCGCCTTGTGTGCTGACGACCTGCACCCAATGCGTCGCCCCCATCACGGGGGCGTGGATTGAAACTGTCAGCGGCGACGCCGAGTTGATCGTGCCAATAGGTCGCCCCCATCACGGGGGCGTGGATTGAAACAGGATCGTTGTAAAATCGCCGTTGCCATCCCGACGTCGCCCCCATCACGGGGGCGTGGATTGAAACCGGCCGGCCAGCCGCAAACCATTGTGTCCCAGGTCGCCCCCATCACGGGGGCGTGGATTGAAACGTCGGCCTTGACAGCCACCACGCCAGTGATATTGTCGCCCCCATCACGGGGGCGTGGATTGAAACTCTTTGGTTTGATCTGGCGGGGAACCGGCGGGCGTCGCCCCCATCACGGGGGCGTGGATTGAAACCTGTTAGACGAAATCGACGCCGCCGATGCAAATGTGTCGCCCCCATCACGGGGGCGTGGATTGAAACGAATCAGATGGCGTGCTGTATGCGGGGGCGTTTGGTCGCCCCCATCACGGGGGCGTGGATTGAAACACATTGCAAAAACTGGCTGATTCTTTTTTTGCCGTCGCCCCCATCACGGGGGCGTGGATTGAAACTCCCAGCCAGCCCTCTGATCATCACTCAACGTTGTCGCCCCCATCACGGGGGCGTGGATTGAAACTGTCCCAACTGTCAAAGGCCCGCTGTCCGAATAGGTCGCCCCCATCACGGGGGCGTGGATTGAAACTTTTTGCGCGTCTTTTGTCCCGTGCCCATGTTACGTCGCCCCCATCACGGGGGCGTGGATTGAAACTTTGTGACCAAGCCCGAAGGGCAGACCGGCTATTTGTCGCCCCCATCACGGGGGCGTGGATTGAAACAGGCCGGCCACGCTCCAGAGCAGCACAACCGGCGTCGCCCCCATCACGGGGGCGTGGATTGAAACTTGCGGCTGCTGGGCATTACCGACATGACCGTCAGTCGCCCCCATCACGGGGGCGTGGATTGAAACGATCCGTGTAGTCCCCCTGTTGTCGAAAAAAAAGCCGTCGCCCCCATCACGGGGGCGTGGATTGAAACGGGTTCAGTCCCATTCTTGCGGTCTGCGTTGGTGGTCGCCCCCATCACGGGGGCGTGGATTGAAACAATCACTTCTGCCGGTCAAACGCGGTGCGGATCCAGTCGCCCCCATCACGGGGGCGTGGATTGAAACACCAGTGCCTCTTCGGCTTTTTCGGGTGTCAAAAGTCGCCCCCATCACGGGGGCGTGGATTGAAACCTCGGTATCAAGTGAAGTACCTTCGAGGTCCTGAGTCGCCCCCATCACGGGGGCGTGGATTGAAACGGTGCCCGCGAAAACGAATCCGAGCACTGAGTCCAGTCGCCCCCATCACGGGGGCGTGGATTGAAACCGCCAGAAAGCCGTCTTGCGCAATTGGCGGAAAAAGTCGCCCCCATCACGGGGGCGTGGATTGAAACGTTGCCTATCGATTTAATCAGGGCCTCTTCTGCGTCGCCCCCATCACGGGGGCGTGGATTGAAACGCGTAACGGCACACCCTTAGCCGTCCCGAATGCAGCCGCCCCCATCACGGGGGCGTGGATTGAAACGCGGCTCCCCCATCCAGTCTTGCCAGTCATCACCCGTCGCCCCCATCACGGGGGCGTGGATTGAAACTTACTCGTCGATTTGGCATACTCCTTTGCCAGCTGTCGCCCCCATCACGGGGGCGTGGATTGAAACGTTACCAAGCGGCCGATGGATTTTGCGGGGTTGGGTGTCGCCCCCATCACGGGGGCGTGGATTGAAACTTTGTGCGCAGCAACAATCAATTGCTCTTTGGCGTCGCCCCCATCACGGGGGCGTGGATTGAAACAACAAGACGTTGAGGACGTTAGGTAATTATTATCGTCGCCCCCATCACGGGGGCGTGGATTGAAACGATGTACCCCGGCGATCCGGGCGGCAGTGCGGCCAGTCGCCCCCATCACGGGGGCGTGGATTGAAACACCAGACCCATACAGCCGAAGCCCTGAATACGAGTCGCCCCCATCACGGGGGCGTGGATTGAAACGATATGTGCCCGCAGCCGCAGATCGACCCAGTAGTCATAGATGGCTGTCCGCCCCAACACATCATACCGATACACCTCCACCGTCCGCCCGTCCCGATCCGACAGCGCCACCACCGATCCCAGGCCGTCGGCATGGAAATAATACCGCCGACTTTGCTGGACTGCCGCCATCCAGTTGCCCGCCAGAATATCCGCATCGATATTGTCCACAACACCATCGTGGTTCAGGTCGGCTCTCTCATCAAAGCTGCATTTTTATGGTGTAACCCGGGAACAATGACAAGCGGAAAGGCCCATGCCATCCCTTCAATTTTCTGAATGGATAAACCGGCATCGTCACAAAGAGCCTGCAACTCGTTCCTCAAAAGTGGAATCCACTCGACAAAAGGCTATTCGGCATACGTGCCAATTACAGTAGAACCATGCAAAACGCCGTTTTCGATGAGTTCCGACTTGATCCGAGTACCGCCAAAATCAACAGTAGATATCATCGCGTATATCCCAATCATCTACACACAAGCATCACGCTCATACTGTATCGGTATTGAACACCCGATTTCAAATCAATCGACTCCCTTCCCGTTCTCACGTGATCCATTTCCGCTCGATCTGCTCCAAGGTACGCCCCCCAGTTTCCTCAATACAGTAATAGATAAATAGAACAGCACACGCCGTTATACCTGCGTAAATGCCAAAGCATCCGGCGGCTCCGAATTGGCTCATCATCCGCGGAAATAATTGAGAGACAGTAAAAGCACCAAGCCAAATCACGGCAGTCGCTGTCGAGACGGCTCGGCCGCGATAGCGTGTCGGAAATATTTCGCCAATCACTACCCAGCAAACCGGACCGTATGAAAATGAAAAACAGGCACAATATGTCAGCAACGGAATCAGCTTTATCGCATTGGGCACCGCAGGGCTGCTGAACAAGATTGCCGCTGCCGAAAGCGAAACAAAAGCTCCCGTTACACCGATCAGCAATAAGGGGCGGCGGCCGAATGAATCAACTTTCCATATCGCAATCCCGGTAAACAAGCAATTGATAATGCCGATCAGGATTGCTCCGCCCATCGCACCACCGACTTCAAAGCCAATCTCTTTCAATATCGTTGGACCAAAATACATCACAACATTGATGCCGCTAAATTGACTGAACAGAGGCAATGCGATTCCAATCAGCAGAGCCAATCGCAACCCCGGACGGAACAACTCAAAAACGGAATTCGATTCATGCGCAACGGCTCCTTCGACATCACTGATAGACCGTTCGATTTCATCGTCCAGCATGAAATGCCGCAGGATTGTCCGTGCACGCCCGGATTTTCCTTGCCGGATCAGCCAGCGGGGGCTTTCAGGAATATACATAAGCAGGAGCATATAAAGGATTGCCGGAATCGCTTCTGCGCCGAACATGCCGCGCCATACCTGAGCCGCCAGCACCCACTGCAGGAATCCAGAAGCGGCGGCAGTGCTGTTGTTTTCAGCATACCTTAGCAATACGGCATTGACATAAAATGAGCAGACAATACCGATCGTAATGGCCAACTGGTATAAACTGACCATTCGCCCTCTGAAATGAGCCGGGGCAATTTCAGACATATACATCGGTGAAGCCATCGCGGTAATACCGACCCCCAGGCCGCCGATTAATCGAACAATCACCAGTTGCGTCACCGTTTGGGCCAGCATGGAGCCCATTGCTGAGATGAATAACAGCAAGGAAGATATCAGCAGCACCGGCTTTCGCCCGAAACGGTCCGCAACGGCACCACTGGTCGCTGATCCGATGATACAGCCCAGCAGTACAGAACTAACCACCCAGCCTTTCATGTCCACGCTGAGATGAAATTGCGCTTCTATTAAATCAATACCTCCGGAAATGACCGCCGTGTCATAACCAAACAAAAAGCCGCCAATGGTCGTAACCGCACAGATACCCACCAAATATAACACTCCCTTTTGCTTTGATTTTTCTGACGACATTGACAACTCCGGAATGTTCACGTTTTGCTTTCATTGTAGGCTACTGTAAGGTACCTCTGACGATGTAGGGTTCCTCTAAAAACGAGCTGGTTTCAAGAGGAACCCTGCATGTTTCTTCATCCCTTCGGAAACATCCTACTGCATTATCCGCAATGTAACGATTTCCTGCGATACCATCGGAATCGCACCGTTAATCTTCTTTATTTTCTTTTCCAGAGGGTTACTCAACCACACGGTATGATCCCCCTCTTTCCATTTCACAGAGGCGATTGTATTAGTGGTATTCGTATTAAATAAGCGTACCATCGTGCCGTCTCCGTCCCTACAGGGCTTGACGCTGGTTACCACAATGCCATTGCCATTTACTTCCAGATTAGACTGAAGAACGGGACTTTTCCCATAAGACTCAACGACAATCAAGGGCTGATGAACGGCACGACTGACCTGCTGGGATTTTACCGCGTCATACCCTCCCGCGTGCGGCCAGATGGCGTATAAAAACGGAATCCGTCCGTCCTGATCAGCGGCGTAATTCGTTTCCCAGTGATTGTTCATGACCCATGAATGGATTGTTTGATTCGGCGTAAGCGTTGTGCGAAAATCGTTTTTATCTCTTGCGGAAGCGATTTTAATGGGATCCCATTGAACAATCGGGGCATCGATTGACACCCACGTTACGCCGTAATGCTCGTTGGAGATATCCACAAACCGCTGCACGCAAAAGAAATTCTTATTGGCACCGTTAATCTGATCTTTATCGGGCTGGAATACCGACCAAGGCGTATCAATCTTCATTGTGCCATTGGGAATATTAAATGGGAAACTGAAATAGACGCCTTCCGGACGACGCTCTTTCTGCTTATCGACAACATTGGCCATCTGAACAATATCCGAGTTTTGTGTCATACGAACGATACGTGTCAGTTGATTGGCTCCCGGCGCCTTGCATTCAATCTTCAGCGCCCCGACCAGCGGCCCGGCATCCACAACGGAGATCGTGACAGACGAATCGATCCGCATGTTGTTCTTTTGGGCATCTCTTCCAATGATGTATAAATAGTCGTTGATGCCATAGCCTTTGGAGAGGTCCGCCATTTCAACGCCCGCCTTTTTGTGTTTCAGGCTCTCAATGGCCCCAGTCTGAGAATCCAGAACCACCCGAACAGACCCATTATCCAGAGAATGCTGATCGACATTCAGCGCGGTCCCCTTGAAGACAGCCTTGCCTGCTTTAACAAAAAACCGTTTCGCGCCAAAAGCCGGCACGTTTTCCGCCATAAATGCCAACTCTCCGGAAGACAGACGCTGCGATGCGACAGGCTGTCCGTTCTCATCTTCGATGCGGTCGCCTGTTTTTGATTGTTCCGGACCCAGGAAGACGACCTCGCTGCGTACCCAGTTCAACGTGTTATAGACGTCGATAGCATCCGAGCCGGTCTTTTGATGCTCCCGGATACCGCGATCCAACAGATCGGAAGCCTTCCGGGCGCCATCCAGCGCGTAGTTTTGTTTGTATTTCGCCTGCTGAATAACAAAGTCATTATCCGGGTCGCTGATACTGTTCCAGGCCCCCCATGTGTGCTCATCGTACATAATCAGTTTATTCCACGCCAGTTCAAATTCATCATGCGGATAGCTGCCTGCATCGAGCAGGGTCCACAGGGTTTGAGCCTGTACCAACCGCTCGGCCGCCCGGCGGCTGATACCGGTATCTGCGGACGTTGACGCCATACCGTCTTCCCAATAAGGCGTAAAATCGCCTTTCACCACCGGGATCACATCTTCGTAACGCCTTTCCAATTCTTTCATCATGTCGCTGTTGCGGCTTATGATTAACTTGGGCCAAACATATTTTTCATTCCATTCCTTTACGGAATCAGGCAGGGCAGGGTTGGGCGGGCCATTATCGGCGCCGATGCTATATCTTACATTAATTATATCATAGGGGTATCCTGCTTTTTCAAGATCATCCAAATAGGAAAGCACCCGTTCCTGTTCACTCTGCAGGGTATGCCCGACCGGTCTGTAATGGAACCAGGAATAGGGTTTTCCTGCCATCCAGAATAATATCCTGTTTGTGCCGCACGGTGAAACCCAGTAAAATGGTTTATCTCCCCATTCAAACACATGTCCGATACGATGGCTGGCGTTAGGCGAGACATTCAAATACTTCACACCGTGATGCGCCAACGCATTAACCAGCCCCCAGGGATGCCCCGGAATATCTGTCAGCATCGCCGAATCAACGGTGATTCCGTATTCTTCTCCATACCTGGTCGCCGCAGCGATAAGCTCAAACAGCTCTTCCTCGGAATAGGCTCCCGCCATCGCCTGCGCGTACAGCGCATCAATATGAATATCCCTTGTTTTTGTCGCCTCAATAAACCGCCGCTTATTTTCTTCCGACTCCGTGCGCAGAAATTCCTCGACCGCCCACATGCCTTCCGGGTGCCATTTGAAGCGGGCCTCCTGAGGGTAGTCCTTGCTGACTTCTATGTACTCCAGAGCCTTATAAAAATGATCAATTTGATTGCGTAACACCTCTTCCTGTTTGTGCGTGTAACCAATGTCAAGATGCGTCTGATGGACGAGATGGATTTCCCATTTCCGCACCGGGAACAGACTCAGGACGGTGCCGGCCGCCTTGACGCCGTTTTGCAGGGTAATGGTAACATCGCCTGATTCTTCACAACCAATGGGAAGAAAGACCTCTGCCGCCTGCAAAACGCCTGAACCAGGATCTATAATCCGCCGATATTTTTTTCCTTGATAGTCAAATGTCACCTCTACCGGCTCAACGACAAAACCTCCGGTAAATTTTAAGTTAATCAGCCGGCTGTCTCCTTCCTCGCCTCGATAACACAATAAATTCCGTGAAGATGCTTCGATGCCGGTTATCGGGGACAGTTTGGAATATCCCACCAGTTCAAGAGCATCGTAAATCATCCATGATCCACGGGTTGTTATCCTGATCTTGTTCTCGCCCATATTGAAAACCTGTTTATTAAAAATGATCTCATGTGTTTGATGGCCTCCGGCGTTGGGATTCCGCAATGCACTATCTCCGGGGCCTGGTTTGGTCTGCAAATGCCATTGTTTATCATTAATCCGAACGTCCAGTGCCGGCGGAGCCGAACCATGAGACGATGTTAAATGGATATTAAAGGCGTAATAATCGTACGGTTTCTCACCTACGTTAAATTTAATAACATAGGTATGATGGCGGCCCCCCGCCCAGGCATCCATTTGACCGGGATGCACGGAAGGCCATGCCGTGGACTCGGAATCTTTTCCAATCGTGAATTCTATATCACCCGGAAAATGCGCGTTGTATTGTCCCCTATCGGCAACACCCGCCAAAGCAAATTCAGCGAAATCTCCATCTTTTTTTCCGATTTCCCAGATGCTCACTGTCTCGCTCGCATAGGCGGAAACTGAAACAAAAAGACAGATCAAAAACATTTCACTCAACTTCATTGTCAAATCCCTTTCAATATCAAACTTTTACAGATTCATTCACCTGCACCGGACAACTGATATTTATCGACATCAATCGACCCAAAACAGATCTCTTCTTTTGAAACGGCCATATGAGGGTCACTGACATTTTTCTGCAAACGCAAGGTAACAATTTCAAATGGAACCATCGAGAATGGTCCGCTGACTGTTGACTTTTTATCTTCAAATGGACTGCTGAACCAGACCGAGGAACCCTCGCCGCCTCTGGACCAGTTCAGTGTCGTTTCAATGGCATTCTCTGCATCAGAATTGTACAATCTGACCATCAAGGCCGTCTTGTCCCGGCTCGGCTTGACGGTACTGACAACAATTCCATCCCCTTGCACATGAAACAATGGCGAAACCGTCGAGCGTTCAGGGTTCACGGAAACCGCCCGCAGGGGTTGATGCAGTGACCTGCCGTATCTTTCAGCCTTGCCGGAATCATACCCATGGGCATGAGGCGCAAGCGTATACCGAAACGTCATAATCCCCTCCTGGTCGGCTTTGTAGTTTTTATCCCAGTGATTATTCATTACCCAAGAGTGCAGTGCCTGTCCCGGCTCAAGGCACGTTCGAAACGCGTCATAATCGGTTCCATGTTTTGAAAAAAGAATGGGATTAAATTGAACCATCGGGGCATCAAGACTTGACCACGTTATACCGTAACTGTCATTTGAGATATCAACCCATCGCTGCGTACAGAAAAAGTTTCTGTTTGCACCCTCAATCTGATCGGTTTCCGGCTGCATGACTCCCCATTGGATGTCAATTTTCATTTCACCATCCGGAATATTAAATGGAAAATCAAACGACACACTTTCAGGATCGCGCACCTTGCGTTTATCAAGAGTATTGGAAATGTAAAGCCGATCAATACCGTCAAACACACGCAGGATGCGATTCAAAGAATTACATCCCGGTGCACCACTGCTCAGTTTAACCGTGGCCACCAGAGGACCATTATCAAGAATCGTAACCGTTATCGGCTCATCGATTCGCTGATGTCCTGAAGAATCATCGCGTCCAAGAATATATAAATAATCATTCAACCCTCGCCCCATCGCAGTATCCACTAAATTAGCCGGAATACCGCTATGAGTTAAAGTGATCAAGGCGCCGTTCTGAATATCCCATTGCGCAGAGAGCATTCCGTTATCAATTCGGCTATCGGAGATAACCGCATCGCCCGTCGAAGTTGAACTGCCCGGATGAATAGTAAACCGTTTTGCGCCCAAAGCAGGAACATCAGAAGCGAGAAAAGCCAACTCCCCGGTAGACAGCCGCTGAGAAGGAACAACTTCGCCCGATGCGTCTTTAACCCTGTTGCCGGTCGTCGAATCAGAGGCGTCGATTAATACGAACTCCGTTCTTGGCCAGTTTAACGTATTGAATACCTCGATTGTGTGGGTGTTCGATTGATGAATATCGGCAACCGCACCGGTTATTAATTGATCCGTCATCCTTGCACCATCCAGCGCAAACTGCTGTTTGTAAGCGGCTTGTTGAATGGCAAAATCACTATCGGGTTGGGATATACTGTTGTTTGCCCCCCACGTATGCTCGTCATACATAATCAGTTTTTGCCATGTCAGGTCAAAATCCTTATGCGGATAATTACCTGCGTCAAGCATCGACCAAAGTGTTTGGGCCTGAACGAGCTTTTCACAAGATTGACGATTCATCGCCGTGTCGGCGGCGGTGGACGCGCTGCCGTCTTCCCAATAAGGGGTAAAATCTTTCTGTCTGATCGGAATTTGGGAACCATAACGCCGCTCAAACTCGACCATCATGTCGCTGTTTGAGGCCACAATCAGCTTGGGATAGGCATATTTTTCATTCCATTTCTTGACGGAATCGGGCAATGCAGGGTTGGGCGGGCCATTATTGCCCCTAATATTATATCGTATATTAACCATATCGTATGGATATCCCTTGCTCTTGAGATCCTCCAAATAGGCTAATATTATTTCCTGTTCACTGAGCAGGGTATGCCCGACCGGCCTGCCGTGAAACCAATTGTACCCCTTCCCGGCCATCCAGAATAATATCTTATTTTTACCGCACGGTGAAACCCAATACAACGGTTTATCTCCCCATTCATATACATGCCCGATACGATTCCCGCGATTGGGAGCAACATTCATGTACTTTATGCCGTGATGTGCCAACGCATTTACCAATCCCCATGTATAGCCCGGAACATCGGTCAGCATCGCGGAATTGATTTCTATGCCGTACTTCTGACTATACCGACCGGCAGCCCCCATTAATTCAAATAATTCCTCCTCGGAATAAATCCCGGTCAACGCTTGAGCATACAGCGCATCCAAATGAATTGTTTTGTCCTGTGTTGCCTGAATAAAGCGGCATTTATCTGTTTCCGAGGCACGACGGAGAAATTCCTCAACGGCCCACATGCCTTCCGGGTGCCATTTGAAGGCCTCTGTCGCAGGACGACCCGTTGACTGATCGATGTAATCCAATGCGTTATACAGATGATTCACCTGTGTATTCATCACTTTCTGCTGCGTATCCGTATACCCGATATCCAAATGGGTCTGGTGGATCAGATATATCTCCCATCGCCGCTCAGGCTCGACAGCGGCTGCCCTGCTAACAGAACCTTGAGGAGTGATGATGGTTATCGTAATGTCATCGCGCTCGGTCCCCCCGGATACTGGGGCCAAAACATATGCATCGCCGATTACAGCGGCCTCGGAATTTATGCGACGTAGATAGGTACCTTCATGCGTCACAATCTCGACTTCGGCGGGTGTCGATAAAACTTGGCCCTTAAAGTCCAGATAAAATTCCCGGCTGTCACCTTCCGAACTGTGATACCAGAAAGGCTGGGGAACGATCTCAAAATCGGTCAGGTGGGCAATGGTTTCTAATCCCTTTAACACAACGGCGTCATACAGCATCCAGGAGCCGTTTGTTGTGATGGTGATAACATTTCCGCTTGCCTGTAATAGATCGGGACGGATAAATGCGGTAAAGGTTTGGAAATTGCCGCCGGTCGGATTTGTTAAGACACTGTCTCCCGGCCCGTTCGTGGTTTGATAGTGCCATCGTTGCCCATTGAAGTCAACGGTTATAGATGGCGGATTCTGATGTTGTGAAGCCGTTAAATGTATATCGAGTTGGTAGAGAACGTAATTTGGGATGTTTTCGCAATCAAATCGTACGATAAACGGATGCTGCCGGCTGCCGGCCCAGGCATCAGCGGTCGACGGCTGAATATAGGACCAGCCGGATGCCGGCGAATCCGTCCCAATGGCATAATCCACGTCATTGGGGAATTGCGTTGTATAAGTGGAATAATTGCCGGCAATGGCAAATTCTGTATAATCTTTATCCGTTGCTCCGATCTGCCATACAGTTGTACCGGTCCCCAGGGCAATTCCGACAACCGGCAAAAAAAAACATTGAGTCCAGAATACAACAGTTCTCTTGTCAGGCTCAAATTTGTTCATAAAAATTGCCAAACTATCCTGCTCCCATATCGTCTCAAAAAATCTTACCATAAAGAATCATACTGTTGATTAAAATCCCACCCAAATCGAAAATATGCTTTTTTGACTCAATGGATGTTTTGCGTCCTTGGGGGCACTAATCCCCATCTTTTTTTCTTTTGAGCATCTTGCACGTGTACGATTGAATTTATTCGTTATAGTTTAGTTTCCGTTTACGGTGTAAAAACATACCGATTCCCAATAACGTCAGCGTCGCCGGCGGCGGTTTTATCGCATCCAGGCGGGCCAATTGTAATTGTCCCGATGGCCAATATTAAACTCTCTGTGCCATTTGAGATTCCAAAGTTCCTTGATGTCAACATTTCTGGAGGAGTTGTCCATGAATACAACATTGGTCATCTTGCCATGACGCGTCAATGTAACCGTTTGCATATAACCGTCGCCGCCGCTGCCGCCCCATTCCTGATCGTTGGGCACGTCGGTATGATCCGGCCACACATCGACCCAGCGGGAATCTGCAAACAAAGGAACTTGGTACGGGCCAGGTACCTTGTCCAATCTACCCCAACAGAGATCCTCTGGGTCAATACCGCCCGAGACAGGGGCACCCCATGTTCCATATCTTGGGTCCATAATCCAGGCATTCGGAGCATAACTTGCCCAAGTCCATCGCAGGGGAGGAATCCTTGGCCGGTCTGCACTGCCCCACGACTGATCCGCCCTGCTCGGACCCATACCAAACCCGTCCGATGTAGGAATGTCCCCCTCCAGGCCAGTTGTCGGACAGAGAAGCACCTTCAGGTCGTCGTTATAAACCTTGAATCGCTGGATCCACCACTGGCCATGACTCCACCCTCCACCAGTACCACCGGCATCGGGAAAGATGTTGCCGTTGTCGTCGAGGTAGAACTTAACCATGAGACTCCACTGCCTGAGATTTGAGGCACAAACCGTTCGCTGAGCCAAACTTTTTGCCGACCGCAATGCCGGCATAATAATGGACAGCAGCAACGCAATGATCGCAACCACCACCAGCAACTCAATTAAGGTGAATGCTTTTTGACGCATAACTTATTCCTTTAAACTCTATTTTACCCAGACATCAAAATCACCACATTTTGACAACCGCCTGTACGGGTTGGCCATGTATTGCCAACCCGTACACATGCGTTCCCTTTTGACTCAAGTTGACTGATTTTTTAAACATAGATTTATGCGGCGATCAGTAGTCGCCCAAGCTCTTTGACAATTTGCGTTCCACTGGACAGTTTCTTTAAGTGTTCCGTCAGATCGTTCCAGACGATGCGACGCGCCTCGTTTTGCAGGTCTGCGGTAGACAGCTTTACAGCCGGTTTTCGTTGTGCTTTTGCACCTTCGCCGGTGATGGCGATGTGGGTCAGCAGGGCATAGGCGAAGCACACCAGATGCAGGTGTGTAACTGCCGCTTCAAGTGAAACGTTCTGGTATTGGCCCAGCCCCAAGTGCTGTTTGCCGTCCTTGAAAAAGACCTCAATACTCCAGCGGTCGTCATACGTCCGAATCATCTGTCCGGCCGAAAGTTTCGGATCATCGGTCACGATGCCCAGTATCTTCTTGTCGCGATTCTTGCGCGAAAAGATTACATGCAGCGGTCCCAAATCGCTGACCGC
>JBNRMN010000014.1:0-18785 GCA_050309605.1 Anaerohalosphaeraceae bacterium
CATTCGAGTTTTTGGGCTTTACGCATTACTGCGATGTTTCGCGCAAAGGAAATTTCAAACTTGGGCGAAAGACAAGTCGCAAGAAATTCTCTGCGAAATGCAGGGACATGAACAACTGGCTTAGAGCGATAAGAAACCGGGTCAAAACAAAAGACTGGTGGAATATCCTGGAGGCCAAACTGCGAGGTCATTATCAGTACTATGGTGTCAGTGAAAACTTCATGAGTGTCATGAAGTTTTATAGGTTGACAATCAAGATGGTTCGGAAATGACTCAACAGGCGCAGCCAAAAACGTAAAATGAGTTGGGAAAAGTTTGAGCGATACCTTGAGCATTACCCGTTACCTCAACCGCGTATTGTACATAAGTTTTATGCTGTTGGGTGAAAGGTGAGTTAAACCGAAAAGCCGTATGAGGGAAATCCTCACGTACGGTTTTGTGAGGGACATTGATGTTCATCACATGGTTAAATATTGTGGCACTCTTGGTACCGAAAGGCAAGAGAAACAGAGAATACAAAGTAAACCTAAATGAGGAACTATACTATGTCTACTCGACATAAAATAGAAACGAAGATAAATAAAATTTTCCAGCTATCGTTTCTGATAATGATTTCTGCTCAAGTTTATTCATCTGAAGATTCAATCGAAACTTGGTTTTTAAAAAACCAAGACCAAAACCAAGCCATACGGACATTACTTCTTGATGCGGAAAGTATATGTGAGATTTACATGTCACCGGATGAGTCTTCGTTTGAAAGACTTCCTCAAGCATTAAAAGATAAGTTTCCACAAGAGTTAGTTGATGGAGATACTGTGGCGGTAGCGGAGCTTAAAATCAAGTGTACAGCAGAAGGGTTCTATTACAGTGAACTGAAGGAAGTGAAAATTTGGAAAGATATTGAACGCGAACAAGAACGCAACGCATGCTTTCTTGTTAACGATTCTTATTCTTTATTTTGGGGAGATGGTGCTTCTATAGTTACACGAATTGATCACACTTCGATCAATAATCTTGATCCCGAAGCAAAACTATTGGCATCTATGTATGGGTTTGGATATGGTTATCTTAGCAAATACGGGCTTCCGTTGCCGCCGGGATCAACACTGTTGGATAAGTACCGACAGCAAGGGCAAGATACATGGTTTTCAGAAATAGTTGATGATCGAATTACCATTACGACCTATAGAGATGGGAAGTTGTTGTCAAAGCGGATATTAAATCCACAAAAAAACTATCAGATGGAATATTATCAGTATTATAAAAATGGAATAGTTTATGAAGACAGTCAGATTTTTTTGCAGGAAATAGCCGCCTCCGGAAAGAATTTTTGGTTGCCACAGGAAATCCGAACCACAATATATAAACCAAGAAACGCAGGTCCGCCCTGGCTTTATATGAACAAGACGATTTCGATAAGAAATTTACAGCTTAATATAGATATTCCGGATACCGTATTCAGACAGGAGTCTGTCGGCTTTCCGCCAGAGACAGGTATGATAAGGAAAGGCGTTGACGGCAAAGAATTTATCTATATTTGTAAGAATGGGAGTTTCATCGAGTCAAGAGTTAGTAGATAGCGTTATAGATGGAACGCGTAACCAAGAAATCAAATGAATGAGTTAACAAACCAATGGTGATAAAGATGAAAATGATACAATACAGAAAACGGATGCTTATCTGCTTATTATGTCTTGGTTTCATGCTGATGGAATCAAATTTGTCGGCGTGTTGGTGTTGGACACGTGAACTAAAAAACTGTTTTGACATCTATATGAATAATTGTGCATTAAGATGTCCGAGTGTTGGATGGAGGAGCTTTCCTATATATTACTGTAAGCGTGCTTCAACAGGAAAGAGTGAATGCTATCCGGATGGCCCTCAAAAATGGTGCGTTGCCATGTGGGATTGTATTGAAGAAGAAGGAGAGTGTAAAATCAATTCAGATAGTATTGTGATTTTCACAGAACAGGATAGTATTTTGGCTGGAAGCAGTTGCAGTTCAATATAATGAAGATACAGCCTGAAAGGAGAATGACAATGAAAGTGTTATCTTCATCACCACGGCGGGGAATGTCTGTCCTCATGTCGGGTTTGTTGTGTTTGTCGGGGAAAACCGGGGACAGTTACCTTCTTAAGTGACAAACGAGCATATTTAACGGTGACTGTCCTAAGTTTTCCCCGGTTTCCTGGACGTTTTATTGAGATTGATGCAGGTATATGAAAAAGAGAACGATTATTCTATTGGTTATATCCCCAATGCTGCTGTTTTCGGCTCCTGAGATGTTCGGGCAGCCAGCAAGCCGCAAGAACTCTGAAATGGGTCCTGCTTTCTTCTTGGAACAATTGGGGTACAAGTCAGATACACAAGAGGACCTTCTTCATGCAATCCAAAGCAGCTCTTCTGTCGTTCGCCATCAGGCACTGGAATTACTCGCGGAGCGATACCCGGAAGCGTCTGCGGGAATCATCAAAGAGTTTGTCACAGATCCCAGTTTGGAAGTCAGGTGGCGTGCGGCGCGTTTTTTAAACAATCTTGGCGACTCAGGCGGCCTTGAACAGATGCGAAAAGATTATCATATCCTGACAGCACCGCATTTGAACAATGAGAATAAAGTAGAAGACCCAAATGACCTTGACGCTGCTTCAGAACGGAAAAGGAATGCTGATTTTTATCAGGCCCTGAATGTCGCACTCGTACTTGCAGAATTGGGAGATTTCCGGGGCTATGATCTAATTGAAACCATGGCTCTCGATGGTCCCAGCACTGCTCAGCGGAGGCGGGCGATAATGCATTTAATTGATGTCGCACAAATAGATACTTCAGTCCATGCGAAGCATCAGGTCGATCCCATCGGTGCTCTTTGTATGGTCGGCAAACATGAAAAGAACCGTATTAATATCAATGTCCTGGTGAATCTGTCGCAAAAAGACTTTACCCCGGAAACGGCAGATTTAATTTTGGACTTTGTTCTGGAAAATGAACATCAAAGCGGCTCTCTCAAACAATTATTTCGTCAAATAAGGAACCGCCCCCGGCGGTAAGATTAATTGTTCGGGTCAAAGATACGACAGCCCAGTGATAGGGTCTGCTGTTCGATGTGCTGCATTATCGGCGTCAGGTCGTCGGGCAGACGGATCGTTCGGCAGCCGCCGTCGGGACAGACGATGTTCAGGATGTCGTCTTTTTCAAACTCGCGCGGCTCGACCTTCAGATTGACCGTGAACCCGTATCGGGCCGCCGTCTCCAGCGTCGGGGCCGGGTAGGTTTGCGGCTGGGCCTGCTCGCACACGTCCGGAACCAGCAAGGGGGTAATGGTTCCGTCGTCCAGTCCGATATGGGTATGCCGTATGAGCATATTGACCAGAAGATGGCCTTCGTACCACTGTCCGCGCACGGCTTCAGCGGCCTGTCGGGCCGTTTGAGCCGATTGAATGCCCAGCCGCCTCAGCTCAGCCTCCAGATGGGCGGTCATAGCCGCGTCGAAATCACGACAATCGCGGATGGCCACCGCACCCAGGCGAACGCCCAGCAAATTGGAATAATTGTCTTCCCATGAAAACGCCGACGGAAATTCCGGCACGATGCCCATGGTCTTGAATCCGAAGAAGGTCAGCACTTCATGCCAACTGACCATCATAAAAGTAAAATACCCGGCCAGCTCAAGAGCCGTATCGTCTGCGATGCGTTCCCGCGTCTGTCGGGGCAGACCGTTCCAGTCGGCCGGAAGTGTCCAGCGGGCGTACAATTGTGATCGGTCCACATTGAGCTTAAAGGTGTACTCGCATTGCGACCGAAGCAGGGCGTCCCGGATTCTTTCGTAATGATATTTTGTGTAATCGGCTGCGATTCGCACATGCGCAATATCAATATGTCCGCCCCGACAGGTATAAACGATACCGTTATTTTCTCCTCGCCCGTCGAAATACTGGTGTTCGCCCAGCGAGTTTAAATCCAGGAAATTCGTCCCGGCTGTGGCCGTCGCATAGCTTCCCAGACGAGGACGCGGCACATTATGAAGTGAGCAGCCTGCGCCGGCTCCGGCCAGTGCAATCCACAGAACATATCCGCACATTCTCATAGGACGCCACTACGCTGACGACCGCAATCACTACCACGATACCGATCTTCGGTCGCCGCGTTTGCCGATGAGCTGCTCTTCCTGCCAGAGCCGCAGTCCGCTGGTCAGATCGGTCAATTGAAGCTGAAAATAATATTCGACCTGTTCGGTGTTGCGGTCGTAGCGGATATTGCGCTGGATGATTTTTCCGGCGATGCTCAATTCCGGCGCGATCAGTTGGCGTGTGGCCGGCAGCGTATCTTCGCGAAACTCCTCGGCCGCTGCGGAATCACGGATCTGCCGCATTTGGTCAATCATGGTGTCGGTGGCGCCTTTGCCGCCTACAGCCGAGGTCATCACGACCTGTCCGCTGTTGGCCATTTCCTGTTCGATCTTGGCCATCAACTGGTCGGTGTCAATCCGCTGCATCGTGTCGTTGATAATGCGTCCGGTCGTGACGACATATCGGCCGCCTTCGGGTTTGCGCAGCGCGCCCGAGCGCATCAGCGACTCGACCATCGCGGTGGCCGCCTGATCAAAATCGCGATAATCCAGCGCCATCACCGGTCGTCCCGGATCGTTGGCGGTGTCGATATAAACAGTCGGCTGCCGGCAGCCGGCCAGTGTTGCCAAAGTCAAACCCGCTGCAATCCAATAAGACTTCATTTGCTGTTCTCCTGATAGAATAAGGGCGTTGGTTACCTGGGTTGTGTTCGTGTATTGACTCGAAAATCAACCGCTTCGGTGCGCGGCGCGATGGCCCGAATCGCGAACGGCGATTTGGGCTGGACCGAGACCGGCTGCCAGACACTGGTTTTGGTTGGGATGACCATGCCGCCGGAGTCGAGCCATTCGACCTGATAATCAAACCGTCGGATACGGTGGGATTGATTCAGTCCCTGGACCTGGACTTCGAGGAATCCCTGCGGCGTGACGCGCTGGCTGACATTCTGAATCACAATCCCCTCGCCGACGACGGCGCTGAAGATTTGCCCGACCGGTCGCGTGATAATATTGGAGCCGAGATAGTCGCTGCCGACCGTATCGGCCAGATTGACGCGCGGGTCGTGGGTGTGCTGGCCGCAACCGAGCAGCGTCAGTGCCGCGGCAAGCATCACAAGCATCATCATTGTTTTCATTGTTGTCTCCTTACCGCTAAAAAGGTATCAGTTCAATGATCGGCCTGGACGCCGATGAAACCATTTTAACATACACCATCGTATGGGTGCAATCCGGAAGTTGGACTCTTTGGGCCGGCAGCGCGCCGAGCGACAGATCTATCCATCCGTCGGCGGGGCGGGCAAACCGGGCGACCTGGAAATTTTTCGGCAGCGCCGACCAGATTCGCACATCCGCCGCGGTCGTGGCATAATGGAATACCGCCATTACGATGGCCGCGGCCTCGGCGTTGTTTTCTTCAAGTACATATTGTGCTGCGGCCTTGGCAATGGCCGAAAGAACAGTCCGAAGCAAAATCCCGTCAAATTCTTTCTTGAATTCGGTCTGGACAAGGCGATCCATATCGGCCGCGATCTCGGTGGTATAAGGCGTCCCGTCGGCCCATATATCCAGCTTGGCCGCTGCGGCCGAACGATACACCAATTGCGGCAGCGCCACCCCGAAATACCGCACCTTATTCGTAGCGATAAACAGCGGCAGATCGAGCCGGACTTCTTCTTTGACGGGGCCTAATCCGTTCTCGAAAAAGACCCACACCGTCGGCTTAAGCGTCGAGCCGGTATTCAGTGCCTGCTCGACCTCGGCAAAATCCCGCAACACAAACGGGTTATCCGGCAGCATTCCGGCGCTTTGCCTCAGTAAATCAGACGCCTTGGGGTAGTCATTTGTTGCGGCAAAAAAGACCCCGGCCAGATAAGTTGAAAACGGATTTACGAAATCCTGATATAGTTCAAACTCGCCCAAAGACGAATACGTTTGTTCGAGTTGGGTACGCAGATCGGCGTTTTCGATGCTGCGCCGGGCCAATCGGCTGTATTGGTTTTTTTCCAGCTTTTCGCGAACGGCCTGAATCTGCTCGGCAAACTCTTCTTTGGCTCGCCGCTGACGGTCCATCGCGCGGTTAAATTCCACACGGGCCAGCGCCTCTTGGCCTTGGCGCATAAAATTAAGCGCTTTGTAGGTATTGACCATAATGCCGTCGTAAATCGTGCCGGTGTAGGGGATCACGGTGTCATTGATGACCGCTGCGGCGATGGAATCGGCGGTTTCATTGCGATTCAATGCGTAATGCCGCAGCGTCCCTTCGGCCAGGTCGAGCCAGAAGGTGCTTTCGTCATAGTGCTGACGAAAGCGCTCCGCGGCGCCCCGTTGAAGCATCCACAGCAGGTCGTCGCCGCGCGGCGTGTCCCTGCGGCTGATCTTTTGCGCCGCAAAGGACGCGGCCGAATCCATTCGACCGGCTTCATAATGACGATTAAACGTCGCCAGATTCTCCCGCGACGTATGGCATCCGACAACGGCAAGCACTACCCCTGCGGAAAAAATGACCTGCTGGATGATCCGACAACAGCTCAATAAAACGGCTCCCAAATTAACAAACAAATACACACCGTCCGTGATTATAAACAGTCGAACCCCCCTGTAAAGTCAAAATACTCATCGTGGAGTTGATAAGCCGCTACCCACCCGCGGTTTATTGCTTGGGGGTCAAACGTAAAATGGTGTGGGGCAGGTTCAGCACGACATAGAGTGCACCGTCCGGCCCGACGGTGATATCGCGTACGCGGCCGGCGTTTTTCAGGATGACCTGGTCGTGCAAGATGCGATTTTCTTTGACGTCCAGCAGCCGAACTTCCTCATATCGCAGGGCCGTGATCAGCAGGCGGTTTTGCCATTTGGCAAACAGCCGACCGGTATAAAAGTCCATACTGCATATTGCAATGGACGGCGTATAGTAAAAAATCGGCTGCTGCATCCCCGGTTTTTCCACAAATTCGGTAATCAGCGAACCGTTATAATTACGGCCATAGGTGATAACCGGCCAGCCGTAATTGTTGCCGGCCTGAATCAAATTGATCTCATCGCCGCCCAGCGGCCCGTGATCGGTGGCCCAGAGCCGGTCGGTCTGCGGGCAGATCGCCAGCCCCTGCGGATTGCGAACTCCCAGGGCGTAAATCGTCGGCAGGGCGTCATCGTGGTCAATGAAGGGGTTATCCGGCGGGCAGGTTCCGTCGGGGCGAATCCGATGGATTTTACCGTTCGGACGCCGCAGGTCCTGTGCCTGATCCTGCATGCCGCGGTCGCCGATGCCGACGTATAAATACCCTTTTTTGTCAAAGACGATGCGGCAGCCGTAATGATGGCGCGTCGGCAGGTAGGTGTCGTGCGGGGCCTCGTAGAGCACCTGCTGATCCGTCCAGGTGTGGTTTTTGATTCGGCCGCGGACAATGCGGGTCATCGCGTTCGGCCGCTGTCCGGCAGAGGCCGGCAGGGCATGGCTGTAGGACAGGTAAATCCAGCCATTATCGGCATAGTGTGGGTCGATAGCAACATCAAGCAGCCCGCCCTGTCCTTCATCCAGAACCGCCGGGGTGTTTTGGATCGGCTCGGTGTTCAGCGTGCCGCTTTTGACCACCCGAAGGCGTCCCGGCCGTTCGGTGACCAGGGCGGTTGAGGCGTCCAGAAATTGGATGCTCCAGGGCATTTCCAGTCCTTCGACCCATGTCTCGACGGTGATGGTATAATCCAGCGAATAGGTCTCCTTTGGAATCGGCGGACGAGACACTTGTGCCTGGCCCTGAGCGTCCAGGATAAAATCAACCAGTTGACGGATCTGCTGATCGGTCAGGGTTTCATCGTAGCCCGGCATTCCCAGATGCGGCAGGCCGAATTTGATGTTGCTGTGGATGTAATTGCGTCCCTGGCCGAATTGCCAGACGCCGTTGACCAGGCTCTGAGCCATACCGCCCTGTAAGTCGGCCCCGTGGCACGTGGCGCAATGCTGTCGGTACAGTTGTCCGCCGGGCGAATCGTCCACTGCACGCAGCGGCAAAAGAACCCAAAGAAGTACGACCGGCAATATCCCCATGACGCAGAGGCGCTTTAGTTTTCTCATCCTGACCTGCCTTTCGTGTCGTTGATGGTTCAGTATAATGCGTTCTGAGTGTGCGGTCAACCGTCCTCATAGATCAGTTGAATTTCTTTTTCGGCGCAGAGGTCGGCCCATTCCCGGCCCGGGTCGGCGTTGGTGACGATCACGTCCAGCTCGTCCAGGTCGGCGATTTTGTAGAGGGCGGGATTGTCGAATTTGCTGCGGTCGCCGACAAACACAATCCGCGAGGCGCGCCGCAAGACCGTTTTGGTAAAACTGACGGTGGCGACATCGGCGCCGCTGATGCCTGAGTCCAGAGAGATGTCATCTGCGCCGGTAAATGCGGTAAACCCCGAAAGTTGCGAGATGGCCAATTCAGCGGCCGGGCCGATCATATCCATGCGGTCCTGTCGATACTGGCCGCCCAGGATGATGATTTTATGCTGCACCTGCTCATGCAGACGGCTCATCAGGTGCAGTGAGTTGACAATCACGGTCAGGTCTTTTTTGTGCGCCAGATGGGGGATGATTTCATAACAAGTTGAGCCGGCTTCCAGATAGACATTATCGCCGTCATGGATTAAATCCGCGGCCAAACGTCCGATGATTCGCTTGGCGGTCAAATTGCGGGTCTGGCGATACCGCACCGAGACGTTCATCTCCGAGGCCCCCAACACCGCGCCGCCGTAGGTCTTTTTGAGCAATCCGTTTTGTGCCAGATACGTCAGATCCCGCCGAATGGTCACTTCGGTAACTCCCAGCTCCCGGGCAATTTCGGTGACCAGGATCCGGCCTTTGGATCGGATATGATCCAGAATCGTTTGATGCCGCTGCTGTGCTAAAAGACCCATCGAAAGACCTCCGTAATGTCGGGAATAACTCATTGGAACGTGGGCGATCAAATTATTGAAAAGGGTAACGAGACATCAGGCCGAATGCAAATAAAAAAGTTCGATTCTTTTCGATTGTTAATTATTATGATTACATATTGCGTTTTTTGGTATCGTTTTTGTTTGATTTTGGCTTTCTTGGATGTTACACTATGCCCTTCATGGGTCATCGTCCGACCGATGTGCGAACTGCTAAGAATAACAGAAAATGATATCTTTTTTATTGCCGAGAGGCAGGAGTTTTGAGCATGGCCTTTTCACTTGAAGATCGCCGACAGAAGACGTCCCCACAAATCACCGAGTTGATCAACAAGAATCTCATCACAAAAGAGCAGGCTTTGGGCTGGCTTCGCAGTATCTATGAGATCCGCTTTTTTGAAGACAAGGTCTATGATTTGTTAGGACAAAATGTCATCAAGGGGGCTTCGCATTTGTATGCCGGCCAGGAAGCGGTGGCGGTCGGTGCCTGCTCGGCCATCGAAAAGGGCGATGTTATTGGTTCGACCCATCGGGGCCACGGGCATTGCGGGGCGATTGGCAACAAATATGCCGAGACTGAAGAATTGCGCCAAATGCACTGGAACCGGATGATGGCCGAGTTGATGGGCAAGGAAACCGGCTACTGCAACGGTCGCGGCGGATCGATGCACATTGCCGATGTCAAGCACGGCAACCTCGGCTCGACCGGTATCGTCGGCGGCAATATTCCCAATGCCGTCGGAGCGGCGCTGGCCGAAAAGTACAAGAAAACCGGGGCGGTCGTCTTGTCATTTTTCGGCGACGGTGCGACCAATACCGGCGCCTTTCACGAGTCGATGAATATGGCCTCGGTGCAGGGCGCCCCGCTGGTGGCGATTATTGAAAACAATCTGTACGGGATGAGCGTGCCGTTTTCAGGCAGCCCCGTCGAAGGGGCCGGCTGTGCAGCCAATGTCGAGCATATCGCCGAGCGCGCCGCGGCTTACGGCGTGCCGGGGATGATCGTCGATGGGCAGGATACGGCGGCCGTTTTTCTGGCGGTCAAAGATGCCGTGGAACACGCCCGCAAACACACCGAAATGACAATCATTGAATGCAAAACCTATCGCTGGTACGGCCACAGCCGCTCCGACCCGCGGGTCTATCGCACCAAGGAAGAAGAAAAGGCCTGGAAAGACCGCGACCCGATTAACGTGCTCAGCAAAAAGCTGCTCGATGAGAAACTGGCTTCGCAGGAGCAGCTGGACGCCATTCGTGCCCGTGCTGAAAAGACGATTGAGGACGCCACGCAGTTCGCGCTGGACAGCCCCTGGCCGAAGCCCGAAGAGCTGACCAAAGACGTCTATGTGCAAGAATCCTATCCCGATGAGATTGTGGCAAAGGACAGGGACAACGCCAAAAAGGCCCTGACGGCTACACGGGCTTATGAATCGCTGATCAAAACCCTTCAGGGCAAAACCAAAAAAGAGATTTCCGAAAAAGCCAAAGAACAAATCAAGGCCGACTACGGGATGACCGTGCTGGCGATGAAAGACGCGATTGTTCAGGCTCAGGCCGAAGAGATGCGGCGCGACTCGGATGTTTATATTGAAGGCGAAGACGTGGGGATTTACGGCGGGGCGTACGGCGCGACCAAGGGACTGCTCCACGAGTTCGGCAAAGAGCGCGTCATTGACACGGCGATTTCCGAGGCGGCGATTGTCGGCTCGGCCGTCGGCGCCGCGCTGCGGGGACTGCGTCCGATAGCCGAGATTATGTATGTCGATTTTATGCCGATCTGTCTGGATCAGTTGATGCACAACGGTGCGTTTAATCGTTATATGTTCGGCGGACACGCCAAGGTGCCGATGGTCGTGCGAACCGAAGGCGGCGTCGGCCGCTGCATCGCCGCGCATCACTCCAAGTCGCTGGAGCCGTGGCTGGTCAATGTGCCCGGCCTGTACGTGGTGATGCCCTCGACCCCGTATGACGCCAAGGGACTGCTCAAGGCCGCGATTCGCAGCGACAATCCCGTGGTCTTTATCGAACACAAGGCCACCTACGGCCAGATGGGCGCAGCGCCGACGGACGATTATATCATCCCGCTGGGCGTGGCCGATATTAAACGCGAAGGCAAAGACGTTACACTGGTCAGCTACAGCCGACAGGTGATGTTCTGTCTGGCCGCGGCCGATGAGCTGGCCGAGCGGCACGGGATCCTGGCCGAAGTGATTGACCTGCGCACGATCAAGCCGATGGATATCCGAACGGTCGCCGAGTCGGTGCGCAAAACCGGTCGGCTGGTCACCGTGGCCGAAAGTTTCTGTATGTGCGGCACCGGCCCGGAAATCGTCCGGCAGTTGCTCGGCTATACCTTTGAAAACGGGCGAACCGGTTTTGATTATCTGGACGCGGCGCCGGTCAACATGGCCGCTGCGGATGTGCCGCCGCCGATGAGCGAGCCGCTGGAAAACGCCAGCATCCCTACGCCGGATAAAATTGTTGCAACGGTCAAAGCATTGCTGTAGAAAAGCGGCCAGGCGTTTTTTGAATCTGCAAATAGACGGAACCGACGACAAACAGGAGTCATAAACCGATGGCAAGGGAAGTGAAACTGCCCCAACTCGGCCAGACGATGGAAGAAGGCACCATTGTCAATACGCTGGTCAAACCGGGCGATCAGGTCAGCAAAGGCGATGTGCTGTTTGAGGTTGAGACCGACAAAGCGACGCTGGAAGTCGAGTCGCCTGCGGATGGTTTTGTCAAGGCCATTCTCGTGGAAAACGGCCAGACGCTGCCGGTCAATGCGCCGATTTTGATTTTGGGCGAGAAAAACGAAACGGTCGATGCGGGCGTCTATAAGACAGAGATCCTGGCCTCCGAGCCTGTCAAACACAGCGCCGCCGAACCGGCGCCCGAGCACCGCGAGCCGGCGCCCGCCTCGCCGCCGCCGTCTCAGCCGATCGCCGAGGCCGGTCCGACGACTCAGGTGGTGCGGATGCCCAAGCTGGGCCAGACGATGGAAGAAGGCACTATCGTCAATACACTGGTCAATGTCGGCGATGAAGTGAAAAAAGGCGATGTCCTGTTTGAAGTTGAGACCGACAAGGCCACGCTCGAAGCCGAAGCGCCCGCCGACGGCTGCGTTAAGGCGATTCTGGTCGAGGTCGGCCAGACCGTCCCGGTCAACGAGCCGCTTATGGTGCTGGCTGATCGGGACGAAAACGTGCCGCAAAGTTATCTTGATGCGCTGATGCACGAAGGGACCGCTCCGGCTGAAACCGTGCCCGACCATGTGACCGCCGCCCAGCACGCCGCCGCAGCGCCGGAAACGATGACGCCTCAGCCGGCCGGTCCGGCCGTCGCGCAGACGGGTCCTGTCGATCGACTCTTTGCCACGCCGCGCGCACGCATGATTGCGCAGGAGCTGGGAATCGATCTTCGCGAAATCACGCCGGCCAATGCACTGCGGATTGTCGAGGCCGATGTGCGCCGTGCCGCACAGACCGCCGAGAAGAAAACCAAAGATCGAGACGCCATTCCCGCCGTATCGCCGACATACACCTTTGGTCAAAAAATCCCCCTCAATCGGCTTCAGCGGATTGTCGCCGAGAAAATGCTCTGGTCCAAACAGCATATCCCGTGTTTTTATCTGACGATTCGCGCGGATGTGACCGCATTGGTTGCGCTTCGTGCCAAGCTGAACAAAACGTCCTCCGTCAAGCTGTCGTTTAATGATTTTATCCTGCGTGCGCTGGCGGCGGGAATGCAGCATTATCCGATTATGACCGGCCAACTGGACGGCGATCATATTCAGTTGGCCGCGTCGCTGGATTTCGGGCTGGCGATTTCAACCGACCAGGGACTGATCGCGCCGATCGTGCGCGACTGCGGGGCCAGGAGCGTCTATGACATCGCCGTGTATTGCAAAGATCTGATCGAACGCACACGTGCCGGCAAGCTCACGCTGGACGATCTGGAAGGCGGCTGCATCACCGTCAGCAATCTCGGCGGGTTCGGCATTGAGGCGTTCATTCCCATCGTCGTGCCCGGTCAGACGAGCATCCTCGGCGTCGGCGCGATTACCGATACGGTCGTGCCTTCCGACGGCAACCTGCTCGTCCGCAAGCTGATGACGCTGACGTTGTCGGTGGATCACAAAGTCGTCAACGGCGCCGAGGCGGCCCAGTTTCTCGACTTTGTCAAAAAGCACCTTGAACACCCCGATACGCTGGTTGAATCGTGAATTCCAAATTCACAATTTCAGGTTCTCCATAATGTCCTTCAAGGCGTCAAATCGCCTGGCCAACTCCGCGACCCGATCATCGGCATGGTCCAGGGCGTTGTGTTTGCAGGCGTGTTCAATCTCGGCGGCCAGCTCGCGCAGAACCTCGCCGCCGACGCTGGCGGCGGCGCCTTTGATGGTGTGGGCGATTCGCTCGGCCGTTTCGATGTCGGTGTCCTGAAGCGACTGTTTGAGCGATTCGATCTGAGCCGGGATATCACAAAGGAACACCTCAATGACCGTCTTGGCCATCTCTGCATCCCCCATTAGACGATCCAGAAAACCTTCCCGGTCAAATACCGGTGTGCCGGTGTCTGCCGCCGTATCGGAATGTGGCGCGGCGGCGTGTATATCGGAATTCGGCTTGTCTGATTTCGGCAGCCATTGAGACAGAGTATCAGCCAGTCCGCGAGGCGTAACGGGCTTTGAAATATAGTCGTTCATCCCGGCCTCGATACAGCGCTGCCGGTCGCCCTGCATCGCGTGAGCGGTCATCGCGATAATGGGAATCTCGTGGCAGCGCACGGCGGAGGCGGGATTTCGAATGATCCGGGTCGCCTCCAGGCCGTCCATCTCCGGCATCTGGACATCCATCAGCACCAGATCATAGGGAATATCCTCAAGCGCCTTGACGGCTTCTGCGCCGTTGGCGACGGCGTCGGCGTGCAGCCCCATCCTGCGGAGAATGCTCAGCGCCACTTGTTGGTTGGTTGTGTTGTCTTCAGCCAGCAGGATGCGCGCAGAACCCGGCTCAAGCGAGAGGCTCAAATCCGCTTTGGGTTTCGGTTCGACTGAGACGGTATGCCCCGTCAGCGCCGCCTTCAACCGCGTAAATAACTCCGAAGGACGAATGGGTTTGTTCAAACATGCCGCAAAACGCAGCCGGTCCATCTCGTCGCGGCTGGCGGGTTCTCCCAATGACGACATCATAATTAAATGAACCGAATCGAATCGATGGTCGCGACGGATGGCCTCGCCCAGCATCAGGCCGTCCATTTCGGGCATCTGCATATCGGTGATGACCGCGTCATACGGCTTGTGCTGCGAACAGGCCTGCGCCAGCATTTCCAGCGCCGTCGCTGCGTCGGGCACTTCGTCGGTCTGCATTGCCCAGGATTTCAAACGCAACGCCAGGATTTGACGATTGGTTGCGTTGTCATCGACGATCAGGATTCGTTTGCCTTTCAGATCGGTCTGCGGACACGGCGGTTTATCGGATTCGGGACGCAGCCCCAGACGAACGGTAAACCAGAATTCCGAGCCGCGTCCTTCTTCGCTGTTGACACCAATTTGGCCCCCCATCAATTCAGCCAGTTGCCTGGATATGGCCAGTCCCAGTCCCGTTCCGCCGTATTTGCGCGTGGTCGAGGCGTCCACCTGCATAAACTTCTCAAACAAATGATCCATTTTGTCGGCGGGAATACCGATGCCTGTATCCCGAATTGAAAACCGCAGGGTGATATGGTTTTCGGTTTTGGTCTCCGTTCGGACATGAACCGCGATCTCGCCTTCATCGGTAAACTTGACGGCGTTGCCGACCAGGTTGGTCAGAATTTGACGCAGCCGGCCCGGATCGCCTTTCAGATAAGACGGAACATCCGGATCGGCCGCACAGATAAACTCCAGGTTCTTCTGATGTGCTCGAATGGCCATCGTCCCTGCGAAATCTTCCAGCACATCGCGAATGTCAAAATCCAAATCTTCCAGCTCAAGTTTGCCGGCGTCAATTTTGGAATAATCAAGAATATCATTGATCAGCGCCAGCAGCGATTCGCCGCAGCTTTTGATAATTTCGGCAAATTCCCGCTGTTCGGCGTTCAAGTCTGAATCCAAAAGCAGCCCCGTCATCCCGATCACGCCGTTCATTGGCGTGCGAATCTCATGGCTCATATTGGCCAGAAACTGACTTTTGGCGGCGTTGGCCGCTTCGGCCTCGGCGGCCAGCCGGTTGGCGTATTGGGTCTGTTCTTCAAGATGGCGGTTGAGTTTTTCAGATTCACGCAGGGCGGTTTCAAGCCGCTGTTCGGCGTTTTTGAGATCGGTGATGTCAATGAAGGTCTCCAGCAGGACATCTTTGCCTTCCAGATTGATTTCGATGGCCGTCTTGAGGATCGGAAAGGTACGGCCGTCTCGGCAGCGAAACACGCGCTCCGAATTGTCCAGGGTCTGCCCTTTGTCAAGAATGGGACATTCGTGATCCGCTGCCGGACACAGAAACGTACCGCAGGGTTTGCCGCGGATTTCATCCAGACGATTGACTTTGGCGAATTCACAAACGGCCTTATTGGCCCAGAGAATGGTTCGTGTCTTGTCGATAATCGCCACGCCGAACGGCGCCGAGTCCAGAATGGTTTTCAGGTTTTCATGCGCTGAGGCCAGCGCCGCCTCGGCCCGTTTGCGGTCGGAAATGTCCCGACAAATACAAAAGACCAGATTCTGCCCCCCGCAATGGGCCATATAACTGCTGATATCTACATCATAACAGGTGCCGTCTTTGCGGAGATGCCGCGTCTCAAAATTTAGCCCGTCAACGGTGGTATTCCGCACCATCTCTTGCAGGGTAGCTTTTGACCATTGAGCGTCCCAGTCCCACAGCCCCAATTCAAGGACTTCCTCGGGCGTGTATCCCAGCATATCGGCGAAACGTTTGTTGGCCTCATACACTCTGCCTTCCATATCCAGCACGACAATCCCGTCCGGCGACTGCTCAAACAGGATACGCCGTCGAACGGCCTCGTCGGCCAGCACCGCCTCGGCCTGCTTGCGTGCGGTAATATCGGTGATAAACCCTTCCAGCGCAATCACCTCGCCGCTGTCGGAAAAGACGCCGTGTCCCTGTTCCCAGACCCATTTGATCTGTCCGTCTTTGGTGCAAATCTGATATTCCTCGGTAAATTTTTCCCGCTTGGCCAGCAGTTCCTGCCATTTATCCCAAAGCCGCTGCCGATCCTCCGGCATAATAAGGTCATTGAAGGACATCGCTGCCCGGCCGCTCAGTTCGTCCGGTCGATAGCCGGTCAGTTCCAGACAGCCGTCGCTGACAAATTCCATCGGCCAGTCCGGCTCGTTGGCGCAGCGATACGATATCCCCGGCAGATTGGACATCAGCGTCGTCAGCTTCCGCTCGCTTTCGTGCAGGGCTTCTTCGGCCAGCTTGCGGGATGTAATGTTTTCATGGCTGACGACCACCCGCTGCGTGTTGTCACCGGCAAACCGCGTCACCCGCCCAATGAACCATCGCTGCTCGTCGGGGCTGTGGCAGGGATATTCCATCTCGAAGGCGTCGCGCCGGCCGCATAGCACCGAGCGAATGCCTTCGGCAAACGCTCTGGCCTGTGCCGCGTCGTCGCCTTCGGCCGCATCGCAGATCGCCAGATAGTTGGCGCCTTTGCCCGCATTGGCCGAGACCGGCGGATTGTTTTCGGCGAACGTGCTCCAGGCCCGATTGACTTCAATGATGGTTCCTTCCGCATCCAGCACACAGATATGCGCCAAAAGCGAGTCAATCGTGCTCTGGGCAAATTCCCGCGACTTGCGCAGTGTGTCATGCATCTGGTGGCGTTCAATCGCCATGGCAATGGTTTCAGCAATGGCGGATACCAGATCGTGTTCGCTGTCAAGAAACGGCGTTTCGTTCGGACCGACAGGGCGGGTGTAATACACGTTGATTGCACCGACCGGCGTCCCGCCGACATCAATCGGGCTGTCCAGCTTGTATGCACCGGCCTGAAAGGATTTCGATTGATATACAATATCATGCACAACGATTTCAGCACAGACCGCCTCCGGATGCTGAAACGCCGGCGGAATAAGACGGCTGATTTCCTGAAGCATTGCCGGAAGCGGCGTCGCCGTCTTCGACAATATATTTGAAATGGAATAAAGGCATTTCAGCTCTTTGGTGCGCTCAATTAAATCCTGAGTCTGTTGTTCCAGTCGTTCTTGATCTTTCTTGCGATCGGTGATGTCCTGAAAGACAATGGCCGTTCGTCCTTCCATGATCCGATACGCATTGATATGAAAGTGCCGTTCAAGCGGCTGAACATGCTGCTCAAAACTGATCGGTTTGCCGGTTTGCGCCACCCGACCGTATATTTGAATCAGCGGGGTCTGTTCAATGCCGGCGACAACGTCGCTGCCGCGACGCCCGACCACCGCTTCTGATTTCAGTCCGGTGTGCCGTTCAAAAGCGGGGTTGGCGTCCAGAAAGACAAAATCCACCGGTTTTCCCTGCGCATCAAAGACCATTTCGAGAACGGCCACACCGCTGACCGCATTTTCTATCAGCAGTCGATGATTTTGTTCACTGTCGCGCAACGCGCTTTCGGTTTTAATCAGACGATAATAGTGGCCGCAGGCTGTTGCTGCCAGTGCCAGAGCCGCGATTAAGGTCAGTTCCAACGCCAATGGCAGTGCGGCTTTGCCGATAACCGTCCAGCTCCAGTCGGAAGCATCCGCATCGATGCCCAGCATGGCAAGCGTTTTACCCGTTTGCGGACAGACCAGCGGAACCAATGCGCTGACCCACGTGCCCCATTCATCGGCTAACGGCCCCTCGACAAACGGCTGTTGGGTGTCAAAGGCTGCGATCAACGCTTCAGACGCCTCCGGATACCGTTCTCCCGGCTGACAGGGCGGCGTGTCCTCAGAGGCACTTTGCACGTCCAGCAGAAAATAAACGTCTCCCTCATCGTTGCGCGCCATTAGATACACATAGACATATGCCTCATTGGCCTGTTTGATCCGGGAGAGTTGGTTATCAAGATAGGCAAATTCCGGCTTATCTAAATCCGCCTCAGTGCCTGTCAGTGCTGATAGAAAATCTTCGTCCAACGCTTGCGCAATGAGTGCGGCCTGCTTGAGCAGTTCCCGGCGGAGCTGACCGTCGGTGCGTCGAACAGTCCAGACCGAAAACAACGATGCAGCCGCCATAACCAATCCGACAGCGATGATCCATCGGCGACGCGACATATCAACTCCGTTATTGGGTTATTGGGTTGTCAAGCTGTTCGGCGATTTCCGGGGCCAGACGAAAGCCGACGTCCATGACGCGCGAAAAATCCGGATCAAGAACATCGCGTATATTGTGTTCGTCGAGAAATTCGCGGGACAGCGACGCGGCTGTGTCAAAATGTCCCTTGGCGATCCGCCGCCGCATCCAGTGGAGTATTTTATCTTCGGTAATCATAGCAGTTCCTTTCAGTTGATTCGTCGTTTAATCGTCTTTTTAGAAAGGCAACTTAATGGATTATGGGCTTGTCATAAAAAAGATGCGACGGAAACGCCGCTCCCGTCGCATCTGCTTTGCGGTGCACGAATCAGCTTATGCATCAAAGTCCGAAAAGTCGTCATCCAGCGGCAGGGTTTTTTTCGCCGGCGCCGCGGATTTGGTTTTGACCTCGGAGGATTTCGCCGTGTCCTTTTTGCCGTCGGCGATGGCGTGGAACGTCCGGTCGCCAAGGCCCAGCTTGCCCTTGGACGAGCCGGCGCCGGTCGCCCGGCGGGGCGGTTGAGCATGGCCCTGAAGCCGCCGTCCCGAA
>JBNRMN010000015.1:0-3957 GCA_050309605.1 Anaerohalosphaeraceae bacterium
CAGATTGTTCCGTGCGTTGTTTCATTACACGAAACAATACTCAAAATACAGGATGGCGCAAGTCTAAAATATGAATTTTTCAAAGAATTTTTAAAATTTTTGCTTCAAACGGCTAAAATCTTACGATGTTTTTTTGTGGAGGTTAAATGATGAAAAGTAAAGTACTGATTCTGTTCATGGCGGCAAGCATCTGCGCGCTGAGTGCCCATGCCGGAACCGTGGCCTACTGGCGGTTTGAGGAAGGCCCGGCCGGCGCTCAGGTCTCACACGGCGGACTGCCCGACGGGGAGTTTTATCCGGGCGTCGTCGATGTCAGCGGCAGTAACAACAACTTGTCCGTCTGGAATGAGAGCTGGGCCGGCTATGTCTATAGCAGCGAGGTGGCCTATTCGTCGGTTCCGCTGAACGGCTTTGAAAACAACTACAGCGTAAAGAATTCCGGCGGTTATCCGGCGATGTGGACGGACTCCAGCTCCAGCATCAGCAAGATTACCCCGGCGGCCTTTACCATTGAAGCCACTTTCAAGCTGGAAAACGGCGGCTACAAGACCATCGTCGGACGCGACAGCCGCGGTTCGGTCACCCAGGGTGAAAATCCCAACGGCGATCTGGCGGCGCTGTATTTCCAGACCGTTCCGAACAATGGGCTTGCCATCAAGTTCTGTGATGTGTCGGGCTATTGGCACGAGGCGATTGCGCCTGAGAATTCCTACATCGGCTTTGATTGGGGATCCGATCCGGATGGCCTTCAGGCTCCGTGGTACAGCATGGCCGCGGTCAGCGACGGTGAAACCCTGTCGCTGTATCTGATTCAAATCGGCAGCGGTGAAGGCTGGAAGCTGATTGCCCAAACCGACCTGACCGCAAGCGGCAGCCCCGATACGGCTCTGACGGCTGGTACCGGCGACGGCGGCGACTGGGATGCGGGCAACTGGACGGTCGGTCGCGGCCTGTATGCCGGCGGCCATGGCGACCGCGCCTATGGGTATATTGACGAGGTGCGGATCAGTGACTCGGCGCTGTCGGTCAGCGAGTTTCTCGTTCCCGAACCGGCGACGCTGGTTCTGCTCGGTCTTGGCGGACTGGGACTGCTCAAACGCCGCACGCGGTAATTTGAGTACGCGGTAAAATTACCAAATTGGCAGCGGGCGATGATCCCGTCGCCCGCTGCCGACCATACTTAACAATGCTGTATAGACAGTTGAATATGCAGGCGGGGAGGGTGTGCAAATAATACGGGAGCAAGAAATTATAAATGGCTTCATCCAAAAGTTAAATAAACGACCGTAAACGTAAAATGGGATGATTTAACACATATATTCAGTCGAGAAAGGAGATGACAATGAAAAAGCACTGTTTTTATCTGTGTCTGCTCGCTTCGTTGGTTGTAATGACGAGCCTGAGCAGCCCGGCGCAGTCGGCCACGGTGGCTTACTGGCGGTTTGACACCGGCCCGGCCAACACGAATGTGCTGCGCAGCGGTTCCGGTTATACCTTTTACCCGGCTGTTTTGGATGTGTCGGGTAACGGGAACCATCTTTCGGTATGGACCACAGGCGGCGGCGCGGGTTACGCGTATCGCACGAGCGTGGCCTTTCCGGTGATTCCGCAGACCGGTCAGGTCAATGCGTTCAGCGTGCAGAACACCGGCAGCGACCCGGCGATGGGCACGCGTTCGGAGCAAAGCAGCCCGACCGGCATCGACATCGAGGCGATGACCCCCGCCCAATGGACCATTGAGGCGTTTTTCAAGCCTGAAGCGACGGACACGCATCGTACGATCGTCGGACGGGATTCGACCGACGTAACGGATGATGCCGCGTTGGCGGCCCTGTATTTTCAGATCCGCCCGGATCAAAGCGTTGCCATTGCCTTTGCCGATGAGGCAGGTTACTGGCACGTTGCCGGTTCGGAACCCGGTGTGATTCAGGGGTTTAGCTTTGGTTCCGATCCGACCGGTGCGACGGGTCGATGGTACTATATGGCCGCGGTCAGCGACGGGGCGACCCTGTCGCTGTATCTGGCCAATGTCACCGATGACGGACCACTTGAGCTGGTGGCCCAAACGGATCTGGCCGCAAGCGGCAGTCCCAATACCGCATTGACCAAAGGCACAACCAACGGCGGCGACTGGCATGCCGGCGGCTGGTCGGTCGGACGCGGATTGTGGAACGGCGGCCACGGCGACCGGGCGTGGGGCTTTATTGACGAAGTACGCATTTCCAACCACGCCGTGGATCCGGCGCACTTTTTGTATTCGCCGCGGACAAACGCCTGGAACCCGACGCCTGTCGATGGTGCAACGGAAGTCGGCACGTCGCCGGACGGCCAGACGGTTACCGTGGATCTGAGCTGGAACACCGGGATGCTCGAAACGGATTTGGCCCAGGTCAACCCCGATATTGTGATGCATTACCTTTATATGAGCAAGGATCAAGTACAATACGATGATCCGAACCTGTATTGGGCGGCAGATATCCCCGCGACCGGATCGACGGGCCAGGCAACTGTGGTCGAGCTGAATTTTGAAGGTCGTTATCTGTGGCGGATTGATGAGGCGGTGGACATCGACGGATCCCCTTCAGGCAAAGACGATCCGAACACCATCACCGGCCCTGTCTGGACGTTCAGCACGCTGCTGTCGGTGCCGGTCATCACGCAGCATCCGACCGCTCAGTTGGTGGACCCCGGCGTGACGGTTGAATTGGTTGCGGGCGCTCAAAGCGTCTCGCCTGCGGTGTTCCAGTGGTACAAATCCGCCGACGACGTGCGCGATCCCGAAACCGACCCGGCGGTCGGCGCCCCCGCCCCGGACGGCGTGCTGACGCTCACCAATGTGCAGGTGGACGACGAAGGCTATTACTATTGTGTCGTCTCCAATGACAGCGGCGTCGAAGTGATGACCAACGCTGCGCTGCTTGAGATCAAACGCCTCAAGGCCTGGTATGCGTTTGAAAACGATCTGACCGACTCGGCCGAGGACAACGACGGAACCGCCATCAAGGCCGATCCGAATTTCCCGTTTGATTACACCTCAGGTATGGTTGGTCAGGCGATTGTGCTCAACGGCCAAGACGAGGCCGTCGAGATTCCGCGTTCGATTCAGGACAGCTTTACCATCGCCCTCTGGGTCAAGACCGAAGACCTCGGCGGCACCGGCGGCTGGTGGAATGGACGCGGCCTGGTCGATGGCGAGATGCCCGGCGGCGTCAATGACTTCGGAACGGTGCTGCTCGGCAGCAAGTTCGGTTTCGGCGTGGGGGTTCCGGATACGACGATTTCGTCCGACACCGACATCAACGATAACCAATGGCACTACTGCGTGGCCACACGTGATCATGTCACCGGCCAGATGCGGCTGTATGTGGATGGCCAGCTTGAAGCCACCGCCACCGGCGGAACCGGCCGACGGGCTGCGCCGCCTGTCTTAAACATCGGCAGAATCCAAACCGGTATCAACTATCTGGACGGACAGATCGACGAGGTCAAGCTGTACAATTATCCGCTGGACGCCAGGACCATCGCTCAGGAATACTATGATCTGACCGGTGAGGACGCCTGTTATGATCGACCGGCGCTGGATTACACCGGCGACTGCAGGGTTACCCTGGACGATTTTGCCCTGTTCGCCGCCGAGTGGCTGGATTGCGGGCTGGTTCCGGAGTGCCTGCCGTAGGCAGCCGATCAGCAGGAAATATATCGGAATATAACCGAAATGATGCAGAATAATTAATAAACCATCATTATGATGAAAGGAGAGTGTTATATGAGAAAACAGCTATTCATAGCGGCCTGCCTGCTGATGGTCGCCTCCCAATGGGCCGCGGCCGATACGGTGGCCTATTGGCGATTTGAGGCCGGCCCGGCCGATACCGACGTGCTCCGCCCGGACGGTGTCAGCGGCTATACCTATTCGCCGGACATCATTGATGTCTCCGGCAACGGAAACCACCTGTC
>JBNRMN010000016.1:0-11999 GCA_050309605.1 Anaerohalosphaeraceae bacterium
ACGCTCAAACAACGCGGATTAAACCCCGTGAATACAGTAAAAGAGGCGCTGAAAATCTATCTCAAAACCGGCCAGCTGCCGGCATTGAAAGAGTTCACTGCTTCAAATGGCTAAAATCTTACGATAATCCACAAAACGCTCAATCCAAGCCCGCTCCAGTACCACCCCCAGTTTACTCAAAACACACGTGTCATTGACGCCGGGGAGCCGCCGGGGGTGATTTTTCTCTGAAAATTTCCTCTTGACAAATGGCGGATTTTGGTGTATATACTTTTTTTCTAATGACTTAGGTCATTTAGGGCGTTTAGCTCAGTTGGCTAGAGCACCAGCTCGACAAGCTGGGGGTCACTGGTTCAAGTCCAGTAACGCCCAATTTTTTTCTTGTTTTTGCAAGATTTCCCTCCTTGGGGGTAATACAACATTTTGGATAGTATGCGCAGCTTCTGCACCGGCTTGGGCCAAAGCTCGAAACGTCGTTTTTAATAACTCACTTGAGTTGGGTTTCTCAGGCAACCCAGTCCTTCTGGTTGTTTTCCGAAAGCAGCGGGATTGACTTAATAGAGGATTCGCCCTTTGCGGCGAGCTATTTGATGGCTTTTTTAGAAAACTGTAAAGTCTTTCTTAGACTACAGTTACGTCAAAACAGACCCGGTTTTCGATCAGTTTCAGTAAATGAGAGGCCGTCAGGTGCGGCAAAAAGAGGGTAAACAATGACCTGATTATGGGCTGATCATTCGTGTGCGAAATCCCCCTGCTGTTGAACCACACCCTGCCTCAAAAAAAAGGTCGGCCACGGCCCGTCGGCGTATGACCAACCCTTTTCGCGAAAGTTGTGCCCCTCATACCGGACCACATCTGCCGCATTCGATACCGAAAACAGGCGAAAACGCTGTTTCCGGCGACAGGGCTGCTATTGCCCGTGTGTTTGTCGTCGCTGGTCGATTTGAGCCTTAACGGCTCGCATGCCTTTGACGGCGTGTTCCTCGGCGAAACGTATCACTTTGTCCATCCCCGCACGCATTGCCGCCGCGCGATCTTGTGAGCTTGCGCCGGATTCATTGTTCCATTGGTTTGACCAGGCAACACGCTCGCTGATCTCCCTGTCTTTGGGGACCTGTGCAGGCGAAGGCGCCAACACATACACCGCCGTAATAAACCCTGCACCATACAGGACTATAGATGTCAACAATTTGGTTCGCCAATGGCCCATAGTGTCCTCTCCCGCGGAAAACATCGATTGACTGCCACACACGGAAACGACCGAAATCGTCTCCTTACCTCTAAAACATATATTATAAACCCCGACCGGGCAAATCATATGCGCTAAAATGTGTAGTTTCTTTGTATTGGTCGGGCTTGTCAGATAAATGAATCGCAGATTGAGCAAAGGATGCTATGGCTTCAGCAGACGTTAGACCGCCAGTTTTCGACCGGCGGCCCGGGGGCAGCGTTTGCCGCTGTCATTGAGGGGGGAATCCGGAGTGAGGGCGGCCGTGCCGATGTAAAGTTTTTTGATCCGTCCAACGCCGAAACATTGTGCACAGGCCTTCAGTACACCGAAGACATGACGAAAGGCAATCCGTCCAATGAACGCAGGACAGGCACTGGACGTAATTAAAAGCGCCTTTTTACGTCCCTTTTTCAGCCGCATCCTGGGATACGTTCCCCACGGCCAATAGCCATAACAGACCAGCCGTTCGATAAACCGCTTCATCAGGGCCGTGACGCTGTAGAAGTTAATCGGCGAGGCGAAGATGTAGGCATCCGCCGCATCAAGCGTATCCAGAATGGTGTTCATATCGTCCTGAATCACACACCGGCCACGCTCCGGCCCGGCCGTTTGCGTGCACGCGCGACAGTTGGTGCAAAATTCGATATGCTTGTCCGTCAGTAAAATTTTCTCGGTTTCAGCGCCCGCCTCACGGGCGCCCGCCAGCGCCTCATCGACGGCGGTATCAATTGTCTTGCCTTTTCGATATGTGCCGACAACGGCAACGACTTTCATTGTATCCTTTCCTTGTTACGGCGCTTTGTCAATCTCATCCATCGCGGCGGACAGTTCGCCGCACACCAGCCGAGCCTCATCCACCGTCAAATTGTTGTGAAAAGGCAGCGCCATTGTCCGCTGGCAGACCGCATCGGTGATCGGAAAATCACCTTCCTTATAGCCGAATTGTTCGACCATAAACGGCTGCAAATGGGCCGGCGGAAAATAATTGCTGACCTGAATCCCGCGGTCAAGCAGTTTGTGAATCAGGGCATTTCGCTGGGCCATCGTGTACCGTTCATTCAAACGAATAACATAGACAAACCAGCTCATCCGCGCATCGACCGGTTCAGTTGGCGTAATGACCCGTTTTTCATCGGCCAGCAGGGCCGCGTATGTTCGAGCCACGGCGGCGCGTTTTTCGATAAATTCTTCCATCCGTGAAAGCTGGACCAGTCCCAGTGCGCAGTTGATATCGCTGAGCCGATTATTGTATCCCATCCGCTCGTGCGCCAGCCAGCCGCCACCGCGTCCGCGTCCCTGATTCCGCAACGAACAGCACAGCTCGGCCACGTGCTCATCATCGGTAACAATCATCCCGCCTTCGCCGGTGGTCATCTGCTTATTCGGGTAAAACGCAAACACACCCACATCCCCGAACGTCCCGGCCATCCGTCCGTGCAGCACAGACCCCAGCGCTTCACAGCAATCCTCAATCACCCGCAAGCCGTGCTTTTGAGCCACTTGTTCCACCGTATCCATTCCCGCTGGGTTGCCAAATACCTCCACCGGTACAATCGCCTTGGTTTTCGGCGTGATGGCCTTTTCGATTAGAGTCGGATCGATATTGTAACTGACCGGATCAATATCGGCAAAGACCGGCATTGCGCCCGTCATCAAAATAAAATTGACGGTTGCAATGAACGTAAACGGCGTGGTAATCACCTCGTCGCCCGGCCCCAATCCCATGGCCTGGGCACAAAGAAACAGTCCGCTGGTGCCGCTGTTGACGGCAATGGCGTATTTTCGCCCCACATACTCGGCAAAGGCCGTCTCAAATTCCGGCAGCTTGGGTCCCAGCGACAGATTCGGACTGCGCAACACCTCACATACCGCATCAATTTCCGCCTCGGTAATATCGGGCCTCGATAAATGGACTCGCATTTCCATACCATAATCCTGCTGAATTTCGGCAATGTAAAAATAATAATTATACGTCCCGATTGTTGGTTTTCCAGAAGATTTGCACTATTTTTGCGACGTGCCGAAAAAAACGGACCGCCGGCTTCCAGCCGTCTTTGCCGGCCGGATACCGACGGTACCCCAAATGTGCAAAAAATGGACGATTCAAACGGGTTTACTACTCGTCGAATCGCACCTGTAAAACACCGGCTGACCAGCCCCGCTGCATCCGGATTTCCAGCCGAACCGCCATGGTGGTCACCTGCGTAAACGCCGTGCGATTGAACATATTCAGTTCGGTTGCGTAGCCGTTGCTGTCGTTAACCGGCTTCCATTCATCGCCGTCCTTATACAGCAGCCGCCAGGACTGCGGAACCTTGCATTCGCCATGGCCGGTATCGTCCAGCCAATAGACCTCAACGGCTGACAACGCGGTCGGCTCGTCAAATTCAAACTGCATCCATTCGGTGGTTCCCTTGCGAGGCCACCAGTGGTAGAACTCATTGTCTTTGTCATGTGAGCTTTTCGGCTCGATGCCGCTGGTAACCGACCGCGGACGGCCTGACCCGCGCGAAGCGGTAACGCGGCTTTCTGAGGCGATTGTAGGACGCGGCCGGACAAATGCCTCCTCTTTTCGTGTCGGCAGCCAAACCACCATTTCATTCGGGCCGCGATTGCACCACGTTGAATAGGGAATCGCGGTCACATCCACCGACGATGTCACAACGCGGTTGTCGCTGTCGTCCAGCCCCACTTCGGAGGCGCGGAACGTCACGACCTGCACACCGCCGAGCAGATTCGAACGAAACTCCGTATGGATAGGTGTTTCCGGATCCACAATCAAATTTCTGACCTGTTCGGTGGGGCTGTCGGCCGCTTCGATGCAATACACAATCGGGCCGCGTTCCAGCGCAATGCGATGGCGGTTTTCGACCACATTGTCATGGGCCACGACCCGGCGTACCTCCATCGGAAAGTTCATCTCGATGGTGTCGCCGGCGTTCCACTGTCGCGCCAGCCGCACGTAGCCCTTATCCGGTTCAAACGATACGGCTCGACCATTGACCCGTATCGTCGGTTTTGTGTCCAGTGTATCCCTGTAGCGATACAAATCGCCCGGCACGGGCTGATTCATCGCCCAGCCCGGAATGCGAAGCGCCAGCGTGAAGGGGGCGCTCGTTTCGGGGGTGACGGTCAGCTTCACGTGCCCCTCCCAGGGGTACCGGGTTTGCTGTTCGATCTTGACGACATTGTCGGCCAGTTGCACTGTGCCCTGTCCGCCGACATACAAATTGACATAAAGGGCGTTGTCCCGTGTGGCATAAACGTAGCCGGGCACGGAGGCCAGAAACCGTGCGATATTGCCCGGACAACAGGCACAACCGAACCACGCCTGCCGGCGATGCTGGCCGCGGGATTCGAGCGGATTGGGATAAAAGAATAACGTCCCATCCAGCGACACGCCTGAAATCAGGCCGTTGTAGAGCGTCCGTTCCATCACATCGATGTACTTGCCGTCGCCATGCAGCAAAAACATCCGATGATTCCAATACACATTGCCAATGGCCGCACACGTTTCGGCATACGCACTCATATTCGGCAGGACGTAATTCGGGCCGAAGGCCTCGCCGCTGGAGGTCGCACCGATTCCGCCGGTAAGATACAGCTTTTTGGTGACCATATTGTTCCAAATGCGTTCCATCGCCTGAATGTACGCCTGATCGCCGGTCAGCGCCGCCACATCGGCCATACCCGAATACATATACGTTGCGCGGACGGCATGGCCGACCGCTTCATCCTGATCGACCACCTTTTGATGTGCCTGACTATATTGACCATCGTTGGGGCCGCGCGTGTCCAGGAAAAATTTGGCAAGATTCAGATATTTCTCTTCACCGGTCACCCGATACAGCCGAACCAGTGCCATCTCAATAATCTGATGGCCCGGGGCGTCTTCATTTTTGCCCGGCCCGAAGGTTTCGCACAGCAATTCGGCGTTCTTGGTCGCCACATTCAGCAGCGTCCGCTTGCCGGTGGCTTGATAATGGGCCACCGCTGCTTCATACAAATGCCCCATATTATACAGCTCATGGCTGAGCCGTTTGACGTAGATCCATCGCCGCGGGCCGGCCCACTCGTGCGGATCTTCAGGGTTGATCGTACGGGTGGTGAAAAGATAGCCGTCCGGCTCCTGCGCCGAGGCAATCAAGTCAATGACCTGATCGAGATAAGTATCCATTTTCGGATCATACTTGACGGCCAGACCGTAAGCGGCGCCTTCCAGCACCTTATAGGGGTCGGTATCGTCAAACGACAGTCCGGGCGGGGAACGATCTTCCAGTTCTTCACCGCGAAGCACCTTGGCCGCACGCTCGAAATGATAAAATCGTTTGGTTTCTTCGCATTTCTCAAACGCATGAGGAATCGTCACTGTCCGGTTGATTTCCACACGCGGCGCCCAGAATTCGTCATCAAAATGAACGTTCGTAAAATCCACCGGCGAATAGGGGTAATCCCGCTCCAGGCGGAGCGTTTGTTTTTCGCCGCCTGGGAGATTGCGTTTGATGATTCGCACGTCAAAAACGCCGCCTGCATAACTGTTTGGATGCGACTGAAACCGTATCCTCACTTTGTCTTTGCCTTGGGTCAGTTCTTCCGGGATCGAATACGTTACATCAAAGAATTCATTCGGCTTGTTGCGATCCAGCACCTGGGTGGCGATTTTTTCTCCGTCCACCAGAACATCAAAGGTTCTCCGGCCGCGCTCCGACCCCCAGTACGTTGCAATCAAATCCACCGGTTCATCGGGCAATACCGTCATATCAAACTCAAACCATCCGTTGTAGGCGTCGCGCCACATTCGTCCGCTGAATGTGCCGACATTGGTTCGTTCGCCGGTCAGATTGTGGTCGCGTTCCGGCTGCATTTGCCCCAGGCGCAACATGTCCACGCTCATGGCCTCAAGCTGTCGAATACGTTCCTGCTCGGCGGCGAATTCGGCTTGTTTATCGGCCCAGGCCTGCGGCGTGAAGACATCCATATACACCGTGTAGGGTTCATCGGCGATGGCATAATGAGCTGTCAGCTTCAGCGGCGTTGTCTGCCACCCGTCGGGACCGCGCTGATAGGCCGTCGTTTCCGAGATAAATTCGAGCGGAGAAGTCTGCTTAAAGGCCTTCAAAAGGGCGCTGGTCTCTTCGGCCACCAGCAAAGGAGGCTGCTGCCTGTCGTTCAACGGAGCCGACAACAGAGTCGGGCCATATAAAAAGGCCGTTCGATTCGGCATATCCGGCAGGGTTGACGTATGCAGCTTCATCGGGCATGTTAATTCAATCGTGTCGCCGTCCTCAAAAGTGCGTCTTAGCGTCAGCCAGCCGTCCTGATCGACGGCGGCGTTTGTCGGCCGACCGTTCAGCGTTACTTTGACGCCGTCGGCCCAATACGGCTTTCGTATTTTCAACACAAGACGCTGAGGCTGTATGCACTCAAAAGACAGCGCGACCTGTTCATGGGTGGGCAATTGGCTTTGCTGGGTGAGCGTGATGCCTTTGTCTTTCCAGTTCAGAACCGATGAAATAAACAGATTGACATACAGCGTGTCGCCGGCATGGGCGTAAATGGTATCGGCGTATTTGGCGTGATTTTCCATACCGGTACCCACACAGCACCAGAATGAGCGGGTCGGATGGCTGAATCCTTTTCGGGCGGGCATATCCAAAAAGCCTTTATACACCAGCCGGCCGCCCTGTTCGGGATGTTGATGCGCCAGAATGTGATTGAGCAGCGCCCGCTCATAATAATCCATATAAGCCGCTTTGGGCTGCCAGGCAAACAAATGGCGCGTCAGCTTCAGCATATTGTAGGTGTTGCATGCTTCGGTTGTGTGATGCATCCGCTCAGCCAAATGATCGGGTCTGCCGAAATACTCTTCGGCGCTGTTGCCACCGTTGGCATAGGTGTAATGGTTGGTTACCGTTGTCCAGAAGAAATCGGAAATCGTCTGATAGCGTTCCTTGCCGGTCAGTTCGTACAGCCGCGCGGTGCCGATGACCTTGGGAACCTGGGTATTGGCGTGCAGACCGGTCAGACTGTTTTGTCGCTCGCTGAGCGGATCGAGCACCGATTTGTGATAAAATTTCTCGGCCAGTGCCAGATAACGTTCCCTGCCGGTCATGGCGTACAGGTCAGCGAACGTTTCGTTGATGCCGCCGTGTTCGCAGGCCAGCATCTGCTGCCACTGCGATTCATTCAGGCCCGCCAGCAATTCATCAATCCAGTCGGCATGGCGAATCCACACCTCAAGCGCCTTTTGACTGCCGGTATAAAAATAAATATCGCGCAATCCGGCCATCAGTTTGTGCTGGGTGTACCACGGCACCCAGATGCCGTTCAGATCAAAGCCGCGGGAGCGAATTTCTCCGCGCGACACTTCTTCAAAGGCTCGTTTGCCGTTGGGAAAAGCGGACATATAACCGCTGCCGTGTGCGTCCTGGACAAGGGCCAGCTCATCGACGATATAATCAAGTTTTTGCTTGAACTCATCGCGTCCGGTATGGCCGTACATCATCGCACAAGCCGACATATAGTGCCCCAGACTGTGGCCGGCAATTGTTTCACGTTCCCAGCCGCCGTAAACTTCGCCTTTCGGCTCCAGTCCGGCTTCTTTTCGGAACCACGCCAGAAAACGATCCGGTTCCAGCGACAGCAGCCACTCAGCGTTGAGTTCCATGGCCGTTTTGAAGGGGCCTTCCAGCAGCCGAACATCGCCCAATCGGAACGGGCGGGCCTGTATCGCCGCCTGAGGCTCAACCCTGGCAGGAAAGTCCATCGTCAGTGCATCCGCTAAAAGAGGTGAAAACTGAAAAAAAACAAGACAAACACGGCATAAATACAGACCTTTGAGGCACGCATCATCGACCAGTCTCCTTTCTCGTTTCAAGGAATCCTTTATTCTCTATTCGATAAATTTAAAGACGATTTCCGAATCTCCGGCCATCCTCTTAAAGAGGTTCAAGAAAATCAAAAGAAATGGACAGTTTTTTTGAAAAAATTTAAAAAAATTGTTGCAAAGTTAGTTGAGCCTAATTATCTTAGACAGAACTTAAACTATGAGTCTATACAATAAACAATTGAGTGCCTCCCTTGAGGACTATCTGGAGGCGATATTTGTTCTTTCGCAGACAGGCAGGGTTGCCCGCAGCAAAGACATTGCCGAGCATTTGCAGGTGGCGCCGTCATCGGTCACCGGCGCGCTGAAAATGCTGGCCGAGCGGCAATTGATTCACTATAAACCCTATGGCTATGTTGCCCTGACCGACAGAGGCCGTCAAATGGCCGGGCGTATTGTTCGACGGCATGAGGCGCTGGAATCATTTTTTTGCGATGTCCTTGGGGTAGATCCGGTTACCGCACAGCGTTCGGCCTGTTTGGCCGAACACGCCATCAGTTCGGAAATCGCATCACGTCTGATGCTGTATCTGGAGTTTCTGTCATCGGAAAAACAGTCCGGCAGAGATGTACCGCGGGCTTTTCAGGGGTATTGCCGACAAACGGAAATCCGGAGTCAGGGTGTCCCAAACACCGGTCATAAGTGAGATATGATGTTCAGTGATGATGTTTATTGCGTCAAGGATTCAATAATGCAGACCGACAAGGAGACACAATCGATGCCGCTTGTACAAGTACCGGCCGGAAAGACCGTCGAAGTCGTTTTCATTGATGCCGGACACGGGTTGAAAAATCGCCTTGCTTCAATGGGTATTTTGACTCATTCAACGTTTCAGGTACTGCGTAACGAAGGGGCCGGCCGGCTCATCGTCGGTATTAAAAACAGCAAAGTTGTCATCGGACGCGGTGCATCCGGTAAAATTTTTGTCCGCGAGTGTGAATAATTTTTTTAGACACCAAGTTAGGCAAGCCTAACTTACACAGAGGAATGTTTTCGATGGACCCAAAAAAAGAGATTCGTGTCGCTTTGGCCGGCAATCCCAACAGCGGAAAAACCACCGTGTTTAATCTGCTGACCGGTGCGCGGCGACACGTCGGCAATTATCCAGGCGTAACGGTCGAAAAGGTTGAAGGACGGCGCGACTATAAAGAATTTTCACTGCGTTTTGTCGATTTGCCAGGTACCTACAGTCTGGCGGCCTATTCCACCGAAGAACTGGTCGCCCGGCATTTTATATTGGATGAAAAACCCGATGTAGTCGTTGATGTGCTGGATGCTTCCAATCCGGAGCGGCACTTATATCTGGCCACGCAATTGATGGAAATGCGCACGCCGCTGGTACTGGCCTTTAATATGTCCGATGTCGCACAAAGCCGGGGGCTGGAATTTGATTTGAAACACCTGGAGAGTCTGCTTGGTGCGCGTATTGTGCCGATGGTGGCCAGCAAGGGCAAAGGAATGAACGATCTGCTGGACGCCGTCATCGAAACCGCGGCCGACAAGACGCCCATCACGCCGCCGATAAACTATGGCAAGGATATTGAGGCCGAACTGTCCCGGATTGAACACCTCCTGATCGAATCCGATTGCGAGGTGTCAGCCCGGTACGGAAGCCGATGGGTGGCCTTGAAACTTCTCGAAGGCGATGCGGAACTATGCGGTCGCGTGAAACATTCGGATATTTTGAAAGACGTTGAGGCCGCTCAGGTTCGGCTTAAAACCATTCTCGGCGACAGTGCGGACATCTTGATTGCCGACCGACGCTACGGGTTTATCAGCGGCGCCTGCCAGGAAGCGATCAAGCACACCGTCCTGACCCGCCACGACATCAGCGACAAGGTGGATCTGGTGCTGACGCATCGCTGGCTGGGACTGCCGATATTCGGGGTGCTGATGTATCTGGTGTTTTATCTGACGTTTACGCTGGGCGAATATCCGATGGGGTGGCTGGAAACGTTTTTTGATTGGCTGGGTACGGCAATCGTCGCCGTTTGGCCGGGCGAAAACCTGCTCTGGCTGCAATCGCTGCTGGTTGACGGCGTCATCGCCGGCGTCGGCGGGGTCGTGGTCTTTCTGCCGAACATTCTCTTTCTGTTTTTGGGTATCGCTTTTCTTGAGGATACAGGCTACATGGCTCGCGCGGCCTTTATTATGGATCGCATTATGCACAAGATCGGTCTGCACGGCAAAAGCTTCATTCCGATGCTCATCGGCTTTGGCTGCTCGATTCCGGCGATTATGGCTACACGCATTCTGGAAAACCGCCGCAACCGGCTGGCTACCATGCTGGTGATTCCACTGATGAGCTGCGGAGCGCGCATTCCGATTTATGCGCTGCTGATCCCGGCGTTCTTCCCCCCCCACTGGCGCGGGCCGGTGATGTGGCTGATTTATATTATCGGAATTGTCGCGGCTATCCTCTGCATCAATCTGCTGAGGCGATCTATACTCAAGGGCGAATCCGTTCCGTTTGTGATGGAATTGCCGCCCTACCGGATGCCGACATGGAAAGGTCTGTTTATCCATATGTGGGATCGCGGCTGGATGTATTTGAGAAAAGCCGGAACGATTATTCTCGGTTTATCCATCGTTTTGTGGTTGTTAATGAGTTACCCGACACCGCCACAAGGGCGGTTTGATCACCTGACGGCGGAAGAACAATACGCTGCCGGCCTGCAATATTCGGTTGCCGGCCGCATCGGTAAAGCGATGGAGCCGGTGATTCGACCGATGGGTTTTGACTGGAAGATCGGCACCGCGCTGGTCGGCGCAACCATGGCCAAAGAAGTTTTTGTAACGCAATTGAGCATCGTCTATTCGCTCGGCGACGAGGAGGAAGACGAAGAAACGCTTTCTCTGCTTCGTCAGCGGCTGCGGGCGGACTATTCGCCGCTTCAGGGGTTTTGCATCATGTTGTTTTGTTTGCTCAGCACACCGTGTATTGCAACGGTGGCAATTACACGCAAGGAGTCCGGAAGATGGAGATGGGCCTTATTCCAGTTTTTCGGTCTGACGGCGATGGCCTATGTTGTGACCACAGCGGTCTTTCAAATCGGCAGTTTGGTACAGTCGTTAATCTGATTTTCTGTTTTGAACGATTATGTCTATTAACACGGCCCCAAAAAACAAGGTTAAAACGGCTTTGCCAAGTGCGTCCTCGCCGCCGGTTTACCGCATCGAACAGCTTTTCGGCGGTGCACGGCAGGTGCGTTTACTGCATAAAGGGAATGAATATCGGCTCAGTATCACCAAAGCGGATAAATTGATATTAACCAAATGACAGAATAAAACAGATACATTAAAAAAGCCAGCCAATTGCTCTGCAATAGCCAGCCATATCAAAGATAACCTTTTTGGAAAGGAACGTGTATGGTTGGCAAAAACAGTTTGCCTTATTGGCCGGCGGTATGGGGGTTGGTGCTTGCGGCGGGGGTTGTCGCCTCGGCCCAGTCGCATGGGAATGAAATAGACACAGCAGTCATTCAGCATCGACTGGAACAATTGCAGGATGAGATGAATCAGTTAAAGGCGATGCTCTCGCATCAACAGGTCGAACAGGAACGTACTCGACAGGAGCTTGAAACCTATCGTCAAAAGGTTGAGGCACAGGAGACGCTGCGTGCTGCCGAACAGGATCGGCTGCATCTTGGCGGTTACGGCGAGATCAAAGGAAAATTCAGGCAAGGCAGCGATGCGGATTTTGCGGATATTCATCGCCTTGTCCTGGAAATCGGGTATGATTTTTCAGACTGGATCAGTACTGTCCGGTTATAAGTCGAACAAGGACAGTTGGTTATGGTTTTGTTGTTCTTTGACAATATAGTGATCTCCCGTAAGTGCTTGTTTTAGCGGAGTTTTCTCGAAAAGCAGGATGCTGACAAT
>JBNRMN010000017.1:0-28633 GCA_050309605.1 Anaerohalosphaeraceae bacterium
ACGCTCAAACAACGCGGATTAAACCCCGTGAATACAGTAAAAGAGGCGCTGAAAATCTATCTCAAAACCGGCCAGCTGCCGGCATTGAAAGAGTTCACTGCTTCAAATGGCTAAAATCTTACGAAAATTATTCTTTTCACTTAGAATCGACTGGTTTATGACGTGTATAGGTATTGTATTGGATACAGAAAACCTCTTTTTTTGTGGGGACTAACTCGCTGTGTCCGCTCTGCCTTCTGGGTTCACCGATACGCACGGTTTAGTGCCCGCCAGCAGACACATCGTTTGGCGTTTGCATTGGCGGCGAATTCATTCGTAGTTTGCGGTACGTTCACAGGTCGCAAGCCCCGACGGCCTTAATTTATCGGTTGACTTTCAGCCGGTTTTCATTTCTAATTGATCAACTCGTAAGCCGCATAAGAAGTGCTTATTATCTGCATTATTAACACTGAAAATACAAACAAAACAGGAGAATACTGTATGCCCAAACGGGACGACATCCACAAGGTTTTGATCATCGGTTCCGGCCCCATCATCATCGGTCAGGCGTGCGAATTTGACTATTCGGGTACTCAGGCCTGTAAGGCGCTGCGCAAACTGGGCTATGAAATTGTCTTGGTCAATTCCAATCCCGCGACGATTATGACCGATCCGGGGATGGCCGACCAGACCTATATCGAACCGCTGAATGTCGCATCGCTGACCAAGATTATCGCCAAAGAACGGCCCGATGCACTGCTGCCGAATCTGGGCGGGCAGACGGGCCTGAACCTCGCGTCGGAACTGAACAAAGCGGGCGTGCTTGAAAAACACGGCGTGAAAGTCATCGGCGTCCAGCTTGACGCGATTGAACGCGGGGAGGATCGGATCGAATTCAAAAAGACGATGGCACGGCTGGGCGTGGAAGTACCCCGCAGCCAACCGGCTTACACCGTCGAACAAGCCGAGGCCATCGCCATGGAACTGGGGTTTCCGGTGGTGGTCCGTCCGGCCTATACGATGGGCGGAACGGGCAGCGGACTGGTCTATAACGTGGACGAGCTGCGCCTTGTAGCCGGACGCGGGCTGGCCGCGAGTATGATCGGCCAGGTACTCATTGAAGAATCGGTGCTCGGCTGGGAGGAGCTGGAGCTGGAGGTCGTACGCGACGCCAAAGGACAAAAAATAACGGTCTGCTTCATCGAAAACGTCGATCCGATGGGTGTGCATACCGGCGATTCGTTCTGTACCGCCCCGATGCTGACCATCAGCGAGGAAGTCCAGCAGCGGCTCCAGAAGCACGCTTATGATATTGTCGATGGCATCGGCGTCATCGGCGGCACCAACGTGCAATTTGCTCACGATCCGGTCAGCGGGAGGATCGTGGTCATCGAGATCAATCCGCGAACCTCGCGCTCCTCGGCGCTGGCGTCCAAGGCGACCGGTTTTCCGATTGCCCTGATTTCCGCGATGCTGGCGACCGGTATGACACTCGATGAAATCCCCTATTGGCGCGAAGGGACGCTGGATAAATACACGCCGTCGGGTGATTATGTCGTGGTCAAATTCGCACGCTGGGCGTTCGAGAAGTTCAAAGGCGTCCAGGACAAACTCGGCACACAAATGCGGGCGGTCGGCGAGGTGATGAGCATCGGAAAAAATTACAAAGAAGCCTTCCAGAAGGCGATTCGTTCCCTCGAAACGGGGCGATATGGTCTGGGTTTTGCCAAAGATTTCAACCGATTGTCGCTGGACGAATTGATGCAGCGGCTGACCACGCCTTCGAGCGAACGGCATTTCCTGATGTATGAGGCCCTTCGCAAAGGCGCCTCGATGGATCAGATTTATGAAAAAACCAATGTCAAACGCTGGTTCATCGAGCAGATGGCCGAACTGGTGGCACTGGAAGAGAAAATACTCAAATACAAGGGCAAACGCCTGCCCGATAAGCTGCTCAAACAGGCCAAGCAGGACGGTTTTGCCGACCGTTATCTGGCCAAACTGCTGGGGACCACCGAAGAGGCAATCCGTCAGCAGCGCACCGGCCTGGGCATTGTCGAGGCGTGGGATGCGGTGCCGGTCAGCGGGGTGGAAAACGCGGCCTACTACTATTCGACGTACAACGCGCCCGACCGCGTGGCCGTCAGCGATAACAAGAAAAAAATCATTGTCCTCGGCGGCGGCCCGAACCGGATCGGTCAGGGCATTGAGTTTGATTACTGCTGCGTGCATACGGCCTTTGCACTGCGCGATCTGGGGTATGAAACCATTATGGTCAACTGCAACCCCGAAACCGTCTCGACCGATTATGACACGTCCGACAAGCTGTATTTCGAGCCGCTGACGGTTGAGGATGTCTTGAGCATCTATCAGAAAGAAAAACCGCTCGGTGCGATTGTGCAATTTGGCGGGCAGACCCCGCTGAACATCGCCAAACAGCTTGAAGAGGCTGGCGTCACCATCCTCGGCACATCCACCGATGCGATTGATCTGGCCGAGGATCGCGACCGTTTTCGTGCGATGATGGAGCAGCTCGACATTCCAATGGCCGAGTCCGGCATGGCCAGTACACCCGAAGAGGCGCTGGCGATTGCCGCCAGGATCGGCTATCCGCTGATGGTGCGCCCGTCGTATGTGCTTGGCGGACGCGGCATGGAAATCGTCCACGATGAACAAATGCTGCGGCACTATATCGCCGCGGCGGTTGAGGTGACACCCGAACGGCCGATTCTGATCGACCGCTTTTTGAGCAATGCCATTGAAGCCGAGGCCGACGCCATCGCCGACGGAACGGATGCGTTTGTGCCGACGGTCATGGAGCATATTGAATTGGCCGGCGTGCATTCGGGCGATTCGGCCTGCGTCATCCCGCCGGTCTCCATCGCCAAAAAACACCTGGATACCATCGCCGATTATACCCGCAAAATCGCCGTGGCGCTGAAGGTCGTCGGGTTGATGAATATGCAGTATGCCATCGCAGACGATACCGTCTATGTCCTGGAGGCCAATCCCCGAGCCTCGCGTACCGTGCCGCTGGTCTCGAAGGTCTGCGGCCTGTCGATGGCCCGCATTGCCACCGAGATCATGATGGGCAAAACACTCAAACAGATCGGGCTAAAGCACGTTACGTATCCGCACTTCGGCGTCAAGGAAGCCGTGTTTCCCTTTAATATGTTTCAGGAAGTCGATCCGCTGCTCGGACCGGAGATGCGTTCCACCGGCGAGGTACTGGGATTGGCCGACTCGTACGGACTGGCCTTTTACAAGGCGCAGGAAGCGACCCAACTGCCGCTGCCGCTGCAAGGAACGGTACTGATTACCGTAGCCGATGAGGATAAGCCGCTGGTTCTGGATACAGCGCGGCGTTTTGCCGATCTGGGCTTTAAAATTCTGGCCACGGGCGGGACGTACAGTTACCTCACCGACAAGGCAATCACCGTCGAGAAAATCCAGAAAATGCACGAGGGACGCCCGCATATCCTTGACGCGATAACCAACAAAGAAATTGATCTGGTCATCAATACCCCGGCCGGCAGCCAGAGCCAGTACGACGACTCCTACATCCGAAAAACCGCGATCAAACACAAAATTCCGTATATCACCACACCTGCGGCCGCCGCGGCAACGGTGCGCGGCATCGAGGCCAAATGCAAAGGCGAGGCCAGGGTCAAATCGCTGCAGGACTATCATGCGGATATTCGATAAGCCTGCGCATACGAAACAAATGGGTCGAATCGGCCCTATTTTTTCTTCGTATGGTTCGCAGCGTGTGCGGGTTTTTGTTCGCCGTTTTTCAGGCCGCCGGCCCGGCGCAGATAGGCCAATTGGGCGCCTGAGAGTTTCTTGCATTGGCCGGCGGGAATGCCCTTCAGTTCAATATCACCGATGCGGGTGCGCTTCAGCGCTTTGACCTTATAGCCCAGCCGGGCGAACGAGCGGCGAACTTGACGATTTAGTCCCTGTCGAATCGAGATTTCAAGAATCGTCTCGACATGAGTCCGGCGAAGGACTCTCACGGCGGCCCGTTCCGTCTTGCCCTCGGACAGCCACACGCCCTTTTTGAGTTTCTCAATCGCCTCGCCGTCCAGCCGCCCGCGAACCGTCACCTCATAGGTCTTGGGCAGTTCATACCGCGGATGGGTCAGACGATTGGCCAGCTCGGCGTCGTTGGTCAGCAAAATCAGGCCGGTTGTTTCGACATCCAGCCGTCCCACGCAAAAGACCCGCTCTTGGCATGGGGCCAGATCGATCGCCTTGGGCCGGCCCTGCGGGTCGCGATTGGTGCAGATGACGTTTTTGGGCTTGTTCAGCAGAAAATAGACCTTGCGCTCCGGTCGAATGCGGCTGCCCTCAACGCGAATATCGTCTGTTTCCGGATTGGCAAACGCCGGCAGCGTATGCACCACCTCGCCGTTGACCGTCACCGCTCCGCTGAGGATCAGTTCCTCGCACCCGCGGCGGGAATCGATTCCCGCCGAGGCCAAAATCTTCTGCAGGCGGATCGGCTTGCCGGCCCGTCCGGAGGTCGGGGGTTTTCCGGTTGTTTTCTTATGTGCCGTCATCGGGTTTATTCCTTAAATAATTCACCCCGACACTACCATAAAATCGCCCCCATGACAACAGAAAACGGACCGGAAGGGGGGTACTTTGATACAGATTGCCCTTGGCGGGTACGATGCAAGAGTTTGACCGGATCGAGCTGTTGGCGCTGTAGGCGCAATTGATCCTTTACAGCATCCGCGATGGCGGGATGTTTCAGCAACCGATCGCAAGGAGTTGCAGGCGGTTGATAGGTGGGTTTTACTTTTGACCCTTCGCACGTTTTCTGAAGCAGCTTAAAAGACGGCTGGAAGAAGTTTACATACAAACGCGCAGCCTGGTAAAGATGAGCAAGGCCGCCGGCTTGGGCGACCAGCCGCGACGGGTTTTTGAGGAACTGGGAAAATTCGCCTGGTGGATCTAATCCTGCCGACGCGATCCGGCCCGTCACTCCGCCGCTGCTGTGTTAGTCAGCCGACGGAGTATCAGGCCATATTGCTCCAGCGGCTGGGCCTGAATCTGCCGAAACATCTGACGCTGACTGGACGCGGTTGAAATGAAATGGTGTGAAGACTTTCGTCGTTAGTAGGCCCAAAACAACGGTTTTGCCCCTAACTGCGGAACTTGGGTTAGCACCCGTTACAGCGAGGTGAGGACGAATTCCTTCTTGCGGGAGTCGAGCTGGGCTTTGAGCCGGTCAATAATGGATGAGTGCATTTGGGAGACTCGCGATTCGGACAAATCCAGCGTTGCGCCGATTTCCTTCATGGTCATTTCTTCGTAGTAATACAAGAATAAAATCAGTTTTTCCGCACGGGTCAGCCCTTTGGACAGCAGATTTTTCAGATCGCGTTTTTGCGCTTCGGTGACGGGGTTTTCGCTGCGCTGATCTTCGAGAATATCAATCTCGCGCATTTCCTTTTCGCCGTCGTTTTCGTTGAACTTATTATTCAGCGAAATCAGTCCGATGGCACTGGCGTCGCGCTGAAGCCGATGAAATTCCACTTTATCCAGCTCCATTTCCTCGGCCAACTCCTGCTCAGTGGGAATGCGTCCCAATTGAGCTTCCAGTGTCGCGCGCGCCCGCTCAAGCTGATGAGCACGAGAACGCACCAAACGAGGAACCCAATCCATATTGCGAAGTTCATCAAGAATACTCCCTCGGATCCGCGGCGCACAATATGTCTCAAACTTGACACCCCGATTCGGATCGAAGGCGTCAATCGCATCCATCAGGCCGAAAATTCCCGCCTGGATCAGGTCATCCAAATCCACTTTGTCCGGAAGCTTGGCCCAGATACGCTCGGCCGTATATTTAACATTCTGGAGGTAGTGAACCATCAATGAATTGCGACACGTATCCGAGCGCGTTTCAAAGAATTCGTTCCAGATCTGTTCAATTTTCACCTGAGGAGCTTTCATAAAACCTCCGTGTTTTTTGTCAAGCCCGCATCACGCCATTTGTGACTGTGTCCGATAAGTGTCGCCGACCTGCGCATTTTGATATTCCCTGACTCATGCTAACGTCATCTCAAGCAGGGTAGAATCGTCCAATTGCGCGAGAAACTTTAAAAGAACCAATTGACAACCTTGCGAAAAAAACCAGGGTTTCGGCGACTTGGGCATATCCCGTGTGCCAGTCGTGTGCCGATGTCATTTAACGAAGCGGCGAACGGCGAGTTGGGATAGGCCAACACCGTCGGCATCCGCTTACGCACTGCATTGAGAACCGAATCGTCTTTACACAACACCCCGGCGTCATACACGGGGAAATCCAAAAACCGACTCGCCACATCTGCAATCTGGCGATAAATCATCCGTCCCTCGCTGACAGATCGGGTCATGTTGACCAGGACATTGACGCGGCCGGCGTACCCATTGGCAGCCAGTACCTTGATCATGGCATACGCATCCGTCATGGCCGTCGGTTCCGGCGTGGTTACCACAATCGTCTGTTCTGAAGCCAGACAAAATCCCACCACATTGGATTGAATGCCGGCGCCGGTATCGATAATCAAAAAATCCGCCCGATGGTGCAGTTTGTCCAGTCCGTCAAGCAATCGCTGGCGCTGAAACGTGTTCAGATTCGCCAGCATTTCGATCCCCGACCCGCCGCAGATGACCTCGACGCCCAGCGGACCGACGTGGATGATTTGATCAAGCTCGCGGCGTCCGGAAATCACATGCGACAGGTTATACCGACTCTGAATATTGAGCACCACATCCAGATTGCCAAGTCCCAGATCGGCATCCATCAATACAACACGCCGATGCAGGCTCGCCAGGCAGAGCGCCAGGTTGGCGGCGATATTGGTTTTCCCGACGCCGCCTTTGCCGCTGGTTATCGCCAGGGCCGTTGCGCCGTGTGGAGAAGGTTCACTTAACGCCGGATGATACATCGTTTTCGTCCCGGTAAAAAAGTCTTTAAGGTCATAAGCTGTCTGACATTGTCTGTCCGGAACGAACACCGGCACAACGCGGTTCGTCCCCCAGAGCAAACAAACACTCCAAATCGCTCTTATACCCGGCCGATAACCAATTTGCAAGCGGCGGAAAAAGGACGATTCTAATTTTTTTCCGCTTTGCCGCAGGGATAAACCGAATGACGCGATTGCTGATGGCGCAGCAATTCCGCGGCGATTCGATTATTCATTAAATTTTCAGAGAGCTTTTGTATCTGCAGTTTCAGATAATCATGCACATTGCTGCCCAGCAGGTCTTTGGCTTTGGCGTCCGGAACCGGCTGGATGTCAAAGCCGCCGCCGGTGTGAAACTGAATATGCGCGCTGTCGCAGAACAACAGCCGTTCCGAGCGAACGTGCTCTGAGACCGCCTCGGTCATCCGCTGCGCAAACTCCGCTTCCGGAAGATCCTGCGGGCAATAGTTATCCTCGCGATAATCAAAAATATTACGGGTTAAGACGTCTCGTCGTCGCTCTGTATAGTCAATAATACGGAGCAGCAGTTCCGTAATATTGTCGATTATCTCCGGCTCGGTTTTCATCGCGTTCATCCATTCATTCGGAAAATCATCTCATCGATTTTCTTTTGTTACAGGTATCTCGTGTTCAGGCAATGGTTCAGATTCATCCCTGCACGGCACAGTCAGGACATATGTTCGCCCACGGCCTCCTGACTGAACATGTCGCGAATCTCAGAAAGCGTCTTGGTCTTTCGCAGTTCCTGAATTCGCCACAGGCGTTCAAATACGGATTCGTCATACAGACGATGCCCGCCTTCGGTCCAGTCCGACTCCTGGATCAATCCCATCGTCGTATAGTTGTGGATGGTCTGGCGGGTGAAGGGGGTGTGCCGAATGATCTCGCCAATCCGATAAAGCTTGGCCGGCACTTTGAATTTGACGTCTTGCTGCGTCTGCATTGCGCTGTCCCTTACTCCGATTGTCCTTACCTGTGCAAGAACGTGTTGCCTAAACAAAATAGTATTTACATTTTATAAAATGTAAATATAAAAATCTGAGTGTCAATGAATTTTTTGAAATAAAATAAAAAATTATTTCATACCGAGGTTATAGGACTTTAAGGGAATGTATTTTTTTTGCTGTGGATGAGTACCAACAGAAATGCTCAAGAGCAATCAAGCCGTGACAGGCAGCGTGATTTCGACGAGGTTGCCTGTGTCCGATGGGTCGGCGTTGAGAGCGAGCGATCCGCCGTGGGCTTGGACAACCTGCAGAACCAGCGGAATCTCCAAACCGCTGCCGAGCATATTGCGGCATCGTTCATGCGGCCTCAGCAACGTCCGGCACATGGCCGTCTCAAGCCGGGGGCCGCTGTCGCTGACCGTAATGCGCACGGCCTGCCCTGAATCAATAAGCTCCGCTGTGATCGCCACTTGCCCCGGTTTGTCATCCAGGTTATCCACCGCATTGACTAACAAATTCACAACCGTATCCCGAAGTTTTTCCCCGTCGGCGAGAATTGAACACGCCTCGATTTGTGTTCGATTTTCGAACGTGATGTGTCGCTGCGCAAAAAACGGCTCGATTTGCCGCACGGCCAGAGAAATGAGGGTATGAACGTTGCACGGCTCCGGATTTAACGGATAGTTTTTGGTGAATTTAATCAGATCAAGCTGAAATTTCTTCAACCGCCAAAAGCTCGGCTGATACAACTGCCAGGCTTGCCGAAGCCGGTCCATTTGGTCAGTGTCAAGCGCCAGATCAATGATCTCGCCGCATCCCGACATCACCTGGAGTATATTTTTGACAAGATGTGCCAAATCCGCCACCGCCCGACCCGCCTCAGCCAGGCGCTCCTGCTCAATAGAATCCGAGGGCCGTGACAACGACGTGAGGCAATCTGCATTATCGGACGCTTGAATGGGTTTGTCTATATTCATACTTTCTGCATCGTCAAAATGATCCGAACAGATAAGAAAAAAAGCCAGATTCCACATCGCAGAATCTGGCTTCGGAGGAGGGTGATGAAAAGCCTGTATTTGTCGTTGCAAATCGTTGTATATCACACTGTTGACTGTATCGTATGATATTGAACAAAAACTTTAACATTTCCAGTAAAAAAACCGAAAAATCTATCTTTATTATACCCCCAAACAGAACCGCCGGGCCATAATTTTCTGTTGCATATCCTCGTCCGGCCCTTTATAGAAAGAGGAGTAAATTTTCGAAGAACACGTGATATGATTTCACTTGAACTATTACGGACAGAATATGTCTAAATCTTTGTTGGTTGAAAAACTTGCTCAGGGGATTGTCATCGGCGATGGGGCCATGGGGACGCAACTGTATCAGCATGGGGCGTTTCTGAATACCTGCTTTGATGAATTGAACCTGACCCGTCCGGATCTGATCGAACAGATCCACGCTGACTATATCGCGGTGGGTTGCGATTTTATCGAGACCAATACCTTCGGCGCCAATCCGGTCAAACTGGCACGATTCGGTTTGGCTGAAAAGTGTGAGTCCATCAACACCGAGGCGGTTCGTATTGCCCGCCGCGCCGCCGAACATTCCGGCGTGATGGTCGCCGGAGCCGTCGGACCGCTGGGACTGGACAATCCCCTGCCCTCGGCTGAACAGGCCGAGCAAAGCCTGGCAGTGTTTTCCCGCCAATGCGATGCGCTGGCCGCGGCCCAAGTGGATTTTTTCCTGCTGGAAACATTTACCGATGTTGCCGAACTGCTCACCGCCATTGAGGCGGCCGGCCGACATCCTGCCATCCCCATTGTTGCCCAATTGACCTGTACCGAGCAGTTCGAAACACCGTTCGGGACCCCCATTGATCAGGCTGTGGCGCAAATCGTCGCCTGCAAAGGCGTTGTGGCGGCGGGACTGAACTGCTCAATCGGCCCGTCGGATATGCTCGAAGCACTCAAGCGGATCGTCGGCGTAACCGACAAGCCCGTTGCGATTCAGCCCAATGCCGGACTGCCCCGACGGGTGGAAGGGCGAACGCTGTATATGTGTACGCCGGAGTATATGGCCGAGTATGCCAAACGGTTCTTTGAACACGGCGCCCGCATCATCGGCGGCTGCTGCGGTACCACCCCCGATCATATCCGGCAAATTATCAAGGCAGTGCGCCCCCTGCATAAGGCGGTTTCACCCAAGGCCGCTGCCGGTCGTATCGCCGTCCGCCAGGCGGTCGCCGAGTCGGCTTTTGAACCGATCCCGCTGGCTGCCAAGAGCCGTCTTGGCCGCAAACTGGCCGAGCATCGCCCCATCACCTGCATCGAACTGACGCCGCCGCGAGGCGTGGATGTCAGCAAATTGCTGGACAGTGCCCGTCTGTGTGCCGAACACGACATCGACGCGATCAACATTCCCGACGGGCCGCGGGCCAGCGCCCGTCTGTCGCCGCTGGTTTCCGCTCTGAAAATCGAACAGGCTGTCGGCATCGAAACGATTCTGCATATTTGCTGCCGCGACAAAAATCTCATCGGCCTGCAATCCGATCTGCTCGGCATCCACGCTGTCGGATTACGCAATGTCCTGATGATCACGGGCGATCCGCCCAAACTGGGCGAGTATCCCGATGCTACGGGGGTGTTTGATCTGGATTCGGTGGCCCTGACGCAGGCGGCCTGCAACCTGAACTCCGGACGCGACATCGCCGGCAATGCGCTGCCCCAGCCGCTGGCCTTGACCCTCGGCGTCGGGGCCAATCCGGTCGCGTCCGATCTGCATCGGGAGATCGACCGCTTTCGCCTCAAGGCCCGGGCCGGCGCAGAGTATGCCATCACGCAGCCGGTGTTTGACACGGAGATGTTTTTCGCCTTTCAGGCGGCACTTGAGGATTGCACAATTCCATTTGTCGCGGGCATCTGGCCGTTTACCAGCTACAAAAACGCCGAGTTTATGGCCAATGAAGTGCCCGGCGTGGTCGTGCCGGAGGCGTTATTGAATCGAATGGCCCAAGCGCAATCCGCAGAGGATGCCAGAAAAATCGGCGTTGAAATCGCCCATGAGATGATTGAAACGCTCGCACCGCATGTGGCCGGCTTTGCCGTCAGCGCGCCGTTCGGCAATGTACGGCTTGCCCTGGCGGCGCTGGGGCGACTGAGTCTATAGACCCCGGACACCGCACTGGCGGCAGACGCTATGGGGTTTTGTGCTGAAGATTGCAGCGATCCATCAAAATGATTATTTTTTTGAAGGTCGCTTCCGACAACGCCTGGCGGAGCATCTTTTTGGCCTGTCCGATACCGGTGCGTCGAGACAGATGGGTGATGATGATGTGTTTATTGTTCATTCGTTCCAGCAGGGGGGCGAATTCGTCAATGTGCATATGTCGGCCCGCATCGGCTCGCGCGGTGTGTTCGTCAGCAAAAAAGGTACATTCGGCGATGAGAATCTTACTGTTGGAGACATAGTCCAACTGTGCATAATCCACATAATGCGTATCGCCCAGATAACTGACCAGCGGAATCTGAATGGGGGTGTCGATCACCACGCCTTGTTTTTTCAGCTCGACCAGTTTGGGGCCGGTCAGGCCGCGATATTGGCGTTTGAGCTTTTTTCGTTTTTCGATGATGCAAAATCCCACGGCGTCCGGCGTATGTTTGGTGGGAAAGACCCGCGCAATCAGATTGGGTTTAATGTTGATCTCATCGCCGGGGCGGACGGGAATCAGCTTGACTGGGATCCGGCTGCCGTCCAGTCGTCCCCAGCCGTCCAGAATCTGACGGATCGGCTCGATAGTGCTCGGCGGCGTCAGCACCGTGCCGGGCGATTGCCCGCAAAACGCCCGATGCGACAGATAATATGCGATTCCCGCCGCATGGTCGATGTGTCCATGGGTCAGCAGGACGTGATTGATTGAAATGAACTGATCGGGGGCCTTGCCGATGTCAAAACAGACATCAAGCTGCGGCAGGGCAACCACGGTTTCCTCGCCGCCCACCGAATATCCGTAAATCTCTAAATCATTGAGGGTTATCTGAGCTAAATTGTGGCTGGGCATTCTCAAAGTTCCTGTTATGAAAACAAATACTGTAGAAAAATCGGCGTCCAAAGTCAAATGTTTCTTTGAGCGACTTGCCTGAAAAAGTCTCCGATGATACAATATCGCTATGCCTGATAAACGTTCTCATCGCGGCCCCGGTCCTCAGGATACCGCTTTGTTTGCCAAACGGCACATCGAACGGCTCCGGACTGCGGTGTTTGATCTGAACTGGCTGCTGAGCCATGGGTATGCCGATAAATCCGCCCTCAAGCTCGTCGGCGACCGTTACCGTCTGACCGCGCGCCAGCGCACGGCAGTGATGCGGTGTGCCTGTTCGGAGCAGCAGCGGCAGCGGCGAGAAGACGGCGAAATCTGCGCCGAAGACCTGTACGGCAAGCCGGTTGCCATGGACGGCTATAACGTGCTGATTACGGTCGAGGCGGCCTTGAGCGGGGCGGTGTTGCTCAAAGGCGCCGACGGCTGCATCCGCGATCTGGCAAGCATCCACGGAACCTACCGCAAAGTCGAACAGACCCTGCCGGCGATTCGCTATATTGCCTATGCGCTGGAACGGCTCGGTGTTGCTGACGTGCTGTGGCTGTTGGACAGCCCCGTCTCCAATTCCGGACGGCTCAAAAGCCTCATTCTTGAGTGGGCCGGACGCAACGACGCGCTCTGGCAGGTGGAACTGGTTCCAAACCCCGACAAGGTGTTAATCACGTCCGATCGCATTGTGCTGACCAGTGACAGCGCCGTACTGGATCATTGTCGAGGCTGGTTCAACTTCATTCCCCAGGTTCTTTGGGAAATCCCTTTTTCGAAAAAAGGACCGTGGCTGATTGAGTTGTCAGGCTGACTGTCGGCACTCTGTGGGGCAGGCGCCGCAGGCGTCTATGTCTGATAGGCAATCGGTACCAGACAGATAAAGCGGGCCGGGTTCGTGTCGGAACAATTTTTGAACTGATGCCGTTCATTGGGCGCCACCAGCAGCACATCGTTCGGTTTGAGCGGTATTTCCCCATCATCGGTAACCAGCGCCACATCCCCTTCGAGTACAATAACCTCATGCTCAAAATCATGCGCATGAAACGGTGTATGGCCGGATGGAGCGGCCTCAAACAAACGCATGGCAAACGTTGGCGCTTGATCCTGCGGGCCGATCAGCACGCGAACGGTGACATTGTCGGCCCCTTCCATCACGACCGGCTGGGCGGGAACCTCAAACATATTTTTGATCATCATCGTGATTGGGCCTTTCAGAAAAGAGCGATCCTGGAAGAATGGTCAGACTTTCGGCAGTCCGACAAAGACAGTTGTACCCTCATCGGGTCTGCTTTCAAGCCGAAGCGTCCCCTCGTTCAGCAGCAGCAATCGGCGGGCGTGCGCCAGTCCCATTCCGCGGCGTCGTCCCGCCGGGCAATGTGAAAAGAACGGCTCGGTGGCTTTTTGCAGTGTTTCAAGATCCATTCCGCAGCCTCTGTCGCGGATGATTAGCCGCACGGCGTTGTCCTCGGCCCGCGGCTCGGATTCAATTCGAATCGGTCCGTTCTGTCCGGGATAGGCCTGCAGGGCGTTGCTGAAAATCTGTGACAGTACCTCGGTGATCTGATGCACATCCACATATATCGATTCTTCTTCATCAATGACGGCTTCGATTTCAAGACTGTTGAGCTGATGCTGTGTGCAGGTTTTTTCCACGGCTTTTTGAATCAATTCGCCCAGTGCAACCCGCCGTTTTTCAGGCGGCGAGGGTTTGGCAAAGCTCATCAGATCGGAAATAATCTGAGCGATGTCCTCGGTGCGCTGCTGAATCTGCCGAAGCATCTGCTTTTTTGTATCGTCCTCCTCCGCGGCCATCAGCAGTTGCGCCCGCCCTGAAATCACCGCCAGCGGGTTGTTCAATTCGTGAGCGGCGCCGGCGGCCATTTCGGCCAGGCCCTGCATCGAGTGCGTTTTGGCCAGCTCGGTGCGCGTCCGTCGCAGCGTGCCGAGCATCTTCACAAATCGGTCGGATAAGTCATCATGCTTTTGAGTATTCAGCGCCATCGCCATCGCAAAAGCCGCAATCCGACAGGCCGTCTCACATCGACGCCGATCAAATTCATTCGGTTCCATCAGCTCAAACAGCAGCAAACCGGCCGTTTTATCCTGAACCGCCAGCGGTGCGATACGCATCTGAGCGGGGTTCAGATCCGTCTGAATCGGTTCCATCAGCCAATCGGCCGTGCCGCATACCGGCGCGATATCAAACGGTTGTTTCAGCGTTTCGGGGATGACCGACTGCTCCGGCGGCGGCTGAACTGAAACGATAGCGGTTTTTCCGTCGCGTCCGACAACCGCCATCTCAATCGGCATCTCCGGCACGTCCTTTGCCTCGCCGAGTACCGCCACCGCCGTCGTCCCGCAAAGATAGTGTTTCCGCCAGAATGCTGCAAAATGCTCAGCCACCTCGATCGGGCTGCTGTAAGCCGAAATGTTGTCCAGAAATCCGCCAATCAGGGCATTTTGATCGTTCAGGGTCGCAACCTGATGCGATGCTTCAGTGAGCGATTGATTATCGCGTGCCAGTCCCACGGCGGTATGCTGAACAGCGGTGATGTATGCATGCGAGCCTTCCTGCGGCGAGCACTGGAGCATCTGACATTGCCGGGTGACGCTCAGCGGCAATTCATCCTGAACGTGCTGCATCTGATCGGAGGTCAGCTTGAGAAACTCCGCCCATTCATTGAGATCCTCCGGCTCGTTATAAGAGCCGCTTTGACCGAGTGCCGCTTTTCGTGCGATTCGGTCCGCCAGCGCGATCACGGCCGGCAGCAGCGGTTCCGGCTCAAGGGCCTCCAGCGTATGCGGATCGGTATGATGCAGCCAGATACTGGAGACAATCGAGGTCGGAAGCTGCCACTTTTCGGCAAGCCGCTTGCCCAGCATCGCATGGTCCAGCCCCAACTGATCCTGTTCAATCTCATAGAGTTCACATCCCGTATCGCGGGCCTGCTGAATCAGCCGTTCAAAACTTTTGGGCATAATCTCGTCCAGCGCCGGCTTGCCCAGATCGTGCAGCAATCCCGCCAGATAGGCCGCGGGACGCTGTTCCGGCGGCAGTACAAATTGCGCCAGCAGCTCGGCACAGCAGGCCGTCGCCAGACTGTGCAGGGCCAATTGACGCCGCGGCAAAAGCCGTCGGCTCTCGCTCTCGGCTGTCCAGTTCAGCGTGGGAAACACCTTGGCCGACAAAATGGCCTCGCGCAGCGCTTCACGCGGCAAGCACGCCACGGCTTCGGCAATCGTGGCCCGTCCGTCGGTAAAAGCGATTCGCTCCCGCGCCGCCAGCGATAAAATCAGCGCACTTAAGGCCGAGTCTGTCTGAATCACAGCCGCCATACGGCTCGTCTCGCACGGCGCCTCGGCCAGCAGCGTCAGCAGTTCGGCGGCAACTTCCGGCAAAGTTGATAATCCGCCGCTGCGCCGAAGAATCCGCTCAATCTGTCGTGCGGCGGCCTGCTGTTGAACATGTTTGCCCATCGAAGCTGTCCTTGTGTTGAAGGTTTAGGCGGAAACCGTCTCGGTTGAGACCACGTCCACGATGCGATCCACCAGGCGGGCGATGTCGAACGGTTTTTTCATAAAATCCGCCGCTCCAGCCTGCAAAAGTCCTTCAATTTCATCCTGATTGACCACGCCGCTGACAATGATAATCCGGATAGTGGAAAAATGCGGATTGCGTTTGATGGTCTGGCACACAATATTGCCGTTGACGTCCGGCAGCATATAATCAAGGATAATCACATCCGGCATAAACTGCTGCGTGACCAAGCCTGCGTCGTAGCCGCTGGTCGCGGTGCGCACCTCAAACCGTCCGTCGCGATTCAGGACATCCACCATCAATTCCACGATTTCCTGGTCGTCATCGACAATCAGTATCTTGATTCTGCCCGGACGCTCGGCGATCAGATTATCCAGCGGAATCCCGTTTTCTTTCATAAATCGAATCAGGCTGTCGCGCGGGATGCGACGGAATCGTGAGCCGGGAACGCGAAACCCGTCCAGTTTTCCGGAGTCAAAACATCGGATGATAGTCTGCTGGCTGATATTGCAGATTTCCGCCGCCTCACCGGTCGTAAATAAGTTCTTCATCTTCTCCATATTCTGCCTCTTGCAAATAAGGTTGCGCCTGCGTCCTGCCTATATTACGCTATTTGACTAAATTAACTATCGGCACACTATCCTGTCAAGCATGAATATTTGTTGTTTTTAACGCTGAAAATCGCAAAATTATCGTTCAATTTCAAAACTGCCCATCCGCGACTTCACGCAAAAATGCGTTGACTTGAGGCGGGAATTTGATATAGTTTGATTTTTGCAACCCCTTATCCCTGAATAACGAGGACTTATGACAGATAAAAAAGAAGAATGCGGGTTGTTCGGTGTTTACGGCGATCCGCAGGCGGTACAAAAAGCATATTTTGCGTTACACAGCCTTCAGCATCGGGGTCAGGAATCGGCGGGTATTGCCAGCAGCGACGGCGAGTATATCCACTGTTACGCCCGAATGGGACAAGTCAGCCGGGTGTTTCGTTCCGGTCGGGGAATACTGGAGCGGCTGGATAACTCCATTGCCATCGGCCATGTACGCTATTCGACCTCCGGCTCGACAAACCCGACCAATTCCCAACCTTTTTTGAGTGAATTTTCACGCGGCCAGGTTGCCGTCGCACACAACGGCAATCTGATCAATGCCTCCCTGTTGCGGGATGAATATGAGGCTTACGGCCATATTTTCAAATCCACCAGCGACACGGAGATTATTGTTCACCTGATGGCCAAGCCGACGCACGTCAGCAAACCCGATCCGTTGGGCCATGTGCTCAATCATCTGCAGGGGGCCTTTTCGCTGCTGTTTTTGTTTCCCGACCGTATCGAAGCGGCGCGCGACCCCTACGGCATCCGCCCGCTTTGCATTGGAAGAACACCGGAGGGGGCGTATTGTGTGGCCAGTGAGACCTGTGCCCTGGACGCCATCGAGGCCGACTATATCCGCGATGTCGAGCCGGGCGAAATCGTTACCTTCGACCATCGGGGGCTGACCAGTCGTTACTTTGTCAAGCCCGGAACGGTTACCCCGGCGCATTGTATTTTTGAACATGTCTATTTTGCCAAACAGAGCAGCGTCATCTTCGGCGACAACGTGCACGAAGTGCGCAAGCGCTGCGGTGCTCAGCTTGCCCGCGAGCATCCGATTGAAGCCGATGTCGTGATTCCCGTGCCGGATTCCGGTACTTCGGCGGCTATCGGCTACTCCACCCAAAGCGGGCTTCCGTTTGATATGGGTTTTGTCCGAAGCCACTATATCGGACGAACGTTTATCGCACCATCACAGATGATGCGCGACCTGGCCGTCAAACTCAAATTAACGGTGGTCAAGAACGCCGTTCGCGGCAAACGGGTGGTCGTGGTCGATGATTCGGTGGTCCGCGGCACGACCACACGCGGCAAGATTCGTTCGCTGCGTATGGCCGGCGCCAAAGAAGTGCATATGCGGGTGGCTTGTCCGCCGGTCAAACATCCGTGTTTTTACGGTGTCGATTTTCCCACCTATGGCGAGCTGCTGGCCAATCAGAAAAAGACAATGGAACAGATTCGTGAATTTCTGGAAGTGGACAGCATCGGTTATTTGTCGCTGGACGGATTGTTGAAAAGCGCCTCGCTGCCGCCGGATCATTATTGTACCGCCTGCTGGAGCGGACAGTATCGGATTCCGGTCAGCACCGTCGTGAACAAGTTTACAATGGAACGGCACCAAATGCAGTTATTTGATGATGTTGAGCTGTAAATGGCTAAAAAAAACTCTCTCAGTTATGAGCAGGCCGGCGTCAGCATCGATGCCAACGACGCTATGGTCCGGCGCATCAGCCGCAGCCTGAAATCCACGCACGGCCCGCGGGTCATGGCCCTGGAAAATGGTTTTGCCGGGCTGTTTCGACTGGATTATGACGAAAAGCTGTTCAAGAAAAATTACAAAAACCCCGTGCTGGTTGCCTGCACCGACGGCATCGGCACCAAGGTCTTGATCGCTCAGCAGGCCGGCCGATTCGGTACACTCGGTATGGATCTGGTGGCCATGAGCGTCAACGATATGATTGTTCAGGGCGCCGAGCCGTTGTTCTTTCTGGACTATCTGGCGATCAACAAGCTCGAACCGGCACTGGTGGCCGAGATGGTTGAAAGCATTGCCGCCGGCTGCCGTATGGCCGACTGCGCCCTGATCGGCGGCGAAACGGCCGAGATGCCGGACCTCTACGGCAAAGGCGAATACGACCTGGCCGGCTTTGCCGTTGGTGTCGTGGAGCGCAGCCGTATCATCACCGGCAAAACCGTCCGCCCCGGCGATGTGGTGCTGGGGCTGGCCTCCAGCGGTCTGCACAGCAACGGTTATACGCTGGTTCGCCACATCTGTTTCAAACAGGAAAAACTGGATATCCACGCGAATTTTAAGGAGTTCAACGGTGCGACGCTGGGCGAGGTGCTCCTTGAGCCGACACGCATCTATGTGAGATCTATTGTATCTCTGCTCAACGGCTACAGACGCAAAAAGGTCGTGCACGGCATGGCTCACATCACCGGCGGCGGGCTGGTCGGCAATATCCCTCGTGTGCTGCCGAGCGATTGCGATGCCGTTCTCAAAACTTCGACCTGGCCGTCGCCGCCGATTTTTGACTTTTTGCGTCGCCGCGGCCCGGTACGCAGGGCCGAGATGTATCGCGTGTTCAATATGGGCATCGGATTTGTACTGATTGCGGCAAAGGATTTCGCGGATGCCATTGAGGACAAATTAGCCCGCAGCGGCCAGACCGTCTATCGCATCGGTCATATTGCCGCCGGAACCGGAAAAGTCATTTTGAAATAACGCATGCCCTTAAAGGAGTTGTTATGGGTTCTCGTCAGGGATGGACAGCCCGGCCGGTTGCCGGTGCGGTGTGTGCCGCGGTATTTTACAGCCTGTGGGCGGTGCTGTTGTTTTTGCCGCACGCCAAGAGCCTGTCATCGTCCTTTCGGTTGCTGTATGCGGTCAATCCGGCGGTTGCCGCCGCAGGTGTTTTTTTTCTGAGCCGACGGTGGGTGGCCGGCTGGATGCCTGCCGCGACGGCGGGGTGGGTCTATGGGTTTGGCCCTTTCGGACTCAGCTTTATCGGCTTTCATCCCTTGACAGGGTTTACGTTCGCCGCCGTTCCGTGGCTGCTGCTTCCCGCGGTGTATTGGCATCGGCGATATAGACCCACTGCGATGCGTTTTTTGGTGCGGGCGGTGTTTTGCCTGCTGCCGTTTGCCTTTATCATAGTGTTCTTCTGGACATTTTCACAGCATTGGGCCGGTCGGTTGTTTCTACTGCCCAAAAAAACCATGTTGTCCGGATACGATTTTCTGGGGTTGTTTTTTCCGCTTTCGATGACCGGTCGTCCGGTTGTGCTGAGTGTGACTCATTTTGGGTTGCCGGCACTGCTGATGGGGGTGTTTGTGTATGTATCCGCTCAGCGGGTCGCGGTCTTGATCCTGCCGGCCGTCGGGCTTGTTTTGGCCTTTCTGAATCCTGTTTTCGGCGTCAGTCCGGTGATCTGGGCGGCTCTGCCGATGGTTTTTCTGGCCGTGCTGTCCGGCGTCGGGATCCAAAGCCTGATGTGGGCGGGTAAGAATGATTCAAAATGGGTCCTGTGCTGTGTCCTGACGGCCGGGGTGACGGGGGGTGTTTCGTGGCTGTTGTCTATGTCGAATCAATCGATGGTATATTACAATTCCGCCTTATTATATCTTATATCAATTCTTGTCTTTGGTGTGGTGTTCCTTTTGAGCCGGGCTTCACTTCGCTGGTTGACGGTACGATGGCTTCTGCTGGCCGGCACAGCACTGACCGATTGCTATATATCCGGCCGCTGGCTGATTGAAAAGCTGCTCTGAGGGCCTGTAAAAGGCTCTTTGCATCCGGTTTCCAAAGATTGTATCAGCACGATAGCAATAATTGGGCGGCTGCATAATTGGTCTGGAATTTGGTATAACTGATTCTGATATGACCCGTTCCGACAAATCCACGCATAATTGGTCTGGAATTTGGTATAACTGATAGGTAATGTTTTGTGTCTGGTTTTCCAAAAAAAGTGGCGAGGATCGCGGCACCGTCTGGGGGGGAAAACGGATAACCACTTCGCCTCGCCGAGGATTATCGACAGGCCCGAAGGCCTCATTGTCATCAGCTAATATATCGGTATGGAAACACAATGTCAACACCTTTTTCAAAAAAAATTAAAGAAAATGAGAATTATCCAAATGTCCACCCCGCCGACTTCCTTTCGACGATACTCAAACAGGTTTTTATGGGTCGGCTTCAAAACCGCTTGCATTGACCGCATTTTTGCATTACAGTAAGGCCGTAATTTTTCAAGATCTCGCAGGAGTAACCCAACGTATGGCTCGAAGTTTAAAAAGTCCCGTTGTCGAACGGATCAAAGGCAACGCCAACGATGTGTATAAAAAAATCCTGGCTAACCAGAAGCCGACGATGAGCACGCCTATCCGCTCGCTGTCGAACGTCAAATACAGCGCGCGCAAAGGCCATTTCGAAATGCAGGATCGCGCCAAAAAACGCACCCTGACCGTCAGCACCGTCAAGACCTTTGCCCAGACGCTTAAAATGATGGCGCTGTCCAAAGATCTGATCGAAACCGACGACATGGCCACCAAACGAGAAGCGTACTATATCTCAAAGAACTGGGGCAAAGCCGGCTTTGATGAACAGCCCGAATCCGATACCATTATGGATGACATTGAGGCGATGTTCGGCGTCAACCGCGAGCAGCTAAAGTTTGTCCCTGAAGAAAAAGGCGGCGATGTCGCCGGTCGGCTGGTCGTGGTGGACAAAGACGCCTCCGGCAAAAAACTCCGCATCGACTGCACCAAATTCGGCTCCGGCGCGTATTCCATCCCCGTTGAAGTCGAAGACCTGAAGTTTGAAAGCAAAGCCAAATTCATCCTGGCCATTGAAACTGCCGGCATGTTTCAGCGTCTGGTTAAATACGATTACTGGAAGACGGCCGATTGTATTCTGGTCAGTATGGGCGGCGTGCCGACGCGGGCGTGCCGACGCTTCATCCGCCGTCTGAGCGACAGTCTGAAGATCCCGGTGTATGCCTTTGTGGACGGCGACCCCTACGGATATTTTAACATCTACCGCACCCTGAAGGTCGGCTCCGGCAATGCGGCGCATCTCAATGAGTTTTTCTGTGTCCCCAAGGCGTCCTTTCTGGGCGTTACGCCGCAGGACATCAAAGATTATGATCTGCCGACGCATCCGCTCAAGGATGTTGACATCAAACGTGCCAAAGACGCGCTGAAGAACGATCCCTTTGTCAAACATCACAAGCAATGGCAGCTTGCAATCAATCAAATGCTCAAGCTGGGCGTGCGCGTCGAACAGCAGGCTTTTGCCAAACACGGCCTGGATTTTGTCGTGAATGAATACTTACCGTATAAGCTGAAGAATGCCGCTAAGTTTTTGCCGTAGCGCAAATACGATGAACCAGATTCTTGCAGACAGATTGAAACGGCTTCAGGACTCGATCGCCGATGCCTGCGGGCGCGCCGGACGACCCGAAAAATCCGTCCGTCTTGTCGTCGTGACCAAAACCGCCCCGCCCGAGGCCGTTAAAGAAGTCATTCGGCTGGGCTGCACCGAACTGGGCGAGAATCGCGCCCAGCGTCTCAAACCCATTGCTGAAGAGATCGATCTTTTTCTCAAAGACAATGCCGGAGATCCGGCTTTGCCCAAACAGGTCCATTGGCATATGATCGGTCACCTTCAGCGCAACAAGGTCAAGACCACACTGAAATACAGCCACATCATTCATTCAGTCGATACGCTCCGTCTGGCCGAGGAAATCAATACCTGCGCCTATAACCGCGGCCTGCATATCGACGTCCTTCTGCAGGTCAATTGCTCCGGCGAACCGCAGAAGTACGGCGTGCCCGTCGGGGCGGCGATGTATCTGGCCGAGCAAATCTCAACGATGCCCAATCTGCGGCTGGTCGGGCTGATGACAATGGCCCCGCTGACAATGGATAAAGACCGCGTGCGGGCCTGTTTTGCCCGAGCACGCGAAATTTTCGAGGATATCCGTGCTGAAAAAATCGTCAGCGCCAAATTCAAACATCTGAGTATGGGAATGAGCCAGGATTATGACATCGCTGTCGAAGAAGGGGCCACGATGCTGCGTATCGGTTCAGCCTTGTTTGCCTGAATTATCGCCCGCTCATTATGGGACGATGCCGTCTCATAACTTGCCGTAGGCACTATTTTTCACGGATTAAAACCGTTTTGATTCAAAACAGGTAAATTGGCTTCGTCGGATGGCCGACATATCGGCTATGATTCAAACGGAAGCCCGACATGTCGGTCAGACGGCGGCCTCGCCGGTTAATGTCCTGTTCGTGGACTGCGAAGCGGCGTTCGTTCAAAAGATGGCGCCTCGATTGATCCAGAAAAAACTGAGCTGGCAGGACGTTTCGTTTTCCGAGTTTCAGCATGGCCTTGAAAGCCGCACCATCATCGGTTCGGTGGTTTTCGGCCCGTCCGTTGTCCCCGATCTCGAATCGGATGCCTTTGTGTCATTGCTCAAAATACTCCAAAGCCGACACATCGCGGTCTTTTTCAGGGACTGCGAACTCAAAGACGCTGCCGTGCATCCCCTGACATGTGTCATCACGCCCGAAACAGAGCACGAAATGCCTGCCCGGCTGGAGACCGCCGCTCAATATGCCCGACAATATCTGATTGAACAGCGCGGTTTGGCGCTGGAAAATGACCTGACCGAACAGCTTGAAATGGCCGGCCAGGTGCAGCGCAATTTTTTGCCCTTGCGTCTGCCGCATACCGAACACGTTCGCTGGGCCGCCGCATTTCGCCCGGCGCAATGGGTCTCCGGTGATATTTACGACATCGCCCGGCTGGACGAAACGCATATCGGTTTTTATCTGGCCGATGCGGTGGGGCACTCGATGCCCGCGGCCCTGCTGACGATCTTTCTCAAGCAAGCCACCGTCATGCGTCAGACCTTCGGCCACGATTATCGTATCTTCGAACCGGCTGAGGTGATTGCCGAGTTGAATCGACGCATGGCGCAGCAGGAATTTGCCGGCTGCCTGTTTGCGACCTGTTGTTACGGGCTGCTGAATAGTGAGACGTATGAGCTGAAACTGGCGCGGGCCGGCCATCCCTACCCCGTCCTTGTTCGCGGCGGCACGCTGTCCTGTCTGCAAAGCCGGGGCGGCCTGCTGGGCGTCTTTGGCGAGGCACAATTTGAACAAATTTCCCTGACCCTGCAGCCCGGCGACAAACTGTTTGTCTATTCCGACGGCGGCGAGCCGCTCATCGGAACCCCCAAAGACGACGGCACACTGGCTTTTGGCAAGCCCTTCCAGGCTGTTTCAGAACGACCCATTGACCAGATGATTCAAGCCTACGACCAAATGGCGCAACATCATCATTTTGGTCCGGGTGAGATCGATGATGTAACGGCTGTCGGTCTGGAAATCCTGCCCTAAGTCAGCCGAGCGGGCTGATGGATTAACAGAAAGCGACGAGATCTAATATCCCGCCATGATTCGGGCCTTCAACAGGACCACCGCCGCGGAAAGCTGCGCATCGGTCATCAGCATCTGCTGCGTCAGCGATTCGGTCTGCAAATCCGACTGCGTTTCAGGCTCCCTGGACATCAGCTGTCGGCGGCGTTCGAGCTGAATCTCTCGAATACGGCTTTGTTCATACGCAAACAGCGGCAGTTCAATCGTCGGGGCGATTCCCCAATCCGTGCGGTTCTGCGCTTCCAGTTTATAGCGATTCTGCACCGCCCGTCCGTCGGGAAGGTAGTAATAAGCGGAGGTAAATTTCAGTCGTCCGCCGGCAGGTCCCAGATTCACAACCTCTTGCACCGAGCCTTTGCCGTAGCTTCTGCGGCCGATCAGCGTCGCCTGATCGGGCAATCGCACCGCGGCGACCCCGGCGACAATCTCCGAGGCACTGGCGCTGCCCTCATCAATCAAAATCACGATCGGATACGTCCGACGCGCCCCGTTGGGCCGGGCGTGCCAGACGGTATTGTTTTCACCCCGACCGCGGCTGCTCAGCAGCACCCCGTCGTCAATGAACAAGTTCGCAAACGCCGTCGCCTCATTCAGCAGGCCGCCGCCGTTGCCGCGCATATCCACGATCAGCCCGCCGAGCTGCTGCTGTTCGAGTTGTTCCAGAACGCATTTGGCCTGCTCGGCGGTTTTTTCGGTAAAGCCGTGCAGATGGAGATAACCGATGCGATCTTTCGCATCCAGAAAATAATCCCAGTGCCCCTGCATCGTGCCGTTGTCGGCACGCTGGGCCCCCTCGACGGTGGGCAAGACGATTTTTTGCCGCGTTACCGTTACGACCTGACTTGAGTCCGCTCCGGCCGGTCGCACCGTCAGACTGACCGATGTTCCCACCGGCCCCGAAATAAGCCGAACCGCACAGTCGGTGGGCATGGATCGGGTGGATTGTCCGTCAACCGCCAGGATGATATCGTCGGCCGCAAGCGTCGTCTCGGCTGCGGGTGTATCGGGAATGACCGACACGATGACCAGATGCTCGCCGTCCTTGCGAACGCGAATCCCGACGCCGCCGAACTGACCGGTCAGATTCTTTTCAAAGACGTCCACCCCCTCCGGCCAGACGACCTCGGTATAGGGATCCAGCGCCCCCAGTGCCGCTTCCGTAAATTGAGCAATAATGACGCCTTCGGGCAGCTTCAGCGTGGTTTCATTGATCGCCAGCAGCGTATCCAGCACCGCGGCCGCATCTGTGGACGCGGCGGCTTTCGGATTCGCTTCAAGACGGTTGAGATGGTCCGTCCAGGCCGAAAAACTATTCGGATCGGATCGCACGGCAAGCGACACCGTTGGATTGCTCAAGGCGTCCGGCAGCCGCTTCAGCCGCTGCAAGCCCGCTTTGACGAGGTCATCAAACGGCATCGGTTCGACGTATTGACCTTCCAGAATCTCAAACACGCGCACCGCCGTTTCCCGTTTGACCAGTGCATAAGGCACCGCCGATTCATCGCAGGGATTGACGCGAATGGCATTGACGATAGCCCGTCGCTGTTTGATATCCTCGACGGCATCGCGATATGGCTGCGGCTCGAACACCACCAGCCAACTGAGCCATTTGCTCCAGGACGCATCCCACCGGCCGGCCTGAACGTCTGCTTCAAAGTGCTCATAGACGGCATTCCGCAGCGACAGATACGTCGTTCGCTTGAGTAAATCCGCTCGTTCGACTTCGGTCGCGTTGTCCCAGGCCGCCTTAAACAACGCCATGGCGTCGCGCAGCACCTCTTCCTCGGCGCCGTCCACATCCAGCGCTTCCAGCGCCTCGCATTTTTCATGAACGATGGCACGCCGCTGTTCCTGCCGCTGTTGCTGGAGTGCCATATGCTCCAGTAAAAGGCCGCGCAACTGACGAACCTGCGGATCTGTGCGGTCCTCGACGGATTGCAGCACCTCCAGCGCCTGTGCCCACTGACCTGCCAGAACGTATTCGGTCGCTTGCCTGACGGCATCCGTTGACGCCCGAACGCCGCCGCAAACCCCCATAAAAACGGCTGCCGCTATGAAAACAGCAAACCGTAGATTGAAATCCATTTTATCGGCTTTTTGCATTTCGCTTGTGTTTCACCGCAGTACTTTCAACACAGTTTCTTTTAGCATACCCGGTTGCTCGTCAAAAATCAAGACCGATAACCGAGAACCTGTCTGCTCGGTCGAATTCGGCGTTTGTGGGGTCATTTTAATATCGCCTTCTGTCATTCCGGGTACAGGAAAGAATCTATCTCAGGCGTGTCGTTTATTTGTCGATGCGGGCAGAGATACACACGTCGGTCTCAAACGTGCTGATGCACACACGGCTCAGCGGCCGCTCACTGACCAGAGCGGTCACGTGGTGTGCCAAATCCGCTCGGCTGTTTCCGCCGAGCAGCAGTGCGGCGATGTAAATTCGAACCTCATCGGCCAAATTGTGCCGAAGAAATTCGGTCAGCAAAGTTGGCCCGGCCTCCACGAGCACCTGCTGAACTCCGCGCCGGCCCAGTGCCGTCAGGGTTTCGTTCAGATCGCACCGATTCTCGGTCTCGCGCACTGCCAGCACCGCAACGCCGGCGTCTTTCAATTTATCCACCTGGGCGAACTCTGTTTGTGCCGTGTGTTGGGTCGTTACGATCAGTGTCGGCGCTTCAGGCACGGTAATCAACCGACAGTCCCACGGCATTCGCAGCCGGCTGTCCAGCACCACCCGCAGCGGGGGGCGTTCAATCGTCCGTCCGTCCTCAAGACGCACCGTCAGCCGCGGATTGTCGGTCAGCACCGTACTGATGCCGGTCAGCACGGCCTGCACTTTTTTGCGAATCCGATGCACATCCCGACGGCTTGTTTCGTTGGAAATCCACGCGCCTTGGGCCGGCGGATTTTTCCAGGCCAGCTTGCCGTCGATGGATTGTGCCCATTTGAGGATGACCCACGGCAATCCGGTGCGGCCGTGCTTATAGAACGGGGCGTTCAGTTCCTCGGCCTGGTCGCGACTAAGCCCGACGTTGACATCGATCCCGGCCGCCTGAAGCTGCTCGATGCCGCCGCCGGCCTGCGGCGTTGGATCTTCGGCGGCAATGACCGCGCGGCGAATTCCCGCGGCGATGACCGCCTTGCTGCACGGCGGCGTCTTACCCGTATGACGGCACGGCTCCAATGTGACATACATCGTCGCCCCGGCCGGATCGTATCCCTTGGCGCGGCAATCAGCCAGCGCCTCGACCTCAGCATGCAGCCCGCCGAACCGCCGATGCCATCCCTGACCGATTTCACGCCCGTCTTTGACGAGGACACATCCCACCGCGGGATTCGGCTCAACCTCGCCCAATCCCTTTGCAGCCAGGGCCAGCGCCTGCTGCATCCAATGTTCATCCGTTTGTGCCATAACCGTAATTTTATGTGTCCAGGACCAACCAAGTCAACCAAAATAGACGGGATGCAGCAGTTTACAGATTCGGCGGTTCGTGAAAGCCGTTGCCGGTTGGCGGGGGTATTTCCGGCTCCGGTTCCGGTTCCACGATGCGAAGCGTTCGCCATTGGCCGCCGCGGTAGCGCAGATAAAACACAAAACTGAAGCTCATAAACACCAGACACAGCGCCAGCCAGGCCCCCAGTGGTCCAACATGAAACACCCGCAGCAGCACATACAGCACCGCGACCAAAATCCAGTGAAAGGTTACCGAGATGCACATCGCCCAGAACGTGTCGCCCGCGCCGCGCAGCGCGCCGCTGAAGACCAGAAACATGGCATCGGCCATAACGTACAGCGCCGCCAGTCGCAGCATTGATTCAGCCAGCGGAACCACGTCTGCAAACACCCCCGTCGGATCGGCGGGTCGAAAGACGGCTACGAGATGGCCGGGAAAGACCGCAAAGGCAATCAGCGTACACGTTGAATAGACCCACGCCAGCTTCAGTCCGGACAGCGTCGCCCGGTGGGCCGTATCGGGCAGGGCGGCGCCCATATACCGTCCGACCAGGCTGGTCACCCCGATGTTGATGCCGATCAGCGGCACAAACGCCACCATATCCCAGTTAAACACCACCGTCACCGCCGCGGCGGTCACGACGCCCTGAGACTGAAAAAGAAAAATCATCAGCGTAAAAGCCAGCAGGTTGAGAAAAAACTCCAGCCCCGCCGGATACCCGTAACGGCACAGCTTCAGCAGGACGTGTTTGTCAAAGCGCAAACTCTCTTTGATGTGGTAGGTTCTGCGATTGTCGGCTCGCAGATACGCCGCGGCCAGCACCGCCAGTCCGCACACTCCGCCGGCAATTGTTCCGATGGCCGCACCGCGAATTCCCATTGCCGGCAATCCGAATTTGCCGAAGATCAGGGCGTAATTGGCCCCGACATTGACGATCATGGCGCTGATGGCCGAGACCATCACGACGCGGGTTTTGCCGATGCCGGAGAAAAAACAGCTCAGGCAGTTACGCAGCAGTCCCGCAATCGTGCCGTAAATCAGGATATTGAAATAGATTCGCTGCGGCTCAAGCTGCGCGGGCGGAATATCAACCACTTCAAACAGCAGCAGGGATAGCGGGCGTGCGGCCAGAATGATCGGATAGGCCGCTGCCGCAATCAGCATCGCCTGGGTGACCGTCAGCGCACAGTATTTGTCTCGTCCGCCGCCGAGATATTGGGCCACCAGCGCGGTCGTATAGCCGGTCAGGCCGAGAAAAAACGTCATCATTGAAAAGCTCGCCAGCCCGCCGGCCATGGCTGCGCTCATCAGCTCCGGCCCCAGCCGCGACAAAAACAGCCGGTCGGTGAAGGTCATCACCGTTTCGCACGCACTGGAGACCACCATCGGCAGGGCGATGGCGACCATTTGCCGGATGCCGCCGGGGCCGTCAAGATGGGTTTTCAATAGATTATTCAGCATTCAAAATATCCATTAAACGAGCGGCGTTTTGTCAAAAATTTTTCCTATATTTATCTTAAAATCCCTTATATCAAAGGACTTACACCAGTTACTGTTTTTCCCTGTTTTTATTGACTAATTTGGATTTTTGGAAAAAATGTGTGGGCGTCG
>JBNRMN010000018.1:0-10180 GCA_050309605.1 Anaerohalosphaeraceae bacterium
ACGCTCAAACAACGCGGATTAAACCCCGTGAATACAGTAAAAGAGGCGCTGAAAATCTATCTCAAAACCGGCCAGCTGCCGGCATTGAAAGAGTTCACTGCTTCAAATGGCTAAAATCTTACGAAAACATCAACTTTCATTGCCGCTCCGAAGAATCGTTTGTTTTGAAAATCACAACCGGACTTGAACCTTGCGCCAGCAAGGCGAGCTTTCGACTCTGTCGGTCAAAGATGCAGATCTGCGCTCCGAACTGAAAAATGATCTCATCACCCGGCAGAACCGTCACATGCCGCGCAAGCCACTGCACAAATGGCGTCTCCAGAGCGATATTTACCCATTTGCCTCTTTCTCTGTTTCGCATTGCAAGCCCTTCCATTTCCCAGAAGCCTGCGTTGATATCCCAGTACCGCTCTTCGGAAGGTCGATAGTCGGTTGCCTGCATTCCATGCTCATCCGGCAGTAAAGGTATTTCCAAACCGCAAAGAACACTTTCCTTCAAACATTCAGAACCCTGTGCGATCATCATATAAACCCCTTCGGACCAACCCAGATTCAAATCCGCTTTGTCCTGGTTTTGGGAATAATTTAAAAACAGAAAAGGCTTTCCCTCCTGTTGTTCCAGCTTATGAACAACTTTCACTTCGCTTCCATCCAGCCGCAAGCGATAAACCGTCGATTGATCGCCGATATAATATACAACAGCTTCCGGATTTCTGACCACATAGTCCGAAAGGTTAACAACAGAAGCATTCTTCAATACACCTTCAGCGCTCATAAGACGATACCAGCCGTAAAGGGGAACATAAGATATCACATGAATCAAAAGACATGCTGTTATTGAACGTATAATCCAATGCTTCCGTTTATAAAACAGTATTCCCACAAAAGGAAGCTCGATAAGGACAGTAAGTACGAAGGCTACCCCGAATCCAATCTGGAGCATCCGCTGGATATTATACAGATTGACTGTATCGTACAGATGGGCAGACAATCCTTGCAGAATCGTATAGGCCGCCCAGGCGCTGACATAATTGGCCGAGATCATGATCAAGGCAGCCTTCAAAAACTTGACCCGAAATACCAGCCATAGAAGAAACCCTTCAAGCAGACCGATCAGAAGGTTGCCTATCAAAAGGTGCATCGCAGTGCCCCTCATCAGCGCCGTTCCCGCATTCGCCAGCGGCATCGACATCATACAAACCTCCCTTTCTGATTCTCAGCACACATGCTCTAACATCAACACCCAATACCCGCCATCCAACAGTTCACATATAAACTGTCGGCCCAAAGCAACTCCACATATAAACTATGCAATTCAGAGACTCTTCCTCAGTTTTCCGCACGCCTGTATCATCTCGGCCAGTTCGCTCCTGCTCAATGCGCCCATTACTGTTTTAACCTCACGTCCGTACACGACGTCAATTTTATCCAGCAGGCGATTGGCCTTGTCTGTCAGTTGAATGATGTTATACCGCCGATCCTCGGCGGCGGTACGACGAACAAAACCCTCGCGTTCCAGCCGATCCACCAGGCCCGTCACATTGGGCCGGTTCACCTGCATCAGCTCGCTGAGTCGGGCCTGGCTGAGACCTTGTTTGCCACCCTGATGCCGCAACAGCATCAATAACTGAAACTGGACATCGGTCAGCCCATAAGGCCCGAAAAACTCACCGGCCCGCTTTTTGAGCTTCGCCGCGGTATAATACAGATTCAGCAAGGCCTCATGTTCAATAAAGGCCAGCGGTTTATCCAGACGTAATTCCTCTTGTAGTCCCATTTTTATGTCTTTTGAAAGAAATCTATTTTGTTTACATATAAACTATATATCAATTACCTATCTGTGTCAAGCGTAAAAATGAGAAATTTCAAAAAAATGAATCGATTTGTGTGGGTGTGTGGCGGTCCGGGTGTTCATCCGAGGATGAGTTTGACGGCTGCGGCGGCGGCCAGGAGCAGGGCGGCGGTGTTGAACAGGTTCTGGGGGATGCGTTTGAGCAGGAGGATGCCTAAAACCGCCCCGACGGCCACCGCCGGCAGCAGCAGCAGGTTGGTTTGCAGCGAGGCGGCGGTCATGAGCTGCTGCTGGGCATAGAACGGCACCTTGATCCAGTTGACCGCGAAGAAAAACCACGCGCTGGTGCCGATGAACTGGTGTTTTGGCAGGCGCATCGCCAGCAAATAGAGCGTCATCACCGGCCCGGCGGCGTTGGCCAGCATCGTCGTCGCTCCGGCGGCGGCCCCCATAAACGGAGCGAAGGCCGGGTGATGCGGCACGTCGTCGGGGTTCTGTTTGGCCGACAGCGAGCGGCTTCGCAGCAGAATCATCGCCAGAACGATACCGCCGATGACGGGAGAAAACCGCTGATTGTCCAGCATCCGCAGCAGGACAAACCCGACCGCCAGCCCCGCCGCCGTCCAGGGCAGCAGCCGCAGCAGATGCGACCACCGGGCATGGCGGCGATACCAGCCGACAGCGAACAGGTCGGCAAAAATCAGCATCGGCAGCACCAGCCCAATCGATTCACGCGCCGGCACCGCCATCGCCGCCAGCGGCACGGCCAGAATGCCCGCACCGGGAAGGCCCGTCTTGGCCAGACCAATCAACAGGGCACTGCACGCCAAAGCGGTCCATTGCAGCGGTTCAAGAGCAAGCGGGTTCATCATGGCCTGTGCCCATTATTGTCGCATTGAACCGCCAAACGGCTACAGATTCCACGCCCGGGCAAATGCGGCGAAACTGCGGTCGTAGGTCTTTTCAACCGCGTCGGGAAAACAGCAGGCCGGAAGCTGTTTGCTTTTGAGGTGGTATTGCAGACAATCGCAGCAGATGCCCTTGCGAGGGCACGGATCATACGAACAATTGCAAAACGTCATATTACGTTCTTTTTTGCATTCCATCGTTGTCTCCTGAAAGTTACTCAATGAGCTTAACAAAGGGTTTCCATTTGAGTTAAGAAAAATGCAGCTCCACAATTTCTTTATCGGTCAGGACGTGGTCGCGGGGGACGTTTTGGCCGTCGTGGATGCCGGGGGCGTTCCAGGCACGGGCGCTTTTGAGCGATTCGGCCAGTTGGCGATGAATCAGCGTCGCCAGGTCCTGCACATCGGAGCCGCGCGGCAGCGTGAACGGCTCATTCATATCCGGTTCACGACCGGGCTTTTTGGCGTAAATCCGCACCACATCAAGCATTTCAAAGACCCGTTTGGCAAACGCATCCAGCCCCCGACCGGTGGACGCGGACACCTCGATATACTCAAACGGGCGCTCGGTCAGCTCTTTGAGAGTCTCCAGCGTGCCGGGCGGAGCGAGATCGGCCTTGGTCGCAATCACAAACGTTGGGCGGGCCAGATAATTGGCCGCATCGTCTTGATCGACCGTCGGATCCAGCATCAGCCGATGGGAATCCAGGTAGCGGGTGCAGACCTCCATCTGTTCAAGCACTTCACCGGCCAAATCAATGACAATCGCCAGCAGATCCGCCCCGCGGCAGGTATTGACAAACCCCGGCGCCGCATACTCAGCGGTGATCGGCGGCGTATCGACCAACTGAATCTGCACATCCTCATACAGCATCATCCCCGGCACGGGCTTTTCGGTGGCAAACGGATAGTCGGCGACATTGACCGGCGCATTGGTCAGGGCGGCCAAAATCGCGCTCTTGCCGGCGTTGGGCATACCGACCAGCACCACCTGTCCGGCGCCGCTGTGGGGCACGTGAAACACGTCCACATGCCGGGCGCCGCCTTTTTTGCCGGTGGTTTGAATCTCATCCTTGAGCTTGCTGATGCGGCGTTTCAAGTCGGCCTGCATGCTCTCGGTCCCCTTGTGCTTGGGGATGGTGCGCAACATCTCCTCCAGCGCCGCCAGCCGCTCGGTATCGCCGGCCGCGGAGCGAAACTTCGCCTCGGCTTTCTTGTATTCCGGTGTCAGATTCGCAGGCACAACACGATCCGCTGAACAAGGGTTTTCACATTATCCATCAAAAATGAGGGTGTTCTTATACCGCAAAAGCCGGTTATCGTCAAGGGCAAGCAGATGACAAAAAAACGACACGGACGGTCGTGTGACAAGAAAAAACGCCGGGGCGCGGCCCGGCGTCTTGTGTAAACTCCGTTTACGGTGTCTTATGGTCTGGTCATCGACTCAGCACAATGCCATAAAACTGGCAATGGCGAGAACTAAAATCTTCTTTTTCGTCGCGAAAAACGGAACCCAGAAACGATAGTAATAGGTCTTCATTGTCATCTCTCCGAAAAAAACAGCTTTTCAGAACCGTTGAACCCCCCATGACCGAAGCCATGATCTTGACTACACCGGCAGTATAGCCCATTTTCGACAAAAATTCAAGAAAAAGCCGCCTACTTTTACATAACTATCTTATTTGAAACAACTTACAACAATTCAATTGCATTGTTTTTTTGACCTTAACGTCGTATTATCAACACTGAAAAACACGATTCGGCGACATTGCGTTCAAAAGAGATGTCTAACATACCGATAGGCCCCTTTTTCGATGGAAGCGAAAATGCCGCTTGCCGAATCGCACCCGATTCGCTACTATCCGCATGCCGTGATCTCTGGGGCAGTTGAATCAACATCACACGATCGACCGATGATAAAAAATCAATACGCAACAATTCAATGGATCGGCGGGGTGCTGGCAGCGACGATTTTTCTGTCGGCGTTTTTAGTGTTTCAGATCCAGCCGTTGATGGGACGGTATATCCTGCCGTGGTTTGGGGGGATGCCGGAGGTGTGGACAGCGTGTATGCTGTTCTTTCAGGTGTTTTTGTTGGGCGGGTACGCCTATGCGCACGCGCTGCATCGGCTGCCGATGCGGTGGCAGGCAACCATTCATACGGTTCTGGTGCTGGCTGCGGCGGCCACGCTGTCGGTGATTCCCGATGCCGCGCTGAAACCGACGCCGGCGGATGTGCCGGTCGTCAGGATTGTGTGGATTTGTGCGATCTGTGTGGGGGCGGCGTATTTTGTCCTGACCGCCACCAGTCCACTGGTGCAGAGCTGGTTTTCGCAGGCCCTGCCGGGACGCGACCCGTATCGGCTCTATGCGCTGAGCAACATCGGATCGCTGCTGGCGCTGGGCAGTTTTCCGTTTGTGTTTGAGCCGCTGCTCAGCCGCGACGCTACGGCGGCGGTGTGGTCATGGGGGTTTTACGGATACGCAGGATTGGCCGTGCTGTGCGCCGCGACGCTGATCGGAATCGAACGACGAAGGGCCGCCCCGGTCGGAAATCAGAAGACAGAGAGCAGAGGCCAGAGGGCAGAAAAAGGCCGTGCGGCGGACAAAGCACAACCGGCACGCCGCGATTGGGTATTCTGGCTGCTGCTGCCGATGGCGGCTTCGGTCGAGCTGCTGGCGGTCACCAACAAGGTCACACTGGATATTGCCGTGATTCCGTTTTTGTGGGTGCTGCCGCTGAGTTTGTATCTGCTGTCGTTTATTTTGTGTTTTGACCATCCGCGATGGTATCAGCGCGGGCTGTTTCTGCTGCTGCTGATCGCAGGCATCCTCGGACATGTCTGGGTCGGACGCAAGGCCATGGATATGCACGTGGTCACGATTATCACAATCTATGCGGTGCTGCTGTTCTCGTGCTGTATGATCTGCCACGGCGAGCTGTATCGGCTGCGGCCGGCCCGTGGTCATCTGACGCATTTTTATTTGATGGTTGCCCTTGGCGGGGCGCTGGGCGGGGTCTTCGTGGCGGTCGCGGCGCCGCTGATCTTCAAAACCTATCACGAACTTCATCTGGGGATCCTGGCAACGGTATTGTGCGTGCTGATGTGCGAGAAGGACATCTCGCCGGCACTGGCCAAGCGGCGGCCGTGGTGGGTGGCGGCGCTGTGCCTCGGCGGCGCGGCGGGAATCGTATTACAGGGTCAGCGGCCCGTGGGCAATCAGCGCATTGTTGAGATGAGCCGCAATTTCTTCGGGGTCCTGACAATCCTTGAAGAAAACCCCGACGATCCGGCCCGGCACAAGCGGCTGATGCAGCACGGCTCGACCTTTCACGGGCTGCAATTTATCGCCGCAGACAAACAATTCCTGCCGACGTCGTATTACAGCCCCGACAGCGGCGTCGGCCTGCTGCTGCGGCACTGGGCCAAGGATTCGCCGCGGCGCATCGGCGTGGTCGGGCTGGGCGTCGGCACGATTGCCGCCTATGGCAGCGAAGGCGACCTCGTGCGATTTTACGAAATCAACCCCGAAGTGATACGGATGGCGCGTCAGTATTTTTCCTATCTGGATGACAGCGACGCAGACATTGAAGTTGTGCTGGGCGACGCTCGACTGAGTATGACCTATGAGTCGCCGCAGCGGTATGACGTGCTGGCGCTGGACGCCTTCAGCAGCGATGCGATACCGGTGCACCTGCTCACCGCCGAGGCGTTTGAAGTGTATCTGTCGCATCTGGCCGAGGGCGGCGTGCTGGCGGTGCATATCTCCACGCAACATCTGGACTTACAGTCGGTGATCTGGAAGCTGGCCGAGCATTTTAAGCTGACCGGTCGATGGATTGAAACCTTTCCGGATGACGCCGCCGGCGCGATGGCCTCGGACTGGATTCTGCTGAGCCGCGACGGTGATATTCTGGACCGGGAGATTTTTCGCCGTCGCCAAAGCACGCCGTACGCCGATCTTGATCGCGTGCCGTTCTGGACCGATGACCACGTCAATCTGCTCGGAATTCTCAAGAAAAAGGCCGACTGAACCGTCCGCATCAGAACAAATCATCCATCGGGGCTGAACACGTTATCGGGCTTTTCCAAAAGAAACCTTCGGCGTTATCGGACACTGTGCTTGATTGCGTAAAATTTTTTAGATTGTACTTGAGCGCACTGCAAGCGGGGTTTTTTATCATTCGCTCCGGTAACCCATTTTCCGCACCGGGATATATCAACAGACAGGGACATATAATACCTTGGTTTTCAACAGAGTAATACGGAATACAGCAGGGCGATTTTCCCAAGAGATGTTCGGGAAAAATAACCATTGACCCCAATAACAGCGAATCATTTCCTCTTTGCTATCAAAGGATTTCCTTCGTTTTTTACAAATAGAACTTTTAAGTTCGTTTTATTTTTACGATGACACACCCCGTGAACAGGTTATCCCTGCAGGAAAACCAACGGCTGCGAACAGTCAATGTACTTCAATATCAGAAAGGAAGGCAGTATGGCAAATACCACCACATCGCCCCCGCAGGCCGGCTCTGACAGGCAGAGTTTAGCGGGCAAATACCTGACGTTTACGCTGGGGGCTGAAGAATTCGGTCTGCAAATCCTTAAGGTTCGCGAGATCATCGGCTATATGGATATTACCGCCGTGCCGCGTGCCCCGCATGATGTGCGCGGCGTGATCAATCTCCGCGGGCAGGTCGTGCCCATCGTCGATATGCGGGCGCGATTCGGCATGGAGCCGATTGAGATCACCGACCAGACGTGTATCATCGTGGTCGAGGTCAAAGCCGGTCGGCAGAGCTTTCACACCGGCATCATCGTCGATCGCGTCTGCGAAGTGCTGGACATTGAGGACAAAGACATTGAGCCGACGCCGCAGTTTGACGGCAGCGTCGATACGTCGTTTATCCTCGGCATGGGCAAGATCGGCGGCGCGGTCAAGATTCTGCTGGATATTGACCAGGTGCTGCATACACAGGAACTGGAGCAACTGGCCGACGTCCAGGTGTAAACGGCGTCAGGAGTACTTCCTTATCGAATTTGCTGCCGGAGCCAAACCATGGAACACATAGAATGGAGCGAGTCCTGTCGGATCGGCATTGATCGCATCGACGCTCAGCATAAACGGCTTTTCAATCTGGCCAACATCTTCTTTAAGACGCTCGACAGTCCCAAGCTGGCTGATTTCATCGAGGCGATCTTGTCCGGTCTGCTGGCCTATACCAAGAGCCACTTTGCCGACGAAGAGGCTGTGATGGAGATGTCGGGTTATCCGCATCTTCAAGATCACCGCCGCAGCCACCGCCGGCTTACCGAGGACGTCGAGGCGCTGAACAAACGCCTTCAGGAAGGCTTACCCATCGACAAGAATGCCGTCATGGTGTTCCTGAAAGACTGGTTGACGCGCCACGTGATGCAGGAAGACAAGCAAATCGGGCTATGGATACAGCAATCGTCTGTTCCCATCGGCCAGCAAACATCGACCCAATAACCCACTGCAGAAAGGGTTTTTCGCCATGAGCACATTCGAATGGTCAATGACGTATTCGGTCGGTATTGATGCAATGGATAATCAGCACAAGCGGCTCTTTGCGATGGTGCAGCAACTGTATGAGGCGATGCACCATGGCAAGGGCGATCAGGTGATTTGCGAGATACTTGACCATCTACTCAGCTACACCTTACTCCATTTTTCCGCCGAAGAAGAGGTCATGCGCAAAGCCGGTTATCCCGATCTGACCTCCCACCTTGCCCTGCACAAGGCGTTTACGGACAAAGTCGGCCGGATGGCTGAAGACCTCAAAACCGGCCGAATGGTCTCTGCCGCCGGCCTGGCAGCGTTCCTGAAAGACTGGCTCGTGCATCATATTCAGCAGGAAGACCGCCGATACGGTGCGTTTATCTGTGAAAGCAAACCGGTAAAGACGACTCGACACAGAAGCAACCTCCACTCTGCAACCGTTTTAACTGAAAGAGAATACCCCCCTATCAAAGGAAAGGACAGAACGATGTTTAAGAACATGAAACTGGGAACCAAGTTGATTTTGGCGTTTATGAGCGTCGCTGCAATCACGCTGATGCTCGGTGTGGTAGGCTATTATGGCGCCGTGCAAAGTGAAAATTCGATCAATGAAATCGGTGCGGTACGCTTACCAAGTGTGGACAGTATGCTGGAAATTGAAAAGCAGGCTGAAAATATTCGCGCCTCACTGCGTACATTGACCATTGCGGGACTGTCGCGTGAGGATCGCGAACGTCAATATCAAAATATTGAACAAGCCCATGAAGACTACCAGCAAGCATGGAAGATTTATGAACCGTTGCCCCAAACTCAGAAAGAAGCGGAATATTGGAATCAGTTTGTCAAAGCCTGGGACGCTTGGCGCGTCGAAAACAATAAAGCGTTTGAGTTGTCTCGACAGTTTGATCAGATCGGTATTCAGGATCCGATGGATCTTGCCCGCCGATTGGAACAATATACCAAAGATCACTATATTCTGGTTAACAACATACGGCAGCTTCTGGACGATTCTTCTGCAACCTTTCAGGGCGGCGACGATCATACCGTCTGTAACGCAGGACGCTATTTTCCGACCTTCCAAACCACGAACTCGGAATTGGCCTCGGCGTTGCGTGCTTTTGATGCGCCGCATCGTCGTTTTCACGAGACCGTCGGTCAGATCAAATTATTGGTTCAGAACGGCAATCAAGAGCAAGCCCGACAAATCTTTCAAAATGAGATGATGCCGGCTATGCAAGATGTCTTTGGCTCATTTGATACCATGCTGGCAATTGCCAATAACGCCAGCGATACCATGGTTGCCGCGCAGCAGCAGATTATGGGACCGGTGAGGCTTCGCCAAGAGGAGGCAACAGAATTGCTCGCCAAGATAGTTGATATCAACCGTGAAGTAGCTGCGAACGAAGTGGAAGACGCTCATGCTCAGGCCGTCTTTATTGAGATACTGTGTGTTACCGCCACGATCATCGGTGTCGCGCTGGCGATTGCGCTGGGCATTGTCATTACCCGTGCGATTACCAAACCGATCAATCAGATCATTGCCGGACTGACCGAAGGGGCGCAGCAGGTGGCGGCGGCGTCCGGACAGGTCTCGGCGGCCTCGCAGTCGCTGGCCGAGGGGGCAACCGAACAGGCGGCAGGATTGGAGGAAACGTCATCGAGCCTTGAGGAAATGTCCTCCATGACCAAACAGAACGCCGACAGTGCTCAGCAGGCCAACACATTATCCGATGAGGCCAGCCGTTCTGCCAAAAATGGTTCCAAACTGATGGGGCAGATGAGCAAGGCCATCGATGACATTCAGAAATCCTCGGATGAAACCGCCAAAATCATCAAGGTCATCGACGAGATCGCGTTCCAGACCAATCTGCTGGCACTGAACGCCGCCGTGGAAGCGGCCCGGGCCGGCGAGGCGGGCAAGGGCTTCGCCGTCGTGGCCGAGGAAGTGCGGAATC